>QXHL01000004.1 GCA_003584005.1 Alicyclobacillaceae bacterium I2511 | reverse complement strand
TTTACCATTAGTATCCTACTCATTGATGAAGGATAAACATAATCCTCAGGATTAACGCGAAAATCCTGTGAGTACCACGGATTTTCTTGACATCCTGAGGATTAAATCTTCATGAGCATAAGCTGCGTAATTCAAATCATTGGATTACGCAGCGAACGGTCAATCAAACCATTTGTAATAGGCCGCAAGGCGTGGCTATTCGCTAATACGCCACGCGGAGCCAGAGCAAGTGCGGTTACATACAGCATCGTGGAAACGGCAAAAGAGAACGGGTTAAATCCGTTCCTGTATCTCCAACACCTGTTTGAACAATTACCCAACATCGATGCCAATGACGAAGGCGCACTGGATAAGTTGCTACCTTGGTCGCAGACCCTGCCCGATGTAATCCGTAGCAAAAATCGGAAATAGTGAGACGCGCACGAATCCCCGCCTGGCTAACAGGTGGGGATATTTATTGTCTGCGATTATCGCCGAGGATGACCTGGGATATCAATGTGTGGAGAGTTTGACGCTCACGAGACAACGGAGTTTTGCACTATTCTAAGACTTACCCTCTCATTCCTGGTACGGGGTGGGATGTTCCGATGGGCATTTTGCATGCCCCCGGCTCTTTGGTTACTTATGAACCCCAACGGGCGGTGGACATGGGTGCAATTTTCCAGTCTATGGTGGAGGGCCGCCCAGTTCCCTGGGAGGCTCTGGTGCAAAGCGTGCCAGAAGACCGAAAACGGGATCTAGACTATCTGATTGATCTTATTGATTGGGAAGCTAACACGGTAACTGACTTTGCTGCTGTACATGTTCGACAACCGTACCTAACAAGGAAAGTGGATAAATGACAGAATTGGGTTACCGATAGCTGTGGGTGGTTTATGATAACCTCTACTTTTCTGCCGAGGAATTAAGTGTGTTTCCTGGCAGGGAGGTTACACTTCAAGACAATGGGGCTTATGGGTGCTGGTAGTGCAAAGATATGGCAGACTGGGACACTGGCAAGTTGAGGTCCCTAGTCTGGTGTGTTTTTCAGAACTGACAGCAGACGAGTTTTTTGTCAGTGCAAAGCGGGTGAGAGAGGGTGTCACAATACGCAATGACTCTCAGTTGGGAAACCTTGTAACAACTGCGTCACTTTGCAATGAATTTCGAGCGTACAGACAAAATGGAGGGATTACATTGAATGGGAAAGCTTATCGATTAGGGCGTATTTTCGATTCAAGCAGTGGTAATACCGTGGATTTCACCAGTTGACCATGGAATCGCCTCATATAAAAGAGTTGCATGATCCACTGCAGACCTTAACTCAACTGTTCACTGTAAAACCTGATGCTGTATTATTAAACCCCGGACTCAATAGGATTTCTGGGGATCTGTTTTTTTGGCGTTGTGCACCTGCGCGTATTTTGAACATGAATACTTTTGTTACTGACTCAATCTTACTGCCCCACGAACTAATCCAGAGGTGTGAAGACGCGGTGCGGGACGGCTTTGACGCGATCAAGGTTTTACTACCGTGGGACACGTCACCTGCGGAACGTATGCACAGCATTCAGTTGGCCGCCCAGTTGGTGCGGGAATGCGAGAACTGGGAGATGCCTTTGATTATTTAACTGATTTTCTTGCGACTAAATTCGAATGAACATGTGCAGGAACTTTCTGACGCAGTGCGGGTTTCCTTTATATTGGGACCAGACGTGTTAAAGGTTCCGTATCCTGGTTCTGCGGATGTGGCGGATGTATTAAAGGAATGGATTACTTTCTTTCAAATACTGATGGTCCTTCTCGGTGGGAGCACAAGTGGAACGACTCAGCAAACACAATTGTTGGATGATGTCCAGCAAGCCATCGAGGTTGGCGCCAGGGCGATTGCCATTGGCAAAAATGTGTGGCAGCGTCCCATAGAGTAGGCACTATCAGTTTTCAAACAGTTAAAAAATATAGTACATAATGAAAAACGAGGATAAACAAACTTATGCTAGAAGTAATTGCGAATCTGAAGGATTTTTTACGACGTGCTGGATGTTGAAAATGGAACTTAGGAATATGAAAAAAAGTTTTTGAATTACACCTGCTGTGGAAAATTGAAGAGGGTTCTATCGCGACAGTCATAAACAAAGTTAAATCGTTTGACCACCGAACGTCCCCCTTTCGCTTCTGCTTAGTAAGTTAGTATATCATAGGAAACAATGTTAAAAGCAATTCACTACTTTATCAATTTCTTGTCGACGGTTACAATGGTTATCGATATCACAATCTAAATATCTCGAAAGGGGGAAAACTCTGTTGGAGCAACGACGGTTTGGGCGGATGGGTCACAGCAGTACGGTGGTGATTTATGGGGCCGCGAGTTTGTCTGACGTGACCCAAGTACAGGCGGATGAATCGATAGACTACGCATTGAAAGTGGGTATCAATCATTTTGATGTCGCTGCCAGTTATGGGGTTGCTGAAGAGCGGATGGGCCCATGGATGAAACAGATACGAAAGCAAATCTTTCTGGCAACAAAGACAGATGGACTCACGAGGGATGAGGCGTGGCGTGAAATTGAGCAATCGTTGCGTCGTTTACAAGTGGACAGTGTAGACTTGGAGCAGCTTCATGAAGTCAACTCCTTGAATAAATTGGACCAACTTACTTCTAAAAATGGCGGACTACAAGCCCTCATTGAAGCAAAAGAGCAAGGATTAATTCACCACATTGGAATTACAGGTCATGGCCACGACGCCCCAGCTGTGCACCTCGAGGCATTGCGCCGATTTCCTTTTGAAAGTGTGTTGTCCCCCTTCAATTTTGTATTGTATGCGAATGTCGCATATCGCCAGGCTTTTGACGCCCTGGTCATGGAGGTTCAAAAACAGGATGTAGGCCTGCGCACCATCAAGGCCGTTGCACGGGGGACATGGGGTGGGGATAAAGCTTATGATTCAGGGACGCAGTCTATACTGTCTGAGAATATCTCGAGCTGGGAAAAATCGGGGCATAAGAATTACTCCACTTGGTACCGCCCTTTTGACGATGACGAGCACATTCAACAATGTGTGTCTTTTGTTTTGTCCCATTCAGCCATCACCGGATTTGCCAGTGCTGGGGACATTCGACTATTGCCGCAAATCGTAAAAGCAGCGGAAAACTATCGAAAGATGTCCACGGTAGAACAGAACCAACTCATGCAGACAGCGGATCAGTTTGCATCCCCTTTTGGAGCCTTTTCTCACTAGAGAACCAAGCGAGAGAATCAAGGAGAGAACCAAGCGAGAGAATCAAGGAGGGTATTTTAATGCAGTATCGTCGACTTGGCAGCAGTGGTCTAAAAGTTTCCGAGATTGGTCTGGGCAGTTGGTTGACCTACGGAACTGTTACAGAGCAACAACAGGCTATGATCTGTGTGAAACAAGCTTATGACTTGGGCGTCAACCATTTTGACTGTGCCAACGTTTATGGAGCCACCCCCCACGCCGCAGAAAAAGTACTGGGGGATGCCCTTGCCGCCTATCCGAGAGACAGTTTTGTGTTGACCACCAAGGCATTTTGGCCTGTCGGAGACGGACCGAATGACCGTGGACTGAGCCGCAAACACATCTTTTCCGAAATAGACAAGAGTTTGCAATCTCTAAAAGTAGACTACGTAGATATTTTTTACTGCCATCGATTTGATCCGGACACAGACTTGGAGGAAACCGTGCGGGCGCTGGATGACCTGGTGGTGCAAGGAAAGGTATTGTATGCCGGTCTGAGTGAGTGGCAACCTGCCCAGATTGCCCACGGAATCGAGATCCAAAAATCCTTGGGCTTGCATAAGTTTGCGGCCAGCCAACCGGTGTACAATCTATTGACTCGCTACATTGAGCATGCAGTTCTTCCATTATGTGACCAAGCGGGCATTGGGCAAGTGGTGTTTTCACCGTTGGCCCAAGGTGTGCTAACTGGCAAGTACCACAAGGGGGAGGCACTGCCTGAAGGGTCGCGGGCGACTGACGAGAATGTGGGCCATTTTGTGCAGCGGTACCTTCAAGATGAGGTATTGGACAAGGTAGAGCGACTGTTTGGCCTGGCCCAAGAGTCCGGGCTTAGTCTGACACAGATGGCGTTGGCTTGGGTGCTACGCCAGCAAAGCGTGGCCAGCGCCTTGGTGGGCGCCAGCCGACCGGAGCAGGTGATGGAAAACGTTAAAGCTTCAGGGGTCAAACTGGAAGCAGACTTGTTACAAAAAATTGAGGAAGTCTTGGCCTGAACCTGTTTCTAGAATACCGCTTGACTGCCCCACTGAATCTTCACCACCCGCTACCGGAACTATTTCCTGTGCCCGTGGAGCTTGAGTGGGCTGCCGCCGTCCCCGTGGCTGTAAGGGAGACAGTGGCAGACAAGAGGGACGTTGTACTGTTTGGGTGGACAACATACCATTCGTGGAGGATGCCCTCACCGTTTGTCTGACCTGGGGACAGATCCCCCGAATACGTGTAAAGGGGGATGCCATTATACGTTACCTGAAGTTTTCCGTTTGCACGTGTCAGCGTGCCAAGTTTCCCTGCCACCCCATTTCCTGGTGTCAGAGGAGTGTCGGCGGACACTAACAGCGGCGGCCAGAGGGCCGCATTTAATCCGGTCACTGTACTTTTGTTTTTGCTGTCCTTGGTGAACAGGTACACCACTTTGCCGCTGTTATCGACGAGAATGGGACCGAGGGTCTTATTGTTCACCACTTTCAGTGTAGTATTTGTAGCCGCGTTTGTGGACACCGCTTGGGTTGTGCCAGCTCCAGAAGTGGAGGTACCGTTCCACCCGGCGCTGGATTTCCCGCTGCTGGCGGCTGCGCCAGCCCCGGTTGTTGAGGAACTGCTATAAGTGGGGGTGCCACAACCGGTCAATAGCGTAAAACTGAGCATTGTGACGAAAGGCCAAAGGAATATTTTACGTCGACCGATTGATTGTTTATTGCGAGAGTCGGGAGGACGCAGGGACGACGCTAAAATTTGTTGAACCTTTTCCACGGCGATTTCCTCCTTAGAATTTTATGGGGACATTGTTCACGAAATATTCGCTAATCATGATGTTGACCCTATTGTATCATGTTTCATTGAGGTGGGCTACAGAGTACATCGCAACTAACAATGGATGTAAACACCCACTCTTTCCTGTGGGAGGTGGCATAAAGTATGGCAAGACGGATCGGGAACTATGTCAAAGTGCTCTGTGGGGTGGACTGGGGACGTTGACTTTCCATAACGGCGCGTGCTAAGATAACCACTGTTCAATGCAGGCGGCTGTAGCTCAGAGGGAGAGCATCACCTTGACACGGTGGGGGCCACAGGTTCGATTCCTGTCAGCCGCACCAAACTGAACCGTCGACAAACTGTTGACGGTTTTTTTGATTTGTCTTGTTGTTCTCGGCAGGATGGTTTGACGAGGTGTTTAGAGGACGAGGTGTTTAGAGCACGATATATCTGACCCATACTGGAAAGGGAAAGACAAATGAAGGGTTGGATGGATGTGCCGCGGGCGACGCTTTTCTGCGAAACGGCTCTGCCACAATTGCAACGACACTTAAAGGAGCGGGGAATCTGGGTGGCCGCCTATTCCAGCGGGGAGAGCGTAGCTGTGCAGTGGTCTACCACTCAAATTTCACAGCTTGTGGAATCCCTGACCGCTTTTTTGACGCAGGAATGGTTGGTCAGCTACCTGCAGCAACAGGTGTATAAACACACGACCCGTGACCTTTGGCCAGAACTGGCGACACAACAGGTGGATTATGCGGTTCAATTGACGGTCCATGGTCTTAGTCGGCAATTGGCAGAGACTCTACCACCAGTACGGCAAGTCATTCCCACTTTGGAACAGGCATTGACATCCTTATTGGCAGAACAAGAGGATGCAATTCTGTCTGTAGACGCAGTCATCCAGTTTCGGGCTCGCACATTCCTCCAGCAGGCACAAGTAGCGTTGCAAGAGGTCTTGCGCCAGCTCGAGGAAGATCAGGAGTACCAAGCCTTTGTGGACCACTTGCGGGAGAAATTGATGGCTCAACCGCCGTCTACTCAAGAGGTTCACGTGTTTTGCACGGACACGCAGGTGTGGTTGTGTTACCCAGGTGGTGAGTTGGTGCAGGATGAGGAAATTTTGCGGGCCGCTCAGTGGGCCAGTGATGGGTCAGAGGTTCATCCGGAAGACCTGGCCATGAGCATCTTGATTACCCGTTCCCCTCCCCACATTGTAATTCACGACCTGACCCAATCTGCACCTTGGCCCAATTTTGCAGAGACTGTGGAAAGAGTGTTTTTACAACGGGCGAGCCGCTGCGGTCACTGTTCTTGGTGCCAAGACCTGGAAGGAGGATTGTGACACGCTGGACTGTGACCCTCTACAGAATGGGACCTTGACTTGTGCCGAGTCATTGCGTATATTAAACCACAAGGCGATGCGGAAAGACATATCGGCTGTTGCATCCGTTGCAGAGAGGGATCTCCGTGGCTGCAAGGGTTCCCAGGGGAGACAGCAGGACACCACTTTCCAAGCCGTTGCGGGAATGAAATCTTTTTTATGGAACCTTTTCCATAAAACCTAGGTTTCAAAAACGCAAACCGGGGCGGACGTTATACGCGCAAGAGGGTGTGTGGCTGTACATGGCGACATGCCAAACTTGGGTGGAACCACGGGAGTTATGCTCTCGTCCCTTTGTGGACGAGGGCTTTTTGTGTTTTGTGCTATCAGAGAAGATGAGTAATCTCTAGAAATGAAAGGAAGTTAAAAGTATGGCGATGGTACAGGTGACACTCAAAGACGGTTCAGTTCGACAGGTGGCACAGGGGACGAGCATTGAGGGATTGGCAGCGGCTATTGGCCCGCGGCTGGCCCGTGATGCGGTAGTAGCGAGGTTAGAGGGTCAGGTGGTGGACTTGAGCACAGCATTGCAAGAAAATTGCCAGGTGGAAATTCTCACCCTGGCAGATTCGGAGGGTGTCGAGGCGATGCGCCACACTTGTGCCCACGTGATGGCACAAGCCGTGTCTCGCTTATATCCGAGCACGAAATTTGCCATTGGTCCGGTGATTGAAAATGGATTTTACTATGACTTTGCAGATCACGATTTTTCCGCCGAAGATTTGCCCGTCATTGAGGCGGAAATGAAAAAGCTGATTGCCGCAGATTATCCAGTCGTCCGGGAGGAGATTTCTCGTGATGAAGCAATTTCTTTGTTCCAAGCGCGGCAAGACCGCTTTAAGCTAGAGATAATTGCGGATTTGCCGGAGGACACAACTCTGACTGTGTATCGGCAGGGGGAGTTTGTAGACTTGTGCCGGGGTCCGCACCTTCCGTCCACAGGTCGGATTAAGGTATTCAAACTGATGTCCCTGGCTGGCGCCTACTGGCGGGGGGACTCCAATCGAGAGATGTTGACCCGTCTCTATGCAGTGGCTTTTGCTAAATCGGCACAACTGGAGGAACATCTGCATTTCCTGGAGGAGGCCAAGGAACGAGATCATCGGAAGTTGGGTAAGGAACTGGGGATTTTCATGCTCTCCAAGGAAGTGGGTCAGGGACTGCCTTTGTGGTTGCCCAATGGTGCCAAAGTGAGGCGGCAGATTGAAAATTATATTGTAGACTTGGAAGAGAGTCTGGGATACCACCACGTGTACACTCCCCATTTGGCCAGCGTAGAGTTGTACAAGATTTCAGGTCACTGGGACCATTATCACGAAGACATGTTTCCACCTATGGTAATGGATAATGAGCAACTGGTTTTACGGCCCATGAATTGTCCCCATCACATGATGGTCTACAAATCAGAAATGCGCAGTTATCGAGATTTACCTTTACGTATTGCTGAACTGGGCACTATGTATCGCCATGAAATGTCTGGGGCTTTGGCGGGTTTGCAACGGGTGCGAACAATGACTCTGAATGATGCCCACATTTTTCTCCGTCCGGATCAGATTCAGGAGGAGTTTACCCGCGTGGTTCGGTTGATTGAGCGGGTGTATAAAGACTTTGGTATCACAGACTACTACCATCGTCTGTCCTACAGGGACCCCGCCGACACCCAAAAATACGTGCAAAACGATGAAATGTGGAATAAGGCAGAACCGATGCTCCGGCAGGCTATGAATGAACTCGGGCTGGAATATGTGGAGGCACCGGGAGAGGCGGCTTTTTATGGGCCGAAATTAGATGTGCAGGTACGCACGGCACTTGGCAAGGATGAGACCCTGTCCACGGTTCAACTGGATTTTCACTTGCCTAACCAGTTTGAAATGGAGTACATCGGGGAAGATGGGAAACCCCATCGACCTGTGGTGATACATCGGGGTATTGTGGGGACCATGGAACGGTTTGTCGCCTTTCTATTAGAACAGTATAAGGGCGCGTTTCCGGTTTGGTTGGCCCCTGTGCAAGTCCAGGTAGTGACAGTGGCAGAAGAGTTTCTGAGTTACGGACAAGAGGTCGCAGGTAAATTGCGGGAAACAGGATTTCGTGTGGAAGTGGACGGTCGACCTGAAAAAATCGGCTATAAGATTCGCGAATCTCAGGTACGCAAGGTTCCCTTCACGCTTGTGGTGGGAGGAAAAGAAAGGGATACAGGTGGAGTCAGTGTGCGAAAGTACGGGCAAGGGGACATGGGACCAATGAACATCGAAACCTTTATAAAACTATTGGAAGAGCAAGTGCGTACGCGGGCGCTTTTGGTTTCTGCCCGTTGACGGCGACCCTGTGATTCGGTTACAATGTTGATGTTTGCGAGAAAGTCAAGTAGAAGCGGAAAGCTTCTCACCTTGTGGGCGGAAGCCGACGGGTTCCATGCTGTAGTACACCAATGCAAAAACGGTCCTCATTCCGAAACTTTTCGGAACTGAAGTTCTTTTGACTCATTAAGAGTCAGAGCCGTAGCGGGGCGTGCAGTGAGGTTTGTACAACTGACCTCCGAAAGTATGGGATAGACCTGGGTTCGGTGTTTCCAACAGGTTCACGAGGCGCGATGCTCTGCAATCGCGCCTTTTTATTGGGGGTGGCAACTGATTAGCAAAGAAGATTTTCAAGTCAACGACGGAATTCGCGCTCGCGAGGTCCGGGTGATTGATGACGAGGGCAATCAACTGGGAATTATGAACATCCGCGATGCGCGGCGGGCTGCCGAGGAACGGAATTCAGACCTCGTCAATGTGGCGCCGACGGCGAAACCACCCGTGTGCCGAATTATGGACTATGGCAAGTTTAAGTACGAACAAAGCAAAAAAGAAAAGGAAACTCGAAAAAACCAACGGGTTTCTTTGCTTAAAGAAGTCCGAATGACACCCAACATTGAGGAACATGATTTTCAGGTAAAACTGAAAAACATCCAAAAATTTCTTGGCGAGGGTGACAAAGTAAAAGTTACGGTACGTTTTCGTGGTCGAGAAATTACGCACGCCTCAATTGGCCAGCAGCTGTTAACAAAATTTGCTCAGGCGGCGGCAGACCAGGCGATAGTGGAAAGAATGCCGCGTTTGGAAGGACGTCACATGATTATGATTTTGGCTCCTAAACAGGCTACATCATAAAGCGGATAGGGGCCTTTGTCGGGGATTGAAATGTGCCGGGTTCAAGACTGTCGGCGGTGTGAACACATCAGAAATGGAGGACCTTTTTTATGCCGAAAATGAAAACTCATAGCGGGTTATCCAAGCGCGTAAAACGGACTGCGTCCGGAAAACTGAAACGGTCCCACGCCTCTGCGTATCACAAGGCCGAGGCTAAGTCTCCGAAACGTAAGCGTCAACTGCGGGGAACAACCATGGTTTCTCGAAGTGACGAACGTCGAATTAAACAAATGTTAGTATACGTAAAGTAAATTTGTAAAACTGTGATCTCTTGGGGCTGCAAGTGCTGGGCGGGAGTTCACGGCTGATTTGCCCAAGGGTTAACGTTTAGGAGGAAAACAGTATGGCACGAGTCAAGGGCGGAATGGTGACAAAACGGAAACACAAAAAGATTTTAAAGCTGGCAAGGGGCTATCGCGGTTCCAAACATCGTTTGTTCCGAACGGCCAAGCAACAGGTTATGAAGTCTTGGATGTACGCATATCGCGATCGACGCGTTCGCAAACGAGAGTTTCGTCGTCTGTGGATTCAACGGATTAATGCTGCAGCCCGGTTGAATGGGTTGTCTTATAGCCATTTTATGCATGGTCTGAAACTGGCGGGTGTAGAGGTCAACCGCAAGATGTTGGCGGATTTGGCGGTGGTAGACAGTCAAACCTTCACCGCTTTGGCGGATGTAGCTAAGGCAAAATTGGAGGCATAGTCTCCTAATACCCCGGGTATGCCGGGACGAAAATCCCGGCCTAATGGTCGGGATTTTCCATCGACCGGAGGCGTTTCATGGCGGCAATGGGCATGTGGATTGAATCCGAAAAAAATCCTTGGGTCCGCAAGTGGGCCGCACTGCACTCCAAAAAAGCTAGAAGGGAACAGGCGTCCTTTCTAGTGGAGGGGGTTCGTTTAGTCGAAGAACTTGTGCAGTCGTCCTTGCCTGTTCATGCCCTCGCTTTGTTGGCTGAGGGGGGTGTGAAGGGTTCTTCACTGACCGCTCTGGTGGATCTGGCTGAATTGCGTCACTTGCCAGTATATCGACTGTCGGCCAAGGCATTTTCCACCATCTCAGACACGGTGACTTCACAGGGAGTCATTGCGATTGCGGGGATTCCGCAACCCAACCCTATGCCATCGGATTTGGGGCGACAGCTTCAGAATAGTCAGCAAAAAACCTTGTCTGACACAAGCGATGGGCGGGCACTCTTGTTGGATGGGGTGCAAGACCCAGGCAATGTGGGCACGCTTATACGCAGTGCAGACGCCTTCGCTTTCAGGCGTGTGTTTTGTGGTCTGCACACGGCAGATGCCTATGGTCCAAAGGCGGTGCGAGCTTCCATGGGGGGGCTGTTCCGCTTGCAGGTGCACACTGGCCAGGCCAGCACTGCCTATGTGACTCAATGGCGTCGAGACTGGCCGCAAGGCGAGGTCTTTGTGGCTGATGCTGCAGCTGGAAAACTGTGTGGCGAAGCTGTGCTCACAGGGCCCGTGCTGTTGGTAATTGGCAGTGAAGGCAGTGGTGTCAGCCCGGACGTTTTAGCCTTAGCGAATGGTCGTTTGCGGATTCCCATGGCGTCGGTAACGGAAAGTTTGAACGCGGCGGTCGCCGGATCCATTCTGTTATATGAGGCGTACCGCCAGGAGATGAAGCGGTAGATGGATTTTTTAGAGCCTACGCTAAATGCATATATCTGGATTGCCCCATTGGTGGCTATGGTTGCAGCACAGGTGCTCAAACCGCTTTTAATTATGCTGCGCCTGAGGCGATTGGATTGGCAGCGAATGCGCCAATCTGGGGGAATGCCCAGTTCTCACACCGCTTTGGTGACGGCCCTAGTCACAGAGTTATGGCTACGCCAGGGCGGTCAGGATCCGGTGGTTGCCATTGCTGTGTTTGTAGCCATTATTGTCATGTATGATGCTGCCGGCGTACGCTGGCAAACTGGCCGCCACGCGGCTGTGCTGAATCGCTTGTTGAATGACTTGAAGGTGCAGCAGCAGACCGAACAAGGGCGGATGGAAAGAGAACGAATTGTGCAGCAAATGCACCCTTTACCAGTGGTAAAGGTCCCCTGGTTCTTGGTGGATTGGCCCATTTTGGATGAACACGTGGGGCACAAACCCTCTGAGGTTTTGGGTGGATGTGTGGTCGGTTTTATGGTGGCCTTGCTATTGCATTAAGGTTTTTGACGAATGTGATATGGACCGGGTTTGCCGGAGCAGGCAATTCTGCTACCGGCTTTTTTTGCATAGGCTGAGGATAGGAAACTGTAACGAGTGGAGATGGCACGGCGAGAGGAGGATGGTCCAGTGGATCCCCAGTGGCACGCCTACACACCGTATTCCAGTGCATTAGACCCTTGTCCGCCAAGGCCGAAGGCCTACATCGTTCCGCCTAACCAGTACGTTATTTTCCAGCCCCACGGGTTGCGTCAATTTGCTCCGCGGGAAGCCCTGAAGCGAGGTACGCTGTGGCCAGAACTGTATAGTCCCTATGAACACGGGGACCGGGGAGGTGGGCGGCGTTGAGCACAGGGCTACCCAAGGAATATTATCGTTTGTTAGAGGAACTACAGACAGTTGATTTTGTACTTCTGGAACTATCCCTGTATTTAGACACCCATCCTGATGATCCACAGGCTATCGCCCAAGTGCAACAGTTCTACTTACGCAGGCAAGGATTGGTACAGCAATTTGAGACACAGTTCGGACCCCTGCAAGAATACGCCCACAGTCCCACAGTTATGGGGTGGCCCTGGGCGGAAATGCCCTGGCCTTGGCAGGTGTAGGTGTAGGTGTAGGTGTAAAAGGGGGAACACGTCTTTAGTGTAGGGCCCAGAAATGTCCGTAGAGGACGCGTTGTGGGGAACACCCATGTGCCCCAGGGAGGTGGTCCATCCTGTGGATTTATGAGAAAAAGCTTGAGTACCCAGTGAAGGTGAGCAAGTGTGACCCCAGACTGGCCAAATACCTGATTGAACAGTATGGGGGGGCAGATGGGGAACTGGCTGCAGCGCTGCGCTACTTGAATCAGCGTTATACAATTCCTGACAAGGTCATCGGGCTACTCACCGATATTGGTACCGAGGAGTTTGCGCATCTAGAGATGATTGCCACAATGGTCTATAAGCTGACAAAAGATGCCACAGTGGAACAAATGGAGGCTGCTGGTCTGGGGGGACACCTGGTAGATCACGGCTTTGACCTCTACTACCATAATGCGGCAGGTAATCCCTTTACGGTCGCGTGCTTGACCGCCAAGGGAGATCCAATTGCAAATTTGTACGAAGATATCGCGGCCGAAGAGAAGGCCCGAGCCACATACCAGTGGTTGATTGACATCACGGATGATGCGGATATTCAAGATGGACTGCGGTTTTTACGGGAACGGGAAGTGATTCATGCACTCCGTTTTCGCGAGGCTGTGGAAATGCTCAAGGGCTACCAGGAGGAAAAAAAGGTTTTTTGAGCTTGCTTCAGGATTGTTGCCCGGACCCTGTGACGGCTATGGCTCCGGGCGTTTCCACATATTTTTACGCACATTTTGCGACATTATCCCTCAGCATGCATACGGCAAGCAAATACCCGGACACTCTCTACCCGCAGTTGTAAGATGAAGTCGTCCATGCGCGCGATTTCAGGAACTTGGTCCACAAGCAGAGAAACACGCAAAAAGATCTCCCCTAGGTTTTGCCGTGCCAGAGGGTCCATCAGATTCAATAGGTCAGGCAACAACTCATTGACAGCGGAGGCGGTGTCAAGGTCTGTTAATGGCAATAGCCGATGCACAGCCTTTAACTCGCTGTGGGGGGCATCGTGATTAAAGGGTGTGCTGGCTAAACGGACGGCTTTCAATACAGGTCCAAACAGTGGGTCATGGGCCATCGACAAGCGTAACCAGGTCAAGCCGGAACCGTCTGTGGGATTAATTTGAGGATTGAAGTGAATTCCGACAGCCCTCAGAGTTTCAACCACACAATCGCTGGCCAAAGGGATTACGGGAACACGGTGCCCAATGTTGCCCATCTGGTTACCTGTCTGCTCTGCCAAGGGTTGCTCCGGTGGCAGTGGATGTCTCTCTACAGACTGGCGTACTGCACGTCGAGCGGCCTCAGTGTCGACATCGGCCAAGTCTGGCATGCGACCCGCAGGGGCACGCCGGAAGCGGGCGTATGCACCCACTTTGCCTAGCGCGCGCGCGGCTTGTTCTGGAAAGGGATACACAGGAATTCTGCCCGTCTGGGTAGAGATGTAACGAACCCTGTAATCTCCCTTCATTAGAAAATTGGTCACTATCGGTTTGCTGAATTCTCCCAGTTCGTTACACACCTCTTCCACTGCTTCTGCAATGGCTATTTGTACTCCATTTTCTTCAAACACTCCCACTTCTGCATACAAAATTACGACTGCATCTACATTGGGATCTCGTAGCACTTGTGGCAGTACCTGCCGGTATTGTTCGGCAAGTGTCTCAAAACCCAAGTCTATGACTGGTTGCACAAACTGCATTCCTTCTCGCAAAAGGGCATCCACGGTAATCACAGCGCCGCCCCCCGTGTTGGTGACAATCGCTACATTATCGCCCTTTGGCAAAGGCTGACTGGACAGCAGTGCGGCGACATCAAACAATTCCTGTAGCGTATCCAGGCGTATGATGCCAGTCTGCTGAAACAAAGCCTCTACAACAGCGTCAGCGCTGCCCACATTGAGCAAAGGGAAATTGGAAACGCTGGCACCGCCAGAGGTGCGGGCGGATTTCACCGCTAACACGGGCTTGTGTCGAGTGATGCGTCGTGTGATATTTGAAAACTTTCGTGGATTACCAAATGATTCTAGATAGAGAACAATGGTTTCAGTTCCCGGATCATCTTCCCAGAACTGCAATAGGTCATTGGAGGATACATCCGCTTTATTACCAACACTGACAAAGCTGGAAATACCGAGTCCGAGTTGTTGCGCATATTCTAGAATAGCAACGCCCAGAGCGCCAGACTGTGAGGCAATCGCCATTCCTCGTTGGCTGGGCAAGTGGGGTGCGAAGCTGGCGTTGAGGGATACCTCATTATCTGTCGTGAGTATTCCCAATGAATTTGGACCAATAAGTCGGCAGCCTACTCCCCGTAAGCGCTCAGCCAACGCCTGCTCTACTATGCGACCTGCTTCACCGGTTTCCGAAAATCCAGCAGAAATCACCATGACACCGCGTACCTGTGCCTGAATACACTGTTCAACCACTTCTGGGACCTGTTGTGCGGGCACAGCAATGACTGCCAAATCTACTGGCTCAGGAATATCAGCCAGGCAGGAATAACTTCGTACTGCCGCAACTGCAGTGGCGATGGGGTTGACCGGGTAAACAGTGCCTTGAAAATGTCCTTCAAGAATATGACGCAGTAGCATGTGGCCTAACCGGTTTGGGTCTCTTGAGGCGCCGATGACGGCCACCGCTCGCGGTTGAAAAAAAGGCATGAGTGATGCGGCAGTAGCCAACTTTTCACGGGTTTCCTGAAGTGCTCGACTGCGTTCAGTTTGTAACAGAGGTAAGTCCAGGTAGATTACACCGGATTTTAGGGTGCGTCGGACTTCATAGCCGCTAGCGGCAAACACCTGCAACATTTTATTATTTTCATACAGCACCTGGGCCTCGAAGCGTCTGAAACCGTATCGCCAGGCGGTTTGGGCTAGGTGTTCTAGAAGTAGGCTGCCCACACCTTTGCCCTGTACGTCGTCTCGGACGAAGAAAGAGATTTCTGCTACGTCCTCGCCCGTGCGTGTGTAGTTTCCCACACCCAGGACACGGTCTGCCCAGACACACATTAAGGACAGGCGGTTCTCTCCATCCCCTGCAAGCATATCTTCCAAAACCTTTGCATCCACTTCTCGCACAGCGTGAAAAAACCGCAGGTAAAGGCTGTCCTTCGAGGCACTGGCAAACAGTTGTCGCAGGATTGCTGCATCTTCAGTACCATTATGTACCACCCGCAACTCTGCAATTTTTCCATCGCGTAAAATTACACGAGCCATGTCGCGGTTCAACCTCCTGTGCAATCGTTTACTTCTATTGTAGCCTTAATGGGACTCCGTCAGAAAGGTCCAAATGAAACCCGTACATATTGGCTATTCGTCTGCTTTGTGGTATTTTTCTGATACAGGGGACTCACCGACAATCCCATGGAGAAATGGGGGCTTCCAGAATGTTCAGCGAATCTCTGGACCAAGCAGAGGCCATGACGGAACTCATCAGGGTACTGCAAGACAGTGAGAATATTGTGGTGCTCACGGGTGCGGGTATGAGTACAGAGTCGGGTATCCCTGATTTCCGCTCAGATTCCGGGTTGTGGCAAGATGACGAACTGATGCAGGCGATGTCTGTAAACTACCTACGCTATTTCCCGGAACGGTTTTGGCCCAAATTCAAACATGTGTTTTTGCGTCCCGAGTACTTGCAAGCACAACCCAATGCAGGGCATTTGGCGTTAGGTTTGTTAGAGGGGATGGGAAAACGGATTCAAATTTTCACGCAAAATGTCGATGGATTGCATGGTGTGGCAGGCAATACCCAGGTGTTTGAACTGCATGGCAACTTTGGGTTGGCACGGTGTCCCATTTGCCATACGCCTTATGCACTGAACCACATTCTTTCCGAGGAAGTCCCCCACTGTGTCTGGGAAAATCAAAAAGGCGTGGTGTGTGGGCATGTTTTGGATCCGGATACGGTGTTGTTCGGACAGGATGTTCGTCACTATGGGCGGGCCCAGCTGGCCATCGCAAATGCGGATGTAATGTTGGTTTTGGGAACTTCTTTGACGGTGGATCCGGTGGCGGAGTTGCCCCATTTTGCAATTGAGCAATGCCATACACGTTTGATTATTGTAAATATGGAGTCTACTTACTGTGACAAATGGGCACACTTGGTGATTCGGGGTAAGGTGGGGGAAGTGCTCTCCCAAGCTGTCGCTCGCGTTTCGAGCGCTCGTGACTTTCCACAACGATACCGGGCGTAATGGGCCGGAAACCCACAGATTACTTTGGCTACTCTCCGTATTTTCCGGACAATCGTTAAAAATTTGAATATTTGGCGTTACCACTCTTATACCGTAGCATCGTTTATGGACGGACACGGATGGGGTAGGTTTGGAGGTTGAAATAGTTGATGGAATTTAATCCACACCATTATCCATACCCGTCTCGACGGAGGGTGGTATATGCTGCGCGCGGCATGGTGGCTACTTCCCATCCTTTAGCGGCACAAGCGGGTCTGGAAGTGCTTCAGAAAGGCGGCAATGCGGTGGACGCGGCAGTGGCCGCAGCTGCCGCATTGACGGTGGTGGAACCTACCTCCAACGGGATTGGCGGGGATGCATTCGCCTTGGTTTGGAATCAAGGCCGACTGTACGGGCTGAACTCCAGCGGCCCGGCGCCACAAGCATTGTCTATTGACAAGTTACAGGCTGCAGGCTTTCGGACGATTCCTCGTTTTGGCTGGGCACCCGTGACTGTGCCCGGGGTTCCCGCCGCGTGGGCGGAATTGTCGCGCCGATTTGGTAAAGTGGCTTTTTCTGAAACATTAAATCCGGCCATTGTTCTGGCTGAACAAGGGCATCCGGTGGCCCCTACTACTGCTCGTCTTTGGCGCTTGGCGACACAACTGTATACCCGAGAACTGCGCAAAGAGGAGTTTTTACACTGGTTTGATACGTTTGCACCCCAGGGGGTGGCTCCAGAAGCCGGTGAACTGTGGCGGTCCCCCGGTCATGCGGCGACATTGCGGGCGATTGCCGACAGCCAGGGGAAAGACTTTTACGAGGGGGATTTGGCAAATCGGATTGTCCGTTTTGCTACAGCCACAGGGGGATACATGCGCAAATCGGATCTGACCCATTTCACACCCCAGTGGGTAGATCCCGTTTCTGTGCCTTATCGCGACTATGACGTATGGGAAATTCCTCCGAACGGACAAGGCGTAGTGGCCCTCATGGCTTTACAAATTTTACAGGGGTTTGAGTTTGGTGAAAAGGAAAGTGTTGAAACTTACCATCGCCAAGTGGAGGCAATGAAGTTGGCCTTTGCGGACGGTCGGCAGTTTATTACAGATGCACGTGACATGGAGGTTCGGGTGGTGGACCTATTGTCTGCCACCTATGCGGACCTGCGTCGGCAAAAAATTGGATCCCAGGCAAGTGAACCAGTTCCCGGACGGCCTCCCGAGGGGGGGACGGTGTACTTGGCGACAGCGGATGCCGAGGGGAATATGGTTTCTTACATTCAGAGCAACTACATGGGGTTCGGTTCTGGTCTAGTGGTGCCTGGCACTGGAATATCGCTGCAAAACCGGGGCTACACGTTTTCTCTGAACCCAGCGGATGTCAACGCGTTGGCTCCGGGCAAGCGGACCTACCACACCATTATTCCCGGCTTCTTGTCCCATCAGGGTCAAGCTGTGGGTCCATTCGGAGTCATGGGAGGGTACATGCAGCCACAGGGTCATGTGCAAGTGGTTATGAATCTTGTGGACTTTCATCTTAACCCTCAGGCGGCTCTTGATGCGCCACGCTGGCAGTGGTTGGAGGGACGCCGATTAATGGTGGAAAGGCAGTTGCCAGAATCCATAGCCCAAGCCTTAGCGGCTCGCGGTCACTTGGTTGAAGTGGCCAATGATGGCAGTACATTTGGCCGCGGTCAAGTGATTTGTCGTTTGTCCTCAGGGGTCTTGGCAGGGGCCACTGAGCCCCGTACCGATGGGACGGTGGCTGCTTGGTGAAACCAGGGAGATAGGGGCCCACGGGGGGCAGCCAGGGTGTATGTGGGGTTGAGACCCTCAGGCGGCTTTACTTTTATTGCGGACTGTGTTGACATGTGGGTGAGACATCGCGGTTCATACGCTAGATTTAGTATAGAGGTGTAGGCATGAGTCAACCAATTTCAGTCCACAACTTAAAGGCTTGGTATGGAACACAGTTGACGCTCAAGAGCGTCGACATGGAACTTCCAGCCAGCCAGGTGACCGCCATCATTGGTCCTTCCGGATGTGGCAAGTCCACTTTTATCCGTTGTCTGAATCGATTGCATGAAACCCTGCCGGGAGCGCGGGTAGAGGGCGACGTCCACTTGGGGACGCAAGACTTATATAAGGTAGATCCGGTGGACGTCAGACGCATGATTGGGATGGTTTTTCAAAAACCCAATCCATTCCCTACTTTATCTATTTTTGACAATATTGCACTGGGCTTGCGATTGGGGGGAGTGCACAATCGCGGTCAACTGCGGGAGGCTGTGGAACGCAGTTTGCAAATGGCCGCCTTATGGGGAGAAGTGAAAGATCGCTTGTCAGAGCCGGCAACCTCCTTGTCCGGGGGCCAACAGCAGCGCTTGTGCATTGCCAGGGCCATTGCGGTACAACCTGAGGTGTTGTTGATGGATGAACCTGCCTCGGCTTTGGACCCGGTGTCGACATTGCGGGTGGAGGAATTAGTCGAGCAGTTGAAAGATACTTATACCATTGTGATTGTAACCCACAATATGCAGCAAGCGGCGCGGGTGGCAGATGAGACCGCCTTTTTCCTAAATGGAGAAGTGGTTGAATTTGCGGATACGACAACCATTTTCACAAACCCCACCGATAAGCGCACAGAAGACTACATTACCGGACGCTTCGGCTGAATCTCAATATTTCACCATGCTGGATGCACCACAGCACTGAAAGAGGGGAACGAACTGTGCAACAACGCCAGAATTTTGATATCTCTTTACGCGAATTGAAGCTGCAGTTGCTGCATATGGGGGGAGATGTGCAGGAGAGCATTCGCAAGGCCATTGAGGCTTTGAAAATTGGAGATATGGTCATGGCTGGCCAGGTTGTCCACGATGATATTCACATTAACCAGCAGGAACATGAAATTGAAAACCTCTGCATTCGGTTAATTGCCACACAACAGCCAGTGGCCACAGACTTGCGGAAAATTGTCGCCGGGATGCAAATTGCCACGGATTTGGAGCGCATGGGGGACAATGCTGTGGATATTGCGAAGACGGTCACACGTCTACAAGGGCAAACCCTCATCAAGCCCCTTGTGGACATTCCGCAGATGGCTACCATCGTGGACACCATGATTTCAAACGCTCTCAATGCCTATGTGGAGAATAGCTTGGATTTGGCAGAGGACTTAGCAATACAGGACGACGAGGTAGATCACCTGTACCGCCGGATGATGGAGGAACTATTTTCGATTGGGAAAGACCGGCCCGATGTGGCCCACCAGGCGATGAGCTTGGCATTCATCGGTCGCTACTTGGAACGTATTGGGGACCATGCGACCAATGTGGGGGAGGGGGTCATCTTCATCATCACGGGAAAACGTTCAGACCTTAATTAAGTTTGGCTAGGATGTTTATTTGGTGCGCTGATTAAGTGAAATTTGACATCGAGTGGAGGGCTTATTTCTTGGAGGTTGTCACATTCTTGTGCGGCTGTGTGATTACCGCTCTGATAGCGGCGGCAGTTGCTTGGGGGGTGTTCAAACGGCGACGGCAATTTCTACAGTATGTTCGGCGCGTCGGAGACAACGTTATGGCTGGTGATTACAGTCAGCGCGTGGTCAAGGAAGGGGCCGGGGCAGAGCAAGAGTTTGCCGAAACAGTAAACCGCATGTTGGATGCCTTGAGTAGTCAGCTGTCTGAATTGTCGAGAGAACGAGATGTGCTCAACCATATTCTGCAAAGTATGACAACGGGCGTGGTACTGGTGGGCGCAGATGGCAGGATAGAAATGATGAATGAGGCCTCAGGCCGGACCCTGCGCGGTCCCGAAGATCAGTGGCGCGGTAAGCAACACTCACAGCTGTTTCGAAATTTCGGCGTTTGTGCAGCGATAGACCACGCCCTGTTAAACGGAACTTCTTGGCACGGAGAATTGAAGGTGAGGGCGGACCTCACCTTGGATGCACGTGTGGTGGCTGTGCAAATGTCGTCTTCTGAAATTGGGGGCAAAAGAACTTCCTATACAGCGTTGGTGTTGTTCAACGATGTATCCGAATGGCGCAGGGTTGCTCGCATGCGCAGTGACTTTGTGGCCAATGTTTCCCATGAATTGAAAACCCCAATCACTGCCATCCGCGGTTTTGCGGAGACCTTGCTCAGCGATGTGACAGATGAGTCCTCCAGGCACAACTTTTTGCAGGTGATTTATGATGAATCTGTACGTATGGGAAATCTGGTAGCAGACCTTTTAACTTTGTCTAAATTGGAAAGCTCAGGGGATTCTATTCAGCCCCAAACTATTGGCTTGCGCTTCGTGGCAGAGCGGGCTCGCCAGCGAGTACTCGGTGAAGCACAGCAACGAGGCGTGGAACTGGTGCCACCGGACGATGTGGACGTGAGCGTCTGGGCAGATGAGGACAAGCTATTGCAGGTGTTTTTGAACCTATTGAGCAATGCGGTCCACTATACCGCAGCAGGAGGCCGTGTGATAGTAAACTGGAGTGTGAAGGAAACAAAAGTGGAAATACACATCCAAGATACAGGAATTGGCATTGACAAAGAGCATCAGGAACGAGTATTTGAACGATTTTATCGCGTCGACCCACACCGCAGTCGAGCCACCGGGGGAACTGGTTTGGGATTGGCCATCGTTAAGCATATCATTACGGTTCACGGTGGGGAACTGGGGGTGAACAGTGCGCCCGGGACAGGCAGTGATTTTTGGTTTACGCTGTTGCGCAGTGAGCCTGTAATGAACTTTACATAGTCTTAACACAGAGTCCATTGGGACTTCACATTCACTTGATACCTTAGATGTCGACAGGGAAGCATACTTCCTAACAATAAAGTTGAGGGGTCAAGGGGGATGGGTTGGTTGTTAAATCGGACATCGAAATGGGCTTCTGTCACAGTCATGGGATTGGCGCTGACGTCACTGGTGGTGGGTTGTGGCACGGGGAATGGCGGAAACGCGACAAATGGCTCGGGCACATCTGCAAATGGCACCAGTGGGGGGGGGAGCTCCCAAAATGTGACGTTAAATGAAACGGGGTCTTCCCTTCTTTATCCGTTATTTAACAATCAGTGGGTTCAGGCTTACCAACATACTGCACCCAACGTGCGCCTCAATGCGGCGTCCACGGGCAGTGGTACGGGAATTTCACAGGCGGTTCAAGGGACTGTACAAATTGGCGCTTCTGATGCGTATCTGCCACCGAGCATGTTGAGTTCCAACCAAGGCGTGATGAATATTCCACTGGCAATTTCAGCACAGCAAGTGATGTATAACCTTCCTGGTGTGACGGGACACCTAAAACTTACTGGGGACGTGTTGGCAAAGATTTATCAAGGTCAAATTAAGTACTGGGATAATTCAGCCTTGACGGCCTTGAATCCGGGGGTGAAACTTCCACATCAGCAAATCATTCCTGTGCACCGCTCTGATGGCAGTGGGGACACATTTTTATTTACACAGTTCTTGACAGACACCAATGCAAGCTGGGCGAACACAGTGAAATATAGTACGCAGGTTTCATGGCCCTCCTTGTCCACGGGAATTGGCGCCAACGGCAATGACGGTGTCGTCACTACGCTGGCTGGGAACCCGTATAGCCTTGGGTATGTGGGGATTAGTTGGCTGAACAAGGCGGAACAAAAGGGATTGGGGTATGCGGCATTGCAAAACAAGGCGGGTAACTTTTTACTCCCGGAAGCTGTTAATATTCAAGCGGCGGTCAATGAAATGGTGAGCCAGGTGCCAACAAATGAGGCTATCTCCCTCATCTATGCACCGGGTGCCAAGTCTTACCCGATTATTAATTTTGAGTATGCAATTGTGAAACAGCAACAAGCAGACCCGGCGACAGCGACGGCGTTGAAAAAATTTCTGACTTGGGCCATCAGCACCAGCGGTGGCGACAGTGCCCAGTACATGACACCAGTGCACTTTTTGCCACTTCCGACATCGGTGGCACCTAAGAGTCAGGCGCAAATCAACCAGATTACCGGTTAACAGATGGCCTGGGTTATCGGCTCGGGCTGGGCGTGATTTGGACAAGCGGGAGGCCTGTCAAGTGAAGAAGGTCAGTTCAGGCATTAAAACCGCAGACAAGGTCTTTCATGTGGCTACTGGCATTGCTGCCAGTAGCCCGGTCTTGTTTTTGCTGGCGATTGCTGCAGTGGTGGTGGTACAATCGATTCCCAGCATTCGGTTGATGGGATGGCATTTTATCACAGGCATTGAATGGAATGTGGGCAATACCTATGGGGCTTTGATGCACAAAAATGGAGTTACGGCGGCGGCAGGGGCCTCCTTTGGTGCTTTGCCTTTTATTATTGGAACGCTGGCTTCTTCTGTGATTGCATTAATGATTGCTATACCCGTGGCACTGTTTACCGCACTCATTCTTGCTTATCGATTGCACGGCTGGGTACAGTGGATTGTCTCCATTTTAGTGGAACTGCTTGCCGGCATTCCGAGTGTGGTCATTGGGCTTTGGGGGATGGTGGTACTGGCCCCGTTTGTGGCACATGGGTTGGGACCTGTGCTAACCCATGTAGGGGTGTTAATCCCTTATTTTCGCGGCCCGGTTGGGACGGGCATGGGGCTGTTGACCAGTGGCATTGTGTTGGCCGTGATGGTGGTGCCCATTATCACAGCGACAACGCGAGATTTATTGCAACAAGTCCCGGTATTATACCGGGAGGGCGGAATTGGGCTGGGCATGACGACTTGGGAGGTTGTACGTTACATTGCCGTTCCCTACATTCGTGAGGGGTTTATTGGCGCCATTGCTTTGGGTTGGGGAAGGGCCATGGGAGAAACTATGGCCGTGTTGATGGTCAGTGGCAATGCCATTAACTTTTTACCCCACAATCTGTACAGTCCTATTTCCTCCATGGCTGCTGTGATTGCCAGTCAGTTGGACAGCGCGATGTCAGACGGTTCAGGCATGGCTGTCCATGCGTTATCAGAGTTGGCTTTGGTCCTTTTGGGGTTGACGCTCTTGACAAACCTACTGGCACGCTTGCTGGTAAGCCGAACACACCACCGTAGGCAGGGGGTACGGGCATGAGAACAGCACACTCGCGGTGGCGGAAATGGCAGGCAAATGTGGGGTGGGGTGCATCCTGGTTGGCCACCGCTCTGGTTTTGTTTGGATTGGCAGACTTGGTGATTACGATTGTGGGTCGTGGTGCGGTTTCCTTTCGTTGGAGTATGCTGACACATGTCATTCAAAGTACACCTTCTGGATTGCAAAATGCTATTCTGGGAACATTGGAATTGGTCGTCCTAGCGACATTGATGGCCGCTCCGCTGGGAATTCTCGGCGGCGTTTATGTATCTGAATTCGCACCATTGCAAGTGGCTAAAACAATTCGCTTTTTAACGGAAGTGCTATCAGGGGTTCCCTCAATTGTTGTAGGATATTTTGGGTATTTGCTGATGGTGTTGGCTTGGGGTTGGAAGTTTTCTGCATTGGCAGGTGGTTTCGCACTGACGGTCATCATGTTACCCTACATACTTCGCAACACAGAAGCCAGTTTACAGCAGGTGCCCTTGTCCCTACGCGAAGCCGCATGGGGATTGGGAATGACGCGGTTTCAAGCCATATCGCGGGTCATCTGGAGACCTGCAGCCAGCGGTATGGCCACTGGCGTGTTAATGGCCATTGCTATTGGCATGGGGGAGACTGCACCTTTATTGTATACGGCAGGATGGTCTTCAGTCAATCCCAACTTCCAGTTGGTGCATAGCCAGGTGGGATACCTCACCTACGTGGTGTGGACCTACATTGAACAGCCCTATGAATCAGCCCATCAATTGGCGTACAGTGCGGCTTTCTTGTTGTTGCTGGTAGTTCTGTTCATCAACGTGGTGGTAAGAGCACTTTTAACCCGCCGTAGTTTACGGGGTTGAAAAGTGGGGATAGGGCAGGGTGTGTTAACTTGCAGTTGTTGATGTGAATAGCTATACTAAAATACAAATCATTGTCATCATCGGCTGTGAATAGGAGAGTAGCCATAGAATTCGCCGCACAGGGAAGTGCCGCCCTAGACTGAAAGCGGCCTCGGTTGAACTGGGTGAAGTTCACCTTGGAGCTGTGCGTTTGAACGAACTGGGTGGGTGCGACACAACCGTTGAAAGTGTCGCATATGGATACCCTGGCGATAAAATGCACCGGTAAGAACCCGTTATGTTCTTTGAGTGGATATGCCAGTGTGTTGTCACACCACGTCACCGTTCTCTGGAGAGTACAAGGGAGAAGGAGGGGACGTGCATGGGCACTGTGTGGTGTATCAATGAGGGTGGTACCGCGAGCAACTCGTCCCTTGGGATGGGTTGCTTTTTCCTGCCTGTTTAGTGGGGTACCTGTACCAAAAGTTCACCTGTGGGTGACACCAGAGGGGGCAGCGAACACGGAAACGGAGGCAAGCACACATGGATCTGCAGATGTTGACGGATGCATTGAAAACCCTCGAGCAGGGTGCTATGAATCAATTGAAACAGGTGCAAAATGAGGCAGAATTGGAGCAGTGGCGGGTCGCGTACCTGGGTAAAAAGAGTGCAGTGTCCACGCTGTCGCGACAGGTGGGGAGTTTGGGGGACAGTGAGCGTCCCCTGGCAGGAGAACGAATTAACAAAACCCGCCAGGCTCTGCAGGAAGCCTTGGCAACGGCGAAGGGGACGCTTGAGGAATCGTTGCTGTTGCGCCGCCTTGAGACGCAACGGGTGGATATTACGTTGCCAGGACGGCGCCATCCGCGCGGGGCCATTCATCCCATCAGTCGCATTATCCATGAAATTGAAGAGGTGTTTCTCGGGATGGGCTACACGATTGCGGAAGGTCCAGAGGTGGAATTGGATGCGTTCAATTTTGAAAAATTGAACATTCCCAAAGATCACCCCGCTCGGGATATGCAGGACACCTTTTATTTGACGGACAACCTACTGATGCGCACCCATACCTCCCCCATGCAGGTTCGAACAATGGAAAAAATGGCAGGGGCTTCCCCTGTCAAAGTGATTGTTCCTGGCCGTGTGTATCGACGAGACGAAGACGATGCCACACATTCCCACGCCTTTCACCAAATAGAGGGGCTGGCGGTAGACAAGGGAATTCGCATGAGTGATTTGAAGGGAACTCTGGAGGAATTTGCCGTAGCGGTTTTTGGGCCACAGCAGGCGGTGCGGTTGCGTCCCAGCTTTTTTCCTTTTACGGAACCCAGTGCGGAGGTGGATCTGCGCTGTATTGCCTGCGGGGGTTCAGGGTGCAGGATGTGTAAGGAAACTGGCTGGATAGAGATTCTCGGTGCGGGAATGGTTCACCCCCATGTACTCGACGGGGTGGGCTATGACAGTCGTATTTTCAGCGGTTTTGCGTTTGGTATGGGTGTAGAAAGGATTGCGTTGCTAAAGTATGGCATTGAAGACATTCGCATGTTATACCAAAATGACTTGCGCTTGTTGGAACAGTTTGAACGAATCTTTTAAACCCCATTTTTAATCAATGCAACGGTGTGGAAAGGAGACGGTTGCCTGGATGGAAATTTCTTACCAGTGGTTGTGCGAGTTTGTTGACATTCAACATGTGACACCCTATGAATTGGCAGAGCGCTTGACACAAGCAGGAATTGCGGTGGACGGAGTGTGGCCGCGTACCAGTGGAGTGTGTCAATTGGTGGTAGGTGAGGTATTGACGGTTGCGGCTCACCCAAATGCAGATAAGTTACACGTGTGTACCGTTAATGTTGGAAAACCGAACCCCTTACAGATTGTCTGCGGGGCAGCAAATGTGGCCGTGGGACAAAAGATACCGACGGCATTAGTGGGTGCGGTGCTGCCAGGAGGACAAATCAGCCAGGCCAACTTGCGCGGTGTGGAGTCTTCTGGCATGCTCTGCTCTGCGCAAGAAATTGGCTTAGAAAGTCGTCTACTGCCAAAAGAACTTACAGAGGGCCTCTATATTCTACCGGACGATGTGGCGGTGGGTACAGACGTGGTTCAATTGCTTCATCTGGATGACTGGATCTTGGACTTGGATTTGACACCCAATCGCAGTGACTGTCTGTCCATACGAGGTGTTGCCTATGAAGTGGCGGCCATCTTTAATCTCCCGGTTTGTTGGCCCAACCCTCCAGAGCAGACGGGACAGGGCACATCCCCGGTGCAAATTCGCCTGCAAACTGAACGTTGTACACGCTATGTGGCACAGGTATTCACAGACCTTGTGGCCGGGGTTGCCCCGCTGTGGATGCAGATGAGACTGTTAACAATGGGGATTCGCCCCATTAACCGGGTGGTGGATGTCACCAACTATGTGATGCTTGAGTGGGGTCAGCCTTTACATGCCTTTGATTTGGATAAAGTACATCAACACACCATTGTGGTTCGCCAAGCGAATATGGGGGAAACACTGGTTACCTTGGATGGGGTGTCACGGGAACTTGGAGCAGATTCAATCGTAATTGCAGATGTAGACCGCTTGATTGGGATTGCTGGAATAATGGGGGGCGAAAACTCAGAGATTAGCTCAACCACCCATCGTGTGGTGCTAGAGTCTGCCGTGTTTGATGCTACCACTGTGCGCCGCACCGGGCAACGGTTGGGATTGCATTCCGAAGCACAGCAACGCTTTGAGAAAGGGATAGATTCTGCGGCTGTGCGGGGGGCGATGCTACGTGCAGCGCAGTTATTTCAGCAATTGTTTGGGGCCCACTGTGTAGGTGAGCTAGCGCTTGCCGGGACATCGGGAAATAAAGACGCGGAAAAATTGACCCTAGAATTTCAACCGTCTGCCTGTAATCGGCTGTTGGGTACCGACATCCCCGCGCAGGCCATGGCTGATGTGTTTCGGCGCCTTGATTTTGAGGTTTCCCCAAGGGAAGATGACTTGTGGCAAGTTAGGGTACCCACACGACGACCCGATGTAGAATTGGCAGCAGATTTGGCTGAAGAAGTCGCCCGTCTATACGGGTACGAGGCTGTGAATTCCACTCTACCTATTGGTCCGACGACCACGGGTGTACGCACACCTGTACAGCAACTGCGCCAAGAGACAAAGGGAATTTTGGTAGGTGCAGGGTTGATAGAAGTTGTGACATATGCCTTCACACAGCCGCACATTCTCTCGGCACTCCGCCTTCCAAACGAATCTGCTCTGCACAATGCGGTGCCACTGCTGAGGCCTCTGTCGGTGGAAAGGTCAGTACTTCGGACACATTTGTTGCCCAGTTTGGCAGAGGTGGCTGTATATAATCGGACGCACGGAGTGATTGGTGGGGGTGTTTTTGAATTGGCCAGCGTTTACTGGCCCGAGACTTTACCCTTAACCCAACCGCCTAAAGAGATCCCCCAGTGGGCAGGTTTGTGGTTCGGTGAACGCCAAGCGAGCTTTGGACAACCATCTAGGCGCTACGATTACTACGATGTGAAGGGGGTTGTAGAAGTGTGGCTGGAAGCCTTGGGGTTGTTGTCAGAAGTAAAGTTTCAAACAACCGCTGCACCTTGGTACCACCCAGGGCGCAGTGCCCAAGTGGTTTGGCGGGACAAGATGTTGGGAACCTTTGGTGAAGTGCATCCGGAAACATGCAAAGGGTTGGGCCTTGATGGGGGCCTCTATGCAGAATTTCGCTTGGATGTGGTGATGGAGACGTTGGCAGAGGGGTGGCGAGTGGGTCCCTTGCCCCGCTATCCTGCGATGTTGCGAGACTTGGCCGTGGTCGTGGAACGCTCTGTACCGGCGGCTGCAATGGTACAGATGGCGTTTTCAGCGACAGTGGATGTGGGGATATTATCCGCTTGCCAAGTGTTTGACGAATACAGTGGACGAGGAATTCCCGAACGTTATAAGAGCCTTGCTTTTGCGTTAACCTTTCGACATTCTGAGCGCACACTGCGGGAGGAAGAGGTGGCTGTGGTAGAACAGACCATTCTGCGCGTTTGGGACGCACAATTTGGGGCAAAACTACGGCGAGACGAGGCAGGAATTTTGTAATTGAAGACGAATTTCTCCAAAGTATCACAAGGAGGATTTGTGCGGTATGGATCAGTCAACCCACAATCGCGTGCGGGTACTCATACACAACACAGAGTACACGTTGCGGGGCGATGCGTCCGAGGTTCACATGCGCAAGGCTGCGCAGCGGGTTGACGAGCTGATGAACGGCATTGCTTCCGCCCACGTGCGTCTTGATGAACGGCAGGTGGCGGTTCTTGCGGCACTCAACCTGGCAGACAACCTGGAGCAACTGCAGAGCCAGTACGATTTGCTGCAAAGTCGGCAGGATCAAACACAGGCTCGCTACGATGAGACGCAGCGCCGCAGTGATGAATTACAGCGACAGTTGGATTCCTTGCAGGCACAGTATGAGGACTTGGTAAACTTATTGGATGAGCAGACAAGAACATCTCCTTAGATGGAAATTGGCACAAGGGTGTAGTGGCAACTCAATTGCAAAGGGGGGTGAACAGGCACTGAATCTACTGGACTGGATTATTGTTGTCATTGTAGCGCTGGGTGCGCACGACGGTTTCCAAAGCGGTCTTATCCGTCAGGTTGTGCGGCTGTTTGGTGCGCTTGTCGCGTATGTTTTGGCATTGTGGGCGCGGCCCTATGGGACACCCCAAGTTGCCAAGGTGCTTCAGTTGTTTCACTTGAACCCCCATGGATACGTCCATTCCAGCCAACTCCAGTGGGTGAGTGCTTTGTTTGGCAACTTGTCGGGAGCGATTTCTTTTGCAATAGTTTTTACCGTGGTATTTCTGTTTATCCGCTACATGGGTGGTTTTTTAGAATCTTTATTTCGGCTCCCTGTGTTGTCGTTGGTCAACAGGCTGGCTGGTTTTGTCATGGGTGCACTGTTAACCATCGGGTTGGTTTATGTGGCCACTTTGCTGATTCCATATTTGCCAAGTCCTTGGTTGCAACACCAGTTGAACCAATCCGTGGTGGTGGGGTGGATGGACAAACAGGTGTTGGCTTGGCGTGTGCACACACCATTTCAGGTTTGATCAAAAGTGTGTGGGGTTACTCCTTGAAATTTAAATTAAACTTGGGGGAGGCGAATGGAACCGCCTCCCCCAAGAGTGGTTACGTATTGATACGGCTACGGCTTTGGCTACGGCGCATCTCAGTGGGGACAAACAGGTCAATAATCCCAATGATGAGTGATGCAAGCAACGCGCCCAGTACGGTGACTCGCATGCCTGGAACAAACAATTGTGCAATGTACAGAACGACTGCACCGGAAATGAAACCCACGATGCCTCTCCCATAGGGGGAAATGTGGCGCCCAAACATGGCTTCGATGGCCCACCCCAAGAGTGCAATGACCACTGCAGCCAATAGCGCATTCCAAAAGTTTACAATACTAAAACCGGGCACCAGGAACCCAATAAACATCAATACTAACGCAGATACAACGAAGCGGACAATGGTTCCGATGACGTTCATACTGCGCCTCCTTCCATCGTGATGAAATTAGGGTTTCCTGGGGTAGGCTTTGCTATGTAAGTATTTTGCCGTTTAAAAGCGGCACTTTTTTGCTAAAGGAGCAAACTTGTCCATGGATGAACGTACTTTAGAGGTACTTGAGTTTGACAAAGTCCGTCGGCAAATTCAGGCCGAGGCGCTGTCGCCACTGGGGAGGGAGCGGTTGGACCAAATGTTGCCCTTGGCGAACCCTAAAGCGGCAGAGGACGAGTTGAGTGTGGTGGATGAGGCGTTACGTTATTTGTACCGTCTGGGACCATTGCCTTTTGGGGGTATTTCCGACGTTCGCCCGTTGCTGAATAAGGCGCAGGTGGGCGGAGTACTAGATCCCTTGGCATTTAATCGTTTAGTTAATTTTATTCAAGGTTCTCGACGGGTGCGCCAGTCGCTTACCGGGGAGGAACTGTCCACCGCCTTTCCTAAGCTAACGGAAACCGTCACCAATATGGTGGATGCCTTGCGTGTGGAGCAGGAAATACGGAAGTGCATTGGTGAGGATGGAACGGTATTGGACCAGGCAAGCCCTGAACTGAGGCGAATCCGCAGTCAAAAACGTACCCTTGAACAGCGGGCCCGACAACAGTTGGAACAGGCGCTGCGGACGCAGCAACGGTACTTGCAGGAATCGATTATTGCGCTACGGGGTGATAGCCTGTGCTTGGCTGTTAAAGCGGAGTATAAACACATGATTCCCGGTATCATCCATGACGTATCCGCATCTGGGGCCACCGTATTCATTGAACCCCACAGTGTGACACAGTTGGCTGCTGAGGTGCGAATGTTGACAGAATTGGAGAACCGCGAGGTGGAGCGCGTGTTACTTGCCTTGTCAGGTCAGGTTGCAGCCGGAGCCGATGGATTGCACCAGAATGTTTCGGCACTTGCACACTTGGATGCATGGTTTGCAAAAGCGGTCTACGCGAAAAAAAACAGGTGTACGCAACCTCGCATTACACGGGATGGGACTTGGGCATTACAGCGGGCCCGACACCCACTGTTGGCATACGCACAAGCCGTACCCATGGACTTGGACTTGCGTTCACAACAGCAGATGGTGGTTATTACGGGACCCAATACTGGCGGTAAGACGGTCGCCCTGAAAACAGTGGGATTGCTCACACTACTGGCTATGGCAGGGTGTTTCTTGACAACTGAAGAGTCCAGTGAAGTAGGGTGGTGTGACCACGTTTTTGCCGATATTGGAGATGAACAAAGTATTGAACAAAGTTTATCCACATTTTCATCACATCTTCGCAACATTGTCCGCATGTTGGCAGATGTGACAGGCAACAGTTTGGTATTGCTGGATGAGTTGGGGGCGGGAACGGATCCAGCCGAGGGGGCTGCTTTATCCATTGCAATTTTGCAGCACTTGAAAGAAGGGGGGACTCGTGTTGTGGCCACCACCCACTATGCGGAGTTAAAAGCATTTGCTTTTAACGAACCGGCGGTGGTGAATGCCAGTGTAGAATTTGATGTGCAAACTTTGCGTCCAACCTATCGGATGCGCATTGGCATCCCGGGACGTTCTAACGCTTTAGCCATAGCCCGTCGTCTAGGGATGCCTGAGGTGATTGTGGAGCAGGCGAACGGATTGCTGCAGGAAGATGATATCCATGTGGAACAGTTGATTGCCGACATTGAGGCGGCTCGTCGAGATGCCGAGATTTCACGAGACAAAGCTCACCAGGATTTGGAGCAGGCGGAGCAAGTACTTCGAGAAATTACGCAGCAGCGGGCGGAACTTGCGCAAACAAGTCAACAAATTCAGGCGCGGGCCACTGTGCAGGCCCGCGAGATTGTGGAGCACGCCCGCACCGAAGCGGAACGAATTATTTCTGAATTACGCCGTAAACAGGCAGAAGGACAAGGTAAAGACCACGAATTAGTGGCCCTACGGAAGGCTTTGGAAAACGCCGCTCCGGGGCCATCTAGCTCAAACTCGGGCCCTGTAAAACACTTGTGCAAAGGGGAGATTACCGTGGGATCCACGGTTTTGGTACGGTCCTTGGGACAGCAGGGGGAGGTCATAGAAAGTTCGCCCAGTGGGAGTCAAGTTACGGTGCAACTAGGACCTCTGCGGATGAAGGTGTCGGTCAAAGGAGTGGTGTTGGTGTCGTCCCCGGGTTTGCAAATTGCAAGCCCGGGCGGCACTCGGCGGCCAATTCCACGGTCAGTACCCTTACAATTGGATGTCCGCGGGAACACAGTTGATGAGGCAATTCCACACGTCGATCATTTCTTAGACCAAGCCAGTCTAAACGGTTTGACGCGAGTCACCGTCATCCATGGCAAGGGCACGGGTGCCCTGCGGGATGGATTACGTCGTTACTTTGCACACCATCCCCACGTGCACACCTGGGCCTCCGGGGGCCCTGGAGAAGGCGGGGATGGTGTTACTGTGGTGGACCTGCGCTGACAAACGCAGGTCCACCACGAGCCTCGTTCCCAACCACCGAATTGGTGGCATTGCTACTGAGCGTATTGCTGGTTCCCTTCCCTAGCGGATTGTCCCCGCTGCCGGGACTTGTTAAGGGGACCTGTAACACCTGTGAAGGCGGGGAAACGCCGCTAGCGGACAGGGCATAAACTTGGTAGTACAAGTTTTGAACACCGGTAGGAATGTTGCTATCGACAAATTGAGTTTGCGTCGTCAATCGGCCCACATTCAAGTAGGGTCCATTCGGCACAGTGGCTCGCCATACCGTGTATTGTGTAGCCCCAGAAACGGGATCCCAGCGTAGTTGAATTCCATCTGTAGCCAAGCTGGCTTGCAGGTTGCCCGGTGCGGGCAAAGTGGCAAGGGGGCTTGTCGTGGGTCCCTGTAGGACAGTGCCACCGCGGGGGTCTGGGAGTGTAGGTACATACTGAGAGCTGTCTAAAGTGACCGTTCCCGGCGGTGGACCGGACAGGTTGATGGGAACCTGTTTTGGATTCAAAAAAATACCACTGCGAATTTCCCCAGGGGGCGTCAGGGTGGTGGCTAGGTATGGCTTTCCGTTTACAACGGTGTACAGGACCTGAACATGCACCAAACTGGGCTGTGTCGGTTCTGTGCCCCGCACGAAAATTTCGCTCCCTACAGCGCCCGCCGCTTTGCTCAAGGCTGTGGGTAGCAACCCGGATTTTGTGTCCACGGCCATATGCACAATGCCCACGGGTTCGGGTAACGGTTGTGTAGGTGGGTGGGTTGTTAACAATGGCTTCATTAACAAATTCCATATTTGGAATTTGTAGTTGTATGGTATGCTGGCAATCTGTTCATTGTGGTTGTAACCCATCCAGATGCCCATGGTGTAGTTTTGTGTATATCCGATAAACCAGCCATCCCGTTGGGCATCAGTGGTCCCCGTTTTCCCATAAATGTAATAGTTGGGGTAATAGGACCCAATCAGTGTGGCGGTTCCGTGGGTTACAACATCCCTTAGCATGCTGTCCATGACGTAGGCGGTCTGTGGAGAGAACACGGGTTGTACCTTTGGATGGGACGCGTACAAAGTCACCCCGCTGCGATCTGTGATTTTGTCAATCAAGTAGGATTGTCGCCACACACCCTGATTTGGAAAGGTGGTGTAAGCGCTGGTTAATTGCTGTACCGTTAACCCGTACTTCATTCCCCCAATGGCTGTAGCAAGTTGATTCAAGTCGCTGTTGGTCAGGGTGCGCTGACCACCGACAGTCGTGGACTGGGGCGTAATACCCATTTTTGCCAGATAACTGGCCCCGGTTTGCAATCCTACTGTATCCGCTACTTGGATGGCGGGTACGTTCAAGGACTGGGCCAAAGCGTAGCGGGCACTAACAATGCCGTGCCACCAGGGGACGTCGTCCTGTGGACTCCAAGTACCCTGGGGAGTGGAAAAAGCAATTGGGCCGTCCATGATACCTGTAGCGGCGGTTATTTTTCCGGTGTCTATGCCGGGTCCATACTCAAACAGGGGTTTGATGGCCGAGCCGGGTTGACGGGCAATATCTGAGTGGTCAATGCTGTCCTGCAGGTAGTTTCGACCGCCGCCGATGGCCAAAATTCCACCCGTCTGATTGTCAATCAGGGTGACCCCTGCCTCGTATAAGTCCACTAGGGGTTTGCCGTCCGGTCCTTTCAAACCAGGGACGGTTTGATTGGTGTTGCCGAATAGTTGGGCGGTGGACAGAACTGTTTCCACATGGGTTTGGTCTGCTAAATCAATGGTGGTGTATATTTTATAGCCGGCGGTAGGCAAGGCGTCTGAGGCCTGTTTTGTGCTGGTATAGAGGCCTGACCGCACCAAGTCTGCGACAACCCGGGGCATAATATCATCGTACCAGAGGTACGGATGTGCCAACACAGGTTGAGAAGGGGGTTTCAACTCCTTCAGTACATTGACCTGCAGGGCTTGCTGGTAGCTGTTCTGCGAAATGAGGCCGTTTGTAAACATGTGGGATAAGATTAAACGCTGTCGTTTCAGGGTGTTTTGTGGGAACTGGTAGGGCGAAAACAGGGAAGGATTGTTTGGGATTGACGCTAAAAATGCAGATTCAGCTAGGTTTAAGTTTAGCGGATCTTTATGGAACAGGAGTTCTGAAGCAGTTTTCACTCCATATACAGGGACGCCACCCATTTGCCCCATATAGACCCAATTCATGTAGTCTGTCATGACCTCGTTTTTAGTGAGTAAATGATTGACTTCCACAGCGAGCGCGATTTCCTGCACCTTTCGTTTCATGGTCCGCTGTTGGTCCGGAAAGAGGGCGAGTTTAACTGTTTGTTGGGTGATGGTACTCGCACCGCTTTCAATATGGTGTGTGGTCACGTCTTGGACGAAAGCTCGTATCATGGCTAGAGGATTGATACCGATGTTCTGATAAAAGGTTTTATCCTCAGCTGCAATAAAAGCATGGACCAGATTGGGGGAAACGTCCGCCAGAGATTGAATGGGCGATCTGTCCCCATCAGCCGAGAAACGGCCGATGACTTGTCCATTTCGGTCATAAACGACACTGGGCTGGCTGAGGTTGGTGAAAGTGGCCGCCGAAATACTTGGCAACCCTTCCAGCAGGGAAGCAGCATAGCCGACTCCGGCACCCATGCCGGTGACTAGGGCGGCAGCTACAACCATACCCAGGGTTCCGAGAATGCGCAGCAGTGGCGAATGGCCCGTTTTGCGCTCCTTCCGCGGCCGTCGCGGGGAGGCCATGTTACGGTCCTTCCCAGGGGACGGCGTGGTGCGGTTGGCCATAAGGGATTCACTCCTCTCATTGGCTAGGATTATACCACAGCAGTGGTTGGGACCTGATACACTCGATGTCAACGCGGGGGAGGTTGACGAGAGGACCCGTTCTTTAGTAAACTAAGGCACCAATAAGCAGCGTTTAAGGCCGAGGAAAAAGGTACAGTACGGTGTGCAGGCGATGCAGAGAACTGGTGAACGGTGCGAACCAGTCCCTGTACAACCGGAAGTTACGCCTTGGGAGGTGCGGCGGCTGCAGTCGTCGCCGGGGGAATCCGTTATCGCCACGAAAGCGGCCTGCAGTGTCTTGCCACGGGGGAACAGTCGGACAATGGCTGTTCTTTATCGAATTTGGTGAACGGGTGCTTGCAGACAATTCGGGTGGTACCGCGAGCAAAGTCTCGTCCCGTGAGGGATGGGGCTTTTTTGCATTTTTAGCACACGGGCACGAAAAAATGCACTTTTTGGAGGGGCGTTTATGCAAAAGTCAGCAAACTTATCCTTGACTTCAAACCAGGAACGGGAGGTGCAGCGTCAGTTGGCCCAAATCCGCCGAGGTGTGGTGGAGATTGTGCCCGAGCAGGACCTGGTACAAAAGCTGCGGGCAAGCATCGCCACAGGGCAACCCCTGCGGGTGAAGCTGGGTATGGATCCAACTGCGCCCGACATTCACTTGGGGCACACAGTGGTGCTCAACAAGGTGGCACAGTTGCAAGCGATGGGTCACATCGCACATTTGGTGATTGGTGATTTTACTGGACAAATTGGCGACCCAACAGACAAATCAGAGACTCGTAAACAATTAACTCCAAAACAGGTTGAGGATAACGCCCGCACATACAAAGAACAGGTATTTAAGGTTCTAGACCCCGCGAAGACCGAACTGGTTTACAACTCTACTTGGCTGGCAGCTTTGCGTTTTGCTGAGGTTGTGCGTTTAGCCTCCACCTTGACTGTGGCCCGAATGCTTGAGAGAGAGGATTTTACCAAGCGGTTCCGAGAAAATCGTCCCATTCACGTCCATGAGTTTTTCTACCCACTGATGCAAGCCTATGATTCGGTGGCGCTGCACACCGACATTGAGTTGGGGGGGACAGACCAAAAATTTAATTTACTGATGGGCCGGACTTTGCAAAAGGAATTCGGCCAGCAAGAGCAGGTGGCTGTGATGATGCCCCTGTTGGAAGGGCTGGACGGAGTACACAAAATGTCAAAAAGTCTGGGGAATTACATTGGCATTAATGAATCTACATTGCAAATGTATGGCAAGACGATGTCGATTCCTGATCGCTTAATGCCCCGTTATTTCGAACTTGTTTCACAGGTGTCCAATGAGGACCTGACGGAAATTGTGCGGGGATTGACAGATGGCAGCTACCATCCCCGGGATGCGAAAATGCGTTTGGCCCGTGAATTGGTGGTTCGTTTCTTCGGAGAAGCGGCCGCTGATGCAGCGGTGCAACACTGGCGGGAAGTGTTCCAACAGGGAGATATTCCTACCGACATTCCAGAGATATCCATAACACATGGACGTTACTGGGTTGTCCGTCTGTTGGTAGAATTGGGCTTGGCACAGAGCAATTCGGAGGCGAGGCGAGCGGTTGAACAGGGGGCTGTACGCGTCAATGGGCAACGTGTGGAGGATGTGAATAGTGAACTGGACGTGTCTGATGGGATGGTTGTACAAGTGGGCAAACGGCGTTTTAGCCGCTGTCGGACCTCGGGGGTGTAACAAACATGTGCACTGGCTGTGTGCTTGACAGCTCACACCTTGCACAGCACATGAGCTATTTAACAGCGACCGCTCATCTTTTTGGGATGGGCGTTTTTGCTTGGATCTTAGGCCAGTTTTGCTTGGATCTTAAGCCAGTAATGAAAGGACTTTGGCAAACAAAGTCGAATAGGTCAGACGACAATTGTACGCGTTCGGACGTACTTCCATTGGAAGCGTCTGAACTCCGTGACAAGAAATGGGTACAGACGAGGGTGGGTGACAAAGTTTGCAGGAACAAAGAGTGGTCCAAGTGTCACAGCAAGGGCGGGTGTCTCCTGTGCAAGAAAAACGACAACCTGGACCACAGGGTCGCGGAAACCTCTGGGAGTCTTACCGCTTGAGACAGTTTTTATCCATTCGTTTTAAAGTGGGCGCTGCGTTTGCAATTTTGCTGTCAGTGTTGTTGATTTTAGGAATCATTAATGTAATTCGCTTGAATGCAATAGAACGGTCTGTGAATAATTTAACTCGTCAGGACATAGCCGTTTTACAGGCATCGGACCGCGTGCAAACAGACCTGCTGCTGATGCAGGGGGGATTGCGTGGCTTTTTGGTCACAGGTAACGAAACTTTGCTGAACAGTGAGTACACTTCTGCCAAGTCCGCCTATGCGAAAGACCTGCTAAGTTTACAGGGTTTGCTCGGTAACTCAGTACATACGCGGGGATTAGTTCAGGGCATTCAAACCCCCTTGGCACAGTGGTTCAATTACTCAAATCAGCTGATTCAGTGGCGAGAAGCTGGCCAGGGGGACCGTGCAGCAGCAGATGAAGCGGGAGGAACGGGGACTCTCCTGATGGACCAAGCACAGGGGCAAGTTTCGGCTTTGATGGTGCAAACCCAGCAGCAGGCAAATCTTTCTGGAGGGCAGCTGCAAAATCTCGTTGCGGGGACGCGCTGGCTTATTTTAGCCCTGACCTTAGCCGCTTTGGTGATTGGCTTGCTGGTGGGCATTCCTGCCACAGTCAGTACGCCGAAAAACCTCAATCGGGTGATTCGTGTGTTACGGGACATCGCTGCAGCAGATGGCGACTTGCGTCGTCGTATCGACGGGGTGCACAGTCGAGATGAGGTGCAAAAACTGGCGGAGGTGACCAACCGGGTGTTGTCCACAGTCTCCGCGTTTGTGGAAAAAGTAGCCGTTACAGCCCAAACTGTGACGGCCAGTGCACAAGAATTGACAGCGGCCACAGAGGAAACGGCTCGTGCAGCCAATGAGATTGCCACAACCGCAGGGGAATTTGTGGGAATTAGTGAGCATTCCTTAAACGCTCTGTCCACAATGAATGGGGCACTGCAGCAAGTCAGACAACAGGGGGGGGGGGTGGAGCAACGGGTGATGGAAGTTGTCAGCGCCGTCGACAGTGTAAAGGGTTCCAGCCAACAAGGTAGGGGACAGGTGGCACGCACTACCGACACGATGAATGATCTTTTGGCGGCTTCAGAGGAAACGCAACACCATTTGCAAGATGTGCGGCAATCTGCACAACAGATTGGGTCTATTTCCACAACCATTCGAGAAATTGCAGATCAGACCAATCTTTTGGCACTTAACGCCGCGATTGAGGCTGCCAGGGCAGGGGATGCGGGGCGTGGTTTTGCGGTGGTGGCGCAAGAGGTACGACGGCTGGCTGAACAGAGTCGCCAAGCAGCACAGGAGATTGAGCAGATTGTCAAGAATAACGAACAGGTCACCCGGTTGGCCGCGGCTTCTATGGACCGTAGCCAGGTAGCAGTGGCACAGGGCCACTTAGCTGCGGATGAAACTCAATCAGTGTTGCTGGACATTGGCCAGGCCGTAGAGAATATTGTGCCCATGTCGCACGACATTCTCTATGGGGTAAGGGATCAGGTGCAACTAGTTGAATCTGCCATTGGCCAAATCGAGGGAGTTGCCGTTTTGATGGCCTCGGTGATGTCAGGGGCAGAGAACAATGCAGCCAGTACGGAAGAAACCTTAGCAACGGTAGAGCAGGTGGCGGATGCGGCCCGTTCTTTGGCAGAATTAGCACAAGATCTACAAGGGTTGGTGGCAAAGTTTCAGGTATGAGGCAGATTGGGGCACGTCTAGGGCGTGTGGGTGGACACAGGACCCATTTGCGTGTGGGTGCATATAGTGGCAAAGGCAATCGTCGACCTTTGCACAATGCTCCACCACAGGGAGGTCCATGCTTTGAGAAAGTATATTGTGCAACAAGGGGATACCTTGTCAGGAATTAGTCAAACGACAGGGGTTCGCTTGCCGCTTTTGCTGGCGGCCAATCCTCAACTCAACAATTTGGAAGTTTTACATCCAGGAGAGGTTTTGGTCATCCCTGAATTGGATAAGCCAAAGCCTGCACAGCAAGGGATGGCTGTGCAAATGTCAAACCCACCCCCGGGTCAATCCCACAAAAACGATGTGACGGCGCCAGAGGGAGGGGCTGAAAATGTGGGGACACCTACATTTTTTGGCTTTGTCTGGCCCCATGTGGTGAAGCCGGGCGAGACTTGGGAAACCCTGGAGCAGTCCTATACAACCAGTCTCGCTACTTTATTACAACTTAATCCTGGTAAACAGGGTCGGCCCTTAACTCCCGGCGAGGTGGTGTATGTTCCTGGCATGTCCGGTAATCCACCTGCCCCTGGAGGAATGCCGGATACATTTACGGGGCTAAAGAAGGATGGGGGAGTGGGAAATCCCCAAGGACCCCACACCCATTTTCCGTATCGTGCCAAGTCTGGACGAGGTAATTCAGTGCCGCTGGCGGTTCCTTGGGATTTCTTTGCGCAACCTGTGCTTTGGCAGGCACTTCCCTGGGCCTATCGGGGCATCGGGTGGCAGTACGGCGGGGAGAGTTCTCTCTGGGAATCTGATTGGTTGGAATCTGGGTCTGAATACGTTGGGTTCACAGAGGACCAGCGTTTCACGCAGTCACCCGATGCACCGGAAAGTCCTTAAACGATGGAAGAATCCTTTGCGCGGCCACAGGAGCAAGCGGTGAACTTTATGGACACCCAACTGGCGAATGTTTTGGGGGATGTTTACGGGATTACGGTACAGCGGTTTATAAAAATGAAGTCGGTGATAGGCGTTGTCACACAGCAGGGTCCCCATCACATCTGGAAGCCTGTACCGCAAAGTGTGGTGCGCCGAGTTTCATTGGTTTATCAACCCTTATTGTTTTTACAGCAGGCGGGGTTTCGAGTGGCTTTACCTGTCACTTCTCGTACGGGTAGTCTGGTGATGCGGCTGCCCAATGGATCTGTTGGCCAGTTGTTGCCATGGCTGTCCGGTTCGCATCTCAATTTGGCGAATCGGCAACAGCGTTTGGCGGCCGTTGCTTCACTGGCCGCATGGCACAAGGCGACGGTTGCATCGATGCCAGAAACATCTTTGCAATCTGCAAACTCGAATTTGCAACGGGGAAAATTTGTGACTAAATTTCAGTTCAAAATTAATCTGTGTGCACGTTTATGGCCTTCTATCTGTTCCATATTTCCGCAATTGCAGCCTTACACTTCTCCCCTATTTAAAAAGCTTTCGGACCTCACTCAGGGGATTGCACAGTGGCAGGGATCCATGGCTTTTTGTCACCGAGACTTGGCTCCACATAACTTGTTGTGGGAAGAGAAGGACGCGGAACTTCAACGCAAAATTGGCTGGATTGATTTTGACTTGGCAGATTGGGACGATCCCATTGGGGATTTGGTCCAAGTAATGAACCACACTGTGGCCTTGGTTGCCATTCGTTCAGGAGACCTGCCGGAGATGGTGGAGACCTATGCCCAAAACTTGCCGCTGTCTAGGGAAGCAATATCTATGTTATGGAAGGCTTTGCATTTCCCGGATGTGTTCCTGCGTACCGCAGTGCAGTGGCTCGGACAGGGTACCCCCATAGAGGGTAGACAGCGCGTGCAAGATGCCTGGGAGGTGGAATTGGGACGTTGGCAAGTGCTGACACAAGACGCTGCCTGTGTTGTTCCCATGGGGGACAACACAACAATGTAAGCTCATCTTGCGTTGCATGTCTGAAGCGTTATACTAAGATGGATACGGGCGGCCTGTGGTACTGGGTTGCCCGATGGTTTGTACGGGGAAATCTTGGACAGTGGCCGCCAAGCCATGGGAGTTTTGAACAACTTCTAAACAGGAGTGTGACACCGCTTGACGGAATCTGCAAAAATAGCATTGGCTCAAATTCGCCCACGCCTCGGGGACGTGGGGTACAACTTGCAACTGCATTTGGAGAAAATTGCGGAAGCTAAAAAACAGGGAGCCCAACTGGTGGTGTTCCCCGAGTTGGGGTTGACTGGCTACCAGGTGCGGGACTTAACACTGGATGTGGCCATGTCCATACAGCACAAAGAGATTGCAAAACTGGTGGCTGCCAGTCAAGATTTGGATGTTGTGTTTAGCTTTGTCGAGGAGTCGGACGAGCACCTGTTTTATGTTACTGCCGTTTATGCGTCTGAGGGGAGTATCTGCGGTGTGCACCGCAAAGTCTATCTGCCGACGTACGGATTGTTTGACGAGGGCCGCTATTTTGCGCCGGGTTGGGGGTTTCACGCTTTTGCCAGCAGGTTTGGGCGGGTGGGAATGATGATTTGTGAAGACGCCTGGCACCTTTCCAGCCCCTACTTGTTGTCACTGCAAGGGGTGGATTTGTTAATTGTGATATCCGCCAGCCCGGCCCGCAGTGTGACTGATGCGGACCGCTTCGGATCACATCAATTTTGGCGTCGCCTGTTGGAAACTTACTCCAGCTTGCTGGGGATGCACATTGTGTTTGTGAATCGCGTGGGGTTTGAAGACGGAGTCAGTTTCTTTGGCGGTTCCGGTATAATCACACCGGACGGTATCTGGGATGCTGAGGCTCCAGCTCTGGCGGAGACGATGATTTATGGGCGCCTTGATCCGCGCATTGTCCGGCGATCCCGTTATGCCACGCCAATTTTAAGGGATGAAAAACAGGAAATGGTGTGGCGTCAATTGGGAGGGCTGCTGAAAGGAGTGGGGGTTCCCAATGAAACCTGAAATTGCGCATCAGCTGGCCATCAATGTTGAATTGACTGCAGCGGTGTTGACTTCATTTATCCGCGAGGAAACGGAGAAGTCGGGTTTTCAACGGGTAGTCATGGGGTTGTCTGGCGGCATTGATTCCGCCGTTGCGGCCTATTTGGCGGTTGCTGCACTCGGAGCGGACAATGTTCGGGCGGTAATGATGCCCTATCAAACTAGCAGTGTCCAGAGTTTACAGGATGCTCAGGCCGTGGTTGCGGACCTGGGTTTGGCAGCCCTTGTGGTAGACATCTCCGCACCTGTAGATGCTTACTTTGGACATCTGGAGGTCCTATTGGGCCGTTCGGGCGACAACTTGCGACGGGGCAATCGGATGGCTCGCGAGCGCATGGCTACCCTGTTTGACTTGTCTGCCTATTGGCACGCCTTGGTATTGGGGACGAGCAACAAAACGGAACTATTGTTAGGGTACGGAACCCAATTTGGGGACTTGGCCAGCGCAGTTAATCCCATTGGTGATTTGTACAAAACTCAGTTACGGCAATTGGCTGAGTACTTGAGGGTTCCTATGAGTATTCGTGAAAAACCTCCCAGTGCAGACCTTTGGGCGAATCAAACGGATGAAATGGAATTGGGTTTTACATACGAAGAGGCGGATGAAATCCTGTTTCAATGGGTAGACCTCCGTCAGTCTCCAGCGGAGTTAGTTGCTGCCGGGGCACGGGAAGCCGTTGTCCGAGAGATTGTTCGTCGGGTTGCCCAGAACCAATATAAGCGCCAACCGCCGGTTATTGCAAAAGTTTCAACCCGCACGGTGGGAATTGATTTTCGCTATTTACGGGATTGGGGACGATAGGCTTGTGTCCTTGAGATCCTGCGGATTTTGATGGGATAGCGTTGTTATGACGTTATTTATAAAAATATGTCAAGGGAGAGGAGCATCGTCGTGTCAGGACACTCCAAGTGGCACAACATCCAGCGTCGAAAGGGCAAGCAAGATGCAGTCCGGGGACAGCTATTTACCAAATTATCGCGGGATATTTATCAAGCGGCAAAAGAGGGGGGCGGCAACCCTGATACAAACTTTCGTCTAAAAATTGCCGTGGAACATGCAAAACAGAGTAATTTGTCACAAGAGAGTATTACTCGCACGATTGCTAAGGCCACCGGTTCGTTACCGGGTGTGCGTTATGAAGAAATTCTTTACGAAGGATATGGGCCCCATGGTGTGGCGATGATGCTGGAAATTGTGACAGACAACCGCAATCGTACGGCTGCCGATGTTCGCCATATTTTTTCTAAACGGGGGGGAAATCTGGGAGAATCCGGATGTGTCGCCTGGATGTTTAATCGAGTTGGATCCATCACGGTTGATAGGGAGCACTGTCCTGTTGTTTTAGATGATTTAATGCTGATAGCTTTAGAAGCAGGGGCACAGGATATTCGGGAAAACAATGAAGAGTATGAGGTGATTACCGCCCCAGAGTCCTATGTTGGGGTGCGAAACGGTTTGGAGTCACAAGGAATTTCCTTGGTCGACGCCGAATTGACCTATGAACCTGTGAACACAGTTCTGCTTAAAGACGACGACTTAGAGGACGTCTTGAATTTGGTGGATGCTCTGGAGGAACTGGATGACGTGCAAAACGTGTATGCCAATTTCGAGGCTGTGGAGGAATAGCCATCGGTTTGGGATTGCCGGGGAAACCAAGAGACCGTATATAAAGTCAAAACTTCGGCATGATAGGCCTAAACGGACGGTTTGGGGTGAATTAACATGGCTGGTCACAGCGGTATTGGCAGCTGGAGAGTTGGTAAGTTGGTTGTTCTACCCTTGACAATTACAACGCTTATTTGGTTGACTTCGGGAATTTGGATTCCACAGCGGGCTTTGGCCGATTCTCCGGCGCTCACTGAGTTTGGTCAATTGATGGACACGCCAACTTTTTCAGCCGTTCGCTCTTCGGGAAATCCGGCCGCCTTTTTGACGTTGTATGGAGATGGTCACGGTCAGTGGGAGGTGCATCAGGTCACAGATGATGCGGTCACTGGATTTAGTGGAGAACACGGTTCGTGGCGAATTGATAAAACATTGACTGTCTTTTTTCAAATGCCAGTGTATGTGCGGGATATTTCCTTACAGCCGTCACCAGCAGGAGATTTAGCTGTATAGCCGCAGTACTTAGGTTTGTCCTGTCCAAGACTCGGGTGCAGGTGTATCCGGGGGGAGTGTTTCATCCGGATGACAGCAACAGGAAAGGTATGACGATTTTGCGGGTGATTGGAATTGACCCAGGATTAGCGCGGATGGGATATGGTGTGCTTGAAGTCTCTGGAAATCACTTGCAGGCTATTGACTATGGATGTATTGAAACTTTTCCCGAACAAACAACGCCAGAACGACTTAATATTCTTTTTCAAACTCTGGTTTTAGTCATTTCGCGTCATCATCCTGACATTATGGCGGCAGAAGAATTGTTTTTCTACCGAAATACGACGACCGCTTTCGCTGTGGGGCAGGCCCGCGGTGTTGCAATTCTGGCTGGTACACAGTCAGGGATGCAGGTGGTTGGGTACACCCCAATGCAGGTGAAACAGGCGGTCACGGGCTATGGCAAAGCAGACAAACAGCAAGTTCAGGAAATGGTAAGGGTCTTATTGGGATTGCGAGAGACTCCCCAGCCGGACGATACTGCGGATGCCCTGGCAGTGGCCATCACGCACGCCTACAACGGGAACTTGTCAGAGTTTGCCGGGGTTGCGAAGGTGGGGGGTAGCACAGCGTTGGACAAAGCGGTGCAGGGATTAGATTGGGGTAGAGGCGCTTCCGCAGGGTCTGTTAGGTCTGTTAGGTCTGTTAGGCCTGTTAGGTCTGTTAGGTCTGTTAGGCCTGTTAGGCCACTGTCTTATCCAGCGGGTGTCAAACCTAAAGAATCGAAGCCAGAGAAATAGGAGATTTGCAGATGATTGCTTTTTTACGCGGTGAGGTGGCTTTTACAGGTTCTGGATACACCGTTTTGGACGTACATGGGGTGGGATACCATGTACAGATGCCGGACGGGGCGTTGACGAGTCTGGTTCAAGGCGATAGCGTGCAGGTATTTACCCACCTCCAAGTGCGTGAGGACGGCATGAGTTTGTACGGGTTTTTGTCTGCCGTAGAGAGGGACTGGTTTGGGCTATTGATTCGTGTCACTGGGGTGGGACCGAAAGGGGCCCTGCAAATTCTATCACACACCCAATTTGAAACATTTGTTTCCGCTGTGTTGGCACAGGACAGTGAAGCATTGTGTCGATTACCGGGAATTGGGAAAAAAACGGCTCAGCGGTTAATCCTGGAATTGCGAGACAAGGTGACTCAAATTCATTCTGTGGGTACACCACTGCAAACGGCCTCAGAAGGGGGGCGCTTGTCTGTTGGAAGAGAACAGAGCACCCTTACCTGGCAAATCGTTGAGGCTCTGGTCAGCCTTGGGTATAATGAAAGTCAGGCAACGGACGTTGTGCGGCGGGTGGAAACAGATAAGGGGCTGGACAACTTAGAGGCTGGTTTACGGGCCTGTTTGCAACAGCTTGCTAAACCTGTCTACTTGACCTAAGGATTTATGAGGGAGGCAGCCGAGACTTGACAGACAGAATGGTTGCCGCAGATTGGAACAAAGAGGATGCCGCTTTCGAGTCCTTTCGTCCACGTTTTTTAGAGGACTACATTGGTCAAAAAAAAGTTAAGGAAAATTTGAAGGTTTTCATTGAGGCGGCAAAGGAACGATCAGAAGCTTTGGACCATGTTTTACTCTACGGACCCCCGGGACTTGGAAAAACTTCTTTATCCATGATTATAGCCAATGAACTCGGGGTGCACATCCGTATTACCTCTGGACCTGCGCTGGAGCGTCCGGGGGATGTGGCGGCACTGTTGACAAACTTAGAGCCAGGGGACGTTTTGTTTATTGATGAGATTCATCGCTTGTCGCGTGCTGTAGAAGAGGTTTTGTATCCGGCAATGGAGGACTATGCCCTGGATATTGTGATTGGCAAAGGGCCAGGGGCCCGTTCAGTGCGACTTGATCTTCCAGCCTTTACCTTGATTGGTGCCACCACTCGGGCGGGGCTATTGTCTGCCCCCTTGCGGGATCGATTTGGTGTGATTTCCCGTTTGGATTATTATGAGGTACACGAGTTGACACAAATTGTCCAGCGAACTGCAAATATTCTGCACTTTCCTGTCGATCCTGTCGCGGCGATGGAAATTGCCAGAAGATCTCGCGGGACACCGCGCGTCGCAAATCGTCTGCTCAAGCGAGTCAGGGACTTTGCCCAGGTGGAGCATGCGGCTGCGGTTAGTTTGGGTATTGCAAAACAGGCTTTGCAACGTCTGCACGTGGATGAACTGGGACTGGACGAATTAGATTATCGGGTGTTGGATACCCTATTGAGCAAATTTTCTGGTGGTCCAGTTGGTTTGGACACCCTAGCAGCTGCGGTAGGGGAAGAGGCAGGAACGATTGAAGAGGTGTATGAACCTTATCTCATTCAAATGGGGTTACTGCAGCGAACACCGCGGGGGAGGATGGCTACTCGGCTGACCTGTGAACACCTACAGGTGCCTATCCCGCTGGTGCTTCAGCGAGATTAGGTGAATCAGGGTGAAGAACTCTTTAGGGTCCGGGAAAACAAACGTGAAAGGTCAAGACCTCTTGGAAACATTACCGCTGAAGGAACTGGGGAAGCGGTGAACAGCGTACACAAGGCGATTTTGGACAACGCACAAGCACACATTTTGGTACCGATGGTATACTCTTTTACCGTTTCTTCCGCATTCTGGCGGGCGGCCAATGTTCATAACTTATCACCGGGTGCTGTTGCCAGTTATGCGATTGCAAGCCAAGAGGGGTACCGGGACAGCGCGGCCCTGACCGCTGTGTTGCATAGGCCGCAAGCACAGCGGTTGGCGCAACAGTTACCACCTTCAAAACACAAAGCCTAAGTCTCCAGGTACACCCAATCCATTCCAAACAGTGGAAGACTTTCGTTGCTTTGCTCCCACGTTTTATACCCCGTATAATGGGCCTGCAAGGAAAGGGATGTAGACTGCATGCAGGTTGAAGAATTTAATTATGAATTACCTGTGGAATTGATTGCGCAAACGCCCCTGTCGGAGCGTACAGCCTCTCGGCTGATGGTGGTAGATCCGGTGACGAGAACCTGGGAGCACCGAGGGTTTCAAGATCTCCCGCAGTACCTTTGTGCTGGCGATGTGCTGGTGTTGAACAATTCGCGGGTTTTACGTGCCCGCTTGTATGGGATTAAGTTAGATACTGGAGCTCGCGTTGAGGTACTGTTGGCGCGCCCCGTGAATGAAGACGACTGGTGGGTTATGGCGAAACCTGCCAAACGGCTGCATTTGAACACAGAACTAGAATTTTACCCTGCAGCAAAACAGCCAATTAATGCTGAAGAGCACCCTGACGCTTTTCTACAACCCGGCAGGACGGTAAAATCAATTCCACTGAAACATCCCCGTGCTCGGGTGATTTCGGTGGGGGAAGAGGGTCGGCGACTCCTGCACTTTGACCTGCCTACTGGGTTGGAGTTCCCAATGTTTTTGGAGGAGTTTGGGGAAGTTCCTTTGCCACCCTATATTCACAGTCCGTTGCAGGATGCCAATCGATATCAAACGGTCTATGCACAACCGCCTGGGTCGGTGGCAGCACCTACAGCGGGGTTGCACTTTTCTCATACACTCTTATCCCATTTGGCAGATATGGGTGTGGACTTGGAGTTTGTGACACTGCATGTGGGTGCCGGGACGTTTAAACCAGTACAGACTACACGGGTGGAAGAGCATTTGATGCATCAGGAAATTTATGAGGTGACAGAGGCTGTAGCTGAAAAAATTAACCGAGCGAGGATTCAGGGACGGCGAGTGATTGCGGTGGGTACTACCGCCTTGCGCACTCTGGAGAGTGCCGCTGGGAGCGATGGCAGGGTACAATCTGGTCGGCGGGAGACGGGAATCTTTATTTATCCAGGCTACTCTTTTCGGGTGATTGACGGCCTAATTACCAATTTCCATTTGCCTAAATCTACTCTCCTTATGCTTGTGGCTGCACTGGCGGGTGTAAAATTCACCCATCAAGTTTATCGGGAGGCGGTAGCCCAACGATATCGGTTTTTCAGCTTTGGGGATGCCATGTTCATTGAAAGGGGGCTTTCCGCCGTTGAGTAAACCTCCAGTCTGGTATGAACTGCTAAAACGGGATGCGGATACTATGGCCCGACTTGGTCGCTTGCACACCCCCCACGGAATTATTGAAACGCCAGTTTTCATGCCTGTGGGAACACAGGCAACAGTAAAGACCATGGATCCATGGGAACTGGTAGAACTGGGAGCGGGCATCATCCTTGCCAATACGTATCATTTGCATTTGCGTCCGGGGGAGGACTTGGTGGCTCGGGGCGGCGGGTTACACAAGTTTATGTCTTGGCCGGGGAGTTTGCTGACAGATAGCGGTGGGTTCCAGGTGTTCAGCTTAGCCGACCTGAGGAAAATATCAGAGGATGGGGTACAGTTTCGTTCACATTTGGACGGAAGTCCACAGTTTTTTACCCCTGAGCGGGTGATGGAAATAGAAAATGCGTTGGGGGCGGACATCATCATGGCGTTTGACGAATGCCCGCCATACCCAGCGGAACCCGCCTATCTTCAAACCTCATTGAGGAGGACTTTGGCCTGGGCGCAAAGGTGTAAAAAAGCACACCACCAAACTGAGGTGCGGTCTTTATTTGGAATTGTACAAGGCGGCACAGATCCTGCATTACGACGCGAAGCGGCGGATTCTCTAGTAGATATGGATTTCCCAGGATATGCAGTGGGAGGACTGAGCGTGGGTGAACCGAAACCCTTAATGTATGAGACCTTGTCATATACCACACCGCGACTACCGGCAGACAAGCCTCGTTATTTGATGGGTGTAGGTGCCCCCGATGACCTGTTTGAAGGGGTAGAGCGGGGGATTGACATGTTTGATTGTGTGTTACCCACGCGCATTGCACGTAATGGCACTGTGCTGACCAGTCGAGGTAAGCTGGTCATACGAAATGCAACTTACGGGGAGGATTGGCGACCCTTAGACGAACAGTGCGACTGCAAGGTCTGTCGCAGCTTTTCTCGGGCTTACATTCGTCACTTGCTGAAAGCGGGAGAAGTTTTAGGGATTCGTTTGACCACTTATCATAACGTTTATTTTTTGTTCCACTTGATGAAAAATATCCGTGTTGCCCTTGAACAGGGCACATTTGCACTGTACAAGCAGGAGTTTTATCGGCAATATGGGTATAATGGTGGAAACGCCGGAGAGGACGTGTGAAATTGGGAAACATTTTACTTATTGTGGTGATTTTAGGTGTTTTTTACGCGTTAATGATTTTGCCACAGCGCCGTCAACAAAAAAATCGCGCCAATATGATGAAACAACTGCAACCCGGTTCCCGAGTGGTTACTTCAGCAGGAATCTATGGAGAGGTCACAGCGATGGGAGACAGTACCCTGCACGTGGAAATTGCCCCCGATACTGTGGTGGAAATGGACTTACGGGCAGTGACGCGTGTGCTGCCACAGGAGACTTCAGACGAAGATATAGATTCCGCAACAGAAGACTCCTCCACCGAGGAAGGGAGAAGTCTACATTAGCCAGTGCGGAAAAGTGTGGGCTTTGCTTTGTAAATAAGGGTGCTAGCAGGTGTTATCAGATCTAGCATTGGAGTTATGTTTCTTTGCGAGTATTGACGCCCAACACGCCAGCGAATGCTCCCATTAAAGTGAGCAAAAGAACACGGAATAAACCGCTGGCATCGGTGGGAAATGCGTTGTAAACGACTAGACTGAGTAAAAGCATAATGAGGGCATACAGTAAGCCAACCATGCCGCCTTGAAACCATCCCCGTTCATTGGCGGCTCGGCTGGCTACAAATCCGCCGAGGATGGCAGACAGGCAGTGCACCCCATAAGCACCGATTACCACCTTGGTTGGGGTCATGACGGTCAGGTGAGCCCATAGGGCAATTATCAAGATACCCACCATTGACCACAGGAGTGCCCAAGCCAGACCATAGAGAATGGGAAACCGTCGCATCAGATTAAGTCGTGGGGATAAGGCGGTTTTCATGGATTCACTCCTCTCTCTTTGATTAGATTTTTATGGTTTGTCCGGCGGGAATATACCTGTCTGAATTTTACGCTAACGTTTCATTTTTAGTGAAACGAGTCCATTACAGAGAAATGGATAGAAATAGCTGAGAATATTTCAGTAATACCTGGGGTAGGTGCCATTCACCGCGATAAAGCGGTGAATCTCTATGTGAGATGTTTTGTCTTTAAAGGATGATACGAGCGCCTATGTTCAATGTGCAAAAAGCTACTTGGTTCGAATGGTGGGTAGGAATTTTCGGCGTTTTAATGGTTTTTTTAGTCTTTCCACGCTGGCCACCTGTGATGGTCTGGGTTGCAGGAATTCTACTGATCTTTTCAGTGGCCTTGGAGTACGTTCCCATCCCTTTGGGGAAGGCCCAAGGGTCTTTCGTGATGGTTGTGCCCCTTGGAGCTATGATGGCCTACGGTCCGTCTGTGGCTGTGTGGTTAATGCTTTGGACGGCGGCAATTGCCCCACTTTTGCGTCCTAGAGTTACGGCTTGGTCCACCTGGCTGTTTAATGTGGGTCAATACAGTTTGAGTGCGCTTGGGATGGGATTTACGTTTACACTATTTTCGGTACCGTTGGTAAAGGGAATTAATTATTGGAATTGGAGTTTAATTCTGGCTGTGGTGTTTGCGGATGGAGTGTTTATTGCACTAAACCACCTATTTGTTCATCTCTTGCACGCATTGCGCGGTACATTTGAGAGACAAGACGTACGCACTTTTTTGTCTGGGGATGTAATCCATCACGCAGTCAGTATTGCAGTAGCTTTTTTGCTGACCCTAGCTTTGCCAGCGTACCCTTATATAGCACCTGTGATGATTTTTCCGGCAATTGTAATAAGCTTAATTTTTCGCAATTACAGCCGTACCAGAGGACTCCAGCAAGTCCTAGCAGCAACGATGTCCTTGCTTGGTGAGTTTGATCTCGATACTATCAGCAGTGGTGTGACTAAGGCAGTGAAAAACTTAACCTTTGCCGATGCGGTTGCAATCTACATCTATGATGTAGAAGACGATATTCTTCGGCCCATGCATGTGGCGCCAGAACAGGTTGCAGCGAACTTTCCCCTGCGGGAATTGCTGCACTGTGATGGGGGTGCTGTATGGGATATTGTTGAATCGCAAAAATGGCAATACATTGTCAATACTCTGCGGGACAGTCGAGTGCGCTGGGTTTCTGCAGTGGGACCTAGCTATCGTAGTATGGCGGTATTCCCCATGTACAGTCACGGTGGACTGAGGGGTGCCATAGTTTTGTACGGGAAACGGACTCACGCCTTTCCGGAAACCCTCGGAGATGTACACCTTCTAGCCAGCCAGGTGGCTGTGCTGTTTGAAAACGCAAATTTATATCAAACATTACAACAGCAGTCAATTCGAGATTCTGCAACTAATTTATACAACTATCGCTACTTTTATGTGGCCTTAGAACAGGCAGTTAAAAAGGCGATTCAAGGGCAGGGCGTGCTTTCTGTAGTCGTCATTGACGTCGATTCTTTCAAAAAAGTTAACGATACTTATGGACACTTGGCTGGGGATGCGGTGCTTGCTTCTTTGTCACAACTGCTGTTGAAATCCCTCGGCGTGGATGGAGTAGTTGCACGTTACGGGGGGGAGGAATTCGGGATCTTGCTGCCCGTGGATTCTTTGACTGCACACCATCGAATGGAGAAAGTGCGGGCTGAGGTTGCCAGACACGTGGTGTGCTACGATGATTATAAACTGCAGGGTATCACGGTGAGTATCGGGATTGCCACTTATCCAGAGCACGGCAGTAATGAACGAGACTTGTTGCTGAAGGCTGACTCCGCAATGTACTGGGGGGCTAAACAGCGGGGCAAAAATCGTAGTGCAGTATATACCCCCGCCTTGGACACACAGCTGTTTGTGGATCACTTGACGGGATTTCACACTTATCATTTCCTCAACCAGGAGGTGCGCGAATCCTTTATCAATGGCACCCGGGATTGGGGTGTGGTATGTCTGGATGTGGAAAATGTTAGTTTAGTGAATCGCAACTTTGGATTTGAAATCGGTGACAGGGTGTTGCGGGAAATCAGTGTGCGCATTCGGGAGTGTTTGCGCCTAAACGAAATCGCCTGCCGCTACGGGGGTGATGAATTTTTAATGATGGTTCCGCAAATCAGTCGAGAGCATTTGGAGAACCTAGCGCTGCGAATTCAGCGCAGCGTAGCTGCGCGTCCTTTTGACGCGGGCGCAGGTACGGTGATTTCTTTGCGGGTGCGCATTTTGGCGAACGTCTACCGAGAAGTGGAGGACTTGGCGGCTGTCTTTGAACAGGTGGGTATGCTCTTTGCAAAACTTCAGGAAAACAGTCAGAAGACATTGGCCTAATGGATTGTTCGCACAAAAGTTCCAAAAAAGCTTTGATTCTTCAGAGTCACTAATTCCTCCCAGATTGGGCCATAATAAGGTCCAATTGGGGGGGTGCTGATGCATATCCCGTTGTGGGAATTTTGCGTGCGCATTGTAGTACTGTACTTGGTTGTAATGCTTGCTTTGCGGGTGATGGGAAAACGTGAAATAGGAAAGCTATCCATATTTGACTTTGTCGTGTCCATCATGATTGCGGAGCTGTCCACCGTGCCTATGGAGGACACCCATACTCCATTGTATATGGCCTTGGTGTCGATTGCCCTGTTGGTTGTGTTACAGGTGGGGGTGGCATTGGTACAGTTGAAAAGCCAACGTTTTCGTAAATGGGTGGAGGGAGAACCGGTGGTTCTCGTGGAGCATGGTAGGGTGCGAGATGGGCAATTGCGGCGCACACGCTATACTATGGAGGACCTACTGATGCAATTGCGTGAACAGGGACTGGCCCGGGTGCAGGACGTGGAATTTGCGGTTCTTGAGACCTCAGGCAAACTGAGCGTTTTGCCAAAGGCAGAAAAAAGGCCTTTACAAGCAGCGGACCTTAACCAAATGGTGACGCCTGAGGCCTTGCCGATGTCTTTGATTATGGATGGGCAACCTGTGGTACAGACGCTGGCAAGACTGCGTCGGGATATGAATTGGCTCAATCAAGTGCTATCTGAACAGGGCTATAGCGATTGGCGGGATGTATTTTATGCCAGTATCGATGGCGATGGCCGCATCCACGTGGATCCGATGGAGTCGTCTGCCCACGGACTGCAATCCAAGCACGAGGAGCGGCTCTAAGTTTCGCGCGCAGTAGAAAACAATTCTTTCATATTGCAAAAGGCATGGCAGACACAATCTGGGCTAAAAGAGGGCCAGCTCGTGGAATTCGGAGAACGCGCTGTGTGGTTAACACTTGTAAGGAACACAACAAAATGAAATTAACTATTAAACCAGCCATCATGGCCAATAGAAGTTGCCATGGATTGGGGTTGGGATGAAGCAAAGACAGGGTGACTAGTAATGTTAACATGCCTGCAGAGGCTACGAGAATGCGGAGGGTGTCCCGCCAATTAATGTGAATGGGAACGAATTTCTTTACACTGCGCAGGTGCAATCCGGCGGTCACACAGATGGAGGCAGTGGAGGCCCAGGCTACCCCTAGAATTCCTAGATGGGGTTGTGAGGCAAGTAATACGATTAATCCCAGGCGTAGAATACCGCCGACAATGGAATTTCGCATTGCAATGCCTGCATGGTTGAGACCCTGTAAGATTCCCATCAGGGGGCCCTCTAAGTAAAGTAAAAACCCAGCCGGGGCCATTACGGCGAGGATAGGCCCTACACCCCGGATGCCAAACACTGCCCACGCGAGGGGATTGGCATAAAAGGTTAGCAAAATGGATGTCGGGATTCCTACCATGGCGGTGGCAGTCCAACTTTGGCTAAATCGGGCTTTCACCCGTTGTTCCTGATTCTCAGCCACGGCCTCAGATACACTGGGCACCAGATTTACCGCTAGAGACCCCGTGAACACGGTGGGAAATACCAGCAAGGGAATGGCCATACCACCATATTGGCCGTACAGTGCCGTGGCCGCTGTGACAGACAGTCCGGCGGTGAGCAGGGAACGGGTGACCAAGACTGGTTCAAGGGCGTAAATCAAAGACCCAATCAGTCGACTGAGTGTGACTGGAGCCGCAATATTCACGATGGCCGCGAGGGTTTGCCGCGGTTTTTCCAGGCTTCGGGCGGGTGCGTCTGGCAGTACCAAAGACAGTTTGCCTTTGCGTCTGTACTGCAACCAAAGAAACAGTAGGCCACCCAGTTCTCCCACCACCTGACCTGCCATCGCTGCCGCCGCCGCATAGGCCAAGCTGTAGTGGACGAGGTAACTGGCCAGTAGCCAAATGGATCCTATGCGCAGAATTTGCTCAAAAATGGCCGACCAGGCGAGTGGGGACATGTCCTGAAGGCCTTGGAAATAGCCTCTAAAGATACTCGAAATGCCGATGATTGATACTAATGGAATCATTGCTAAATAGGTAGGATAGGCTCGCGGGTCTGTCAGCCAGTGGTGTTGTATGACACCCCGTAAAAGCCACATCAATCCCGTGAATAGGACAGACATCACGGCAATGACCGTTGCACTGACGCGTAGGATGCGCTGTACCCGTACCCGGTCTCGTTGCACCAAAGCCTCGGCCACTAGCTTTGAGATTGCGACAGGTAAGCCAGCAATCACGAAGGTCAGCACCAGGCTCAACAGGGGTGAGACCATTTGAAACAATCCCATTCCTGTGGCACCAATTAAGCGGGTAAGTACAATTCGGTAGGCAAATCCCATCACCCGGGTGACCAAGCTGGCTGTCATTAAGACAAATGCTCCGTGAAAAAAGGAACGACGCTGGCTCATTTCAGTGAACCTCCGCAAGGGAATCCGTATCACTGTATGCAGACAAGCTTGAAGTTAGTCCACGGCAGGAAAAAACCGTAGCCTGGCGAACACTAGTAGAGTGTGTCGATTTGAACGGACGAATGGGGGCGGACAGCCGTGGAACAGGGGACCCAATCACAGGGGGACTGGCAAAGTTATCTTCCTGACTTACGTCAGTTGTGCCAGGTGAAAGTGGAGGAGTTCCACCAGTTGGGTTATGACGCGGTAACTGTAAACGAGGTGTGGGCATGTGTGCAAGGATTGGTAAAAGAAACAGCCCCTTTACATGAGTGGGTGGGTGTCATTCTGGGGTTGAATGCCGGACGGTTCATGAACTTCATGACGATGCAAGCTTACAAGGGCCGATTGCATGAGTTTGACGCCGAAAATCCGACTTGAGTATACTTAGGGCTGTATATCTGAACAGGACGAAATTGCGCACCGCGAATACTTCTCCGCAAGCGGGGCTGTGTTGCGGGTTGTTAGGAGACTGAGGTTTTGAAGAGAGTAAGCAAACACAAATGGGGGCGTTTTACGGCCGTCGTGGTAATTGCGTTGGTGATTTTGGGACTGACGAGCACGACTTCGTTACGTCTTTGGAAAACAATTCCGCTTGGCTTGGACCTCAAGGGGGGCATTGAACTTCTTTATCAAATCCAACCCACAAAGGACAATCCTGTGACATCCACTGGAGTGAGTGCGGCCGTACAGGCTGTGGAAACGCGAGTCAATGCCTTGGGGGTCTCGTCGCCGACCATTGCGGTAGAAAATGGAACACAAATTCGTGTCGATTTGGCTGGGGCTTTTAACCAACAACAGGCTGAGCAAATGATTGGGAAAACGGCGGACCTGCGCATGTATGGTCAGGCTATCCAAGAAAAGAACGGACAGTGGCAGCCAGTGGCCAGTACCCTGTTGGCGACTGGAAAAGACTTGCAGAGCAATTCTCAATGGACCACAGACCCCAATACGGGTCAAAATGTTGTGACGCTTGACTTCAAGAATCCTCAACAGTGGTATAACATTACTAAACAGTATTTGACCAAGCCCATTTATGTATTTCTTAATGGTCAGTTACTGACAGACCCGGTGATTCAACAAGTTATGTCTGATGGACGTTCTGAAATTTCCGGAGGCTCGCTGAATACATCTCAAGCTTGTATCACCTTGGCCAAACAGCTCAATGCTGGGGCGTTGCCCTATCCCTTGCAACTGGTCAGCTCCACAAATGTGGGGCCCACGCTGGGGATTGCCTCACTAAAGGCCACGATGTGGGCAGGGTTGGCAGCCATTATTTTGATTTTCTTGTTTATGTTGACGTTGTACCGGGTGGCTGGATTGATTGCGGACTTGTCCCTGGTGGCTTATCTATACCTGGTTCTGGTGGTTTTTGCGGGGTTGCATGTGGTGCTGACACTGCCTGGTTTGGCAGCCTTGGTGTTGGGGGTGGGCATGGCCGTCGATGCAAACATCATCACATACGAACGAATTAAAGATGAAATGCACAATGGCAAAAGTTTTATGTCCAGCGTTATTGCTGGAACGCAAAGGGCTTTGCGAACCATCATTGATTCCAATTCCACCACGTTTATTGCGGGTGCCGTGATGTACTGGTTTGGCCAAGGGGACATCCGGGGGTTTGCCATTGCCCTAATGATAAGCATCATTTCTAGTCTGCTCACCGCTGTGATGATGGGCCGTCTGATGCTACTCTTGCTCACACGCTCCAACGTGGTCAATCGACCCTGGTGGTTCGGAATTGGAAAAGGGGTGATGGTTAAGTGAAGGCCCGGTTCGATATCGTTGGTCACCGCAAATGGTTTTTTATGCTGTCCGGGACCATTACCGTGCTAGGATTGATTGCCTTTACGGTGTTTGGCTTCAATTTGGGAACTGATTTTAAAGCAGGATCAAGGGTTCAACTACAACTCAATCAACCAGTGAACTCAGCAAAGGTCCAACAAATGTTTGCCGCTGGCGGATTCCACTTGGGCGAGGGAGCTGTTACAGTTCAAGGCACGCTCGGGCAGACTGCTGTTGTACGCTTTGGCGAGGAACTCACACCAGCCCAGGTGGCCAAAATCACTCAGCTGGAAAAACAATACTTCCCCAAGTCCCAGGGGGCCAGCACCGAGATGGTGGACCCTATTGTGGCCCAGCAAACCTCTAGCAAAGCGGTTTGGTCGGTCCTGCTGGCCTCTTTATTTATTGTGATTTATGTAGCCATACGTTTCGAGTATCGCTTTGCGATTGCGGGGATTGTGGCCCTTCTACACGATGCCTTCATTGTCATGTCGGTCTTTGCACTGTTGCGTATGGAGGTGGACCTCACCTTTGTTGCGGCCATCCTGACCATTGTGGGCTATTCTATTAACGACACCATTGTCATCTTTGACCGAATCCGAGAAAACCAAAAAATTTCTAAACCGCGGTCGTACGAAGAATTGCAGCGACTGGTGGAAATGAGCCTATGGCAAACCATGCGCAGGTCCATCAATACGGTCATTACGGTTTTAATTGCCGCGGTGATGCTGTACTTTTTTGGTGGACAGTCGATTCATACCTTTACCTTCGCGTTAATTATTGGTCTCATCAGTGGGGCCTACAGCTCAATTTTCATTGCCAGTCCCCTGTGGGTGATTTGGCGAGGGCGTGAGTTTCGCAAAATAAAGGCCAAGGGACAGACCGCTTGATGGGGGTCCCTGCAGCGGACTGTTGAAGCTTATAATGGGGAATTTTATTGAAGGGATCGAGCAATTTTGCAGTTGCAAGAGGATGAGGTCTATGGTCCGAAGGCTGACCGACAGGCCCGTCGAGGTGGCTGGTGGAGTCTGGCCATCAATGTGGGGTTAACGGTGAGTAAAATAGCGGTTGGATTGACTGCAGAAAGCCCCGCGCTGTTTGCTGACGGTGTGCATTCTGCGGCCGATGTGGTGGGTTCTGTAGCCGTCATGGTGGGCTTGTGGATTGGCCGCAAACCTGCAGATGCAGACCATCCATACGGGCACGGCAAGGCAGAACTTCTAAGTTCGGGAATTGTAGCAGGGGTTTTACTGGCAGCTGGCGTAGAAATTGCCGTTGAGGCGGTGCGGTCCTTTTGGGGGCGGCCTGTGGCACCCGGATTAGCTGCCGCTTGGACGGCTGTTGGGGCTATCCTTGTCAAGGAATGGTTGTATCACTATAATTACCGTCTGGGTCGCCGCTTACACAGTCGAAGTCTACTGGCATCGGCGGCGGATCATCGGTCCGATGTGCTGTCTTCCAGCGCAGCTCTGATAGGGATTTTGTTGTCTATATTAGGAGCGAGTTGGCATATCGGTTGGATGCTGTATATGGATTCTGTGGCCAGTGCTGCTGTGGCGGTGCTGGTGGTAAAAATGGGTTATGAGATTGCAGTAGATGCCGTGCACGTCCTGATGGACCGGGTCATGGAGGGGGACGAAATTTTACCTTACCGTGACCAGATTGCGGCAGTTGCTGGCGTGCGCCGCATTGATGTGCTGCGCGTACGGGATCATGGCCAGTATGTCATCATTGACGTGGAAATTAGCGTACTGGGGGATTTGAGTGTCAGTGCAGGCCATGTTATTGCCACGAGGGTAAAAGAGGAACTGATGCAACAGTTTCCCATGGTGAGGGACGTTTGGGTCCATGTCAATCCGGTTGAGGCTAAGGAACGCCGCAATGGGTTTCCGCGCCTATAATTCCAATTTTGTTACAAGCCCCGAAGTTTATCTATTTGACAGGGGTGTCAGAGATGCTTGTTTGCTTTGTGTTGCCCTGATGCATATGATGGAAGGAAGGCGTTTGTTTATGAACTGGAAAGCACTGATTAGGGAAATTCCTGACTTTCCTCAACCAGGAATTTTATTTCGGGATATTACCCCCTTGTTGGGGAATGGCGTTGCCTATCGTGGAGCAATTGATAAACTTGCGGAGTTTGCGCGTGCACAGGGCGCACAGTACGTGGTGGGCCCGGAGGCGCGGGGTTATGTGGTGGGGGCACCTTTGGCCTATGCATTAGGGGTTGGGTTTGTGCCTGTACGCAAGGGTGGAAAGCTTCCAGCCCGCACAATTTCTGTGGAGTATGGGTTAGAATATGGGAAAGACATATTGGAGGTTCATCAGGACGCCCTGCCGAAAGGGGCTCGTGTGGTGGTTGCGGATGACCTGTTGGCCACAGGGGGCACCATTTCCGCCACGGTGAACTTGGTACAACAACTTGGGGCGCAGGTTGTGGGTGCAGCTTTTCTAATTGAGCTGACTGAATTGAGGGGCCGTGACAAGTTGACCCACTTTGCAGTGGAGACGCTGATTCGCTTTTAACGTGTAGAGAGATTTTGCTGGAGGGGGTGGGCAACGTGGCCCAGGGGTTAGAGGCTTCTCAGGCTGCTGACGCAGAGGCACCTGACCTGAACCGTTTGTGTGATAAAGTAGCTCGATACGGTCGCCCGGAAGATACTGAGTTTATTCGTCGAGCTTATAGTTATGCAGACAGGGCACACCTCGGGCAATTTCGCAAATCTGGGGATCCCTATATCACCCACCCCTTGGCGGTGGCGCTTATTTTAGCGGATATAGAAATGGATGCCACCACGATTGCTGCGGCATTACTTCACGATGTGGTGGAAGATACCGGGGTTACAGACGAAGAGGTCATCCGTCAGTTTGGGTCTGAGGTGGCAGCCTTAGTGGACGGAGTTACCAAAATTAACAGAATTAAGTTTGATTCCGTAGAGGAGCAGCAGGCGGAGAATCTGCGTAAATTATTCATGGCGATGGCTAAGGATATTCGTGTATTGATGATTAAACTGGCCGACCGTCTGCATAACATGCGCACACTACGCTATCAGCCAGTGGAGGTACAGGTTCGTATCTCCAAGGAGACTTTAGACATTTTTGCTCCCTTGGCCCATCGGCTTGGAATGTACAGTATCAAATGGGAACTTGAGGACACCGCTTTACGCTATCTCAACCCGCAGGCGTACTATCGTATCGTTCATCTGATGGCACAAAAACGCAAGGAACGAGAAACCTATGTTAATGAAGTGATAGAAATTTTGCGGGAAAGATTGCGCGCCATGGACATCCGGTCGGATGTATCTGGGCGCGCAAAACATATCTATAGCATTTATCACAAGATGGCTTCACAACAGAAAGAGTTTAATGAGATTTACGACCTCTTTGCGGTTCGCGTAATTGTCGATAGTATCAAGGATTGCTATGGGGTGCTGGGGATTGTTCACACCTTTTGGAAACCTATGCCGGGGAGATTTAAAGATTATATTGCCATGCCCAAATACAATATGTATCAAAGCCTGCACACCACAGTGGTGGGGCCTAGGGGTGAGCCCCTTGAAATACAAATTCGCACTTGGGACATGCATGGAACGGCTGAGTATGGCATTGCGGCCCACTGGGTTTATAAGGAGGGCGGGGACAAGCCGAATGTTAAGTTTGCACAAAAACTGGCTTGGTTTCGTGAAGTGCTGGAGTGGCAGCAGGACTACCGAGATGCTCAGGAGTTCATGGAAACTCTCAAAGTGGACCTATTTTCTGATGAGGTCTTTGTTTTTACTCCCAAAGGTGAAGTTATTGAATTGCCTGCAGGCAGTGTCCCCATCGATTTCGCCTACCGCATCCATACAGACATTGGCAATCACTGCGTTGGTGCTAAAGTCAATGGCAAAATAGTACCCCTGGATTACCGTATGCGTACCGGCGACATCGTGGAAGTGTTGACCTCTAAACAGAGCTATGGTCCAAGTCGAGATTGGTTAAAAATTGTCCAATCTTCGCAAGCAAAAGGAAAAATTCGTCAGTGGTTTAAACGAGAAAACCGTGAAGAAAATGTAGCTCGTGGGAGAGAAACGTTAGAAAAAGAAATTGTCCGTCAAAAGTATGCTTTGACAGACTTGCTCAATTCCAGCTACCTCGCAGATGTGCTGCAAAAACTAAATTTTGCAAAGGACTCCGAAATGTATGCAGCCATCGGTTATGGCGGGCTTAGCGCGGCGCAAGTCATTGGGAGACTGATTGAAAAGTACCGTCGAGATCACGGTCCTGTAGAGGTTGCACCGCCGGTGATAGAGAGCAAACCGCAAGGGAAAGCCAGCCCCCAAGGGGTGCGAGTGCTCGGGATTGACAATATCTTGATTCGCTTAGCGCACTGCTGCAATCCAGTTCCTGGGGATGAAATTATTGGTTTCATCACGCGCGGTCATGGCGTATCTGTGCATCGAGCAGACTGTCCCAATGCAGCAGATCTGCTTGTGGATGCACAACATGTGATTGCAGTGGAGTGGGCAAGCACACCGGATATGTTCTATTCTGTGGACTTAGAGGTGCTGGGTCTGGATAGAACTGGGCTCGTCAATGAAGTCATGAATGCCATCAATGAAACAAAGACAAATATCACGGCCGTTAGCGCACGGGCTGACAGCCAACGCATTGCCCACGTGAATTTGACTCTGCGTATTCGCAACATTGACCATTTACGCGGCGTCGTGGAGCGAATTAAAAGGTTAAAGGATATTCGTACAGTGCGCCGGGTGATTCAGTAAATGTATGGTTTAGGGGAATCTGGGCGTTTAAGACTAGGAGGACATCGCAAATCATGAGGGTTGTGGTGCAGCGAGTGCGTGAAGCCTCTGTCCAGGTGGCCGGGCAAACGGTAGGATCCATTGGAAACGGCCTACTTTTATTGGTGGGAATTGCCGTCGGTGATCAGACAGTGGACCTTAACTACATCGTGCAAAAGATTGTACATTTGCGAATATTTGAAGACGCACAAGGGAAAATGAACCGAGATATCCTTGAACTAGGCGGGTCCGTTTTGTCCGTATCCCAGTTCACTTTGTACGGAGATGTCCGTCATGGCAGGAGGCCTAGCTTCAGCAAAGCAGCGGACCAAAAGCAGGCCCGACAATGGTTTGATGAATTGAATTCCAATCTGCGAAAGCACGATCTGACAGTGGAGACAGGGGTTTTTGGGGCAATGATGGATGTCCGACTAGTCAACGATGGGCCAGTGACGCTCATTTTGGATTCGGAGAGACAGTGTTAAAGGTTGTCTGAAACGTATAAATTAGTAGGATTCGGAGGAACTGTGAATGGAAATAATGCCCTTTGTCTTGGGCCCACTGGCCTCCAACTGTTATGTTTTATGGGAGACTGGGAACATTCGCGAAGCAGTGATTGTTGATCCCGGGGACACAGATGTCACTCGTGTGTTGGATTTCGTGACTCGACACAGTTTAACAGTACGGGCCCTCTGGTTGACCCATGGTCACCTGGATCATATCATGGGGGTGGATGTGCTGCGCCAGAGCTTGGGGGTACCTGCTTATTTGCACAAAGCAGATTTACCTTTATGGGAGCAGTTACAGGCGTCTGCGCAAACTTGGTTGGGGCGCCGTATTGAGGCACTGCAATTGCCTGATGTGTATTGGGAGGATGGCGATTTGGTGTCTGTGGGTACCCACGATTTTACCATTTGGCATACTCCGGGCCACTCCCCAGGCAGCATTAGCCTGGTGGGAAATGAGGTAGCTTTTACTGGAGACACTCTTTTCGCCGGGACGATTGGCCGGACAGATTTGCCTTTGTCCAACTTGCAGGACATGAGAAGTTCTTTGCAACGGTTGTTAACACTCCCTAATAGATTAAAAATTTACCCTGGGCATGGGTTAGAGAGTACAGTGGCTGAGCAAAAGCTCGTGAATCCTTACTTTCGTGAATCAGAGGGCTCCTAATTTAGACCCCATTGGATGCCGCAGTGCAAAATGTAGTTACCAGTTAAGAAATAAAAATTGTTCAATTTGTGACGAAATTCCGCTAGGATAGAACTTAGGTTCCTTGTGTGGGAACTATGATATCATGAAAAGGTGGGCATTTTATGGATGATAAGTCGAAAAAAGGTGCTTTGCGTGGGATTTCTTACGGCTTGTACGTGATTGGTACAAAAGTGGGCGATGATGTTAATGCGTTTACGGGAAACTGGGTGACCCAGATCTCTTTTACTCCGCCACTTGTGGCAATTGCCGCAAAAAAGGGGACCACATCCTGTGACGGTATTCGTGACAGTGGGGTGTTTTCAGTGAGTGTGCTGGAAACAGGACAAAAGGATTTGGCCTTTTCCTTTTTTAAACCAGTGTCGCGAGTAGGTAATAAATTTGGTGAGGTGGAATTTTACACACAGAATACGGGCAGCCCCATCCTAAAGGATGCCTTGTCTTGGTTTGAGTGTAGAGTTGTGGACGTGAATGAACGGGGAGACCATGTACTATTTGTGGGTGAAGTGGTGGACGCTGGGCTTCATCGTACAGGGAATCCCATGACACTAAAAGAAACTGGATTGTTTTACGGAGGGTAACGACCTTAGCCAAAGGGGTAAAAAGGAAGCGGCTACGGTACGAATTTTCTCGCTGTATGGGTGACACTTGTCACCCATACAGCGGTGTATTGGGGTATACTCACATTAGACATGCCAAGGTAATCGTTGGATTTGGATAAATCCACTTTTGGGGGGTCACATCCATGCTGAACCTGTATCATCACATTAAAGGGGCAATTTATGGCTTTGCCATTGGTGATGCTTTGGGAGCTGCCACAGAGTTTTTGACTCCGGAGAACATCAGGGGGCGGTATGGATATTTGACTGAGATGAGTTCGTCAGGGGTATGGCAAAAGGGGGAAACTACGGATGATACGGCTATGGCGCTTGCCGTGGCGCGGGGAATACTGGATGACCCACAAAATCCAATTCCACATATTGGTGAGCATTTTTTAGAGTGGCATCAATCTAAACCGAAATCTGTGGGGCTCACGATTGAAGCCGTATTTCACACCTACCAAGGGGATTGGTTTGCAGCTGCACAACAGGTGCACCAAAATCAGAACGGGCAGAGTGCAGGCAATGGGTCACTAATGCGTTGTTTACCAGTTGCATTGGCCTATGACGACTTACAAACCATAGAAAAAATTACCTGGAGTCAATCAAAAATGACTCATTATGATGACCAAGCTGCAGAGGCTTGTGTTATATATAATCGCATCGCCCATCGGGTGCTGCACGGGGAGGCTTTGCACCCGGCAATTCTTGCAGTGATTGCTGGAACGAGGTACGCGTCTGTGCAGCAACATCCACCTGAGAGGTCCCCAGACGGCTATGTGGTAAACACTTTGAGTTGGGCTTTGCACTGGCTTTTGACCCTAGACTCGTTCTCCGCGGTTATTCAGGCGGCTGCCAATGCGGGTTATGATGCGGATACTGTGGCGGCAGTAGCTGGAGGCCTGTGTGGACTGCATGGTGGTTTTACGGTCTTGCCAGAGGACTATGTGGATTCTTTACTGAACAAGCGGGCGCTGGATGAGGTGTCTGATGGATTATGGCGTCTGCGGCTGAGCACACAAATGGTAACAGATGTGTAACCCATAGGGTATGTAATTCGCTCTGAATGAAAGCCAATAGATTGTTGGTAATGGGCGCTTAACTCTTTTATGGGGTTCCCTTCGCGGGGACTTTTTACATAGATGTCAGGCATACCCCTTCACGGGTGTACACTGCAACGTGGTATACTATAGGCTGTCCGAGTTCCTTGGAACCTTGCTACAAGGGGCAGGAATCTCAGAAAGGGTGGAAGATTTGGCTCTACAAACGCATCTAAGTTCGTTCGAGCATGTACATTCCCCTTTGCTTAGTTCTGTGGTACACCAATCTTTTGCTCGTGCGACACTACAATTGGGTTGTCGTCCTTTAGAACGCACTGAGTTTATTCAACAAGTTCGGCTATATTTATTAGAGCATCCAAAAGGATTGGGTGAAAACGACGCTGATTACGCACGGATGTGGCAATCGGTTCTGCAGGGTCATGTGCTTGCCGTTGAACCCTTGCCGGAAGGTCCGATGATTTTTCTGGTGAGGTCGCGGTTGCGCCAATCATTCGTAGACTGGCGGTTGCGTTATCAGCGGGATACTTGGACCTTTCAGGGAATTACGTCGGTACACCAATTTCCTTGGTACCGCCATTCTTGGTTGGCCTGGTCGAGTGCCGTGGCTGCCGTTTTGATTGCTGGATGGGTGGGATTTGCTGTCGCACCCCGGGGAACAAATCTAAATCGTATTACGGCCAGTCAATGGGCGCAGCAACATGGGTATGTGTTGGAACCCGTCAGCCTGGCAACGGCGCTTCCAAAGACGTTGGCGCAGATAACGGGACCTACCGCCAGCGTTAACCCCGTAGTGCAGACTCCCTCCTCTAGTGTGACGAACAGTAAAGGAAGTTCAGGAACAACTAAGGCTGGGACAAAGTTCCTCGCACAAGTCCCACAGGCGCTGAGTTTTCAGTTACAAATGGGGATGTCGTTACATGATATGTCCCTGTTTCTTGCCGCACATCACCTTGTGCCCAGTGCAGTTTGGTTTGATATGCAACTGAAAAATACGGGAGCAGACAAGGATGTGCACCCAGGAACTTACGTGTTTCACACACACATGACCACTTCACAACTCATTCAGGTTATTCGTAGCGGCCCCAAGCCTTAAAATGCGAGTCCGAAAAGGGGTCTGACCCCTTTCCGGACAACCTCTTAAAAGGCGAGTCCGAAAAGGGGACCCGGCTTTGCAATAGGCCGGGTCCCAATCCACGACACAGGCGGTGTGCGGAAATTCTAAATTCAATTTCACATTGCCGGCCAAATGGCGACAATGCGGGCCCAACTCCCGTTGTCATCTTCCCAAGTAAGGTCCACTTGTGCGGCATAACCCCAATCCAAAAGGGCTTGACGGTATTCTTCTACGTCGTCTAATGGGCAAACCCACTGCCTGGCACCGATTTCAACGGAAGCAACCTGGGTACGAATTTGCTCTTTCACTTCAACCATCGTATTCAGCCTCCCTTATTCTAATAAAGTATTTGATAACGCTTTCAAATTGAGGAAAAGCAAAAATCCGAATCCACATTTATTTAGTTTGCACATCTGCCGCCTGTGCTAAACAGACATTTAAATATTGTGAGGCATCTCGGAACTATTGGATATATTCTATTTGCCTGTTATCATATCACGGAATTAATCGCCGTGGGGTAAGAGTCAGACGAATTTCGTTAAAATTAGATAATCCCCGCTCTGGCGCGATGAACCAAGAGTATTGAGCGAGAATTGCTAATATTTCCTTGGTTGCATTTAAACTAAATGATGTCGATACCGGGATGATGGTGTCATAAAAATGTGCGGGTTGGCAGAACGTCAACAGGGAAATCATGGGCACCTTTAGCTATACTTATTTTGGAATGCAGGACGTATCTGATGCAGAAGTTACTGTATCTTTGTTTTTAGTGGAACGAGTTCAATGTCATGAAAATTTCTGCGGTGTATTCAGAGAATGCGCTTTCAATCGCGGCCGACGCGGATTTTACAGCAGGAAATAGGAATATTTTTACATCTTGCCGCCGGCTCACAGACCTGATACACCATAAGGGAGCTGTCTGGAATGGCGGAATTAATGCATTCTGTTACGCGGGAAGAGGCACTACAATGGATGATTCGACACGTTCCGAACATCTCGCCATTGGCAACGACTCATTCGCTGGTGTTAGAGATGCACACAGGGTTCATTTCCTGGGGAACGGAGTCCGCAGGACAGGTACGCCTTAATCGGGAACAAGCACATAGATTATGGCGAGATTTAAAAGCGAAATTTGAGTCCATTCCGGTATCTGCCCGAAAACTTCAAATGTCTTTGCAAGAGGGCAGGGATTTAGCTGAAGTGGAAGTGGATTTTGTATTGATGACTCGCCGACAGGGGAGCCGTTTACGTATTTCCAAAGTGGAAGGAAATCGTCTACATGTGATGGGAGAGAGTTTTACCGAGCACCGGATGGAAGACTTGCATCTGCTTGTTTTTCGTACCAATAATCATGAGGCCGGAATGGAACTTGCACAGTCTTTACGGGACCAGTTGGGACCCAGTGCAGACAAGTACATGGTGCTGCTTTTGCCACTGCAGGATGACCTAGAAGATTACGAGTTTCAGGCTGTTGAAGAGACAGATGCTCACAATTAGTAGGTAGCTTGAAATAATTACAATCACGGAAGGATCGATGGTCATAAAAAATCAAAATAATATGACTATTTATTTTAAATTGTTTAGATTATAAAATTTGAGTTAATAGTTGACTAATTTAGTAGTGTTTAAAGGTAGGATATTTAATGCTGGCTGCTTTTTTGATATTTTTTCGTGAATCTTTTGAGGCACTGATGATTTGTTCCATCATGTTGGCCTATATGGACGGATTTTTACGGCTACGGCCATTCCCAGTAGTAAGATAATGCTTACAATGTAAATCCAAAAGGCTAAAAGGGTGATAAAGGTAAGCGTGCCGTACACCAGTACATAGCGTCCCAAATGTGCGGTGTACAGTACGAAGGCCAATCGCGAGAGGTAAATCCCAGCTGTAGCCAATAGGGCACCCAAAAAGGCGGATCTTGGCGGTAAAGGACTGGATGTGAGAAAGCGGTAAGAAAAATAGCAGGTAAAGAATAGCAGCAAAGCAAATGTGAGTAGGGAGAATTCATGTGTGAGGAACCCCAATTGAACGTGTTCCTGAAAGCCGAGCACTCTGTTTACAAAGTCCGGTGAAATCATGGTAAGTACTGTGGCAGATATGGTAAGAAGGAGGAGTAGACCTAGCATTGCAAATCCGACAAGATACTGAATAATGAAGGATCTGCGATTGCTGGTATTGGCAATGATGTCGAAAGTTTGTTGTAGTGAGACAAATCCTCCCACGGTAGTCCACAAGACACCAAGGACGCCTATGACTCCAACCTGGGATCCAACAGTAGCGAGACGGGCCACATTGATGGCTTGTGCGTCTGGAGAAGTGGGGAAGGTGGGCATGTAGGATTGCAACAATTGATCCATAAATTCTTTCAGCGGAGCCGCTGGAATTAAGAAGGAAGCGACGTAAATTATCAATAGTAGCAACGGGATCATGGAGGAAAAAGCAAAAAATGCAAGGACTGAGGCCAGCATGGCAATGTTGCGCTGTAGCACAAATTGAATAAAACTCTTTACCCCTGCCCACAGGGTGTTTAACGATATCCAGAGATGATTCAAGTACATCGCGGAACCCCCTTTAATTTAGCGTATAATTTCAAGGACGCTCTCTAACTCAGGTTCTCCTATTTTACCATTCGCATGTAAGTTAGGGGTCATTAGGGTTTAGCATACATTGCAGTTCGAAACTGTACGTAATTCCATGTACAATAGGGACATGGTTTCGTTCCAGTGTCTTGGAATAGCATGGATGAAGAGAGGAACGGCGTGGCATGGCGAATCAGAACAAAGAGTTTGTGAAAGAAATAACCCCTCAGAGTGAGGACTTTTCTCGTTGGTACATTGATGTAATAAGAAAGGCGGACTTGATGGACTACGCCCCTGTGCGTGGGTGTATCGTTTTTAAACCAGACGGATACGAATTGTGGGAAGCCTGCCAGCGAGAGTTGGACCGTCGCTTTAAAGAAACGGGTCACCGCAATGCTTATTTTCCATTGTTTATTCCGGAAAGTTTTTTTCAGAAGGAAAAAGAACATGTGGAAGGTTTTAATCCGGAACTTCCTTGGGTGACAGAAGTGGGTGACGAAAAGCTGGAGGAACGATTGGCCATTCGTCCTACCAGTGAAACCATTATTGGTCATATGTATGCCCAGTGGATTCAATCTTATCGGGATCTCCCCGTGTTGATTAATCAGTGGGCGAACGTGGTTCGCTGGGAAAAGCGAACCCTGCCGTTTTTGCGGACCAGTGAATTTTTATGGCAGGAGGGACACACCGCACACGCGACGGCAAAAGAGGCAGAAGAGGAACAGCGTCGCATGTTGGACGTGTACACCGAATTTGTGGAGACTGTCCTGGCTATTCCTGTATACCAGGGGGAGAAGACTCCATCAGAAAAGTTTGCTGGGGCTGTCTGTACCTTTTCTTTGGAGGCTATGATGAAAGACGGCAAGGCATTGCAAGCAGCCACCTCACACTACATGGGTCAGAATTTTGCCAAGGGTTTTGAAATCACCTTCTTAGACCGGGACAACGTCTTAAAACATGTGTACACCACTTCGTGGGGCCTGAGTACCCGTATTTTAGGGGCTTTGATAATGGTCCATGGGGATGACAGAGGGCTGGCCTTACCGCCTCGAATTGCCCCAATCCAGGTGGTGATTGTGCCTATTGGTCCACAAAAGGACCGGGAACGGGTGCTAACCCATGCGACAAATCTGCTCTCACAGGTACGCCAGGCAGGGGTACGCGTGAATATGGATGCAAGAGAGGATTTCAGTCCGGGGTGGAAATTCAATGAGTATGAAATGCGGGGTGTACCCGTGCGTTTGGAAGTGGGACCCCGTGACATGGAGAAAAGTCAGGTAGTTCTGGTTCGGCGAGACACTGGCGACAAGGAGTTTGTGCCAGAAGCACAATTACAGTCACGATTGTCGGATCTGCTCGATGAAATTCAAAAGAACATGTTTGTGCAGGCAAAACAATTTCAAAAAGAGAACTCCCATGTGGTCCACAGCTTATCCGAGTTGGTGGAGACTCTCAATACAAAACGGGGATTTGTACTTGCGGGGTGGTGTGGCGACGACGCCTGTGAAACAGCCGTTAAACAGGAGTGTGGGGCCACCAGCCGCAACATTCCCTTTAATCCCCCAGAGCATCTAGACACCTGTGTAGTGTGTGGTAAACCTGCACAGCACAGTGTCTGGTTCGCAAAGGCGTACTGAGGCCAGCCTAACTTGTACTGAAAGGTTGCAGTCGACGGACTCCTCAACTCCAGTGGGTGCCAAGGAATCAGACAATCCATCGCTCAGCCGTCTAGGTATCTGCTAGTGCGGCTGGGGGGTGTCTCCCCCAAAAAGTGTCACTTTGTTTAGCCCGGTACACCTGAATATTGAATCTGGGTGTCCAAGCTTGTTAACGACAAATCGGAGCGTGAATCTGTAGTGGCTGACGGGGACTTGAAGTTGCAGCAGGCACTTGCATTGCTAAAACACTATTACGGGTATGAACAGTTTCGACCTGGCCAAAAAAGAATTATTAGCAGTATTGTGGATAAACGTGATACAGTGGGGATTATGCCTACTGGTGGTGGAAAATCCATTTGTTATCAAATACCTGCATTGATGCAAGAGTCCCTGAGTTTAGTGGTTTCTCCTCTAATTTCCCTCATGAAAGACCAGGTCTCAATGCTTAACAATTTAGGTATTGAAGCAACATTTATTAACAGTTCACTCACTGAAGCACAGACGCGCCAACGTTTGCAGGAGGCCACGCAGGGGCGGTATCGATTGCTCTACGTTGCCCCAGAACGACTCGAATCAGAAGCCTTTGTTGCTTCTATGAGGGTGGCTTCACTGGCAATGGTAGCTGTGGATGAGGCGCACTGTGTGTCACAGTGGGGGCATGATTTTCGACCCAGTTATCGGGCCATTTCACCGTTTCTACGGCAATTGGATGTTCGTCCTGTGGTTGCAGCATTTACAGCCACAGCCACTCCGGAAGTGGTTCGAGATATTTCTGAGCAACTCTCACTCTGTGAACCCGAAACAGTGATTACGGGATTTAATCGGGAAAATCTGAATTTTTCTGTCATACTGGAACAGGACAAAACAAATTTTGTCATGCAATTTCTTAAGGATCACTCTAGGCAGTCTGGAATTATTTTTGCCGCTACCCGTAAAGAGGTAGATCGATTGCAACAACTGCTAAGTCAGCAAGGGTATGCTGTAGGCCGTTACCATGCGGGAATGCCGGATGAAGACAGAAACGAGACCCAGGAACGATTTCAGTATGATGATTTGCAAGTGATGGTAGCCACTAACGCGTTTGGTATGGGAATTGATAAATCCAACGTGCGCTTTGTGATTCATTACAACATGCCAAAAAATCTCGAGTCCTATTATCAGGAAGCTGGGCGTGCTGGGCGGGACGGCGATGCTGCTGAGTGCATCTTATTGTTTGACGGACAAGACATTCGAATTCAGAAATTTCTCATTGATCAATCTCAAGCATCTCCAGACTGGCAAGCGCACGAGTACCAAAAACTTCAGGCGATGGTGGGTTACTGTCGTACAACCCGGTGTTTAAAAGAGTATATTCTCCATTATTTTGGCGAGGAACTTACGGACCCTTGTAATTCCTGCAGTAACTGTCGCGGAAATTTTGATTTAAAGGACATTACGGTGATGGCTCAACAAATCCTTTCCTGTGTGTACCGCGTGCGGGAGCGCTATGGGGTGACTGTGATTGCAGCAATTCTCAAAGGGTCTCATGAAAAACGAGTACTCGCGTCGGGATTTCATCGCTTACCCACTTATGGGCTGATGAAGGCGAGACCGCAGAAAGAAATTGTTGGGTACATTCAAACTCTATTGGCAGATGGCTATTTACAATTGAGTAATGGGGAGTATCCGGTGCTGCATTTGCAGCCGTCAGCCATCGGGGTGCTAAGAGGAGAAATTCAGGTATTTCAAAAAGTGGTGCAGACTCAACAGGCACGGTCAGTAGACGGTCCTTTGTTTGAAAGGTTGCGTGTCTTACGCAAACAGATTTCAGACCGAGATGGGGTTCCACCCTATGTTATTTTTCCTGACAGTACCCTGCGTGAACTGGTCGCGACACATCCTGCAACTTTAGATGAAATGCTTTCAATTAAAGGGGTGGGTGTGGTGAAACTTGAAAGGTATGGGGCAGCCTTTTTGGCTGTTCTGCGGGAAGATGAATGAATTTTTTGCGGCTGCCAGTTGTTGCAAACGAGATTTAAAAAAGGGGGTTATACAATGAAATCCGGCGCTTCTTCCAAAAACGGTGCGGACGGGGCCTCTTTATTTCAGGGATTTGACATCAAAATGCAAAAGGACGACATTCAGCGGGTAGATGCCATTGTGGATAATTACGAATCGAGAATTGTAGACCGTCTGAACGACACTTACATACGGGAAACGCGCTGGTCTGACCGACTGGCAGACAGGATTGCTGCATTTGGGGGTAGTTGGGCGTTTATTTCTATTTTTTCTGTATTTCTATTTTTATGGATGACGTGGAATGTTGTATCATTTACTCCCCATTTTGACAAACCTCCATTCATTCTGTTGAACTTAATTCTATCTTTTGTTGCTGCTTTTCAGGCGCCGGTTATTTTGATGAGCCAAAATCGACAAGCGTCCCGAGACAAGCATGAATCTATCATTGATTTCGCTATTAATTACAAAGCGGAGCAAGAGGTAGATGATATGCAAGGACATTTGCACAGAATTGAGGCGGAATTAGCCGAAATACGGAACGCCTTGGCTGTTCTTGCAGGGCCAAATCAAGTTCAGCCCAACAATGGAGATTGATAACATCGTACAAAGGTCCTTGGAACAGGGCCTTTGTACGATAAAAGTGGGGAAAAGGCTAGTGACTTTTTTTACGAGTATCCATCCCTAATAATTTGTAGAGCAGACAAACACCGGTTAGTCCTGTAAACAGGGCGATGATTCCAATAATATAAAACAGAACAGCCCAGCCACCATTTGCCACAATTCCAGCAATTATAAAGATGATTCCGAGCACAATGCGGATGCCTCGGTCTAAGGGACCTTCGTTTTTCCATTTAGTCACGGTATTCACCTCTCGTTTGTCGTAATGTCTAATAGTGGTGCATGTATTTACAACCTGTGATTGAACTGTGACTGGGGTACGAGTTCAACTTTTGCTTAGGACAAGATTACAATGGGCCAAAGGAGATTTAAAAATTTCTTTTGAAATACAAGTAGTGAGCACATAATATTCCCACTACTATGTCTATTAGTATACAAGAAAATTTAGAGATTGTCTTGATTTTATACGAAAATATCTGATTCTGACTCTTGGACTATTTTCATCTCTGGGGGTGGCCGTTTGCCATGGTTGTTTTAGACTTAGACACGTATTGATAGTCCAAAATACACATGTGGGGCAATGTAGCGGGAAACTGGCTCTAATTAATCAAGGATGGGGATTTCCCTGTTAGACAGCAGGTCATGAATCACGTGTAATTGTGCAGGATACAAGGACTGCGGTAGTGCTGTAAGTGGGAAAAAGCGGATTTGTCGTGATTCTTTTGCCTTTGTGAGGAGTGTTCCTGTATAATCATGGCAAGTGAAGAAGATTGCAACATGGGCAACTTGGTGTCCATTGGGTAATGTTGTCTCGCGCATTGGACCAGAATAAATTCCAAACAAGGACAACTGTCCAATCATTAACCCAGTTTCTTCGCGTACCTCTCTCCGCGCGGTGTCCTGGACGCTTTCACCTAATTCCATGAAGCCTCCAGGTAAACTCCATAAGCCATTGTCGCTGCGTTGATGAAGCAATATTCTGTGGCTGTTGTCAAACACCAGTGCCCCCGCAACAACCATGATAATTTTTGAATTGCCTACCATATTGCGCACATATTGAACATAATCTGCCATATTAGACCTCCGAAATTAGCTGCCTCGGCAATCAGGATCCTTTTAAAGTTGTGAAAACCTTGGCGGGAGCGTGTGGGAATCGAACCCACCGGCGACAACCCGTGTCGCCCACTCGGTTTTGAAGACCGGGAGGGGCACCAGCACCCCATCCGCTCCCATGGGGATTTCGTGTACGCTTGCAGAGGGTTAGTTCTGCAGGTCTCTAAGTATAAGGGGTTGGTATCTGCGGATCAAGAAGGAGAAAAGATGGTAGTAAATAAAAAACGGCAGAAGGTGGGGTATTGCAAGCAAGCACATCTGCCGTTTGTTGCGACTGTCTGTTAAGAGTCTGCATTTAGATGCAAGTGTTGCAATACTTTTTCAGCTGCACCATTGGCATTAGCAATACAGTCGGGAATTCCCAATCCGTGATAGCCGGCACCGGCAATGAACACTCCGGGGGCCTCATTTTGCAGTGCAAGTTCCACATCGCTGACGAGGTCTGTGTGTCCAACGGGGTAATTGGGCATGGATTGTGGCCAACGGGTAATTTTGACGAACCAGGGTTGTGCCGAGATGTTCAAAACCTTGCGCAGTTCGTCCTGTACCATCGCTGTGATGGCATCGTTTTCTAATTGCAAAGATTCTTGCTGTCCACTTCGTCCCACGTAGCAGCGGATGAGGACTCGCCCATCCTTGGCAGTGTGTGGCCACTTGCTGGATACCCATGTGCTGGCGGTAATGCCCATGTGTTCACTGCGTGGGACAAGGAAACCAGAGGCATCTAAATCGACGTTCACTGTGCCAGGTTCATAACCGAGAAAAACGGTCGCTGTGGAGGCATAGCGAATGGCGCATAAATTGGCTGCTTTGGCAGATAAGCCGGACAGCAATTCACTGGCGACAAAGGCGGGGACGGTCACAATGACGGCGTCGGCGTGAAGAACTTCAGGATTACCAGGCCCCTCAATGGCTACGGCGTAACCTCCTTGAGCATCACGAACGACTTCTGTCACCTTAGTCTGGGTGCGTAGTTCGGCCCATTCGTGCAGTTCGTCATACAGCCGTTCGATTAAGGCCTGTAAACCGGTGCGTAGGGTTAAGAATGCGCTCCGCCCTGATTTTTTGGCGGATGCACCCGACATCGGTGCAGCTGCATCCAAGAGTTGCCGCGAGCCCCGCATTAGACTCCCTTGTTTTCTTTCTAAGTCTGCAAACACAGGGTAGGTGGCCTGGAGACTCAAGTCATCAATTCGTGCCGCATAAATTCCAGCGGCTAGGGGTTCAATCAGCTGGTCTACGACCTCATTACCGAGGCGGCGGCGCAAAAAAACACCCAGGGACTGATCTCCTTCAATACCACTTTTGGGAATGAACATGTCTAAGAGGGCTCTGGCTTTACCCAGCGGAGAAATCAGCTTAGTTTTCCACATAGATCCGAAAAAAGCCGGAACACCCATGTTGGTCCCCAAAGGCATGGATTCTAAGTGACCTTTGTGCACAATATAGGTCTTACGGGCACGTGGATTACTATCCACCAGATCTCCTTCCAGACCTAAACTACGTACCAAGTCAATTCCAGCTGTTTTGCGTGCCAATAGGGAGTCAGGACCGGCCTCCATGACAAGACCATTGTCTCGGTAGGTTTTTATTTTCCCACCCAATTGAGCATCCTGTTCGATTACTGTGCAATGAAGTCTGGGCGATGTTCTTTGTCCCAGAGCACGATGAAGGCGCATTGCTGCGGATAAACCAGTAATTCCTCCCCCAATGATGACTACGCACAATTCAGAGGCGGTGTTTGAATCTGTGTTTCTGGCACTCATTCTCTCACCAGCTTTTCTCTGCTCATTTGCGAACGTTGTTCCACAACTCGCGCAAGTCCAAGTAAAAACTCCGGATCATCGTTTAGGGACGGAGTTCTATGCAAGGTCATGCCGAGGCTATCAGCCAAGTTTTGAGCCTCAACATCGAGATCATACAGAATTTCTAAGTGATCCGAAACAAATCCTACTGGACAAATTACCACTTGATCTTTTTTCTTTTGGTGCAATTCTCTTAAAAAACTTAGAATATCTGGGCCCAACCACTCATCTTGAGTACGGCCTGCACTTTGCCAGGCAAAGTGTACCCCTTCCAAATGGAGCCTTGAAGCCAGGGCTGCATTGGTCTCTTGCAGTTGCTGTTCGTAGGGGTCGCCCGTAAATCGAATTTTCTTTGGCAGACTGTGGGCTGTAAAGAGGACGGTAACTGACTGTGGATGGATGAACTTTTTTAACGTCTGTTGAATGCGTTGCTCCAAGGCATGTAAGTACTGGGGCTGTAGATGCCAGTTGTTTACATGTAACCATTCGCATCCCTTAATAGTGTTGGCCGCGCGCTGATAATCCCCGACGCTCATGGCGGAGTAATGGGGTGCAAGGACTAGGGATACTGCGCGATGAATTCCATCCTGCACCATCCGTGAGGCGCTCTCAACGATGAAAGGTTCAGCGTGTTTCAGGCCCAAGTACACACGATAAGTGCCAGGGTATAAAGTATCAAGAGTGGTTTGCAATCCCTTTGCTTGTGCCTGGGTAATTCGATGGAGTGGGGAGACCCCCCCAATGGTCTGATAACGGTGCATTAATTGTTCTAATAACTGGGGGTCAGGGGAATGTCCATGGCGAATGTGTGTATAGAATTCACCCACCTCATCGAGACTACGGGGTGTTCCATAGGCCATCAGCAGAACCCCGGTTAAGGCCGTCGTCACACCAGATTTCCCCTTTCTACAAGACACTGGTGGCTGTATTCGTGGATGTGCTGTGTCAAGCGACGTAAAACATCGACACTGACGGGTGGGTGATGGTGGACAACGCCATGGCCTAAATTAAAAATAAATCCGGGCTGTTGGACGCCTTGGGTCACAATATCTTCCGCCCGGCTAGAAAGTACGGACCATGGAGCTAATAACATGGCCGGGTCCAGGTTCCCTTGGATGGCTTGATTGGGCCCAATGCGGCGCCGTGCCTCTTGCAGAGGGGTGCGCCAATCGACGCCAATCACGGAGGCACCACTTTCGGCAAAGGCTGGTAACAGGTCCCCAGTATTGACACCGAAGTAAATAATGGGGACGCCTGTATCCTGTAACAGATGAAACACTCGTTTCATGGTGGGCAGGACATATGTCTGGAAGTCTTCTGGTGACAAGCTACCCACCCAACTGTCAAATATCTGCACTGCGGCTGCACCCGCTTGAATTTGTGCCCGCAGAAAGTGGCTGATGGCAGCACCTAGTTTATCCATCAGGGTTTGCCATAAGTCGGGTCGATTCCACATCATTTGTTTGGTGTGCAAATAACTTCGAGAAGCCTGTCCTTCAATAAGATAACTGGCTAGGGTGTAGGGACCTCCGGCAAAGCCAATCAACGGTACAGACAAAGAATGTTTGAGTTGTCGAATACTGTCTAAGACGTAAGGAAGGCTTTCCACAGTCTCAAAAGCGTGCAAAGTCTGCACATCTGCATCAGAACGTAGGGGATGTGCAATCAACGGCCCTACATTTTCCTGTATATCAAGTTCAACTCCCATAGCACTCAAAGGAACCATGATATCGGAAAAGAGTATAGCGGCGTCCACACCTAATTGTGTCACAGGCAATTGGCTAATTTGGACGCACAACTCCGGTGTGCGACAAATTTCGAGGAGGGAGTACTTTTCCCTGATTTTTCGATATTCTGGTTGATATCGGCCAGCTTGGCGCATATACCAGACAGGAATTGCGTCGACAGGTTCTCGTCGACAAGCTGCTAGAAAACGCGAGTACTGGTCCGTAGGTGTGGAGGAAAAACTCGGATTTGTCATAAAAAAACCCCCTTTTAACGAAAGTTGGCGCTCCTACAGTCATGAGCAATTTTATTTTTGGAGCAGTTAACTGCCCATGCAAATTTGCAACAGCAGTTTGTTCGTGCTTTGTTCATATATAAATAAGTTGCGGTAAATGGCGAATGGAACGGGTCCTTAGTGTAGGGGGGTGAATAAGTCCTGACCGCGCCCTTTCGACAAGATGTTCTCTTCAAGTTATACCTGCCTATTGGAAAGGTTGCAACCCATAGGCCTATTTGTGAACAATGAGGCTGAAAAATTAATTGATACAAAATTGTCACTTGACATTTTGGGACGGTATAATAGAGTTAACAACTCAATAGTCAATACACTAGAGCCTATTATTGGCTGCCGGGAGGATAAATTATGAGTCTAGAATTAGACTTTTATCAAATGATGGTGCAACCTATGAGAGATGAGCTGACACAAATTGGTTTTCATGAATTGCGCACCTCCGACGCTGTGGATGTGGCACTGCAAGCGAAGGTGGGCACTGCGTTGGTAGTGGTGAATTCCGTTTGTGGTTGTGCTGGTGGTATCGCTAGACCTGCTGTGGCTGCGGCACTTAAGCACGTGAACAAGCCTGAGCGTTTGCTGACCGTATTTGCTGGACAGGATAAAGTGGCCACAGCACGAGCTAGAGAGTACTTTGTTTCAATGCCCCCGTCCTCTCCGTCCATATTTCTATTTAAAGACGGTGCACTGGTAGATCAACTTCACCGCAGCGACATTGAGGGGGCCTATGTGGAAGATGTCGCCACACGGCTGAAGTCTATGTTTGATCAGTACTGCGTGTAACTGTCTTTTAAAACCTTGAAATGTTTTGCACATGAAAGTTAATGGAGGTATGAAATCCCCCATACTCACCGGAACCCATCGGTTCCGGCTTTCTTTTTGATATAATGAAGGGAAACAACGGGGAGGGCCGTAAATGCCAAAAACCCACGGAATGGAACAATACTTGCAAGCAATTTATGTTTTAGGCGCGGAAGGGGAAACGGTACTGCCCTCCGTGTTGGCAGATTACCTGGACGTGGCTCGTCCAACAGTGACGCAGACCGTTCAGCGTTTAACGAGCGCAGGTCTGGTGTCTACCGGTGAAGGTAAAGGGCTTACACTCACAGATCAGGGATTTCGCCGGGCAGAGACACTGGTTCGCCGCCACCGGCTGGTCGAGCGTTGGCTGACAGATGACCTTGGACTGGACTGGGCATCGGCCCACCTGGAAGCGGGTCGTTTGGAACATGTTATTTCGCCTTTGGTGGAACAGCGTCTGGTAGAACACCTGGGCTATCCAATCACCTGTCCCCATGGCAATGTGATTCCCGGATCGGGTGCGGCTCAACAGGCTGGATTACACCTGTCTGCCATTTCTCCGCCTGCCCGCGTGCAAGTTGTGAGAATTGCAGAATCTGCAGAAGAGGACTTGAACTTGCTCCGCTTTTTGCATCAAACAGGATTTGTACCCGGTGCTATTCTTACCTTGTTGAATAATAAGAGTCCATACGAGGCGGGAATTTCTGTTCAGGTTGAGGATCATGTATATGCCTTGGATGAACATGTGGCACAGCGAGTTGTGGTGTTGGTGCTATCGACAGTTTGAGTGGGCCCCCGATGTGTGGGCACATATCAGAAAAGTATGGGTCTCTAGAAATTCCCTGCCAGTGCACATAAATGATGCCGACTCCGGTCACGTTAAAACCTGAGACGTGAAGGAGTGTTGGCACTGTGAGCATATTGAAACCCATCAGCAAAACGGTGTGCGCCGTTTGCTTGAGCCTGTTGGCGACACTCGCGCCAGGGTTAGGGAAACCACCGGACTCTGGATATTTATCACAATTTAGTTTGGGAATGGTTGCTTCTGCGAAAGAGAGTCGAGTAGCCATCAACGCCAAGGCTGCAATTGTTATGGACGGGCACAGTAATCAGATAATTTATGGGAAAAATGTGGATCTGCCGCTGTATCCTGCAAGTACAACCAAGTTGATGACGGCTATTCTTTTAGTCACCCATTTGGACCCGGGGCATCCGGTGTATATCAGTCAGGCGGCGGCTCGCCAAGCCAGGGTACGCCTTGGTCTGCCAGCAAACACGGAAATCACAGCTGAAGATGCGTTACATGCGGTGCTCATGAAAAGTGCCAATGACGTGGCATATGCGGTGGCTGAAACGGTAGGTGGTTCGCAAGCGGGATTTGCTCGAATGATGAACCTAAAAGCCGGACTTCTCGGCTGTACCCACACACACTTTGTGACACCCAACGGGTTACATGACGATAATCACCAAACTACGGCGAGGGATGTTGCAATTATTCTGGCCGAAGCGATTCGCTACCCGCGCATTGTCGCGGCTATGCAAACGCAACAGTATACGGTTGCAGGTCACATCATTCGCAACGGGAATCGCCTGATTTACATGCGTCAGACCGGGTTTGGTACAGTTATTGGCGGCAAAACTGGTTATACATCGAAAGCCATGTACTGTCTTGCAATGGCAGTAAAGCAGGGCACAGATGTGCGCATCTCTGTCGTGTTAGGTGCCCCGAGACGGAGTGCCATGTATCGAGAAACTACTCGTTTGTTGAATTATTCGCAGCGACATGTTGACATCCAATTGCGCTGATTGGCTGAGATTCCGGCGGCGGCAAAGGTGTGCTAGCGGACACTTTTACATGGGGACGACCAGACTGGGCATAGGGTAGCATAGGCCCAGTGGAGTGTAGCCAGTAAAGTTTGGGTCTTGGAGGGATCTCGATGCGAGAGAAGTCCGTGGCGCTGGCGTATGTGTTATGGTTTTTCTTCGGCTATGTGGGAGTTCATCGGATGTACAGTGGGCATTTGGCGACGGGCATGGCCATGTTTTGCGGTGCATTGGTAGGAGGAATTGGGTTTTCGTTGTGGTTTGGACAATTTTTAGTGTTGTTGGTGGGTGCTTGGTGGTTGTTAGACTTGTTTCTAACTGCAGGGTTGGTGGAATCACGGCCAATTATGTAATCCCAGCAGAACATTCTGGGTTACTTTATGGCAGTCTATGGACCCCATCAGTAATAAATAAATTAGGAATTTCCACAAAGGAGAATGTTGGTGCTTACAATTGGCGGTGTTACCTTAGAACATCCTCTGATTTTGGCACCCATGGCTGGTGTGAGCAATCCTCCCTATCGCAGAATTGTAAGACACCTAGGTGCAGCTATGGTCTGTGCAGAAATGGTTAGTGACAAGGGACTTGCTTACGGAAACAGCAAAAGTCGCGAGATGCTGACGGTGTTGCCAGATGAACACCCGATGAGTCTACAATTGGTGGGTCACCATCCTGAGTCGATGGCAATTGCAGCGGAAATAGTTGCGCAAACAAAAGCAGATGTGATTGACATCAATATGGGGTGTCCGGTACCAAAAATCTATAAGAATGGATCCGGAGGAGGGCTAGCGACAGATATTTCACAAGCGGCAGCAGTGGTAGCCGCTGTTGTACGGCGTGTCGATAAACCCGTCATGGTGAAAATTCGCATGGGGTGGGATGACCAGCATGTGAATGCGGTGGACTTAGCCAAGGCTTTGGAACAAGCGGGGGCACAAGCGGTGGCTGTGCATGGGAGAACAGTCAAACAGTTGTACTCGGGGCGGGCGGATTGGGACATTATTCGCCGTGTAAAACAAGCGGTGTCTATCCCGGTCATTGGTAATGGGGATGTCCGGACCGGGGCGGATGCCGCTCGCATGTTGCGGGAGACGGGTTGTGATGGGATTATGATTGGTAGAGGCGCTTTGGGAAATCCCTGGGTCTTTCGAGAGGTACGCCATTACCTGGTTCAGGGACAGGAATTACCACCGCCCCTAGCACAGGAGAGAATTTCTATGGCGTTGACCCATTTATCTGCGCTGATAGAGTATAAGGGGGAATGGATAGGCGTACGAGAAATGCGCAAGCACATGGGTTGGTACACCAAAGGATTGGCTGGCTCAACCGCTTTTCGAGAGAACGTCAACCAGGCACAAACTTCTGTGGAGATGGAAGCATCCTTGCTAAAGTATCTGGACGAATTAACCAGGCACACGGTGGGGTGAACCCCACCGTGTGCCTGGAGTTTTGTCTGGATTTTCCTGTGTGTGGGCAGTCTACTACTCATTAGACTGCCTGTTGCTTTGTTTCTTTTCCAGCGCTCCACACAATCAAAAGTCCCACAATCATGACGAGGAAGAACAGCACAAACACTTGCGTAAAGCCAAGCTGATGGACGAGCATCCAACCCACGACCAAGGGGGCCAAAATGGAGCCAATGCGGCCAAATCCGGCCGCCCAGCCCATGCCTGAAGCACGGGCTTGGATGGGAAACTGTTCGACTGTAAACACGTAGGTTCCTGGCCAAGCAGCCATGATAAAGTAGTTCAGGAGCAGTCCGAAGACAATTAACCACAGGGTACTCGGCGCATAACCAAAACCTAAGGCTGCCAATGCGGTCAGTGCCATAGCGGGGACGAGTGTACGCTTGCGACCCCATTTTTCCACAAGCCAGGCTGCAGTGAGATACCCTGGAATCTGGGCCAAGTCCATGATGAGCACATATCCTAGGCTATTGACCAATGAGTAGCCTCGCAGGGATAACATGGATGGGAGCCACAGGACCATGCCGTAAAATACAAAATTCATGACAAACCACAACATCCAAGTGACCACTGAACTGCGTGCAATGCCTTTGGACCAAAGTGTACGGAAGGATTTCCACATGGAGGCCCGTTGCCGTAATTTAAGGAATTGTGGCGACTCCGGTAAACTTCTGCGTAGGACGAGTACATACAATGCGGGTAAGGCTCCAATTAGAAACACAATCCGCCATCCTAACGCGGGAATGACTAGGCGGGAGATAAGTGCTGCCGCTAAAGAACCAAACGCATAAAACATTTCTAGGAGCACCACTCTGCGTCCCCGCACAGCATCGGGAGAAGATTCCAAAACGTAGGTGGTGGCAACCGGGAGTTCGCCGCCTAACCCAAATCCGACAAAAAAACGCAGTACTAAGAAAATTCCAACACCCCAAGCGAAGGCTGTTAACCCGGTGGCAATGCTGTAAATTAACAGTGTCCACATGAATATGCTTTTGCGCCCGAATCGGTCGGCTAATTGACCCGCTAAAGCAGAACCCACGGCCATACCGACAAAGCCTAAGCTAGCCAATAACCCGGAGGTTTCAGGATGAAGATGCCATTGCTTGGCCAATGCAACTAATACAAAACCTAACAGTCCTACATCCATAGAGTCAAATAGAAGCCCAAACCCGGACACGGTGATTAGCCGCCCGGCCGACGGAGGGTGTTCCATCGTAAAACTACTTGGAGTGCTATTTTGCAACTTCATGATTGTCCCCTCCAATTCAACACACCGCTTGATACGGCTCCCATTGACTTATGCAATGGGGCAGTTGCTAGTGCCTGTCAGACACACAAAAAAAAGGACCTGTTGAAATTGAAAGGTTCAGATTGGACTGGGGAACGCCTGTTTGGTATTCTGGGAATAACTACGGGTTTTTCACATGGGAGGAGACAACTGGTTGGCTCGGGTGACGCTGGTGATGGGACGTGCTAAATCTGGAAAATCCACTTGGATTGCAAATAAAATAGCGGATCAATTGCGTCAGACACCGCTGGGAACAAAAATTTATTGGCTGGTTCCAGGCAATGCCTCTTACGAAACGGAACGCCTGCTGTTAAGTCGGTCAAAAACCTCTTTGCGTGCGGAAGTCCTCACTTTGCGTCGCTTGGCCTACCGAATGAACGAAGAACTGCAGGTTATTCCAGGAACCGCTGTGAATACGACAGGCCAACGGTTGTTATTGGGAAGTGTATTGGACCAGATAGGGGAAAAACTGCAGCTATTGTATCGCGTTCATCCGAGTTTGTCCTTTCTAGATGCCGTTTTACGTGTTTTTGGTGAAATGTCAGATTACCTGATAGAACCTCAGCAATTATCTGCGGCTCTATGGTCGGCAGCAACCGTTGTTGACGAATTGGACATTCCGTCTGATGCTGTGTCTGGCCACTCTCTACTAGGAAAGCTGCATGACTTGTCGTTACTTTTTGTGAACTATCAATCAGAGCTTACGCAACGAAACTTATATGATCCCAATACGCTACTGGCTCGTCTGGCTCCTTTTGTCAGACAATGGTCCCAGTTGCAACACGCAACGATTTATCTGGACGGATTTCCAGACCTTTCGCCGCAAGAACTGTCTTTCCTGCTCAGCCTTGCAGAGGTTGCCAGCGAAACGGTGGTGGCCGTGTCAGCGGACCCCGCGTGGTTTGTAGAATCCACAGCAACGGCTAGCGTGCATACCTCTGATGTCAAGGATACTTCACGGCTGACTCGTTGGATGACCAGCCCAGATAAAATGGCTGAAGTATACGCTTTACAGACCGTAGAAATGGTTCATAGAATTCAAACTGGCTGTCGACTTATGGAAATTGCCCTATCGGAAATATCGCTGATGGAGAAAAACAATGCTGCTTTTAACACATCAATTGCCTGGCTGGAACAACACTTGTTTTCTCGTTCCAGCAATTCTGTGATGCCATGGCAGGCAGGATTGGCCCTTGTAGCTGCGCAAAATCCGCGTATCGAGGTGGAGGGTGTTGCCCGCGAAATCGCTCATTTAATTCGAGATGAAAGTTGGCATCCGGGGGATATTGCAGTTCTTACTCCTAGTCTCAGTGAATACGGGGGGTTCTTGCGAGACGCCTTTGATGGGCATGAGGTACCTGCATTCATAGAAGACTATCCACCCTTGGCCGTACATCCCCTGTCCCGGTTTTTGCTTGCTGCACTGACTTGCTTGGAGGAAGAGATGTCCGATGAATCAGCCGTAAGACTGCTGAAATCTGATTTTTGCACATTAACCCGTGAAGAAGCGGATTGGCTAGAAACCTATTTGAGACGTTGGGAAATTTCTGGCATAAAGCCGTGGCGCAGCCGGGAACCTTGGCAGTTTTCCAAACGTGGCGGGGCACTCAGAAATGAAGCGTTGGCAGAAATGGAGGATGGCAGAGCAGAGGGCCTACGGTGGAAATTGATGGGCTTTCTCTTACCCCTGTGGGAGGACTTGCCACGGGGGGACGTGTCCCCCCGTCAATTTTCTCAAGCCATATGGAATTTACTAGAGAGTGTCGGCGCAAGGAGAGTGGTTGCAGGGTGGATTGTAAATGATGGCGCGGTAGACAATCCATTGGCGGCTGGCCTACATGAACAGGCATGGCAGCGGTTAGTGGGGATTTTGAACGACTTGGCGGAGACAGTGCCTGACATCGTCTTGCCTAGGGCTGCACTTGTTGAGGCGATGCGCAATGACTTGGTGCAACAGACATTGACCACTGTTCCTGCAGGAATAGACGAGGTTCTGGTGACCGAGATAGAACGGGCTGGAGCCTTACACCGTAGGGGAGTCTTTGTTGTTGGATTGGTAGACGGAGTTCTGCCCCGCCGAATTCGGCCTACCGGATTACTCACAGATGAAGAGAGAACACAGTTTGCCCGTTTGTTTGGCAGAGATTTAGGATATCTCAGTGCAGACCTGCAGTGGATGGAACGTTTACGAGTTTATACTGCGCTGACACGAGCCGAACAACGCTTGTATCTCACCTATCCACTGGCAGATGCAAATGGTAAAGCCAGCCGTCCAGCGGCAGTGGTTCAACAAGTACGCAACCTTTTTAATCCGGTGATGGCAGAACAAGGTCTGGATTTGTTGTGGACAGGCGATAAAGGTTTACCGGAACCTAGACACTGGACTCCGGCTGCTGCACTTTTGCGATGGTCGGACGTACTGCGTCACTTTGCGGAAGGGGTTCCCTTTCCTACATGGGTTGTTCCGGTACTCGACTGGTTTCTACAACACCCACACTACCATCCTCTATTACAACACACCCTGGAGGGATTAGGTCATCATCAAAGAAGAGCGGGGGTTTTGTCAAATGAAGTGATAAAAAGTATATATGGAGACCCATTGAAACTGAATGTGCATCAACTGGAAACGTTCGCGGCTTGCCCATTCCGTCACTTTGTCCAGTTTGGCCTGCGGATTCGGGAAGAGGCCGTTCCGGATGTCACTGCCAGTGGCAGGGGGAGCCTGATACACGAGACATTGCGCGAATTTGTAGAACTGCAAAAACAAGATTCCGACAGATGGAAAACCATTACAGATAATGAGGCGGCCCAGTTGATGTCGGGAGTTTTTGCTGAAGTTTTAAGGCAGCCCCAAGCTTCCCCTTGGCTGCGGTTGCATACCAGGCAACAGGTTATCTTTGCTGCCAGCGAAATACTGCAAAGAGCAGCGGTAGTCTTGGCCCGTCATGCCCGTTACGGAGATTTCATCCCGGCTGCGTTAGAGGTGTCTTTTGGCATGGATAATCCTAATGAATTGCCAGGGTGGGAGATTTTTTTAGAGGATGGAACACAGGTAGTGATACGCGGTCGTATGGACAGGGTTGACTGGGTGCGCCGTGAAGGAGATCTTGCCTTTCGGATCTTGGATTATAAGAGTAGTAGAACGGATTTGGAATTGTATCGGGTGTACTACGGCTTACGGCTACAATTACCGGTGTACATGGGAGCCGTGATAGATTTCGCAGAGCGCTTATTTGGGCAGCGTGCACAGCCCGTGGGGATGTTGTACTTTCCCCTGGTTCGCAAAAATCAGTTTGTTCCACAACCCCTGGCAGTCAATGTGGCGTATGAGCAATCCTTGCGGTCTATGCGAGTGAGGGGTTGGCTGCTGGGCGAAGAACGTTGGTTAGAAGCCATGGATGGACGGCTAAGCTCGGGTGAGGATGGATTGTTCCCGAAAATTTATAAGAAGGATGGAAATTTTGCTTCGACAGCTCCGGTTCTTAACTCCAACCAGTGGCAAGGGTTACTGGCGATGGCGCGCAAAAAGGTAGTGGACCTCGCACAAAGTTTAAAAAATGGACAGATTACCGTAGCACCTTATGTGTTAAGCAATACGGACTACGCTTGTCGTTTTTGCAACTTTGCGGCCATTTGTCAAATTGACCAGCGCTGGGACAAGACCCCAGTGCAAAGATTGCGTCCCCTGTCCAAAGAAGAAGTTTTAAGATACGCGGTTGCTCTTCAATCAAATAAGTCATTCAAACAGGAGGCTGGAGCACATGATGCAAGCAAGTGATAGAGAACGCCACTGGTCTGTGGACCAACAGGCGGCCATTTCCGTACAGGGTCAAAGTGTTCTAGTGGCGGCAGGGGCTGGTTCTGGGAAGACCTCGGTATTGGTGGAGCGAGTGGTTCAATCCGTTTTGGGAGAATCAGCGATAGAGTTAGATCGATTATTGGTTGTGACTTTTACACAGACCGCTGCCGCAGAAATGCGGGAACGGGTAGGAGCACGTTTGGAGCAAGTCAGAGAGATTGCACTACGGGATGGCAATGGGGTGTTGATGCACAAAGTATTACACCAATTGAGCCGCTTGGATCAAGCGCAAATATCCACATTACACAGTTTCTGCATGCAAATAGTCCGCCGCAATTTTTTGACGCTTGAACTAGATCCAGGGTTTGCTTTACTTGCCGAGGAGGACGGCATTTTGTTGCGGGCTGAGGTCTATCGAGACACGGTGGAACGTTGCTTGGCCGGGCCCGGTGGAGAGCAGCTTGCCGAAGCCATGGGACAATTGGCGGACGGGGACAGTGAACGTTTGGCTGCATTAGTGTTTCGTCTCGATGAATTTGCCCGTAGCCAGCCAGACCCGCAGGGTTGGCTGACCAAGGGATTACAACCTTTCGTTTCAGCAGTAAATTTGAGTTTTGAGCAACTTCCCTGGATACCAGGCTTGATGTCTTGGATTCGACAACACCTGGAAAGTGCAACCACCGATTTTTTAGGTGCGCTGACCTTGGCCCGAAGTGCAGAGTCACTGCACAGCTATGTTAAGGTACTACAGGAGACCTATGACATCACAACTCAGATATCAACAAAAATGTATATTTCGTTAGATATTCCAGAAATAACTAGATTATTGCAGCAAATATTTGCTCTTAAATCTCCTCGTGCCAAAGAACAACCAGACAAAGAACGGGTCAAATTTTTACGTCAGCATGGCCTAGACGCTTTAAAGGAAGTGTGGGCATTGGTTTCTCGAGGCCCCGCGCAATTGCAGGGGGATGTCGTTGCCCTGGCACCTGTCGTGGCCGCTGTGCACCAGCTGGTGCGGGATTTCCAGAACGCCTATGCAAATCGTAAGCGTCAAATGGGGATGCTTGATTTTAATGACCTGGAACACTTTGCCTTATATGCATTGGAAAATCCACAGATTGGGGAAGCAGAGAGGCTGCGCTCTTTCTATCAGGAAATTTATGTAGATGAGTATCAGGATACAAGTCCCCTGCAAGACGCATTGATGGGTCACATGACAAAACCCGCGGGAAACGTGTTTTGCGTTGGCGATGTAAAGCAAAGTATTTATCGTTTTCGCATGGCAGAACCGGGACTTTTTTTACAACGCTACCGTGTGGGGCGACGATTGAATGGTGAGGACTGCAAAGAGGGGGCCACAATTGCTGGAAGTGATGCAGCCATAATGGGCGAAGCGCCTCGATACGCGGTGATTGATTTGCAAGATAACTATAGGAGTCGCACCCAGGTTGTGTGGGCTGTCAATTACATTTTCCAACGAGTGTTTGCGGAATCTGTCGGGGGATTGACTTATGATACAGCGGCAGCCATGCGGGCTCGTGCAAATTATCCAGAGCTTTCTGAACCAGGGTTATCGTTGGCAGGGCCGGTGGAATTTCACTTCATTGAAAGAATGGATAACGAGAACGTTTGGGATAAAGCAGAAGAAACATCAGATCCAAATTTCCAGAAAAGCGGTGCAATGTCTCTTGTGCAGGAGACGGAAATGGAAAAGATAGAGCTCTTTAGGCGGTCAAAATTCGAAACGGAAGACCTAGAACTGTCCGTCCAGGACCTTTCAACCATCAAAAAAGAAGCCGCAGTATTGTCACAACGCATCCTTCAATTAATTGGCCAGGCACCAGATACACAGCCACACCAGGTTTGGGACAAAGACCAAAGGCTGTACCGAGCGTTGAAATATCGCGACATTGTAGTCTTACTGCGTTCTGCCAAGGGTCGTGTGAGCCCAGTTTTAGAGGTGTTGCAGAGTTTTGGCATTCCGGCGTACGGCGCCGCATCCAGCGGCTTCTACGGCGCTCTGGAGATTCAATGGTTGTTGAATGTTCTGTCCACTTTAGACAATCCTCAACGGGAGCTATCCTTGGTTGCCTGGATGAGGTCTCCTTTGGCGGGGTTTACGGATGATGAGTTGGCCCGCATTCGCATGGCCAAAAAGGGCAACTTTTACTCTTGTGTGACTGCGGTGGCCGACAATTATAGACCAGAGGAATGGAAAGAAATGCCATCTCTTCAAGCACATGCTGTGGCGAATGAAACGGGTCCTACCGAAGACCTATGGGGGAACACCTTGGTCCACAAAACAAAATGGTTTATGCGGCGATTGCAAAATTGGCGGTCCTTGGCAAGGGCTTTGCCAGCTGCCGGTGTATTGCGAGTCATTTTGGATGAGACAAAATTTTTGTATTATGTATCTGGGATGCGGGGGGGACGGGTGCGAGTTGCCAATATTCAACTGCTGTTGCAACGTGCTCGAGAGTTCGACACCCGTTCGGTGGACGGAGTCTATGGCTTTGTTCGGCATGCAAACAAGGTTTTGGCAGAGGCGGCGGATGTGGGTGAGGCGCGGACTTTAGGGGAGCACGAGGATGTGGTGCGGGTGATGACAATTCACCAAAGTAAAGGGTTGGAATTTCCCGTTGTGTTTGTGTTGGACACGGGAAAAACGTTTTATCAGGATCCTTTGAGTCGGCTTTTTCCCATTCATCGGGAACTCGGGTTTGGTCCCATGCGGTCACATCTCGAGACAGACCAGCACTGGCCCACCTTGCCATCTGTGGTGGTGGAGGATGCGGAATGGAGGGAGTTTTTGGCGGAGGAGGCCCGCATCTTGTACGTGGCCATGACGCGGGCCAGAGAACGGTTGATTATTGTTGGGTCTGCCCGGGGATTGACAGAACATGTTGTGAAAGCGCAAAAAGTGCTACAACGACAGGACATTGTTTTGCCCGAGCCCTATCTTTTGGAGGCAAAAAGTTATTTAGACTGGTTACTAGCTGTATTATTGGAACACCCGGCAGGTAGGGGGTTGTTGAAGCTGACAGAAGATGTGGGTACATCTGGAGCGAACGAGGATGAAATGGGGCCGGCCCTAACCTCTTTTGAAACGGCAGTGTTGGTCCCTGACGATGCGAATGGGTTTGCGGTGACAGTCTGGAATCATGCCTCAGGGGTTACTTTGCCGAAAGTGGACACGACGGTGCAGTGGGGGCGAGTAAAACGCGAATTATTAGGAAAAGGTGCGGACCTAATACGTTTCCGCGACAGCTTGCAAGCGGCCACCAGACGTTGCACTGGGTCCGAAGATTCTGCGGGTTTCAATCTTGAAAATGAGGTTGGAAGAAAATCAAATAGACAGAACGAAACGGTTGCAGCGGATATGAAAACCACTTTTCAAGTTTTCGAATCGGTTACCACTGCTTTGCCACCAGCAAAGTTGTCTGCCACGGACCTGAGGCGGTTGTGGACGGGTAAACTGGCAAAGGGTGCAGTTGTCCAACCGGGGGTAAATCAGATAAAGACTTTTCAAGAAAGGGGTGGGGGATTTCATAATCCCACTGCAGCAGAGCACTTGTTGGAGGAACCTTCTTTTGCGCGAAAGGGTCAATCTTCAGGGCGTGAGCGGGGAACTGCTTTTCATACCCTCATGCAGCACGTAGAATTAGCCACAGCGGCGGACGCAGATGCGGTTCAAAAAACCGTTGCCAACCTTTTACATAGGGGAGTTTTGAAAGATGTCGATTTGCAAGATGATGTGGTGGTACAAGTAGTAGAATTTTCCCGCTCATCTTTGGGGCAGCGATTGCGCGGTGCAACTAGGATATGGAGGGAGTTGCCTTTCTTTCATCGAATTGATATTTTTCAGGGTGACGACGAAAAGATTGCTATGGAAAAAAACAATTTTGTTACAGTGCAGGGTGTCATTGACTGTTTGGCAGAATTGCCAGAGGGTTGGCTGTTAATTGATTATAAGACAGACCGAATTGGCAGGGACGATGTGGACCAGACCGCACAGGAGTATGCCGGGCAGGTGGGTGTGTACTTGGAGGCTGTTCAGCAGGCCATAGAAACGTCCGGGAAATCGGTGGAGGCGTGGCTGTATTTCTCGGAGCCTTGTCAAGCGGTACGGATGCAATCGGTTCCTGGCGGGCGAGACATTCTTTTCAATTAATACTCGGACTAAAGCGCGTAACACCTAGATTAAAACATGGCCCAAACCTGTGCAAATACGTTTTTTGAGGTTGAACGGGACGGACGTAAGGGGGAACCAATGTGGTAGATAGGAATCGTAGAGATTTGATTCTCCAGTCTGCATGTGAATTATTTAGTGAACGGGGTTATCATGCGACCACGATTCGTAATATTGCGGACCAGTGTGGGCTGTTATCAGGGAGTCTGTATACCCACATTCGCAGTAAAGAAGATTTGTTATATGAGATTGCAGACAGGGTGGCAGACCGTTTTTTGTCGCGGTTGGACGTGGTAATGAAGACTCCGGGGAGTTCGACGGATAGATTTCGCCAGGCCTTAGCAGCACATATCTTGGTGGTGTCGGAAGATATCCATGCGGCACGGGTGTTATGGCACGAGTGGCAAGCTCTAAGTCCGGATCGGAGAAGTCTAATTGACGCAAAACACGATGCATATGAACAAATGTGGGGTCAAATCTTGCAGGAAGGTGTAGCTAGAGGAGAATTCCATGCTGAACACCTACGTTACGCCCGCACGGTTACTTTATCAGTGGCCAACTGGTTGTACCAGTGGTTTAATCCTGAGGGGACCTTAACAGCTGAGGAGGTAGCAGACCGTCTGGCGACGGTCCTATTGCGCGGACTTCATAAGGGCGATTCAACGGATCAAACATCGCAATATTTCTAAGTGAAGGGTTATCTCGTATTTCAATGAAGTATCTCGTATTTCAATGAGGCGATTTCAATGGATGGCGTAGATTTCTAGCAGTGTGCGCATAAATTCCGGGTCTTGACTGAATTGGTTGAGCATTACTTTGCGCAAACTGGGGATTCCCAGAGCGTAGGCTAGGTTGGCTTGTAGCCAGCCTTCTAAATTGCCGATATCATGCCGTACTCCAGAAAACTGAAAGGCGAATAACTGTTGGGCGCGGGCAAACTGGTCAATGGCGTCTGTCAGTTGAACTTCGCCGCCATGGCCTGGAGATGTCTGATCCAAGACGTCAAATACTGCGGGTGTAAGAATATATCGACCCAATACAGCAAGCGTGGAAGGCGCATCAGTTAGTTTAGGTTTTTCGGTGATTCCCTGTACGAGAAACGGCTTTTCCGTCAAATCCTGGGTGAAATTATGGTTGTCAAACCTAACAATGCCATACTTAGAGACATCATTTGCTGGAACATTTTGCACTCCTACAAGGATGCCCATCTCTTCTTTGTACTGACACACCATTTGTTGAGTCACCGATATTGCAGATTGAATGACGTCGTCACCGAGTAGCACTGCGAATGGCTCATCGGCTACGAAGGAACGGGCGAGAGCAATCGCGTGTCCAAGCCCCAGGGGACTCTTTTGCCGCACATAATGAATGTTTACAAGGTCAGAAATGGCTTTGACCTCGGTTAACATGTGTTCTTTACGATTTTGTTGCAAGTGAAGTTCCAGTTCGGGTGAGCGGTCAAAATGGTCTTCAATCGCTTTTTTCCCTCTTCCAGTGATAATCAATATTTCTTCAATGCCTGCATATACAGCCTCTTCAACGATGTATTGAATGCACGGTTTATTGAGAATGGGCAACATTTCTTTGGGAACAGCTTTTGTTGCTGGCAGCATTCGGGTTCCAAACCCGGCCGCAGGGATAACTGCTTTTCTAATAATCATTGGCTCTACACCCTATTTTTAGTTTTCTTCAGATTGTTCTGTATAAGGGTTATTCGAACATATGGGTTTTCCTTGTTGGACTTTTAGCTCGAAATCTGGCTGAGTTCCTTGAATTTTAACCTGGGGTAGATTCAGCGCCTGTACCTGTTGGGGGGACTTTGTTTCAAATCTCCACTCTGCAGGGACATGTTGAAACACTTTGTCAATTTGTTGACGTAAATTTTCCATGTCGATGCCCTCATAAATAGATCCCGCGTCCATTAAATATTGGCGACCCGCTTGCCACATACGCCAACCTCCACGCACGTTCCCATTATACAGGTGATACAAACAAACTGCGGCCTGAATGAGTCCCTTGAGAACCACGGGGCGACCGCTGTCCAGCCACAAAGATTCCCCATATTCGTGGCACTCGAAATAATCTTTTTGTACATTGAAGGCATACAGAAAAGACAGCAAGCGTGGTTCCACGGCCTTGGCCTCCCCCCTGCACACATCATATCACAGATGTTGTCTTTGCTCAGTTTAATTGTACCGATGAGAATAATTGTGCGATTTGGGACCTCAATTAGAAAATCAGTCTCTAGATTCTACAAACAGCTGGTATTATCCTTATATAGTATGTCATAATATACTCTGAACAGGCCATATATGATGGATAATGAGGTGAGTATGTGATACTTAAAAATGCAATGAAAAAGTTGCCAGTGGAACTGGTGGAAGCGGCAATTCGTCGGCAAGAAGCGGTATTACTTGCCAATGGATCGATTGATGCGCAAACTGGCAAGTTTACAGGTCGTTCTCCACACGATAAGTATTTTGTGGATTTCCCAGATTGTCCTCTCCCCCACTCTATGCATCAGTGGCTTTCAGAACAACAGTTTGAGCAGTTGTTGGTACGCGTGCGCCAACACTTGGAGGAAAAGGGTTCTTTTTTATTTGACGGGGCGGTGAATCAACATCCAGAATATCGCGTACCTGTCCGCTTTTATACGGAATATGCTTGGCATAATCTATTTGTCCAACGGTTATTTCTAGCGGGCAAGGAAGGAGAAGTACCCGCCTATACGGTCTATGTAGCACCTACGTTGATGGCTTCCCCGGATCGCGATGGCACCCGTAGTGGTACTTTTATTGTTCTGCACACGGGGCGACGAATTGCCTTAATTGGGGGGACCCAGTATGCGGGCGAAATCAAAAAATCAATTTTTTCACTGATGCACCACCATTTAACTGAACAGCGTGTGCTACCGATGCACTGTTCTGCGTCGATGGGGGAACAAGGGGATGTTTCCCTATTTTTTGGATTATCAGGAACCGGAAAAACAACGCTATCTGCGGACCCAGTCCGACGTCTGATTGGTGACGATGAACACGGCTGGTCGGATAAGGGCGTATTTAACATGGAAAATGGTTGCTATGCAAAGTGCATCGACTTGTCGGTAAAGAAAGAGCCGGATATTTATAATGCCATCCGGTTTGGTACTGTCCTCGAAAATGTGGGTTATGACGGGTTACGCAACCCGCTGTTTGAAGACCGCACCTTGACGGAAAATACCCGGGCTGCATATCCCCTGAAGTTTATTCGCAACCGAGTTCCTGAGGGACATGGGGGGCATCCTACGGCCATTGTGTTCTTGTCTGCGGATGCCACAGGAGTATTACCTGCGGTGGCCCGGCTTTCACCAGAAGATGCACGCCGACACTATCTCCTAGGCTACACAAGTAAGGTGGCAGGAACGGAGCGGGGCATTGTTGAACCGGAAGCCACTTTTTCCGCATGCTTTGGCAGCCCCTTTTTAACGGAACGTCCTGTCCAATATGCGGACATGTTGATGGAACGTCTAGAGCGCTATAAGGTTCCGGTTTACCTGTTGAACACGGGTTGGGTAGGGGGCGGCTATGGCGAAATTGCTCGCATTCCCTTGACCATCACACGTCAATTGGTTCACTTAGCTCTATCAGGAGTATTGGAAACCTTACCGAGCTATCGGGATGAGGAACTGTTCATCACCGTACCTGAGCATGTCCCAGGGATTCCAGACCCATTCTTGCGACCTGCCACTTCATTTGCTGATGGGCAGGTATATCAACACCGACATCAGCAATTGGCTCAGGCCTTTGCAGACAAACTTATTGCCTTAGGGGCCACTGTCGCGTCCTTGAACAAAGTCCTTGAATAAATAAGAAGTATCCTCATACAACCATACAGACCCACCACACGCTACACTGTGTGGTGGGTCTGTATGGTTGTGCACAGGGGAATCCCCATCCACCCAATAGTTTGGGTGAAAAGGCTTGTCCTGCATTATAAAAAAACTATTCTTGGTTTGAAATTCCACTGTTTTTTCGTCGACGTCGAGTAGTCGGCTTACGTCTGCCAATAGAGAGTTTAATTTCCCTTTCTACCGCCGTATGTTTACTAATCATTGCCGGAGTCAGCTTTCCTTGGGCCGTAAACATGGAAAAGTCGAACGGAGTTTTGAGTTCATCCTTGGCCACTTGCAATTCGCCAGCAAGGGCCTCGCGGTCCAAAACTTCTCGCTCACGGAACTTCGGCATCAGAACGGCAAGGTCCCCGTTGGTTAAAGAAATAGTCAGTTCGTCACCGTCAAAATCTTGAAATAGGGATTCGATTTCCTCCAAAAGCAGTTTATTTTCCTCGTTTCTCTCTTTAGCAATTTCCTTGTTTTGCAAGAACTTACGTACATCATCTTCTAGTTTCATACGCGTTGCTGCAGACTTCTCCTTGTCCTCCGGGCCCTGTTCGGGGGGACTTTCATTGTTCCCGTCGAGTGCGACCCCTGTTTCTGAAAGAGACTGTGTTTCCACATTCATTGAATTCAATTCACGGTCACTCCTTACACATTGTTATCCAGAGAATTTTGTAAAAGTTGTATGGGCACAAGGCTACCTGCGGTAAGATGGGACTGATTCAAGCGAACTAAACAATTGGTCTGAGTAAAGCTGGAGACCACACTGGAACTCTGCGCCAAACGAGTGTCTACGTAAAGTTGTCCCTGCTGTACGAAGACAGTCCCTCGCACAACGCGAGTGTGTTTAATAGGCTTTAAGTCCACTTCATGACTTAAGTAGGCGGTTATCGGAAACGGCTCACTGTGCCAACCCATGGACGCTCGAAGCACAGGTCGGACGAGGGTTTCAAACTGGGCGTAGCATGCGGCAGGATTGCCGGACATGGAAAATACCGTTAGGTCTCCTATTGTGGCCCCAATAAAGGGAGACCCGGGACGCATCCAGACATGATTCAAGTGGATCTGGCCGCCCATGTCAGTTAATACCCGCATGAGGTAGTCCAAATCTCCTTTAGACACGCCCCCTGTGGTCAAAAGAAAGTCACAGTTCTGTGTGGCAAGGGTAATTTCTTCGCCAATGGCCTGGGGGTCGTCTGATACATAGTGAACCCAACTCAGCCGGACACCGTCTTCTTGCAGGCTTGCGGCAAGCAAAATGTCATTGGAACCATAGATCTGGCCTGGGGCCAAGGGAACGCTCAAATCTCTGATTAATTCGGACCCAGTTACCAAAAGTCCAACTCGGGTTGGTTGAAAAACCTCCACTTGGGGAACTCCAAAGGTTTGTAATACTGCCCTATCTTGTCCCCGGATACGCGTATTCGCGTTGAGTAGGACTTGTCCTTGGTGGCCATCTTCACCAGTTTCTTGTACCGATTCCCCTCGAGCAACGGATCGAAGAATTTTCACATGCTGGGGGTGGACAAGGTCACACCATTCGAAGCGAGCGACAGCGTCACATCCATCAGGAACAGCTGCTCCGGTCATCACGCGCACACACTGCCTTGAGTGAATGGCTGGTGCAGGGGGATCTCCAGCAGGTGTAGTGCCAACCACTTCCAGTATATCCCCTGGGGCTTCCAAGTCGTCCGTGGAAAGTGCAAAGCCGTCCATCATAGCCCGTCGAAAGGGCGGTACATTGCAGCGTGCTGTCACAGGTGTGGCTAAAATTCGTCCTTGGCTGTGGTCCACTGAAATTTGTTCTGTAGCGGTGGAGTGAGCGAGAGTTCTGCACAATCGCATGGCTTCATCGAGGCTCACTGAGGTCTGCATCGCTTCATCGCTCCCTTAAAATGCATAAAAATAACTCATCCGACGATGCCGGAAGGCACTGCCAAAGACGGTATCGACAGATAGCTTTTATTGTATCCCATTGAGGGATGGGCTGCCAAATACTTGTTCCCTCTTTGCTTTGAACAGGGATAACCGCGCCGGACAAAGTGGCAGTCTTTAGGGTGCTGTGTTACCATTTCAACAGTAGTGGAGGCAAAATTTTAATTTTGGGAAATTCAGTGGAGGTGGCTACCTTGGCGCAACAGTACGGACAATCGCCCGCAATGAAATTGCAAACTGGGCACAAGTATGTGGCGGAAGTACAAACAACTTTAGGAAACTTCGTTTTGGAGTTATTCGCTGAAACAGCTCCGCAGACTGTAAATAACTTTGTTTTTCTGGCTCGCGAGGGGTTCTATGACGGGGTTGTGTTTCACCGCATTATCAGGGATTTCATGGTGCAGACGGGAGACCCTACAGGAACGGGGATGGGTGGACCGGGATACCGTTTTGCGGACGAGTTACCGCCAGTGGTGCCCTATGCACCCGGCGTGGTTGCAATGGCCAACGCCGGGCCAAACACGAATGGATCGCAATTTTTCATTTGCACAGGGAATCAATCCGATTTCTTAAACCGCCAACCTAATTATTCGGTTTTTGGCAGGGTGAGTCAAGGCATGGATACGGTTCTGAAAATTGCATCAACTCCGGTTGGCCCTGGAACGTCCGGAGAGAATAGCACACCCTTACAGACTGTGAAAATGACTTCAGTTCTCATTCAGGAACAGGAAAACTGATTGGGAAACGATTGATTTTTAAGTTTAAGGAAAAGCAGGCCTACTTTTCTCGATCGCGGTGTTCATTTGCGTGTTCTAGGTGGGCAGGAATGTCTGCAGTGCTGGCGGTGAGGGATGGGTCGACCCGCCGCCACATGTTTAACTCGTTAATTCGACTGGCTAAGTCAGAAATATCTGCGAAATGTGCTGCGATGATGTCCCAGTCTTCTTCATGGTGAACCACTTGCAGGAGGCCCTCAATGTCTCTTTCAAATTTCATGATTTGATCTGGAATGTGGGCCTTCACACCTTCCCAGTAAGCAATCAACTCCTCTTGCTGAGTGTGTGAGAGTTCGTCGTAAGGGGTGGTGAGGTCTGGCAATTCAATTCCTAACCTTTGGTCATGTCGAAACGACATTCATGTCACCTCCATAGTATATCATTAAGATATGGTGTACCTTCGTCCTACTTGCATCATAAAATAGGAATCATTCGGATACAAGAGGAATAGACCGGATCTATCGAAAAAATTTGACAAGTGGGGGCCTATCCATGGAGGGACGTGTCGCCTTTGTCACCAGCGGGGCAAAAGGCTTGGGGAATATCACGGTTCGTCTACTCATTGACGCAGGTTGGAACGTGTGTTTTACATACCTGTCAAGTGCAGTGTTAGCACATGAACTTGCAGACTATGCGGCAAAAAAGGGACGCGTTGCCCTCGGCCAGCGGGTGGACTTGCTCAATAGGGCACAGGTATTGCAAGCAGTTGCGGGTTGTCGGCAGCAGTTTATGCGAATTGATGCACTGGTACACAACTTTGGCCCGTTTGTATTTGAACGTGTGCCTTTGGCAGAGTACAGTGAAGAGATGTGGAGTCGCATGATGAATGGTAACTTGAATAATTTTTTTTGGCTTTACCATGCGATTGCCCAGGACATGAGGCGGCAGAAGTTTGGCCGCATCATTACGATGGGGTATGAAGGGGCAGGCCAGGCGGCAGGTTGGCGTCATCGGGCGGCTTATGGGGCTGCGAAGTCAGCCCTTGCACAGATGACTCGCTCGATTGCCCGTGAAGAACGCGAAAATGGGTTAACGGCCAATATGGTGTGCCCTGGGGATATTCGCGGATCTCACAAAATGCAGCGAATTGATGAGGTTTATGCGGTTCCTCAAGGGGCGTTCCGGGAGACGTCGGTGGGCGAGGATGTGGCACGGGTGATTGTCTTTTTGTGTGATGAAAATAGCCAGTATATCAACGGCACTGTTACAGAAGTGACCGGGGGATACGAAATTCGAGCTCGCGACGAGGGGATTTGAAACATACCTCAGTACACGCACAGTCTGGACGGGGGTACCAGTCACATGTGTGGAACTCCTGTGGGCTGTCCCGTATGGGAGGACGGAAGGAAGATCTGGGGGGCGACAAGGTGGCGCTAGTGGACAACCTACGGCGGGATTTTCCGGCATTGCGGCAAGTGACTTATCTGAATACGGGCAGTTTTGGCGCTTTACCTGTAGCTGCGGCGGAGCAGATGAAGGAAACCATGGCCCAACAGTGCACGGAAGGCAGGGAGTTCGTGTGCTCCAAGTTGGCAGAGGTTCAGCGGGACATCCGTGAACAACTGACATCACTGTTCCACGTGGATGCGAATAGTTGGGCGTTGACAGATAGTACGGCGCAGGGCGCTAACGCAGTTTTGTGGGGCTTAGCTTTGGTACAGGGAGACGAAATTTTAGTCACTGACAATCAACACCCGGAATTTTTGTTGCCTGTTTTTGTGCAAAAACAACGCCGTGGGGTGGTGGTTCGGCGGGTGCAAATCAGTTCACAACTGGACATTATGATGGAGGCGTTGGAGGCTGCGGTAACCTCTCGAACGCGGCTCCTGGTTTGTTCCCAGGTTTCTTATTTGACAGGCCATCGTTTGCCGGTGGAAAAAATTATTCAGTGGGCACACGGGCGGGGCATTCTTGTCCTGCTTGATGGCTCACAAGGCGCGGGGGCTGAAGATTTGGGGCTGCGCGAACTGAATGCAGATTTCTATACCTTTCCTGGACACAAGTGGCTCTGCGGTCCAGAGGGCACGGGGGCCTTGTACGTGCGACAGGAGTTGGTATCCATGGTAGAGCCTACGTTTGTCGGTACCGCTTCCTTACGGCATCAAATGGACTGGACAAGTGACGGTTTTTACTTGCCCTCGGAGCGATCGAATCGCTTTGAATATTCTACTGCCAATATGGCGGTGTGGGTGGGCTGGCAAGAAAGTCTCAAATATCTGCGCATTCAGACTGGCTGGGAGTATATTTTTACGCGTACGAAGGGCCTTTCAGGGAGTCTTTTGGATCGCTTGTTAGATTTGCCACATGTACGCGTGGTGACTCCGCGAGATGCGCGAGTTGGGCTTGTCAGTTTTCAGGTGACTGGTTTCAGTGCGGCCCGGGTTGTGGAGGCAGCGCGACAGCGCGGTATACAAATGAAATTATTGGCAGCCCACAACATGGTCCGAGTTTCTACGGGATTTTACAATACGGAGGAAGAACTGGAACGCCTAGTAGGATTTTTACAGAGCCCGGGAAACTGGTGATAAATATTGTGGATAAAAAAATGCCCGGATGCGGGTGGGGGGATTTCTCGCATCCGGATGTGTGGGGTCTTTAAACGGGAATCGCGCTTCCCCTACAAAAGGGTGTTTTAAGCGTGGAGGTGAATGCTGCCGTTGCGAGTTTCAAGTTGAAATCGGATTTCGCCTTCATGATTTTCTAGATTCCTTTGAAAATGTACAACATTTCTACGGGTTTCCTCTTCGGCCGTAAGTTCAAATTGACTCTCGTCAATGTCCACTCGACCAAAACTGGTTTTAGCCGTCCCACTACAGGCAACTTGTGAGGGAATTCCATTTATAAGCAAACTGCCGTTTTTACTTTGTAGGTATACGGAACTGGTGGCTGGGTCTAGGCCCCTTAATTCAACCCGTCCGTTTTCTGAACTCAGTTGAATCCGATTTGCCCCCACATTAAAGGCATGAATGCTACCATTGGCCGTTTCTGCTTGCAACGACGAAGTTAATTTTATAGACTCCGCTAACACCCGGCCGTTGTGTGTGCGACAAAAGACTTCTTCCATGTCCCTGGGTAGCCAAATATCCAAGTGTGCGACGATTAGCTGAGGTGAATTTTCCTGACTGCGTTTCCCTGCGACAATCGCCAGTTCATAACGTGTATCCATCACGTTTGTCTGCACGGCGCGAAGCAGGGCGTTGCGTCCTTCAGCCAAACTGTCCGTTCGCACCTGTGCCCGGACGAGTACTTTTACATACGGTTCGTCCCAACTCATAATTTGCACAGCGCCGTTCACTGTTTCTAACGACACATGGCGGATTTCTAAGGGCAGGGCTACCTCGTGTGTCACAGACACTGTCGAGGTCCAAAAGGGCAGGTTATCGAATTGTTGTTCTACAACTCGTCGAACTTCACCAATGGATTGACTGACGGCTGCTGAAACTTGTGAGCCTAAAGACTTCAAGTCTAGATTGGAGACTTTTTCAATTCCCCAGCGATTTTTTGATTCCTCCTTATTTTCCACTGTGCTCAATAGGGACTCCGCCTGTTCAGGGGTAATTTTCCCCTCGCTCAACAACTCTAAAATTTTCATGCGTTCTTTCATTTTTTTCCACGCTCTCCTTTCAATCGTTCCAAAGCCTGTTCAAAAGACAATTCTCCTGCAGACAGGGCATCTAATACTTCTGTGGTAGCCTCTTGTTCCTCTTCGCTCCCCCGTTGTGGGGCCGGGTAACCCATTGCCATAATGACTTGGTCCAGTCGGGAGCGAACGGTTGGATAAGAAATTTTCAGATCTTTCTCAACCTCGCGAATATTTCCCCGGCAACGTAAGAACACTTCAACAAACTGCATTTGATCCGAATTAAGTCGATATAACCCCGGCGTTGCAAAGCGACCTTGTACCCGTGTCTGACAGTGTGAACAGGTGAGTTCCGTGATATCCATTGGCTCGGCACAAGCCGGGCAACTTAAGGGTGGATTCAGGGACACAGAGCATCCCTCCTTTTCGGTTCAGAGTAAAATGAATCTTGGCGTGATTGAAGATCTGATCTTGATTGTGGGTGAGCTGATGTTCATATAAACATTATTCATGAACGTATTGATATTGTCAATACTTATATTAAATATGTGCATTTGTTGATGCCTTTTACCACAGCAGTCCATGTTTGCGAAGGCCCTTTGGATAGGCGTTGTTCACACGGCTTTCACTGGATTTCCCCCATCCCACAGGCAACCCATGGACGTGCAACCACTGCCATCCCACTGGCTGGCTGGCTGACAGGGGTTCACCAGACATATAGGCTGCGGCTGCAGCAGGAGAAATATCCACTGGGCGACGTGCCAGTCCGGGTGGAATGGCACGAGCTAGGCTGTGATGGGGATAGAAACGGCCGTGTTCATAGGTGGCCAAAGCCAAACCGGGACGCAGGACGCGCAGTCCGGTCAGGGGCAAACGAGTAGCTAAAGCAAACCATAGGTTTCCCTGGATGATGGGATGTAGCCAGTTTTCTGGTGGATTTTCTACCAGCCAGTCCAGCAACGCTTCCTGCCAGCCTTTAGGAATAGCCGGGCTGTGGTACAAGTGTTTGGGGGCCTTTCGTTTGTTTAAAGGCACGTCTTGGGACAGGGAAGGGGTTGCAGAACCCTGCTTGCGGAGCAGGGCAACAAAGTGGCCTTCACCCCGGCCTGTATGGGGCCACAAACGGCGTGTATGGGCCAATTCCGGGACATCTCCAGCCCACTCAGGGCGGCCGCTGTGCCAGCCCGGCCACACGGGCAGCACTTCTAAGGATATGGGTAAATGAGTAATCCCCCATGCTACAACCTGTTCATTTTCGACCGGGTTAAGGGTGCAGGTACAATACACTACTCTCCCGCCTGGTCGGACCATTTTAATGGCCTCGTGAAGTATTTCTCTTTGTCGGTGGCTGTTGGTTTGCAAAAGCCCAGAATGCCACTCCTGAATGGCTCTCGGGTCTTTGCGAAACATTCCCTCGCCGGAGCAAGGAGCGTCCACCAACACGGCATCAAAACTTTCCGGCCAGCAGGCGGCCAGGTTTGCAGGTGTTTCGTTTGTCACAACGGCGGTTACCCCGGTTCGTTCTAAGTTTTCCGCCAGTGTCAGCACCCGCTTGGGATGGATCTCGTTGGCCACGAGTTCGCCTTGTCCTTGCATTTGTTTGCTAATGGCTGTTGTTTTTCCACCGGGGGCTGCACATAAGTCAAGAATTCTTTCCCCTGGTTGTGGATTCAAAGCTGTAACGGCAGCCATTGCGGAAGGTTCTTGGAGATAGAATGCCCCCGCCTCGTGATAAATTGTTTTCCCAATTTTGCTTTCTGTGGGCACATAGTAACCATCTGTGCTCCAGGGAACAGGGGCGGTGAAGAGCGGCTGATAGGCTTCTGGCACGGGGAGGAATGTTGCGTTCAACGGGAAAAATTCTTTTGATGTGGGACTTTGGGTGTTCCAACGGTGCAGCCGTATTCCGCGCCAGGGCTTATCTGCTAAGGCTAAAGCTAGGGCAGGCCATTCGGATCCCAAATAAAACTGCATCTGTTGGTTGAATTCTGAGGGTAAGTCCAAGCGTTATTCCTCCCACTATAAATTAACGGTTTCTCCTAGTTGTCTTGACCTAAGATGCTGATAATTTTATAATCGCCAGAGGTTCTTCCAGACAACATCTATCCTGTCAAGGAGGTGTCGAGATGCCTAGTCAGCCATCCAGAGAACTCCTCGTTGTACCTAATCCACATGCACACCGGGTGTACGATGTGGAGATGAGCTCGTCCGAGTTTACTACCCTTTGTCCGATGACTGGACAGCCTGATTTTGCTACACTTACAATTGTATATCAGCCCGGCTTGCACCTCGTTGAACTTAAGTCCTTGAAGCAGTACCTGTGGTCTTTTCGCAACGAGGGACACTTTCACGAAGACGTGACAAACATTATTTTAGAGGACTTTGTTAGGACAGCAAAGCCGCGTTACGTAAAAGTCATCGGTGATTTTACCATCCGTGGGGGAATTCACACCAAGGTTACGGTGACCTACCATGCAGATGATTCAGAAACGTTAGCAAACGCTGCTACTGAACTGTAAAAGATTTTGCTATTGAACTGTAAAATTTTTAAACAAAAGAGAGTCCGTTTTGAAATTGACTCTCTTTTGTAGGTAGGTGAGCGGGGACCCCACGGTGGACTTCTGAACGTTTTTTGTTACGGCTGAAGTGTTACGGTTGAAGGTGGGTGTCTTCGGTGGTTTCCAGATGGCCTCTGACAAGTGTGTGCACCAGTACTTGGGTTATCTTGTTTTGCGCATCGACAAAGACCACAGGGGTGCGAATGTCGGGTAATTCCACGTCAGAAACCTGTGCTGTAGAGAGAATAATCACTAAATCCCCAGGTTGAAAATGTCGCGCTGGTGGACCATTCAGGCAAACGACACCACTGCCGCGCTGTCCCTCTAGGGCGTAGGTGTGCCAAAGCATACCGTTGGCCAAATTTGTAATTTGAACCATTTGCAAAGGGAGAATGTGTGCTGCCTCCATCAGCAATGGGTCGAGGGTGATACTTCCCACGTAGTTTAAGTCCGCTTGTGTTACTGTGGCGCGGTGAATTTTCCCCATGCAAAAAGTCTGCCACACAAGGATGCCTCCTTTAGAAATCATAAGTTTGACGTCCGATTTCTAGACGAATGTACAGCCCAAACCTGTGCACAGTCATATAATGTGCAAGGTCAGTGGATGGGGTGACATGAGGATGGGGATTTCCGGGATTTGCTTGGGTGTGGCCACGACTGTTGTTCCCCGTCGCCGTCTTCAGGCACGTGGAATGATTGACCGACCTTCCCTTTATTACTGCCGTATGGCTCACTTTGCAGCCCAGTGGGGCGCAACCCTAATCTTGTTCAATCCGGAGCATGTTCGTTGGTCACGGAATATCGTCGAAGCCTGGTCACCTGCAGATTTGCGGCATCCGTATGGGAATTGGCAAAAAGCCCGCCAGCGGTTGCCCGATATAATTTATGAAAATGTATTTGTACACCTGGCTGTTCAGGGATATGCTCATGAATTGCGGCAGCAAGCTGCCATCCGAGGAATCCCACTTTTCAACCCGGGACTTCCAAATAAATGGCGGACCAGTCTCTGGTTATCAAATAGTGAGGTTTCTCATTTCATTCCACCTGCCGTGAAGATGGCCCATGGCATCGGCAGTATTAGGCGCATTCGCAAGTGGGGCACAGCCTATCTGAAACCTGTTGGGGGATACGGTGGGATGGGTGTAACACGCATTGAAACCCTGCCTAAAGGCCAGTATCGTTTGGCAACAGACCGTGCTCGCAGTGGCAATCGCTGGCGTCGAGTGGTGGGAGAATCGCAGTTACAGACATGGCTTGATACACATGACGGGCACTTCATGTTGCAACAGGGTTTGCCACTGTTGACCCTCAATGGGCGCAAAGTGGATTTTCGCGTAGTTGTGCAGCGGGGTGTGGAGGGTCAATGGCATCGGGTTGGAATCGTTCCTAAAATAGCGGCTGTGGATGGGGTAGTGACAAATTTAGTCGCAGGTGGCGAGCGTCTCAGCTTGGAACAGTGTCTTGTGCTGGCTGCTCGGGAAGGTAAATCTATTCCTATAGAAGAATTGACTACGGCTGCACTGCAAATTGCGCAGGTCATCAGCAGACGCTATCCCATGACGGGACTGCTGGGCTATGATATGGGGATTACGGAAGATGGCGGGATCTGGATGATTGAGACCAATCCCAAGCCTGCACGGTCTTTGTTGACAGACGAAATGCGCCGACAGTCTGCTTTGTACAGTGCGGGTTTTTCCGTCTATTTGGCTCGCAAGGCAACGGTTCGTGCTCGTGCATGAAAGGATGGTCCACACCCACTGACTGCACTTGGACTGTGATGAAAGAGGTGGCGCCTTTCGCTGTCTGGAATGAACGACCCTCCTCGTTCATAGGCTGGGGTGTAGTGTGTGGCAGAGGCGGGGATGGACGGTGCAGAAATTTGTTGACTTTTATCTTAGTTTGGTGGGGTTATTGTGAAGTGGCCGTGGGGGTGGCACAAAGAAAGCAAAGAAATTAGTGATCTTGTTGAGAAACTGGACCAATTGCTGGTTCTGATGGCGCAATGGAACGATGATACCATGGGTAACCGGGTCCATATTACTGTGGAACATTTACAAGTGGAAAAGGCTACTCTAGAACAACTCACATTTCGTTTGGGTCAGTTGGATATCAAAGAACTTAGTGGGACCCTGAGTATTGGCAATAACTTTGCGACGCCAATTTCGTCTCAAAAAGAGGAGAAAGCCGAACCAAGTCAAAGCAAGGCTGAGCCAGGTCAAAGCAAGGATAAACAAAGTCAAAGCAAGGATGAACCAGGTCAAGGAAAGCCCAAACCAGGTCAGTCTGCGGACTCTCAACCACCACGTGTGCATAAAAATGGAGGTTTTTTGCAAAATACGGACTGTGGCTTGCGACTGCGATGGGATGTAGACTAAGGTGCAGGCAGGAGGTGGGGGAGTGCGCATTGAGGCGATGTTGTCGCCAACCTTTATTATTGGATCGATTCACATCGGCACGGTGCAAAATGCGTCCAGTGTAAGCATAGGTAATAACTGGCTTTCCGGGTTCCGAAGTGTCAGCAAATCAACCCAGGGGATTGGAACTTTGTACGGGGACAAAAATACCATTCAGTCAGTCAGGACGTTGGTATATGACCCTGATACCCTATCTGAGCGGACAGTTTCATTCCCTGAATTACCCAATTGGTTGACAGGGTGGTTGGCAAATCGAGAAAATGAACCTTACTCCCCATCTTCTCCTCTATCATGATGGCAGTGTGAGCGTGCTGGGGTAACAAACTCGCTCAGTTCATGATGTGAGGAGGCCGCTGTTTGCAGGACTTTACAATCGGTTCAAATAGCAGCATGGCGGTTCAATCGGCCGCCCAAAATCGGGTGCCAGTGGGAAGCGCAGATCCCATTGAAGCAAGCCCTGCAAAAGGCTGGCTGAGTTTTTGGACAGGCCCGCTTTGGCAAATGTTCTGGCTGGCTTTGGGTTTGGTTGTGGTTCAGAGACTTTTGCTGTTGTTGGCGGCAGTACACCAGTCTTTACAACATCACCTTCCTTTGGAATGGCGGCAGCTGCTGATTAGTGGCTATGCTCACTGGGATTCCTCTTGGTTTATTCAGATTGCCCAAACGGGGTATACTCGTAAACTCCAGACCGCCTTTTGGCCACTATATCCAGCTCTGATGCATATGTTTCATCTGGTTTTCGGCATCAGCTATCAAGCAGCAGGCATAGTAATTTCTCTAGTATTTTTTGTGGTCGCGCTAGACTGGTTTGGATTGGCTGTTGCAGAGGTGTTTGAGCGAAAAACAGCCTACTATGCAATGGCTCTTTTGGCGTTCTTCCCGACATCCTATTACTTTGCTGCGGTCTATTCAGAGTCTTTGTTTGTTGCTTTGTCAGCGGCTGTATTCTATTTTTCCCGCACGCGGCGGTTTGGTATTGCAAGTATGGCCGTTTTGCTGGCCGCCCTGACACGCAACACTGGCATTTTGCTGGTGGGTATTTTAGCGGTGGAAGTAGTGCGAGCGCAGGGAAATGGCTGGCGGGTTTGAGGGGGTGGGTGGTGGCAGGACATCGGTGGACATGTGCTTCCTGTTGTGTGGCCCATACTGGGTGTGTTTCTGTACTTGGTTTGGCTGCGGTTGCGCTTCCACCATTTTCTTGCCTTCTTGACGGCGGAGCACCACTGGAAGCGGCACTTTATGTGGCCATGGTGGAGCTTTGAGCAGACGATACACAAATTATTCACGGTACCTCTGGGGCACTGGTACAGTCAGTATTATAGCCTGGAAGCGGCCAGTTTCTTGTTTGCTATTTTGGGACTTTTCGTTGGCTGGAAATACGTTCGTTTGTCCGCGACGCAGATGGCCTGGTGGCTGTACTTGGTATTGGTTACCTTTGTTGCCTCCACAGATCCGTCCGCCCGCGATTATTTACTCAGTTTTCCACGCTTTGCTCTGATGCTGTTGCCGGCGTTTGCTTTTTTGGCTGCTTGGTTGCGTTCTCGCTGGCTAAAGGGGCTGTTATTGTTGATTTTTGTAGGGACACTGTTTCACCTCAGTGGCTTGTTTTACATGGGCCGCTGGATTGCCTAGGAACCCGCCGGATTTTCATCAAATGACTCGCCCATGTACCAGCCCTGGCGGTTGTTCACAACCTTGTATTCAATAAACCAAAGCATTTGCCCCGAAGGACGAAAACATTCCGTACTTGGCATGACTTGTGCGTCCTTGACCCCCCGCTTCGGATAACCTCTTATCGTACAAGTTTGGCAGCACAGGCAGGAACCGTTACAATCAACGGCGAAACCACAACGAGGATTTCCCGCGGAGTAGATTCGGGAGGGTAAGAGGTTTGCGCACCCACAGGATACAGTGGATGGGCCGCTCGGCAAGTGGGCGGGTCCCAGTATGGTTCATGAAAATAGTGGCATTGACCATCACTGTTCTTTACAGCAGTGGGGTTTTTGCCTGGGTAGAGCAGCCGTCTGTTCAGGCGGCACAAGACATTCATATTTCCGCTTTGATTGGGTTTAACGGTTTCTATAGCAGCAACCAGTGGGTCCCTGTGCGCGTTCAGGTGCAAAATGGAGGACCTGCGCGACAAGTTCAATTGGCAATTCCCCTTTCTGACTCCCTGGGTAACGGGCGGCGGGTGGACGGTACCTTGTTATGGAGTGTGAGGTTGCCCGCACATGGACAAACTACCACTGTCCTAGCCGTTCCTGGGCGTCTGATGGATGGGAATACCAGCGTGGAGTGCTTATATCAAGGGGTTATTGTGACTTCGTTGCGACTGTCGGGGACCGCTCTGGGCAAGGTGGCTTTGGTTGCGGTCTTGTCCCATCAGGCACAGGCGGGCCAATTTCTCACCGGTAGCACGGATGGTCCTGGTGGGAATCCGGTTTTACCGGTAAGCCTTATCCCTGGCGAAATGCCCGCATCTGCGAATCTATTGACCGCTTTGACGGCCATCGCGGCGACACCGGATGTATTGAATGAGTTGTCCCATCCGCAGCAACAGGCATTGATTAATTGGGTAAATTTGGGTGGCCTATTGATTGTGACAGGGGCACAGTCCGGAAATTCCGTTTGGAGCAACTGTTTTCCTCTTTTGTCTGGGCCGCAGTCCTTCATCACAGGTCAGAGCTTGGCTTCTTTTGTATCTGATTCGGCCACCCCCTTGGGAAAAATTACGGCTGCTGCGCGTGGGGTCGATAGTGCAGGCGTGTTGTGGGCGGGGACAGCACAACATCCCCTGTTGGCGGCTTTGATGTGCGGCCGAGGCATGGTGGTACAGACCGCCTTTTCTCCCGTTCAATCACCGCTGCTTACCTGGTCAAGCAACGCTGCATTATGGACATCGGTATTGCAGCGGGGAGACGCGGGGGGACAGTCTGCTTTCCCTGCAACATTCAGCACAGGACAGGCTTTATCGTTGGCTTCTGCCAGTGATTCTCTCAGTCCCTTGCGATTGCCATCGTTGCGTTTTTGGGCCAGTGTATTTCTGCTGTATCTCTTATTGATTGGTCCTGGTCTGTTTTTTTGGCTACGCCGGCGACACACGGAAGCAACAGCCTGGATTTGGCTTCCTGTCATCAGTTTAGCCACCACCGGGGGTATCTATTGGTTTGGCATCAGTGAGCGGCCTTCTGGCATGCTGACAGAGGCGGTCGGAGTGCTGGATCTGGTTGGCAATGGAACTGCAGAATCTTACGGAATTCGGGGCTTCACTTCACCAAAAGTCAGCTCTGCCGCAGTTCGGGCAGGCCAGCCAGCAATGCTAACAGTGCCTTTAGCAGAGAGTGTGCCCAATTTAGGCACAGCCCAGGTGACCATGGACCCCACGGGAACAGCCTACTTTTACCATTTAGGTCGGTGGGCAGTCCGCTATGTGTTTACAGTTGGAGCGGTCAGCGGACAAGGCCAGTTGGACGCAGAGTTGTGGGCAACATTGTCTGGGTTACACGGGTATGTACGCAATGATACACCATATCCATTGCAGGGCCTGGCGGTGGGATGGAACAAGAAACTGTACTTGTTGGGGGACCTTGCACCAGGTCAGACCGCCTCCATTCTCCCACTGACCACCTTGACTACAACCAGCGGGGATTACCTGGGAGCCTATGGATCGTATAACCACGATATTACTCGTGGTGTCGGGCGAACTCTGGGGAATTACGCAGCCCAACAGGGATTGCTACAACTTTCTCAACAGGCAAATACAGCTATTTTAATGGCCACGACAGACAGTGTCACGCCCGCCTTAGGTCCGGTGATTACTCGGCAAAAGTTGTCTGTCGACGACACGCGGGTGTTGGTTCGCCAGTTTGCCAGCGTTGCTTTATATCCAAATGTACAAGGGATGTTTTCGCCATGATGATACAAACGCAAAACTTGACCAAGAAGTATGGCCGCACGGTGGCGGTGAATCGGCTCAATTTAACGGTGCGTCAGGGCACTGTTTTTGGTTTGATTGGGGAAAACGGAGCCGGGAAGACGACCACCTTATCGATGCTTGCCACTCTGACGGTGCCTACCTTTGGTCGGGCCTTTGTGAATGGTTTTGAGGTTTGCAAACATCCCCATGACGTGCGCATGTCGATTGGGTACATGCCGGATGCATTTGGCGTTTACGATGATTTGACGGTGACGGAGTACCTTTACTTTTATGCGGAGTGTTATGGTATTAAAGGGGCTTTAGCACGGCGGCGCAGCGTGGATTTACTGGAATGGGTAAACCTGCAAAATCAGCGAAAAACTTATGTCAACGCGTTGTCCCGAGGAATGCAGCAGCGGCTAGAGTTGGCGCGTTGTTTAATGCATGATCCACAGGTACTGATATTGGATGAACCGGCATCCGGATTGGACCCGCGCTCTCGCATTGAACTGCGACGGGTGTTGCGGCGTCTACGGGAGTTAGGAAAAACCATGATTATTAGCTCACACATTCTTAATGAGTTAAGTGAGGTCTCGGACGAGATTGGCATGATGCGAGGAGGAGAATTGTCGGCGGTGGCTGCGGTGGATGCGTTGTTGGACCAAACGGGGGCATATCGTCGACTGTGGATCCAGGCGGCGGCGGAACCAGAGTCGTGGCACAGAGTGTTGGCAAATGTGCCACAGGTGTTGGAATACGCCCTGCGACCCCAGGGTGTGGAGATGGTATTTTCCGGCCTGGAAGAAGAACAGGCAGAACTACTTAAACGACTGATTCAGTCCGGCATTGCGGTGACACATTTTGGGGAGCAGCCCACAGACATCGAGTCCTTGTTCCTACGCCTCACAGAACGGGGAGTCCTTCCACATGATGCGGGGTAATCCCTTATTATTAAAAGAATTCCGTCAGCGGATGCGCACTCGCAGAGCGCCATTAGTAATTATGGGGTATTTTATTAGCATGGCTTTGCTGACGTTTTTACTGTTGTATGAAAATGTCCAGGGTCAACTCACCCTGTTGCTGCCTGCTCGGGGAGAGCAAGTATTCGTAACCCTAGGTTTGTTGCAAATGGCCGTTGTCGTTTTTCTAACCCCTGCATTTGCTGCTGGAGCGGTCAGCGGTGAGAGGGAACGTCGAACCCTGAGCGTTCTCTTGACGACCCCTTTGTCACCTTTTACCATTTTGATGGGAAAGGTCCTTTCTTCCAGTGCCTTATTGTTGTTACTTGTTGTCGTGACCCTTCCGCTTTACAGTCTGGTTTTTCTGTTTGGTGCGGCTGTTCCACAAGAATTGGTAGGAGTATTTGGTTTTCAATTGTTAACAATTGTTTTGGTGGCTGCAATGAGTGTATGTTGGTCGACGTTGGCTTTACGTTCTGGCTGGAGTACGGTATTGTCCTATGCCACAGTGACTTGGATGGTTCTGATTACGGGATTGTTTGGCTATGGCTTGCAGTATGCAGCGACCCGGTTTCCAATTGATTATTTTTTACTCAATTGGGGACAATTTTTGTTGCGCCTTAATCCTTTGTGGATTGAGGCTGGGCTAGCAGGTGCTGTACCTGGCCATTTTGCTCGAGATAGTCTGTGGTTTTTAGGCTTTTACGGGTCTATTACCGTGATTCTGTGGGTGCTCAGCAGTGGGCGCTTGCGCCCGCAGTCGTATGCCTTCTCGGCTCGTTTTAGGCATGGCGATGAAAAAGACTTTGAGTAAATCGTCGGATTGGTTGAATGAGTTCACTCCAAATAAAAAAAGGGAAGAGGAGTCTTATGCGTGTCAGTCGAATCATTCTCATTAACCTCGTGGGATTCATTGTGGTTCTTCTGGCCATTGCCGGAGGTGGATGGTACTTTTACAATCAAAACAATTATGTCAGTGTAAGCGATGCCTCAGTTCAGGCAAAGCAGCAGTATATTGCGGCTGTAGCCGCTGGCAAGTTGACCAAGTGGAGTGTACAGCAAGGGACTGCGGTACAGGCTGGGGATGTGTTGGGGGTGGAGCAACTCGCCACGGGACAGACTCTCAATATCACCAGCCCTATTAAAGGTCAGGTGGTAAAATCAGACGCAGTGGTGAATGAAGTGGTGGGCCCCGGTACATTACTGGGTGCAGTCATGGATATTCAAAACGAATACATCACCGCCAATATACGAGAAACAGCCATACGCAACGTACAACCGGGGCAGCGGGTGGATGTGTACATTGACGCCTATCCGGGGAACACTTTTCCTGGGGTTGTGCACAGCATTTGTTCAGAAACGGCTGCTGAATCTTTGGGAGTTCCATCAGACAGCTCAGGAACCTTTACGAAAGAGGTACAACGGATGCCAGTACGGATTTCTTTAAACACAATGGATGGCAAGTACGTTGTACCCGGCATGAATGCCAGCGTTCGAATTCATCGCAACAACCTTTAAAAAGGTTTCGGGTATGCACGAAGTGAACACCTAAAAAATTGCCTAATTGGGGATGTGGAGGGAGTTGCATGGGTTCATTTGTGGGAATTGTGGCCATTGCCTTAATTCTCATTATGGTCCTCGTGTGGCTCAATATTTACTTGCTGCGCGGCAGACCACCGGGTAAAAAAAAATCACGTGTAAAGGATGGAGAACTTTCTGACAGGGCGTTGCTGGCAGAGCCTAATGCCTCCAATGGGCCGTTGAGTGCACCCAACGGGGTTTTGACTGCGTCTATGGAGGGTGGCAGTGTCGAGGTCTTATTGGGGCATCCTCCTGAACACGCAAACGGGAATCGCAAGGTTTTTAAACGCAATGTTCTGCCCTTTATTTTATCTCAGCCTGCGGTTCCACTGTTTGAAGGGGAATCCTGGCTGGAGTGCTTTTACCGACTTACGGGAAATTCCGATGTAGTTGGGTGGATGGTTTTTCAGGATGAGGTTCTTGGGGCTTCGGATCAGGTCTATGAGGATGAATTTGTGGATGTTTTACGGGACTATCGGAGGTCTGTGACCAAACTGCAAAAGGAAGTAGGTTTGTCACATGTGATTGAAACCTCAATTGTTGGGGTGCAGGGCATGATTTGGTTTTTGACTGGCCGGGAAGAGTCGTGGTTTGCCCTCTTTCTTGACGCCAATGTGGAAGGAAGTCAATTGGCGCATCAGTTGCTGGCAGACGTATTAGAACTCTCGTCGGTGCCAACTTCCCCTAATTTATAGTGGTTGATTGGAAAGGGCATATTTGGACGGGCACAAGCGTACAGATTGGGGACGACCTAGCGGGGAGGGACGAGGGTGCGCGTCGTTCTGATGATGTTATTTGCCCTGTCCATGATTTTATTTGGTGCAGAACTGTTTACAAACGGCATAGAGTGGCTGGGGAGAAAATTGGGTCTTGGGGACGGTGCAGTGGGAAGTGTACTGGCTGCACTTGGAACTGCGTTGCCTGAAACAGCCGTGCCTGTGACAGCCATTCTTTTCGGATCTGGGAGCAAGGCATCACAAGAAGTCGGGATGGGTGGCATTCTGGGTGCTCCCTTTTTACTGGTGACACTTGGCTCGCTAATCATGGCCGTGGCTTTGTGGGTCCGCCACATTACACAGGATAGCGCGGACCGTTTGCAGGTTCGCGGAAAGGCATTTTACCGAGACATGATGTTTTTTTTGTTAACTTTCAGTTTTGTAATTATCACAGGGGTTGTCCCTTGGCCATGGTTACATGATTTGGCCCCTTGGTTCTTGGTGGGTGTTTATTTAGTATTTGTTGTCACTGCACTACGAGAAAAATTGAACAGTCCCTCTAGCGAGCTACCGCATTGCCTGTATCTTCAGTGGCAGGCATCAGAACCAGCGTGGCAGTCGGTAGTCCTGCAGTTGTTATTGTCCTTATTGGCCATTATTGCGGGGGCTCAGTTGCTGTCTTCAGGCGTAAGTCAGGTGGCCTTGTCATTGGGGATGCCGACATTTGCGCTTTCAGCCTTATTAATTCCTTTGGCTACAGAACTACCGGAGACTCTCAACAGTGTAGTTTGGATTCGTCAAGGCAAGGATGCTCTGGCTTTAGGGAATGTAACTGGGGCCATGGTATTTCAAAGCACGTTGGTGCCTGCCTTAGGCATCTGGCTTACCCCCTGGCGATTGGATTTACCAGCCTTGTTAACCGGGTCTGCGACTTTAGCTGCGGGTTCGCTTCTACTCTCCTTTTTCCTGTTGCGCCATCGCTTGGTTCCAGGGCTGTTAGCTGGGGCCTCTCTTTTGTACTGGGTGTTACCCTTGCAAGCCTTGGCAGGTCGTTACGATCTAAATGAATGGGCCGCAGGGCTGACTTTGGCCATCGTGATTGCCGTTGTATTCGTATTTCGTTGGAATTTGCGCGTGCGTGACGCCTGAAGGGGTGTTAAAATACGGATTGGGTCTATTGACCCGCGCAAAGGAGGACGGAAATGGGAACTCAAGTAGTGACAGACCAAAGTTTTACAAGCTTTTTACAATCGGATACCCCCGTTTTGGTGGATTTCTGGGCTGTGTGGTGTGGTCCCTGCAAAATGATTGCACCTGTTTTGGAGGAAATGTCTGGAGAACTGCAGGGGAAATTAAAGATTGGCCGTTTAGATGTGGATAAAAATCCGGCCACGACGCAACAGTTTGGCATCATGAGCATTCCCACCTTGTTGGTGTTTAAAGGCGGCAAGGTGGTTAAGCAAATGATTGGTTTTCGTTCTAAAGCTGACTTGCTCAGCCAACTGTCCGAAGTCATTTAAGGGGGTTCCGGAACACGGGCCCGTCCCAGGCAACCCTGGCACGGGCCCGTGTTTTAGTGATGTTCACAGGGGATGTTTTTCCTGTACTCAGCGATATAATTCGTCAAATGTCGCATCCACAATTTGTAGGGTTTTGGTGATATCCCCCTCACTGTGGGCCGCAGAGACAAACCACGCTTCATACTTAGAAGGGGCAATGAAGATACCTCGCCGCAGCAAGGCGTGGAACAGGGCCGCAAATTCTTCTGAACTGGTGCGCACCGCTTGCTCATAATTCACCACGGGTTGACTCCCGAAAAACACGGTCAGTGCCCCACCTACGCGGTTTATTGTAACCTGTGCGCCTACCCGCTGTGCAGCATTGTGGAGGCCCGTTTCTAAGCGTTGTCCAAAACTGTTCATTCGTTCATAAATTTCTGGTTGTCGCAAGACTTCCAAACAGGCCAGACCAGCACGCATGGAGGCCGGGTTGCCCGCCATGGTCCCCGCTTGATAAACGGGGCCTAGGGGTGCGACTCGTTCCATCACCACTTGCTTGCCACCATAAGCCCCAATCGGCAAACCACCGCCGATGATTTTACCCAAAGCATACAAATCCGGGTGTACGTCATACATCTGAGCAGCCGTTCCGTAATGAAAACGGAAGGCTGTTATCACCTCATCAAAAATGACCAAGGCACCTGCTGCGTGTGACAAGTCGATGACTTGTTGAAGAAACCCTGTTTGTGGGGCTACAATCCCGAAGTTGCCCACAATGGGTTCCACTAATACTGCTGCAATTTCAAAGCGGTGTTGTTCAAGTGTACTGGCTAAAGCTTCCACGTCATTGTATGGAACGGTGATGATTTCGGATGCAGTGGCTGGGGTAACGCCCGCACTGTCTGGAATCCCTATGGAAGATGGACCAGACCCTGCTGCTACAAGCATGGCATCTGAGTGACCATGGTAACAACCGGCGAATTTAACAATCTTATTGCGACCTGTGGCACCTCGCGCCACACGCAGGGTGGTCATCACGGCCTCGGTGCCGGAATTCACAAAGCGGACTCGCTCCAGGTCTGGAATTGCCTCCTGCAGGGTTTCAGCAAATTCAACCTCCCAGGGAGTTGGCGTGCCGTAGAGAATTCCATCTTCCGTGGCTTGGCGCACGGCTTGCATGACATGTGGATGAGCGTGTCCGAGCACCAGTGGGCCATAGGCCCCTAAGTAGTCGATAAAGGTGTTGCCATCAACATCTTCAAAGTAAGCTCCATAAGCTCGCTTCATGACAATGGGGATGCCGCCCCCCACCGCTTTAAAAGAGCGGGACGGGCTGTTGACACCCCCGAGAATCGCCTGTTCCGATCTTTCAAACCACCGCTTTGACTCAGAAAATTCCAACGGGTTCAACCTCCTGTACACTGGCTGAAATTTAAAAAGATGCGCCAGGAAAAGGCGCACAACGCATTTATGGTAGCACTGTGGTACATTCATGTACATCGACACAAGAAAGCCAGAGGGTGATTTTCATCGATAAAAATGCTTCCTTAAGGTCGTTGCCTGCGGTTGGACGTCTGCTTGAGAATCCGCAAACTTTAGCTACCTTTGCAGATTTTCCCCTGGCACTGGTCAGCCAGTCCCTGGCTGAGGCCCTGACACAGTTGCGCAATTTGTGGGCTCAAGACCCAGGGCCCAGCGAGTTGGAGTGGGCGCAGATGACTCAGTTTGCGAGCATTCTTGCACGGGCTAAACGGGTATTGGAGGCACACCTCAGCTCTCACCTGCGTCCGGTGTTGAACCTTACCGGAACGGTGATTCATACTAATTTGGGGCGTGCTCCGTTGTCCTTTAGAGCGTTGCAGGCGGTGCACAATGTGGCTTCACAGTACAGCAATCTGGAGTATGACTTAGATGTGGGCACGCGGGGTTCCCGTCATGACCATGTAGCGAAACGGCTGTGCGCGTTGACAGGGGCACAGTCGGCACTTGTGGTGAACAATAATGCGGCCGCTGTGCTGCTGGCATTGCGAGCCCTGGCACAGGGTGGTGAGGCAGTGGTTTCGAGAGGACAGCTGGTGGAAATCGGTGGGTCTTTTCGAATCCCTGACATCATGGCCCAGGCAGGAGTCATCCTCAAGGAAGTGGGGACCAGCAACAAGACCCACTTACGGGATTACCAGCAGGCCCTTGGCGAAAATACGCGTTTAATTTTAAAAGTGCACACGAGCAATTACCGTATTGTCGGTTTTGTCCATCAGCCAGCTCTGACGGATTTGGTAGAACTCGCTCGGCAACGGCAGATTCCATTGTTTGAGGACCTTGGCAGCGGGGCATTATTTGATTTTCCGGCGGCGGGTGTGGGGGATGAGCCAACGGTGGCGCGCAGCATTAAGGCAGGGGTGGATTTGCTGTCTTTCAGTGGGGACAAGTTATTGGGGGGGGCCCAGGCAGGGATTATCCTGGGGCGGCAGGACCTCGTGACAAAGCTTCGCGGACATCCCTGGATGCGTGCCCTGCGGGTGGACAAAATGACGCTAGCCGCCCTAGAGGCCACATTAACGGCTTACGAAGATCCGGAGTTGGCGCGTCGTGAGGTGCCCGTGGTGCGTATGATTACCGCTTCATACCAAGAGATGGCGGAAAAGGTCGCTGGGTTAGCAAAGGCAATTGCCACAGATGAGGTTCTTTCAAGTGTACTGAAAATTGACCAGGTGGACGCGGTATCACGCATCGGCGGCGGTGCGTTGCCCTTGACAGATTTGCCGACTCGCTGTTTGCAGATGCGGGCGCGGGACCTGACCGCCAAAGAACTTTTTGATCAACTGCGCACGGTACCGCCTGTACCGATTATCGCACGTATTGTGCATGATGCGGTTGTCGCAGATCCTAGAACTTTGTTGCCAGGGCAAGAGGGAATGTTGTTGGACAGTCTGCGTCATTGGGCCCAGTCCAAAACGACGGCCCTGCAGGAGTGAACGCGTTCAACTAAAGTGGGAACATCGAGCCTTCGTTGGGGAGTCTCTCGTGTGGATGAAGGAGGGGTTGTCCGGGCATCCTGGAAGGTGGAGGGTAGTGTCTACACCCGGATGTGGAAGGGGGCATTTTGGATGCGGTATCGCGAGTCTGATGCGTTTGTCCTGTGGCGGTTGCAAGATGAGGTGCCGACACCGCGAGGTGGCGTACAGGGGATATGGCAGAGTCTGGCGTGGCCCACACAGACAGGTTCCACTGGTGGCACGGATGGCTTGATGGATAGGGAGTTGCGGGCTGTTTTAAGACGCAATTAAAAGGGCTCAAATTTTTAATTTGTGGCACATGGCGTCCGACAAAGGGGTCCACAGCAGATTTGACAGGAATTTTGGCAATAGCTATACTCAAGAATACAGGTAATTTGGGACACGGAGATTCCTTCGTTCCTGTCCGTTGCGGCAGGGCGGAGGAACTTTTTTGTTGCCAGCGCGTGTTCCAGCAGGGAGGCATGAAAAATTTGTTGACGCAAAGGCCACGAGGAACTGCCGATATCTTGCCACAAGAATCCGCCCGTTGGCAAGACATCGAGCGGACAGTGCGGGAACTGTGTCGGCTATACGGCTACCAAGAAATCCGTACTCCCATTTTTGAACATACGGAGCTGTTTGCCAGGGGCGTTGGGGAAACAACGGATATCGTGGAAAAGGAAATGTACACTTTTGAGGACCGGGGCGGGCGGAGTGTCACTCTGAGACCGGAGGGGACCGCAAGTGTGGTGCGGGCGTTTGTGGAAAACAAGCTTTACGGTTTGTCTGATGTTGTAAAATTGTATTATATCGGTCCTATGTTTCGCTATGAAAAACCACAAAAGGGTCGGTTGCGTCAGCTTCATCAATTTGGATGTGAGGTTTTTGCCGCACCCGGTCCAGATGTGGATGCAGAAGTTATCGCATTAAATGTAGAAATGCTCACGCGTGCTGGTTTACAGGGGGTGAAGGTGGAACTGAACAGTGTCGGCTGTTCCGTATGCCGACCCCAACACCGGGCGCAGATGCTGGCCAAGCTGACCCCTTTGAAGGACCAGCTGTGTACCGACTGTCAACGGCGATTGGAACGAAACCCCATGCGCATTTTTGACTGTAAGAACGAGAGTTGTCAAAGAGTTTTGGCGGCATCTGAGGCCCCTACTATTTTACAGAGTTTGTGTGAGGATTGCCAAAACCACTTTTCCGGAGTGCAGAACTTATTACGTACAGCGGGTATTTCCTTTGAAATCAACTCGCACCTGGTACGCGGATTGGACTATTATACTCGCACGGCTTGGGAGTGTGTATTACCGGGGTACAGTTCTGTTGCTGGCGGTGGGCGATACAATGGACTTGTGGCCGAGGCGGGGGGGCCAGAGACGCCTGGAATCGGATTTGCCGTGGGGTTGGATAGATTGCTAATGATTCTTTTGGAACAACAACGGGAAACTTTTGTAAGGGCTGGCTTGGAGGTCTTTGTGGCCGTGGCGGATGTTTTAGCACAGGGGTACAGCATGGAAATTTTGCAGGAACTGCGGGCAGCAGGAATTGCTGCCGACAAGGATTATCTAGGCAGAGGACTGAAAGCCCAATTAAAAAGTGCAGATAGACGGGGCGCCACCTATACAGTGATTGTGGGAGAACGGGAATTGGCAAACGAAACTGTGGGGTTAAAAAACCTGAGTACGGGGTCACAGTTAGAACTGCCCAGAGCTGCACTGGTGGGCTATTTACAGAACGGAGGGGACAAGCAATGAACCAGGGACAGATGCACTTTCGCACACATCGTGTGGAGCAGACATCCCAAGTTGAAGCGGGGACGCGTGTTACGCTGTCAGGGTGGGTGGCCCGTCGTCGAGACTTGGGGGGTATTGTCTTCATAGATCTGCGGGATAGAAGTGGCACTGTGCAGCTGGTGTTTGACCCCGCAAAGGGGACTCCCTCCGAGGTCATGGCACAATCTGAGACGTTGCGTAACGAGTATGTCCTCACAGTGGCTGGTGCGGTGGTACGCCGTGACCCGCAATCTGTGAACCCTAAGCTTGCCACTGGTGAAATTGAAGTTCGTGTAGACGAATTAGAAATTTTGAATGTAGCCAAAAATCCCCCCTTCTATATTCAAGACGGGATTGATGTGGATGAGTCGGTCCGCTTGCGTTACCGCTACTTGGACTTGCGCAGACCGCAAATGCAGCAGATGTTGATGCTACGCCACCGGGTGGTTCGCAGTCTGCGTAATTTCTTGGATGAACAGGACTTTATTGAGATTGAGACGCCCATGTTGACGCGCAGCACGCCAGAAGGTGCTCGCGATTACTTGGTACCCAGCCGTACACAGGCTGGCGCCTTTTATGCTCTGCCGCAATCGCCGCAGTTGTTTAAACAACTGCTGATGGTTTCAGGGATGGAACGGTATTACCAGTTTGCACGCTGTTTTCGCGACGAAGACCTACGAGCGGATCGTCAACCAGAATTCACGCAATTGGATATTGAGCAATCTTTCCTTTCGTTGCCTGATTTTCATGCAATGATGGAGCAAATGATGGCCAAAACATTTGCGGAAGTTTTGGGCGTAAAATTGCCACAGCCCTTTTTGCGTCTGACTTATGAGCAGGCCATGCACCACTATGGATCGGACAAACCAGACCTGCGCTTTGGTATGGAGTTGCAAGATTTAGGGGCGGTGGTCGCGGAAATGCAAACAAATTTCCGCGTCTTCCAAGAAGCACTGTCCAAAGGGGGTGTCATTAAGGGACTGGTGGTTGCCGGTGGTGCCAGTTGGTCTCGCCGACAGACAGATGACCTGGTGAGTTTCGTGAAGTCCTATGGATTACAGGGTTTGGCAACGGTGGCCATACTGGATTCGGGAATTAAATCTTCCATTGGTAAATTTTTTTCAGAAACACAATTGGCCCACTTGGCAGCGGCTGCAGGGGCGGGTCAAAGGGACTTGTTGCTGATTGGCGCAGGTGCGACGCACACGGTGTTACCGGCCTTAGGTGCGCTACGCAACCGTCTAGGACGGGACTTGGGGTTGATTGACGAGAATGAATTTCGGATTGTCTGGGTTACAGACTTTCCTCTGTTGGCGTATGACGAAGAGCAGGGTCGGTTTGTGGCAGAACATCACCCGTTTACCATGCCAAAGTGGGAAGACTTAGATCGGCTGGAGTCTGACCCGGGTTCCGTACGGGCCCAAGCCTATGACTTGGTGCTCAACGGTTATGAACTGGGTGGTGGGAGTATGCGCATTTATCAGCGAGACATTCAGGAACGAATGTTTCAGGCCTTAGGATTCAGCACTGTGGAGGCATATCGTCAATTCGGGTTTCTGATGGATGCCTTTGAGTACGGGACACCTCCACATGGGGGTATCGCTTTTGGTTTAGACCGTCTGGTAATGCTGATGGGCGGAGGGAAGTCGCTGCGAGATTGTATTGCATTTCCGAAGACATCCGGTGGCACAGACCTGCTAACAAACGCACCCGCCACGGTGAGTCTGGAGCAACTGCACGTTTTACACCTGCAAGTGGATGACGTCAAGGCCCAGGCTGAGGGAAAGGGACCAGACGTTACCCTTGCGGCCACCCCTCAAGGGTGATACGATAAGAGCAAGCAACAAGGCGATGGGCCTTGTGGCATTTAGGAAAAAGAAAAGCATCCCTGCGCTGTTGGTGTGAGCCTAGGTGTTTTGAGCCAACACCATTTTTCGGGGAGTTCGAGGTCTCGGTGGTGCACACATGCCGTGAGGATTTTCCTTGTGGACGTTGTAAACTGCTGAGCAGGACACCCACCTGCGAGAGCAGGTTCAAAACGAAGGGTTCCACGGCAGGTGCGGGGATGGTTTTCATTGAAAACATCTTTCAAGTGGCGATCCGCTTTGCGGTTCGCCACTTTGCGCATATCTGACTGGGTGTCGTATGATAGTAGTGAATAGCCTGTCAGACTTCGGAATTAGACCCATAAAATCAGCGGGGTGACCGATTGTGGACTTGTTTTCGGCTGCGGCAGAGCAAGAACAGCAAAAAACCGCTCCCTTGGCCTACCGTATGCGACCACAGAAACTTTCTGATGTGGTTGGACAACAGCATATCCTCGCCTCAGACAGCCTGTTACATCGGGCCATTCAGGCAGATAGACTTGTGTCATTGATTTTGTTTGGCCCCCCAGGCAGCGGGAAAACCACTCTTGCAGAAGTGATTGCGCGTACAACGAAGGCCCGTTTTGAAACTTTGAACGCTGTTTCGGCGGGGATTGCAGAGATTCGGCTGGTTGTCAACCGAGCCAAAGAAGAGCGCGACTTACACGGTCGAAAAACAGTGCTATTTATTGACGAAATTCACCGTTTCAACAAGGGTCAGCAAGATGCACTGTTACCCTTTGTGGAACAAGGGTTGCTCACTCTGATTGGAGCCACCACAGAAAATCCATATTTTCAGGTGAACCCAGCGCTCGTATCGCGTTCCCATGTGTTTCGATTGCTGCCCTTAGGTCCAGAAGATATTCGAATTTTATTGCGTAGGGCCATTGCGGATGAAACGCATGGATTGGGGGAAATGGGCTTAGACCTCACCTTGACGGCAGAGCAGGTATTGGTGGAATTTGCGAGTGGCGATGCCCGCAGAGCCTTGAATGCCCTGGAGCTTGCAGCTTTCACCAGTCCCTTAAACGAGCTGGGCAGGGTGGTCATTGATGAACAGCAAGCTCGTGAATCCATTTCGCAACGACAGGTGCTGTATGACCGCAGCGGGGATGAACACTATGACACCATTTCGGCTTTTATTAAATCGGTGCGGGGTTCAGATGCAGATGCCGCATTGTTGTGGTTGGCAAAAATGCTCACGGCGGGGGAGGACCCGCTGTTTATTGGTCGTAGGTTAATGATTTTGGCGGCAGAAGATGTGGGGAATGCAGACGCACAGGCACTCTCAGTGGCGGTGGCAGGATATCAGGCTGTGGCGACAGTGGGCATGCCAGAAGCTCGCATTGTGTTGGCGCAGGTGACCACGTACTTGGCCTGTGCCGCAAAGTCGAATGCGGTTTACCGTGCAATTAACGAGGCTTTGGAAGATGTACAATCCGGGATTTTCCTGGGGGTTCCGCCACACTTGCGTTCCACAGGCTATCGGGGGGCAGCAAAGCTGGGGTCTGGGGTGGGATACCTGTACCCGCATGACTATCCCGGTCATCTGGTGGAACAGAACTACTGGCCGCAGGCGGTGCCGTCGAAAAAATATTATCAACCTGAGGATTGATGGGAGATGCAGGCGTGAAAATTTCGACACGAGGGCGCTATGGCCTCATGCTTTTGGTGGATCTGGCCCAGCATGATGTGGGGAATCCAATTTCACTCAAGTCTGTGGCAGAACGCCAAGGACTGTCTGAACACTACCTGGAACAGCTCATCGCGCCATTGCGCAATGCAGGGCTGGTGCGCAGCATCCGTGGGGCTTACGGGGGGTACGTGTTAGCCAAGTCGCCTGCTGAGATGACTGCAAAACAGGTATTGTCACTGCTTGAAGGCCCGGTGACCATTGTTGACGAGGACATGGAGGACGGTTTTGAACCGCTTTGGAGCCGTTTGCGCAACGTTATTCAGGAGGTTCTATCAGCGGTGACCATTCAAGACTTGTCTGACATGAGCCTGCATAAGGACGGGAGTTATATGTATTACATTTGAAGTTTTTGAATAAGACGTCGGGAATTCAGGACTCCATCTTTGTCAGTAAAATTTCACATTCCTCGCTAAAGATCTTCTTTTCCAGAAGACTTTTACCAATTAATTCATTGTCAAGGGTCAAGACTGTGTCTATAATAATGTGTCGGATAGTGTTGGATGCCCTCACTTTTCATAGGTTAGGGTTCCAGAGTTCTGGACAACGAGTGAACGGAAGACGGATACTCCGAAGCTTCTTTTGACCCGCACTCATAGGAGTTCGTGTTGTTTACATGTTTGGATTTCCGGGCAAACTGTTGCAGACAAATTCAGTGCAACCAATGCAAAGGAGACGGAGTCATGCGTTGTCCACACTGCAATTCGCGGGACTTTGGCAAGATCGGTGCAAATCAATTTTATTGTTGGGGATGTTTTATGGAGTTCAATGTAACGGGTGAAGATGTTCGGATTTACGAGGTAGCGGAAGATGGATCGCTGGTGGCGTTGGATGAGGTTGCTGAGGCTGTGAGCGTAGAAAGCAGTGCTGTTTAAAATTCTTTACACACAGGCATGATAAGGGCTCACAGGTTACTTGCGGTTTGGACAACCCCTTTTTACAAATAGGTAATAGAAGTTCTGTCTATTTGGGGTGTGTAGTGGGGCTGTTTGTCAGATTCACTGCAAACGTAATTCTGGCCAGCCGAAGAGACCAAGGGCGGCGGCGCTCAGACCGATTACCAAGGTAGTAAATAGGTACGTCACCGCCTGGCGTAATTGTCCGGATTCTAGAAGCATCGTGAATTCATAGGAAAAAGTTGAGAATGTAGTGTAAGCACCAAGGACTCCAGTGCCCAAAAAAAGCAGGGTGGGGCGGGCTATGTCAGGGAGCCAACTTTGGCTGGCCCGGGTTAACCAACCTAGTGCAAAAGCACCCGAGATATTGACTAACAGGGTTGCCATGGGGAAATGTCCGGGCAACTTGTCGTTGATCCACTTGGACAATAAATAACGTGCAATGGCACCCATTACCCCGCCTATACCCACAAACCATGTCTCCATGTTTCCACACCCAATCCACTGCCTTAATTGGCTTTTCGTCCTTGCTTTTACTCACTTGACCCCCTGCTGGTGTGCAATCCAATAACCAAGAATAGCTGCCAGCAGGCTTCCGCCTACACTGGCAATCAGGTAAGCCACAATTAGCCAGAGAGGGTGTTTTGTCCCTAGTAGGGCCCACACATCCACTGCAAAGGTGGAATAAGTGGTATAGGCTCCCAACATTCCTGTACCTAAACCTAGCCGCAAGAATGGCAGAATTGGGTATTTTCCGATTGTCACCGTGTAGAGCCTGCATAGGGTAAAACTCGCTGAGACCGTGGTGACCGAAGTGGCCAAAGGGGACGGGCTGTTGGGAGCCATCAACCG
>QXHL01000049.1 GCA_003584005.1 Alicyclobacillaceae bacterium I2511 | reverse complement strand
TCCAGTCCATGCAAATCAAAATAATTGACAATGGCTGGGGCTCCTTGCCGAATTAATGTGTTGGTCTTCGGATCAATCTTCATTTCACGACTATCTGGGACTTGCTTGATGCAAACGGCAATATGTAGCATGCCGCCGCCCCCCCCCCTAAAATCACCAAGTGTTTTCAAACATCACGTTACAATGCGTTCGCAATTTCGACAAAACCCGAACCGCGCAAATATTAAAGTCGATTGAACTAGTCTGTTCGGTTACCTTATCATACCCCATGACACCCCTAAATGAACAATCCGCAGTAAAATTGTCATTCTTTAATGTAAAAATGAGAGGAGGCACAGACTAGGGTAATGGCTATGAACAATTCAACCAGCGGAGTGAGTGGCTTTAAGCCCGGTAGAATGCAGGCATAGAGTCCCTCTTAGTTCGTAGATGTCAGAGGGGATATTCGGTTGTGTGCCGCATCTTCCAAAACTTGCGCAGGCGTTTTACCAACGAAAGGAAAGCCGTGATTCAATCGATTGGAATTATACTCACGCAACCACTGTTCAAACCTTTCCTGAAAAGCGGTTAAGTCGTTACAAGGGGTCTCTTTTAATACCGGACGTAAGAACTCGCTCCGCAGCACCTGCTGAAAGTGTTGCGCATATCCATTCAAATGTTTTTCAGATAGATGTTCCATCGTTTCCAACTGCAGATATCTGGGATAGGGGTGACGTTCATTCCCCAAGTACACTTTGCTCGTATTGGTAATTACACGGGTCACACGCCAACCCCGCTCTTTAAAAAAAGGCAATACCTGATAATGCAGTAGCATCACCGCATTAAGCGGCATTCGGCGATTACACAACATGGCAAAAGAATAGTTGGAATACGTATCAATCACAGCCTCCACATGGACCTGACCACAACGAGAAAAGTCCCCGGCGAAAAAACCAAATTGTACAAGACGTTGCCCTGGATACTCACCCACCTGCTTGCGTTCACGATAACAGGGATTAGACATTTCAACCAGGGCTGTTTGTTCCCTGTTGAGGGACATTTCCCCATTGTCGGCCCGCCGTTCCACCTCAGATATGCGCGCTTCTCTCGACTGCAAACGGTGTTCTGTCAACACCTTCTGTACCGTCGGCAAACTGACTGCAGTTCCTTGTCGTACTAACGTATCCTTAATGCGGGTGTGTCCCCATCCCGGATGGGCAAGGCTTAAATCTAAAATTTTTTGTACCGCATCCCCGGTGACTGGCCCCATGTTGGCGGTACGACGCCCCGGTCCCCTGAGCCCATCCAACCCCGCTGTCTCAAATTTACTCTTATACTGATAGTACTGCCTACGCGAAACTCCCTTAACCCGGCAAGCCTGACTGACATTCCCAAGTGACTTCGCCAGTTCTAAAACGCTTAACCGTTCATAGGCCATCCGCTCATCTTCAGAGGTCACCAAGGGTACATGACAAGTCATACTTGGCCGGGGGCTGTCTAAATCAATGGCTACCAAATTCGGACAATAAAAGCAAGTCTCGATATCCAACTCCCCACGTAGCATACAATGGACCTGCCCTTTAGTGACTGGGTGTCGAATCATCTTGTACCGCCGATCCGTTTCTGTCACCTTTGACACCCCCTCTTCAATATTAAATATGGAGCCACTCTGGCTTTAATGGTACCTGACAGGCGGCTTTTGTACAGGCTCTGAACGAGTCATCTTGTCAATAGTAAGAATGAACTAGGCCATTATTTTTTTGCCAACGCAGGCATCCCTATGAACCTGTTGTCCTGTATGAATTAAGCATTCCTTTATTCCAATCAAACCTGGCATTGTCTGACACTCTTGTGTACTCTGAAGAGAGTAGGGAGCTTGGCCCTATTCTAATCTCTCCCCATTTGATGAAGCAACAGAATGAATCATTCATTCACTGGAAAGGAGGGGATGCTGTGAAAGGCACTGTCGCTGCAGAGTTCATTTTTGTAGGATCCGGTCGAGTGGCTGTAAACTTGGCACTGGGTCTAAGATCTGCCGGGCACCACATATTGGGGGCCTTAGTACGCAGTGTGGAATCTGACAATGCTCGCAGGTTCCAACAGCTTATTGGCCCAGTCACTGCTATACCAGGGAAATCTTCATCTAATACACAACTGCCAAACAGGGCGTTGGACTGGTTGCGTGTAGCTGATGCCGTTATTATTACCGTCTCCGATACTGCTATTAACGAAATAGCCCAGCAACTGGCTGCCATCCTGCCACAAGGATGTCATGCACGTGTGTTTCACACCTCCGGATCACAAGACAGTTCTGTCTTGTCCCCCCTGCAAGCCTTGGGGCTCCGTTGCGCCAGTATGCATCCCCTGCAAACATTCGCCGCAACCCAAGAAAGAGCCCAGAACCTTTCTGGCATTGCCTTTAGCATCGAAGGAGAGGACCAAGCCGTGACACTTGCAACACAGTGGGCCACTCAAATGGGAGGGTCCGTCATTAAAGTCCCTGCTGCCCAGCGGCCCGCTTACCATGCAGCCGCAGTTCTAGCATCAAATGCAGTCCTTGCTTTGTTACAGGTGGCCACCCAGTTACTGCCTGACGCCGCCAAGGAACTACCGAATAATCCACTGCTCCCCCTGTTTCAAGCGGCCTTAGACAATGTCCGCCGCCTGGGGTTACCCCAATCGCTCACGGGACCTGTGGAACGGGGGGATTGGAACACCGTGGCAGTCCATCTGCAGGCCTTAAAATCAGATGTGACTGCCTATGATGTTTATCTTTCTCTGGCTGTCGCAACAGTGGAACTGGCTGTTGTGAAGGGCAGTCTCTCACAGCCACAAGCCGTCCAAAAACGCCAACAATTGCAACAGCTTCTCCATCCTTGTGGTTCCATACAGACAGTCCCTTCTGGAGGTGGAAATTTTGCGTTCAGTAACGATACGGACTTTCCTGAAAAAAAAGGAACAAAATGATAAGATAACAATGATGACCGCTTACGATTATCCTAGTGCACAATTATTGGATGAATCCGGCATTGACGCGATTCTCGTCGGAGACTCGTTAGGTATGGTGGTTCAAGGAAACACCACAACGGTCCCAGTGACACTGGAACACATGATTTACCATGCACAAATGGTCTCTCGTGCCACACAACGAGCCCTGGTTGTGGTGGACATGCCCTTTATGACCTATCAAGAATCCCCGCAACAGGCTGTCCACAACGCTGCAGAACTGATGCGTCAGGGTGGGGCCCAAGCCGTCAAACTGGAGGGAGGTACAGAAATTGCACCCACAGTCGCTCGTTTGACAGAAGCGGGCATCCCTGTCATGGGGCACATTGGTTTAACACCGCAATCGGTGCACGCACTGGGTGGATATACGGTCCAGGGACGCACCGCAAAAGCGGCCCAACGCCTGTTGGAAGACGCCTTCGCCTTACAAGCAGCTGGGGCCTTTGCCATTGTATTAGAGGTCATCCCAGCCGAGGTGGCCCAAGTCGTAACCCGGAAATTGCAGATTCCCACCATTGGCATTGGCGCCGGTCCCGACTGTGATGGACAAGTCCTGGTGTTTCACGATGCCATGGGCTATACCAGCAGCTATGTTCCAAAACACAACCGTGTATACACACAACTTGCAGACTCCATCCGGACAGCGACACAATCCTATATTGCCGACGTCCATACAGGTAACTTCCCTGGTCAAGAACACACCCTTCATTTGGCACCTGAAGAATTAGAACTTTTACGCCGCTTGGAAGAGCCAACAACTTCAACACCTACATGAATGCAAGGGAACTCGTACAACTAATGTGGAACAACGAGTGGATCAACACTCCGAAAGCTTCGCCAAAACCTCCTGACGGCTGGGCAAGGCAGCCATTGTGCCTGCCTTAGCCGCCGTTAGAGCGCCCGCCACGTTGCCTGTTTGCACAGCCAATTGCAATCGTTGCCCAGCGCCTGGCTGTTCTAACGCACCTGGTTGATCCAACTCCTGCTCTAAAAAGGCGTGTAAAAATGCCCCCATAAAAGCGTCTCCAGTGGCCGTGGTGTCCACCACCTGAACAGGCACAGTGGGGACTTTTCCCGACAATCCGTTGGCGGTTTGATAGTAGCTGCCCCGTTCCCCTAGCGTAACCAATACAATGCGGGGCCCCATCGCAAGCAATAACTTGCTGGCAGACGGCGGACTATTCAATCCTGTGAGCCATTCCATTTCACTCTCTGACACCTTCAGAATGTCGCTACACCTGACTGCCCTAAGGGCCAACGTACGCCCCTCTGCCACATCAGGCCACAGTGTTGGCCGCCAATTGGGGTCAAACGACACCCAAGCCCCAGATTGATGGGCCTCTGCAGCTACAGCCAAAGCCGTACTGCGTGAAGGGTTGTGGGTCAGTGACAAAGAACTGAAGTGAAAAATACGACAGGCTGTGACAATGGGATGCTGAACCTCCTGAAGAGTTAACTGGGTGTCCGCGCCCGGATTGCGATAAAACCCAAAATTGCGTTCTCCTGCATCATCTAACGTCACAAAAGCCAGCGTGGTAACCACCTTCGGATCCATCACCAGTCCGCTCAACCCTACGCCAAGGTTTTTTAATGCCTCAGCCAAAAAAAGTCCAAAGGGATCACGACCCACTTTACCAATGAAGATGGTGGAAGAGCCCATCCGTGCCCCCATAGCCAGCACGTTTGCGGGTCCCCCACCCGCATCCCCGCGCAGAAACGACAGTGTGCTATGTCGGCCATCCATTTGCAAAGTGGATTCGGGCCGTTGCACGGAAAAATCCACCAGCAACTCTCCCAAAGCAACAATATCAGACATGCTGCACTCTCCGATACACCCGACACTCATAGGGTCGCAGGTTAAACCTGTCCACCTCTGCCGAATCCAACACCGGGTAGTTGCTGAGCACCAGTTCTGTCGTTTGGTAAAAATCCCCGGATGGTAAAACAAACTCCGGTTGCCCAGCAAAAAAGTTACACACAACCAACCACTGTTCCGTTTCCATGGTACGAGTGTAAGCGTAGATTTCTTGATGATTGGGTAAAATCAAGTCGTACCGAGCATCCACCAACACAGGGTGCTGTTTACGCAGGCGAATCAATCTTTTATAGTAGTGATACACAGAATTCTCATCGGCCACAGCCTGTGCTACATTCACCTGTGGATAGTTGGGATTCAGCTTAATCCAGGGTTCTCCTACAGTGAAAGCCGCGTGGGCGTCCGCGCTCCACTGCATGGGCGTGCGAGCGTTATCACGGCCCTTCACATGAATGGCATGCAGAACCTTTGCGGGGTCCGCTCCCCCTTGTTCCACCTGCTCCTGCCACAGGTTCATAATCTCCACATCTCGATAATCTTTAATAGAAGGAAAGTCTACATTGGTCATGCCAATTTCTTCCCCCTGGTATATATAGGGGGTTCCTTGTTGCAGCATTAAACAGGTTGCCAGCATCTTAGCCGACTCGACGCGATATAGGCCATCATCGCCAAAGCGAGAAACCGACCTTGGTTGGTCGTGATTTCCAAAATACAGACTATTCCAAGCCGTTCCGTGCAGTTCTTGCTGCCAGCGACTCAACACCTGTTTCAGGTCTGTCAACTTCCAGGGTTTAAGATCCCACTTCCCGCCTGGCCCCGCATCTATGTTCATGTGCTCAAACTGAAATACCATGTTTAATTCCTGTCGATTAAAACCCGCGTAAAGCCGGGCATCGCTAGGACTCACACCCCCGGTTTCACCAACAGTCATGACATCGTACCGGGATAAAACTTGATGGTTCATTTCTTGCAGATATTCATGTACACGGGGTCCGTTGGCAAAAAATTCTCCGCCCCATGCGTAGCCCCGTTCATTTGGATGAGAACCATCCGGAAGTCCTGGCACCTTGGAAATGTGGTTGATAACATCCATCCGAAACCCATCGATTCCCTTGTCCAGCCAAAACTTCATCAGGTCATATACCTGTTGCCGGACAGTGGGATTGTCCCAGTTGAGGTCCGGTTGCTTGCGTGAAAACAAATGCAAATAATACTCTTGTGTGGTGGAATCGTATTCCCATGCAGGACCGCTGAAATAAGATAACCAATTGTTTGGTTCTCGACCCTGTTTCCCCTTCCTCCACAAGTAGTAATTTCGATATGGGCTGTCTATGCTAGACCGAGATTCTACAAACCAGGGGTGTTCATCTGAGGTATGGTTCACCACAAGGTCCATCACCAACTTTAATCCACGTCTGTGCATTTGTAGCAATAGTTGCTCGAAATCTTCCATGGTTCCGAACTCTGACATTATTTTCTTGTAGTCTCTGATGTCATATCCATTATCATCATTTGGAGAATCATAAATTGGGGATAACCAAAGGACATCTACACCCAAGTCCTGCAAATAATCCAACTTGCCTAGGATACCTTGTAAATCCCCAATCCCATCGCCATTACTGTCCATGAAGCTACGAGGATAAATTTGATATACAACAGCGGACTTCCACCAATCTTGAGCCATCAGCACTTTGCCTCCCTGAGCATGTTTCCGGAATCGGTTACATTCCTAGTTTACCTGATTCCCAAGTGAACCGCAATTAGAACCTGGGAGGCGCCACAACCCGCGCAACAAACTCCCAGATTCTAATCGTTCTGCTTACATGCCCAATAGCAAGTCCCCAGCCAATGTCAATTCACCCTGCAAACCTATCCAGAGGACAATTTTCCACACGCCCCTCTTCAGTCATACACCCTCTGGTAAGGTGCCATTTGCTCTTTTTCATAGATCTCGATGTACTGCTGGTAACGCATCGTTAATCCTATATCGTCCAGGCCTTCCACAAGCATTTGCTTGCGATGCGGGTCTATTTCAAAAGACAGTACCATGCCCTCACAGATCTCCACTTCTTGGCGTTCTAAGTCCACGGTCATCCACCTCTCCTCTCCTTTGAAGTAGGGTGCTAATTTAGACCACGAATCCGAGTTCAACCTGATTGGCAATACACCATTTTTAAAGCAGTTATTATAAAATATATCTGCAAAGGAAGGCGCGAGGAGGATGCGAAACCCGTAGTCCCGCAGGGCCCATACCGCGTGCTCTCGGGAAGATCCACAGCCAAAATTGTCCCCCGCCACAAGAATGGATGCCCCCTGAACCTCCCCTTGGTTGAGTTCAAATTGTTCGTTAATCTCCCCATTTTCTAGATAGCGCCAATCATAAAAGAGAAACGGATCATAACCAGATTTTTCAATTCGTTTTAAGAATTGTTTTGGGATAATTTGATCCGTATCTACGTTCACCCGATTCAGACAGGCTACTTTACCCTTATGCCGGACCAATGGTTCCATGGGCAACCCCTCCTGTCTGTTCCAATTCCCACTGCCGAATATCGACAAAATGTCCCGCTATGGCGGCGGCGGCAGCCATCGCAGGACTGAGCAAGTGCGTTCGCGCGCCCCTACCTTGACGTCCCTCAAAATTTCGATTGGATGTGGCGGCACACCGTTGCCCTGGTGGTACAATATCAGGGTTCATACCTAAACACATGCTACATCCCGGTTCTCGCCACTCAAATCCCGCTTGCAAAAACACCTCGTCCAAGCCTTCCGCCTCGGCTTGCCGTTTGACTCCCTTAGAACCAGGAACCACCAGTGCCCTCACCCCTGGTGCAACTTTACGATTTTTAACCACTGTAGCGGCCACCCGTAAGTCTTCAATGCGGCCATTGGTACAGGATCCAATAAAAACATGCTGTACAGAAATATCCGTAAATTTTGTACCGGGAGTTAACCCCATATACTGCAATGCCTCGGACACTGCAAAACGCTGGGCCTCATCGGCATATTCACTGGGATGTGGAACTACCCCCTCCACACTTCCCCCCATCCCTGGATTCGTGCCCCAAGTGAGTTGGGGTGACAATAACGAGACATCCATTACAACGGTCTTATCATAAGAGGCATCCACATCGGTCTTTAATTTTTTCCAATCATCCAAACACTTTTCCCATTCTACACCCTTTGGCGCGTGGGCGCGCCCTTTTAGATAGGCAAAAGTGATTCCATCAGGCGCGATTAAACCCGCCCTCGCCCCAGCCTCAATAGACATATTACAAATGGTCATCCGCTCCTCCATACTCAGAAACGGAATTGCCGAACCCGTATATTCGATAACATAACCCGTACCAAAACGAATCCCGTGTGCAGCAATCAACCCAAGAATCACGTCTTTTGCGGCGACTCCTGGCGCCAATTTTCCATTCAACTGGACCTGCAAAGTTTTGGGTTTACTTTGCCATAAACACTGTGTTGCTAAAACGTGCTCCACTTCGCTGGTACCCACGCCAAAGGCCAGGGCACCAAATGCACCGTGTGTAGCCGTATGACTGTCCCCACAGACAATTGTCTTACCGGGCAGTGTCAATCCCAGTTCTGGCCCAATGACATGAACAATTCCTTGCTCTGCACTGGACAAGTCTGCCAATGGCACGCGAAATTCGCGACAATTGTCTGTCAACGCGTCAATCTGTCGTTTCGCAATTGGGTCATGAACCACAAACGGATTGTCCGTGGGTATGTTGTGGTCCATGGTGGCAAAGGTCAAATCCAGTCGACGCATAGACCTACCCGCCATTCGCAAGCCTTCAAATGCCTGTGGGGAAGTCACCTCGTGCACCAGGTGAAGGTCAACGTACAATAAACTTTGCCCATCATCGGATTGGTAGACCCTATGCTGATTCCATATTTTTTCAAATAGTGTGCTCCCCATTTTGTTCCTCCTCCCGCAGGTACTGACACACCTTGTCCCCCATCTTGTCTGTTCCAATCCAATTTTCTCCTGGCTGGACAAGGTCGCGAGTTCGGTAACCAGCGGACACCACCGACCGTACCGCCCGTTCTACCGCCTCCGCCTCGCGCATCAGCTTCAGTGAAAAACGCAACAACATCGCCACCGATAACAAAGTACCCAATGGATTTGCCAGATTCTGGCCGGCAATGTCGGGTGCCGACCCATGGATGGGTTCATACAGTCCAGGCCCATTTTCACTGAGACTGGCAGAGGGTAGCATGCCAATGGACCCTGTCAGGGTAGCCGCCTCATCGCTGAGGATGTCGCCAAATAGATTTTCCGTAACTAGGACGTCGAATTGGCGAGGATTTTTCACTAATTGCATGGCCGCCGAATCCACCAGCATGTGCTGCACCTGCACCCCTGGAAACTCGATCGACACCCGTTCCACAACCTCCCGCCAGAGACGACTACTCTCAAGCACGTTGGCCTTATCCACCGAAATCAATTGGCCACGACGGCCTTGTGCCATGGTAAAACCAAGGCGGATGAGGCGCTCCATTTCGCGCTCCGTGTAATGAAGGGTGTCCACCACGGCCAACCCACTGTCTTCGAAACGCCGTTCACGTGGTACACCAAAGTACAGTCCGCCTGTCAATTCCCGCACCAGAACCATGTCCGTTCCGGAAAGCACTTCTGGTTTTAACGGCGATGCCCCTGAAAGCTCAGGCCACACTAGAATGGGCCGCAGATTGGCAAAAACCTGTAGGGCTTTGCGCAAGCCCAGCAACCCTGTCTCAGGGCGCTTGTTTCCAGGCAGCGTATCCCACTTTGGCCCTCCCACAGCCCCCAACAACACTGCCTCGCTTTGTCGACAAAGACTCAGGGTTGCATCAGGCAACGGCTCTCCCGTTGCCTCCAAAGCAGCGCCACCAATTAAACCTGTGGGTAAGTAAAAATCGTGATGAAACACCGTAGCCACTGTCGTCAGCAATTTTTCTGCTTGTGCTGTCACCTCGGGGCCAACGCCATCTCCTGATAAAATTGTGAGGGTGGCTTGCACCTGCGCACCATCCTTTCTTCGTCCCGACTCAAAAAATTCTGTTTAGAGTGGAGCCGCTGAAGTCACAATGGCATCCAATTGTTCTTTCAGCAACACCCTGTTAAGTCCGTCTAAAAATGCTTTTGCTGAAGCAGCCAGCACGTCGTTATCAAGGCCTCGGCCAATCCCGGCATGATTGTGAAAGTGAACCTTAACATACACTTCTGCCAAGGAATCCTGACCCCCAGTGGTCGACTGGATGCGGTAGTCCTCTAGACGTACGGGGTCCTGCACAGCCCGTTCAATCGCGTTGTAAATGGCTTCTACACTGCCCTTCCCGGTGGCCACTTCCCGCACCACCTGTCCACCAGGTGTGCGCACGCCGACGGCCGTGGTCGTCTGAGTGGAATTATAGGACACGTGCAAAAAGTCCAACTCGTATTTCCCACCCATGTCTTCCAATGAAGAATCAAGTGCCAAAGCCAAAATATCGTCGTCGGTAACCTCTTTTTTCTTATCGGTCAGGGCTTTAAAAGCCTCAAACAACTTGTTGAAGTTTTCATTATCCAGCGTCAATCCCAAATCCTTGCATTTCTCTGCAAAGGCGTGGCGGCCCGAGTGCTTTCCCATTACCAATCGGTTTGAGCCCACACCAACAGACTCTGGGGAGATGATTTCGTAGGTCAAAGTGTTTTTCAATACCCCGTCTTGATGAATCCCTGACTCATGGGCAAAGGCATTGGCACCCACCACTGCCTTGTTGGCCGGGATAACCATGCCAGTTAACTTGCTGACAAGTTTACTGGTGCGGGACACCTGTGTCAGGTCTACGCCAGTTTCAATTCCGAAAAGGCTCTTGCGGATGGCCATGGCCACCAGCACCTCTTCCAGTGCAACGTTGCCCGCTCGCTCGCCAATCCCGTTGATGGTTCCCTCAATCTGCCCCACACCTGCCTCCATGGCGGCCAACGTGTTTGCCACAGCCAACCCTAAGTCGTCATGGCAATGTGCGGAGAGCGTGACTTTCTCAATCTGATCCACATGTTGCTGTACATACTGAAACATTGCTGCATATTCCTTCGGCGTCGTATACCCCACTGTATCTGGCAAATTAATCACTTTCGCACCCGCCCGAATCACCTCTTGGATAATCCGGACAAGGAAGTCCCAATCACTGCGTGTGGCGTCTTCTGCAGACCATTCAATCATTGGAAATTTACCCGCCGCATAGCGCAGCGCCTGAATCGAGGAGTCCACCACCTCGTCAGGGCTCATACGCAACTTGTGCTCCATGTGAATTGGCGAGGTCGCGATAAATAAGTGTAGCCGTGGTGCCTGTGCATCGCGTAATGCCTCCCAAGCCGCATCAATATCCGCCAAGTGTGTCCTGGCCAGTCCCACCACAGACACGTTTTTTATCCGCCTGGAAATCTCTTGCACCGCCCGCAGATCTCCCGCAGAGGAGGCCGGGAAACCTGCCTCCATGACGTCTACACCGAGGCGTTCCAGTTGTAGTGCAATCTCCACTTTCTCATGAAAGTGGAGATTGACCCCTGCAGACTGTTCCCCATCGCGCAGCGTCGTATCAAATATTTCTACTTTACGCAATGGGGTGCCCCTCCTTTACCACCTCATTCTCCCGTTCTTGATCCGATGTGTTAATAAACGGCATCATTTTACGCAATTGCCTTCCAACGACTTCCACAGGATGTTCCTGTTCCTGGCGGTTAATCGCGGTGAACATCGGTCGGTTGGCCTGATTCTCTAAAATCCAGCCCTTTGCAAAGGCCCCACTTTGAATATCATCAAGAATTCGTTTCATTTCCGCCTTGGTCTCGTTTGTAATTAAGCGTGGGCCTGAGATGAAATCCCCCCACTGTGCAGTATCCGAAATAGAGTAGCGCATATTCGTAAGCCCACCTTCGTAAATCAGGTCCACGATTAATTTCATTTCATGGATGCATTCAAAATAAGCCAATTCTGGTTGATAGCCAGCATTCACTAAGGTTTCAAAGCCAGCCTTCATCAGGGAAGACACCCCCCCGCACAACACCGCCTGCTCACCAAACAAATCTGTCTCTGTTTCCTCACGAAAAGAGGTGGTTAACACTGCCGCCCTTGCCGCACCAATGCCCCGACTGTAGGCAAACGCAAGGTCCAAAGCTTGGCCGCTTGCATCCTGTCCCACCGCAACCAGTGCCGGGACCCCCCCACCAGCTTGAAACACCCGCCGTACCAGATGTCCCGGTCCCTTTGGAGCAACAAGAAACACATCCACATCATTAGGAGGTACTATTTGGCTGAAATGAATGTTAAATCCATGTGCAAAAGCCAAGGCCTGGCCAGGACGCAGTTGTTCGGCCACTTCTTGACGATACACCTCGGGTTGCCGCTCATCAGGCAACAACATCATCACCACATCAGCCCTTGACACAGCCTCCGCCACCGAATACACTGCAAATCCATCCTCTTGAGCCCTTTGTTGTGAACGTCCTGGCCGAATTCCAATAACCACAGGAACGCCGCTATCGCGCAAATTTTGTGCGTGCGCATGGCCCTGTGAACCATAGCCAACTATGGCAACTGTCTTACCCTCCAAGGGCGCCATAGAGATATCAGATTCGTAATAGACTTTCGCCAAATGAACCGACTCCTTTTATTAGGAAATAAGATTGTCAAGAGAGCAACCTTTGTTAAAGCGATAGCGTATTTGCTTGCAACCGGGCCACTTCACCCACCGTATCGCTATCTCGCGACAGCGCGGTCACCCCGGTACGGGCCAATTCTTTAATTCCATAGGGCCTTAACAGGGCAATCAAGGCGTCCACCTTTTCTGGTTTTCCCACCGATTGAATGGTAACAGTTTCCACACCCACATCAATAATGGTAGCCCGAAAGGGGTCAATCAAGGTGGAGAGAACACCCCGTGTGGGCACCGGACTGTGGACTCGAATCAGCGCCAATTCGCGGGCCACCATGGGTTGTTCAGTGACTTCTGTCACCTTCAGCACATCAATTTGCTTGTGTAGCTGCTTCATCATTTGCTCAATGTCCGGCTCATCCATGTCTGCCACCACAATCGTCATGCGAGACTGCCCCTCTGCCTCAGTAGCCCCCACGGTAATGCTCTGAATGTTGAACCCCCGGCGCATAAACATGGCGGTCACGCGGTTGAGCACCCCAGGTTTATTGTTCACAATCACACTGACAATCCGATTCATGGTTTAACCCCCACCATTTCATGGATTCCTTTCCCTGGTGCCACCATGGGAAACACATTTTCCTCTGGATTAATTCGGCACTCAATCAGAACAGGTCCATCCGTGGCCAAGCCTGCTTGTAGGGCGCGTGCAAAGTCTTCCTCGCCCTCAACACGAAAACCAGGAATGTGATACGCATCCGCCAGTTTGACGAAATCAGGTTGATTGGACAACAGGGTCTCGGAGTAACGCCCCTCATAAAATAACTCCTGCCACTGTCGAACCATGCCCAACGAATGATTATTGAAAATAATGACCTTGACGGGCAGTTGGGATTCGGCCAAAACAGAAAGTTCCTGTAGTGTCATTTGAAAGCCTGCGTCCCCGACGATGGCCACAACAGTTCTGTCCGGTGCCCCCAGTTGTGCTCCGATGGCGGCAGGCAGGCCAAACCCCATCGTCCCCAACCCCCCCGAAGTTACCCAACGATGAGGCCCATTAAATGGGTAGAACTGGGCCGCCCACATTTGATGTTGCCCCACATCTGTAACGACGACCGCTTCGCCTTGGGTTTGCTGATGAACAATCTCCATCACGCGCTGTGGCTTTAGCGTCCCATCCTGCTGGTACCAGAACGGGTATTCATCTCGTAATTGCAGCAAATAAGCCATCCACTCATCCGCTTGAACAGGGGTCAGTTCCATGTCAAGCATAGACTTGAGGGATTCTCCCGCATCCCCCACGACAGGAATATGTGTTCGCACATTCTTTCCAATTTCCGCCGGATCGATATCAATGTGCACCACCACTGCGTTTTTAGCAAAGTACTGTAAATTCCCTGTCAATCGATCATCAAAACGGGCCCCTATATTGATTAACAAGTCGGTTTCATATAGGGCCATGTTTGCCACCAGTGAACCGTGCATTCCCCCCATACCGAGATACAAAGAATGGTCTGCGGGAAATCCACCCAAGCCCAGCAGGGTGTGCACCACCGGAATTTGAGTTTGTTCTGCAAACTGCCGCAAAGACTCGTGCGCCTTGGCGTGCAGCACTCCTGCTCCAGCCAAAATGACTGGTTTTTTTGCCGCACGAATGGCAGAAACCACCTTGCGCAATTGCATCTGATTGGGTTTAATCGTCGGCTGGTACCCAGGCACCTGGACAGGTTCTTGGTAATCAAAAATCCCGCTTGCATTTGCCACGTCTTTAGGAATATCAATCAAGACCGGGCCCGGACGCCCCGTCGAGGCAATGTGAAAAGCCTCTTTGAGAATGCCTGGCAACTCCTGTGCCGTCCGCACCTGGTAGTTGTGTTTCGTAATCGGGGTTGAAATACTGATGATGGAGGTCTCTTGGAAGGCATCAGACCCAATAACGCTTGTCGGCACCTGGCCAGTAATGGCCACAATCGGCAAAGAGTCCAACATGGCATCTGCCAGCCCTGTTACCAAATTGGTAGCCCCCGGGCCAGAAGTGGCTATCACCACACCCGTTTTACCGCTTACCCGAGCATACCCTTCCGCAGCATGGATGGCACCCTGTTCATGGCGTGTCAGCACATGCGGAATTCCGCACTCATACAGTGCATCATACAGTGGTAACACGGCACCACCGGGATACCCAAAAATGACCTCTACCCCCTCGCTGCGCAATGCCTCCACTAACATTTCCGCACCTGTTATCCATGGGTCTGGAACACCTGCAGTTTGGTTGGACGTTGGCTGGACTAAGGCACTCATGGTTTTCTCTCCTCCTGGCGACAGGGTGTCGCATCAACTTTGGTTTCTCTCCACTGATTTGGCCCCGCTGCGGGTTCCCATCCCGGCTGCGAATCCCTTATCCTTGCACAGACAAAGACCTCTTTATGTCCACTGCAATACCGCGCCGGTATTAGCAGAGGTCACCATGCGTGCATATCGAGCCAAATATCCCTGCTTAACTTTTGGCTCCGGTATCTTCCAAACAGCTTTTCGGCGCACAAGTTCAGCACTGTGTACTCGCAGTTCAATCGTCCGTTTCCGTAAGTCGATGTAAATCTCATCGCCATTCTCAATCAGACCAATAGGACCCCCTTCTGCAGCCTCCGGCGAGATATGCCCAATGCAAATCCCATGCGTGGCCCCGGAAAACCGCCCGTCCGTGATGAGTGCCACTTGAGTTCCCAGACCCCGACCCACAATGGAAGCAGTGGGCGCCAACATTTCCGGCATCCCTGGCCCCCCTTTTGGACCTTCATAACGGATAACCACCACGTGTCCCGCATGCACCTGGCCGCTGTCGATGCCTTCCTGTGCCTCATCCTGGGAATTAAAAACAATAGCCTGGCCGGTAAACTCCTGTATCCCTGGGTCAACCCCACCCACTTTAATGACTGCGCCGTCCGGAGCAAGGTTGCCATAGAGTACAGACAACCCCCCGACAGGACTGTAAGCTCGCTGCACAGAACGAATGACCTCACCGTTGGTAATTTCCGCCTTGGCTACATTTTCGTACAGAGTTTGTCCCGTGACAGTCATCCGATCCCGATGGACAGCACCGTCCATCACACACAAACTGCGAATAATGGCGCTGATGCCACCTGCATCGTGCACATCCTGCATGCTGTACTCCGATGAGGGACTGATTTTCGCCAAATAAGGAATTCGCTGTGCCACCCTATTGATTCGCTCCAAGTCGTACTCGATACCCGCTTCATGTGCAATAGCCAACAGGTGCAGCACTGTGTTGGTGGAGCCACCCATGGCCATATCCAGGGCAAAAGCATCGTCAATCGCCTCGGCAGTGATAATGTCCCGGGGGCGTGTATCTTGTGCAATCAGTTGCATCAAGTGCCTCGCCGCCTGTTGCACGAGTTCTCGTCGCTCATTTGAAGTTGCCACGACTGTACCGTTACCCGGTAAGGCCATCCCTAACATTTCCATGATGCAATTCATCGAATTGGCTGTAAACATTCCGGAGCATGAGCCACACGTGGGACAGGCCGCCACCTCCAATTGCTGCAGTTCTTGTTCAGAAATCTTGCCAGCCCGATAGCCTCCTACCCCCTCAAACACAGAGGACAGCGACAAGTTAGCACCGGACTTAGAACGACCTGCCTCCATGGGGCCACCAGACACAAACACGCTGGGCACGTTGGTACGAACAGATGCCATGAGCATTCCAGGGGTAATTTTATCACAATTCGGAATAAACAAAATTCCATCAAACCAGTGGGCGTTAATCATAGTCTCGGCAGAATCAGCAATCAATTCCCGACTGGGCAACGAATAACGCATGCCAATGTGTCCCATGGCTATGCCATCATCCACACCAATGGTGTTAAACTCAAAGGGCACCCCCCCTGCTGCCCGAATGGCTTCCTTTGCGATGGCCCCCAGTTCATTGAGGTGGGTGTGACCCGGAATAATGTCTACATAGGAATTACAAACACCAATAAAAGGTTTCGGCAGGTCTGACGGCTTAACTCCAGTTGCATAGAGCAAACTTCGGTGTGGTGCTCGATCTACCCCTTTTTTTATCATATCGCTACGCATTGACGTCATTGGCCTCCTTTGAGAAGTGGGTTGCCTTCAAAATAAAGGGATAGGGGTTGATCTTACCGAAATACCCTCCACGGTGGTGCGTTTTTGAAACTCCCTGTGCAAGTTGAGGGTGTAAGGACCGGGCTTCCCACTGCCTACTACGCGTCCATCCACCTTAACCACGGGCATCATCTCAGCAGCCGTACCAGTGAGAAACACCTCGTCGGCCACATAGACGTCATGGCGGCTGAAGGGTTGCTCGCGCACGGTGTATCCTTGTTGTGCAGCGATTTCCAATACTGTAGCGCGGGTAATCCCTTCCAGTGCCCCCAGATATGTCGGCGGTGTATAAAGGATGCCACCCTTAACAATAAACACATTCTCACCCGAACCTTCCACCACGTAACCGTCGGCGTTCAAGACCAAAGCCTCACTGACTCCGGCAGCGTGAGCCTCCAGTTTGACAAAAATATTGTTTAGGTAATTTAAAGATTTCACCTTTGGACTAAGCACATCAGATGGATTGCGTCGGGTGGATGCGCACACCACATCAATTCCCTTTTCATACAATTCTCGTGGAAAAAGTGCCAACAACTGGGCAATGACGATGATATTCGCCCGTGGGCACATCATTGGGTCCAGTCCCAAATCTCCCACGCCCCGCGTCACCACCAGGCGTATGTAGGCACTGGAATACCCGTTTTTTCGCAATGTGGATAACACTGCTTCAACCATTTCCTGTTTGCTTAAGGGAATTTCCAGAACGATAGATTTTGCCGAATCGTACAATCGATCTATGTGTTCCTGTAATTTAAAAACATTCCCATCATAGGCACGGATACCCTCAAATACTCCGTCCCCGTATAACAAGCCATGGTCAAATACAGACACTTTGGCATCCTCACTTTGAACAAATTGACCGTTTAGATAAATGATGTCCCCCATACAAACAGTCGCCTCCAGCAGTCATTTGGTCATAGAACAGGGGTCGTGAAATGAGCATGTCGTACTGTCCAACATTGCTCTTGATGCATTTCGCCCATTGATACCTTTCGTTGATACATTCCGTTCAACATAATTTAGAATTTGATTTTGAATTTTCTAAAGATAATGTCCGCATATTCCACTACACCGACACGATACCTTCCTGTTGGACGCTGTGCTATATCGCAAAGCAACCAACAGTGCTACACCTTTAAGAATACTGTGGAATTATCAAAAATAGATGTGAAATGAATTTTCTAACTTGCGTGCATTGTAGTACGGGCAAGTAGGCGTGTCAATCGGCAACCATCTCCACATTGCACCTGTAAGCGTTTTCTTTGAATAGTCAGAAAACTCTTACTTGCTTGTCATATCTACTGACATGAAGTTTACACAAGATAATCGAAAAAATTGTGAACAATGTCTCAGCTTCGACAAAATGCATCCCAATGCCCTGCCCAGACCTTCACATTGATGAAACATGGATAGCTGACAATCACCGAGAGAATAAGGGTCTACAAATTTTTATGGACCTTTTTGAAGGGACTTTCATGAAAATATAGAGTGAGAAACTGGGGGTTCCAGATCCTCACTCTATATTTGTGCTTTTCCATTTGAGGCTTAAACATGAGGGAAAAGTGGTTCTTTCTCACCCGATAGGCGCTGATATCCGGAAAGTCGGCGCCTTTAGACGTGTTTGACCGCAAGCGAGACTTTCTGGACACCCTCTATTCAGCCAACGCCTCTACGGGCATCACACAGTGCACCTGCTGCACATGGGAGGACGTACGAAGCCGGTCGATGGTTTCATTCATCACCTCAACAGGAATCTCATGGGTTACCACAACAATTTCAGCTGTCCCTGCAGTCACCCGCTTTTGCAGGACCGTTTCCATACTGATACCGGCCACAGCAAACAAACGGGCAATCTCGGCAAACACGCCCGGCTGATCTGACACCGACATGCGCAGGTAATGTCGCAGAGGCTCAGAATCATCCATTTGCACCTGTTTATCCAATACCAGCCGATGATTGCGGCTGGATGTAACCCCCAGTCGCATGTTGCGCAGTAAACTAATCACATCCCCCATAACTGCGCTGGCGGTTGGCAATGACCCCGCACCGCGACCAAAAAACATGAGGTCCCCAGCAGCATCCCCACGTACGAATAAAGCGTTATAGGAGCCACTAACATGTGCCAACGGGTGCCCTTGCGGAATTAACGTCGGCCGCACAGATAGGGATAGCTTGCCCCCTCTGTCAGACCCTGAAGCAACCAGCTTAACCACCGTACCCAGTTCCTTGGCATAAGCCACGTCCTGTGCCGTGACAGTGCGAATCCCTTCCACTCGCACCTCATCCAAGCGGACATGAGCGTGAAAAGCGATTGATGCCAGAATAACCAATTTTCGTGCTGCATCCAATCCATCTACATCGCTCGCTGGATTGGCCTCTGCATACCCTAATTCCTGCGCTTCTGCCAGGGCCTGAGCAAAATCCATCCCGGTTTCAGTCATCTGTGTCAGAATATAGTTAGTTGTTCCATTGATAATCCCTTTTAAATCCGTAACCTCATTGGCTGTCAAGTTGTCCTGCAACGGACCTATTAGTGGAATGGCTCCACCTACGGAAGCCTCAAACAAAATATCGACACCCGCATCCCTGGCCGTTTCCAAAATTTCTACCCCGTGCAGAGCGATTAAATCCTTGTTCGCCGTAACCACATGTTTGCCCCGTCGTAGGGCTGCAAGAATGTATGTTCGGGCAGGTTCAATCCCCCCCATGGTCTCAACAATTACCTGAATCTCCGGGTCGGCCAGCACTACATCCGCATCCCGGGTAAAAACCTCGGAATTCAAGTCCACATCCCGCCGTTTGGCTAAGTCCCTTACCAATACCCGTTTGACTACCGGACGATACCCGGTCATGTCCGCAATGATGCCTGCCCGTTTTTGAGTCAAATTCACCACACCCTGACCCACTGTCCCACACCCTAACAGGCCCACGTAAACATTCACAGAAGTTTTCTCCTCTCATCCAGATACCCTAAATTGTCTCATCTGACCTTGGCGAATAGTTTCCTGGAATATCCGAGGGAAGTCAAGCGTACAAATGCTCAAAATCCAATCATTTGGGTGTAAAATGGACTAACATGGTTTATCACCAGGAGGGCGCCCATGACTGAGTTTACACACAAGCAGCCAGAGTTGACAGATACCCGCGGTCGGTCCCTCCGGGATTTGCGAATTTCGGTGACCGACCGCTGCAATTTCCGTTGTCGTTATTGCATGCCTCGTGAAGTCTTTGGGGATGACTACGCCTTTCTGCCACACGAGGCCCTGCTGACTTTTGAAGAGATAACGCGATTGGCGAAGGTGTTTGCCAGTCTGGGGGTCCACAAGCTGCGCCTCACTGGGGGGGAACCACTGCTCCGGAGAGACCTAGAAACGTTACTCCAGATGCTACGGGAAATTCCTGAGATTCGCGATATTGCCATGACTACCAATGGTTCCTTGCTCACCGAACAACGTGCAAAATCTTTACGGACAGCCGGGTTAACCCGGCTGTCCGTAAGCCTAGACGCCTTAGATGACAATATTTTTATGGCCATGAATGACGTTCACTTTCCTGCCAGTCGCGTATTAACCGCCATCACTGCCGCTCAGACAGCGGGTCTCACTCCGGTAAAAATAAACATGGTGGTCAAGCGAGGTGTCAACGAAACGCAACTACTTCCGATGGCTGAATACTTTCGTCACTCGGGGCAAGTGCTGCGGTTTATTGAATACATGGATGTGGGCAACAGCAATGGCTGGCGCATGGATGATGTACTGTCTGCAGCAGAAATTTTATCAACAGTGCAAAAACAGTGGCCTCTAAAACCACTTCCAGCCCAAACACCGGGAGAAGTGGCCACACGTTACAGCTATGTGGACGGCGGTGGTGAAATTGGTATAATTGCATCGGTAACACGCCCGTTTTGCGGCGGCTGTACCCGCGCCCGACTGACCTCTGAAGGCCATTTGTACACGTGTTTATTTGCAAGCCAAGGCCTAGATTTGCGAGCACATCTGCGGCGTGGTGACACCGAAGAACAACTTTATGAATTGATTGCCCAGACCTGGGGCCTCCGCACAGATGGGTATTCTGAGATTCGCCTCGCGCACACTCCCGGATTCCAAAACAAAATTGAAATGTCTCACATGGGGGGGTAATGCTCAATTTTACGGTCTTCAGCCGAACCCTTCTTGTGTGGGATGACGGCGTAGCGGCGGGCGCAGTCAGTTGCACGGTCCGCGCCCGCTCGCGCACATGTGTGTCCTTCGTAGGCACAGTCAGATCTGTCTGTGCTAACCCGTAATATCTTATGATTTGTCAGCGACTGTTTAACACATGAACCGGTGTTCCCAGTCCCACCTCTGCCGCTTCCATCACCAGCTCGCCCAGCGTTGGGTGGGCGTGGATGGTCAACGCGATGTCTTCCAATGTTGCCCCCATTTCCATGGCCAGGGCCAGCTCTGCAATCA
>QXHL01000048.1 GCA_003584005.1 Alicyclobacillaceae bacterium I2511 | reverse complement strand
GTACTGGGGCAATATGTGCTCGAGGTGCTCAAAGAAGAGGGGGTGGATGTGAGCCAGGTGACGCTGGATTCTGTTCATCCTACGGGATTTCAATTGAAATCTAAGGTAGCGGTGGGAGATCCGGTGGTGCAGTATTTCCGAAAAAACTCTGCTGCCAGCATTTTAAGGGATGCAGAACAGTATGAACCCTATTTTGCATCAGCTCGTCACTTTCACCTGACGGGCATTCCATTGGCACTGTCTGATTCTGTGCAAAAGTTTGCGGAGGATGCAGTGTCCATTGTGAGTCAACGGCACGGAACAATTTCGTTTGATCCGAATTTGCGACCGCAATTGTGGGGAAGTCAATCTGAAATGGTGGAGGTTGTAAATCGATATGCGGTAAGGGCAACCTACGTATTCCCTGGAATTCAAGAGGGGCGCGTGTTGACTGGGCAGGACAACCCAGCGGACATCGCAGATTTCTACTTAGAGAAGGGGGTGAGGCTGGTTGTCGTCAAGTTGGGCGCCACAGGGGCGTATTATCGGACGGCAACAGAAGAAGGAACGGTGAAGGGATTTCATGTCGAGGACGTAGTGGACACGGTGGGTGCTGGAGACGGGTTTGCTGTTGGTGTCCTTAGTGGGTTGTTGGAGGGTCTGAGTTTGCGAGAAAGTACGACGAGAGGAAATGCAATCGGTGCCATGGCGGTGACTGCACCAGGAGATATGGAAGGTCTGCCCACACGCACGAAGCTTGATGCATTTCTTATGAAGGCTTGACGCATTTCTTACGAGGGTGAAGAGGATCTTACGAGGGTGACGAGGAGGTTGATGTAATGAGTACTTCAAATCAAGAACTTTCCAGGGCACGATGGTCACGGTTGATTCCTATTGTGTTTGTCACCTACAGTTTAGCTTATTTGGATCGTTCCAACTACGGCTTTGGTGCCGCATCAGGGATGGCAAAAACCCTGCACATTACACCCTCTGCATCCGCTTTGTTGGGAGCGCTGTTTTTTCTCGGTTATTTTTTCTTTCAGGTTCCGGGTGCACACTATGCGGAAAAATACAGTGCTCGAAAGTTAATCTTTTGGAGTCTAATTCTATGGGGAATTTTGGCTTCCGCCCAGGGGATGATCAGCAGCATACCTCTGTTGTTTTTTGACAGGTTTTTGCTGGGTGTTGTTGAAAGCGCGGTCATGCCCGCTATGCTTGTATTCATCAGTCACTGGTTCACACAGCCAGAGCGTTCCCGGGCCAACACATTTCTGATTCTTGGCAATCCGGTGACGGTTCTTTGGATGTCTGTGATTTCTGGTTACCTAATTAGTTGGGTGCATTGGCAAGGAATGTTTATCATTGAGGGAATTCCATCAATAATTTGGGCGTTTATTTGGCTGGCGTTGGTCAATGACCGCCCTAAAGATGCAAAATGGCTGGGGGATTCAGAACGGGACAAAGTGACCAATGCTCTTACAGAAGAGCAGTCGAGATTAAAGGCTGTAAAAAACTATCGCCAAGCGTTCAAGTCAAAGTCTGTGGTGCTGTTGAGTTTGCAGTACTTTTTTTGGAGTATTGGCGTGTACGGTTTTGTAATTTGGCTTCCCTCCATTATTAAATCAGCTTCAAAGATGGGGATTGTGACGACTGGTTGGCTGACTTCAGTCCCCTATTTGTTAGCCGCCATACTCATGCTGGTGGCTTCCTATTATTCGGACCGAAGCTTGAATCGAAAAATATACGTGTGGGTTTTCTTACTCATTGGTGCGATTGCCTTTTATGCTTCTTATGTAATCGGAACGTATAACTTTTGGATATCATTTTTCTTGTTGGTGGTGGCAGGCGGGGCCATGTACGCGCCTTATGGGCCGTTTTTTGCCATCATTCCGGAAATTTTGCCGGTTAACGTAGCGGGTGCGGCCATGGCCCTGATTAATGGTATGGGTGCCTTGGGGTCGTTTGTGGGCTCGTATTTTGTGGGCTATCTCAATGGGGCCACAGGAAGTCCGAATGCATCTTATGTCTTTATGGCAGGGTCTTTGCTCCTCTCCGTTGTCTTTACACTTGCGGTGCGCACAAACACAGACGAAATCCACAGGACGCCTACACGGGAGCGAGCGGCCCAATGAAAATTCAACTTGCGTTGGACCGCATGTCGATTGCAGAGGCACTTGCCATGGCAAGGCGGGTGGAAGCTTACGTGGACTGGATTGAAATTGGAACTTCTCTCATTAAAGAATTTGGCATGCGTAGTGTTGCCGAGTTTAGAGCCACCTTTCCAGACAAAGTTCTTCTGGCGGATATGAAGACGATGGACAATGCAGCCTATGAGACCAACTTATGGATAAACGCCGGGGCTGACATTGGAACTGTGATGGCGGTTGCACCCGCAGTGACCGTGACCACCTGTTTGCGTGTGGCACAAAGCCACGGTAAGCAGTTGATGATGGACCTACTGGATGCACCTGTTGACAAACTCGAGTCATGTGTGGCGATGACAGGGGCCCTGTTGTGCCTGCACGCTGGAAAGGATCAACAGGAAAGTGTAGACGATTTTTCTCATTTATTTTCTCATCTAGGGGAGTCCTCATCCTTTCAGCCTGCTGGGAAACTACGGATTGCCTTGGCGGGGGGAATCACGACAGAGATACTTGCGTCCGTTGTCTCCCATTTTCATCCAGAGGTTCTCATCGTTGGGGAGGCGATTACGAAGAGTGCCAATCCTGAACAAGCTGCTCGGCAGTTTAGGACGCTGGTACATCATGTAACCGGGAGCGATTTAATATGAACAAATCTGAAAACGAGGCTGTTGCACAAAAGCAGAACTGGGTGGATGCAATTATTCGTGAAGTCACTTCAGTTTTGGAGCGGGTTCCCCCATCTGAAGTTTTTCAGACCGCTCAGCGATTGCAGGAAGCAAGGCGCATATTCGTGGTTGGGGAAGGGCGTTCGGGTCTGATGGCAAAATCCTTTGCAATGCGTTTGATGCACCTTGGTGCTACGGTGTACGTGGTGGGTGAAACCATAACTCCTGCGATTCAGGCCGAGGACACCCTATTAGCCGTCTCAGGTTCGGGTCATACCGAAGCGGTGGTTGCCACGGCAGCGAAAGCCAAACGACTTGGCTGTTTCGTGTTGGCGTTGACAACAGACGCTGATTCTGAACTGGCGAAATCTGCAGACATGATTGTGCGGGTTCCTGCCGCGACAAAGTACAGACAATCAGGTGAAAGCCCGAGTATTCAGCCCTTAGGTTCACTGTTTGATCAATCGGTACACCTGTTGCTGGATGCGATATGCTTATGTTACGCACAGTGGACACATGAAGACAACAGCAGCGCTTTGCAGCGACATAGGAACCTGTGACAAGTGGGGAAAACACGTGTACTGTGGAAGGAGGAATGAAATTTGTCGTCAGAAGGTGTGCCTTGAATGGAGGAACCACAACTACACCGGACGCTCACCTGGGTACAGGGCACGGCGATGGCCATTGGTGCAGTGCTGGGATCGGGCGTGCTAATTTTTCCTGCAATTACTGCGGAGCAATCTGGCCCTGCCTCCACCCTGGCCTGGCTTGCAATGTCGCTACTGGCTGTCCCGCTGGCGCTCACCATTGGTCGGCTGGGGGCCCGTTATCCTAATGCAGGGGGCATTGTCGAATATGCTCGTCTGGCGTTTGGATCGACAGTTGGGAGAATTACAGGGTGGCTTTTTCTGGGGACTATTCCCATTGGGGTACCCATCATCGCTCTGGTGGGTGCGGATTATGTGGCAAGCGTTTTTGCACTACCGCATTGGACTATTTTGCTTATTGCACCCTTGATGTTAGCCCTATCTCTGTACCTCAATCTGAGAGGGATTGATGTGGCTGGATGGGTGCAGGTAATGTTGTTGGCGGTGATTGCGCTTTTATTGATTGTGGCCATTTTAGCAGCGATGCCACATGTGACGGTCCGTGCATTTCATCCCTTAGCGCCACACGGATGGATGTCGGTAGGTACGTCCGCCGTTGTGATTTTCTGGTGCTTTATTGGCTGGGAGATGGTGGCACACCTCGCCGAAGAGTTTCGCAATCCGAGTCGTGATTTACGTCGGACATTCACCATCGCCCCGGCGGTGGTGGGTGTTTTGTACGTGGCTTTGTCGGTTGTCACCGTGGGGACCCATGCGTATGGAAGTAAAAACGGGATTGCACCGCTCAGTTTGCTTGTAGGAATTGGATTGGGACCCATCGGTTCTGTGGTCACAGGCGGTGTGGCTCTGCTCATCACAATGGTTGCCATTCACGGAAATGTGGCTGGTTTCTCCCGAATGGTCTATGCACAGGCCCGGCAGGGGGACTTTCCAGCCATGCTCGGGAAACTGCACACACGCTATCAGACTCCGGTTGGGGCGCTTACGGCGCTTGGAGTGGATTTTGTGATAGTACTCACGGTGTACACCGTATTTAAAGTGAATCTGGGTGAATTGGTAAAGTGGCCAAGCGTCGTGTTCTTGGTACTGTACATGATTGCGATGGCGTCTGCAGTGCGGCTACTCAAAGGGGAGCGCTGGTCGCGATGGATGGCACTGATTCCCCTTGTGGTTTGCGCTGGGTTGTATCCATTCAGTGGCTGGGCTTGTGTGTATCCCATTCTGCTCGGCTTAGTGGGGTGGCTGGTAGTTCGCAGAAAGGTAAGTGCAGTGCCAATGAAGCGTGATTCGCTCACGTCCTATATAGACATTGGCCACAAGCATTGAAGTATTATACATCGAAACATCATACTATCGAAGTATAGTACTATCGAAGTATAGTATATCACTTGCATCCTGTGGGAGTGAAAAACGGACAATGCATCTTAAAGATCTATTTGATTTAACTAATAAAACTGCCATCATCACAGGGGGAGGCCGCGGCTTAGGGGAGCAAATGGCCACGGCACTTGCCGAGGCTGGGGCCAATCTAGTACTTTGTTCTCGTAAAGTTGAAGCCTGCCAAGAGGTGGCAGATAGGTTGGCTGCAACTGGGGTGCAAACCCTGGCGTTGGCCTGTGACGTTGCCAATCCGGCAGATGTTGAAAAGGTGGTTCAGACCACGGTGGAGCATTTTGGCGCTGTCCACATCTTAATTAACAACAGTGGTGCTACTTGGGGGGCACCCGCCGCAGAGATGCCCTTGGAAGCATGGAAAAAAGTGATGGACGTCAACGTGACAGGCACCTTTTTGATGTGTCAGGCCGCTGGCAGGGTGATGATTGCACAGGGGAAGGGCGGCAAAATTATCAATATCGCTTCCACTGCAGGACTAGGCGGTGTAAATCCGCGTGTCATGGATGCAATTGGTTACAGCACAAGTAAAGGTGCAATGATAACCTTTACAAAAGACTTAGCCGTTAAATGGGGGCCCCATCAAATCAACGTAAACGCTATCGCCCCAGGATTTTTCCCCACTAAAATGTCGCGGGCGTTGATTGAGCGGGAACAGGGCCTGTTGCTAAAGTCCACTCCCCTGCGGCGTTTTGGCAGTGCCGACGATCTTAAAGGTGCAACGGTGTTTTTGGCTTCCAAAGCATCCGATTTTGTAACTGGTGCTGTACTGGTTGTAGATGGCGGTAGCTCTGCCCAGCAGTAATTTTGATTGGTTTTCATACTTGACGATATATTTTCACTTAACGATAATCGAAAACGAGGGAGATGAAATACATGTATATTCCAAAAGAATTCGAAATGAATGATTCAGCAGAAATCACTAACTTTATTCGCACACACAGTTTTGGAGTCCTTTTTAGCAATACCGAAGGACGCCCGGTTGCGACACACCTGCCCTTTTTCTATGACTCAGACAGGAATGTATTGTTTGCACATATGGCAAAAGCCAATCCGCAGTGGCGAGACCTTGACGGGCAAACGGGATTGGTAGTGTTTTCTGGTCCACACGCCTACATTTCACCTTCTTGGTATGGAGAACCAGCTTCCGTCCCAACTTGGAATTATGTAGCGGTGCATGTGTATGGAAAGTGTAGTGTGTTACATGGTCAAGATGGGCTGGACACGCTCTTGAAGAACACGGTGCAGTTTTATGAACCTCACTCAGATTTGCCGGCGCGGTCCAACGAACCGTTTTATCAAAGTATGATGAAATCCATTGTCGGGTTTCGCATTGACATTACGAGTATCGAAGGCAAAGCGAAACTCAGCCAGAATAAGTCACTGGCAGTCCAGGAACGAGTTGTCGCACAACTGCACGAAACGGGAAATTCCGATGCAGTGTTGGTGTCACAGTGGATGCAACGCATTCTACGCACGCCTGACAGATAGCTTACAAGTGGGGGTCTGTGGAACCATGCCCACATGGCCCACACCACGCTTGGCGCTGTGTGGGCTGATTGAACTCCTCCTTTATGTTATATTATGATATAACATAAGGCCTTGTGGCTGGGGAAATTCAAAACGGGGTGTATGGACATGGTTAAACAGGGGGAGTCTTGGAACGAACTGGAACAATTGTTTGACCACTTTCAGAAGATCAATCGTTATATTCGTTCTGGGGTTTTGGAAGGGTCCCCACGCATTACGCGTACCCAGTGGTTGGTGTTGCGTCAATTGGAACGTCTGACGCGAAGCACGGTGGGGCAACTGGCAGAGCGACTGGACTTTCAACCCAGTGCGATGTCGCAAATTTTAGATAGACTACAAAAAGTAGGGTGGATTGTACGGACCGTCGATCCCAAAGATGGTCGCAGTCGCATCATTGCTTTGACCGCGGAAGGAATAGCAACGGTTCGTGCCGTAAAAAACACTCAGGTTCAACGTTTAGCAAAGCCATTTTCCAGTTTGAGCCTTGCAAATCAGCAAAAATTATTTCAACTGATGGCAGAATTGGTTGAAAATGTGCAGGAGGAGTTACGGCAGAATGCAGATTTAGAGCTGGGAGAAAATTAGGAGAAAATCAGGAGAAAATTAGGGGAAAATTAATTGAAGTAAGATGTATTTTACTTTGTATCGTTGCATCGTTTCGAGAGTGTATTTTCATTTGATATCCTCCCCACGGATAAATCTGGGGGATTCCAACTATCGCTAGTTGGCTTTCCTGCTTCGTTCATATAAAAAGGGGTCAGAACTCTCCGGCGCATTACTCATGGTATTTTGATTTTTTCCATTACTCACAGTTTCTCTATCACTCACAGTTTCTCTTTTACTCACAGTTTGACTTTCATTTTATTTTATTATATAAACTATGCGGATAGAACAGGTTGAATACAACAGTGGAGGATAAATAATTGGCGAACGCCGCCGCTGTATGCCGGTTTTCATAGTATCCGGGAGGTGCACAGCGTTCTCGTGAGAATCAAATGGTTTCGCCTAAGAAAGCATGGGGAACCTCCAATAATGAAAACGAATTTAGAAGAATCATTTCAGAAACACTTGCAAAAGTATCGCTGGCGAAGCCATTGGATTTACGCGCTGGTGGTGTTTGCCTTTGGTTCACTCATCCTTCGTTTGGGATATCTCCAAATTACCCAAGGGCAAAATTTTCGAGTTGAAGCGGTCCAGCAAGCCACCGAGACCCTCCCTGTACTTGCCGCTAGAGGTCGCATCTACGATTCTTCAGGCAACTTGTTGGCGTACGACAAGCCAGTGTACAGTGTCTATTTCACGAAAATTTCTGGCGTCAATGATACCCCACAAGCCATCGTCCAGATTGCAAACACGTTGGCTGCCACGTTTCACACTTCCCCATCCACTCTGGTCCAAACAATGGATAACAATTCACAGTTTAGCACTTTCAGACTAATAACAGATATCAACCTCGCGCAACTGGCATTTATCAGCGAATATCACACACAGTTGCCTGGCATATCCGTAGAAATGGATGGACAGCGAACCTATACGTACGGCGATTTGGCAGGTCAGGTTTTAGGCTATGTGGGGAATATTTCAAAATCACAACAGGAATACTATATCCATCAGAAAAAATACTTGTGGATCCAACAAGTTGGGGTAAGCGGTATTGAGCAGGAATATGAGAGCATTTTGCAAGGAAAAGTGGGTTATGAGGCTATCCAGTACAATCGCGACAGTGGACAGGTGGTGCCTATGGGATATACGCAGGCCCCACAGGCGGGGGATAATCTACAGTTGACCTTGGATGGCCGACTCCAAGCGGACACCCAAAATGCTGTGCTGCAGGCTATCAAACAATATGAAAACCAGACCCATACGCAAATTACAGATGCCGCTGCGGTCATGATAGATGTGAAGACCGGGGGAGTGCTGAGCATGGTCAGTTATCCCTATTTTGATCCAAATTGGTATGTTAATGGTACTTTCACAAAACACACGAACTATCTGCAACAGTCCGGAGCCGAAATGAACAACGCGATTCAAAATCCCCACTACCCTGGTTCTACGGTCAAGCCAGCCAACCTCATTACCGGGTTAGAGCAGGGTGTTATCACTCCAAATACTGTCTATGACGACGCCAGTCCCTACATGTGGATTGGAAATTACCCGATTCGAGAAGACGCGTCCTATGGGCTTGTGGATGATAGGAAAGCCATTGCGGTGTCAGACGATCGGTTTTTTTATTCCCTGGGATTGGCCTTGGGGCATTGGCTCGGGAGTAGTGAGACGAGCGGCGGTTACCCCGCGGGGGGAGATCTTCAACAGTGGCGCAATACTCCCTTTATGCAAGGGATTCTCAGCTTGGCAAAGGGAGAACTGCAGTTTGGGTTGGGCTCACACACTGGGATAGACCTCCCAGGGGAACAATCTGGAACATTCTATATTGAAAACCAAAGCACTAGTCCTTCTACCACCATTCCTTTGCAACTCCCCACAGTGGAAGCGGCGATGAAAGTCCATGGGGCTTATCTAAATTATGGTAGCCCGTTGGATTTGGCTTTTATGGCTTTTGGTCAGTCACAGCAGTTTACCCCCATCGAATTGGCTCAATACGTCGCTACCTTGGCAGACAATGGCCAAAAACTACAACCTCATTTATTGCAGGCGGTCTTACCCCCAGGGGTTGATCCGGTGCTAAACGGGACCATCCCGATGGGCACAAAGGAGTTCCGTCCAGTGGTTCAAGCCACCCTGAATATTCCAACTAATGATTTGAAATTGGCCCAGCAGGGAATGTACGATGCTTGCAACCAGCCTTACGGCACGGCTTATGGAAGTTTTGGCAATGCCCCTTACAAAGCCGCTGGCAAGACGGGTACGGCAGAAATTGTCATGAATGGGCAAGCCATCAACAACTCCGTATTCATTGGCTATGCACCTTACAACAATCCACAAGTGGCGGTGGCTATTATGGTTCCTGGAGCCGGTTATGGAGCAACCACGGCGGTGCCCATCGCCCGGCAAATGATGGATGATTATTTTGAAGAGCACCATTCTACGTATTTTTCCAAAAATCAATGGCAACCCACACAGATACCCAGCGGCTGGACCCATTCCATCGCCTATTTATTGCCGGAACAGTCTTCATGACTCCATATATTCGCGTGGGGTTGTCCTATGGAAAGTTCGTGACGCATGTACTTAAAGTGTGGTAATGTGAACCGATTTGTAATACAATAAGTGCTAGATACTGGAATGGCTATTGGATGGGTTAGGCGTATAGAGTGTTGTGCTTGCTATTTAGACGCTTCCAAATACAGGAGGCGTCAAAATATAGTTTTCCCTTGCATCGATTTCCCCGGAATGCTTGGAGTGACACAGTGATTAGGGTGGGCCCTCTGTTTCAATTCATCGGTGTGGTTACGTTCTTTCGGAAGAGGATACCCTCACGAGTGCATGGCCGCAGGGTGGAAAGCCTCTTGTATTCAGTTCAGATTGAAATCCACTCTTTATGGAATCAGGCAATGGTTGTTTCTATTGCCGATTTGTTTCCTAATCTCTCGTTATGTGGTGGGTATCACTCGCTATAGGATGGGTGAAAATATTTAAAATTAACTTCCGCAGAAGGGGTGTGTATTAATGATTCGAAAAATTGGCTATGTAAGTACGTTTCCTCCTCGTCGCTGTGGTATTGCCACGTATACAGAGCATCTACGCAGCGCTCTTGCACCCATTTTAGGCTTTGGGACGGTAAATCCATTGGCTGTTTTGGTGGACCCGACGGATCCGCTGGACAGTGTCCACTTGACGAACCAGGAAGGGGTTTATCCGGTGCGCTATGAGGTTAGGAAAGATTACGCAAGGGCTGCCACCTGGTTAAATCACTCCTCTGTAGATCTGGTGTCTGTACAACATGAGTTTGGTATTTTTGGTGGATTGGCGGGGGAGTATGTACTAGATCTGATGGAACGTTTGACTAAACCCATCGTGACGACCTTTCATACTGTATTTTTACAGCCTCATGAGCCGTATACCTCATTGCAAGAAAAGGTAATTCAACGCAGTGATGGTATTGTCGTGATGAATCGACAGGCTGTCGATTATATTGTGAAAGCTTTTCATGTCTCAAGGGAAAAAATCCGTTACATTCCACACGGAACCCCAGCATTGCCGGAGCAAGACAAAAATGGGGCTAAAAAGCAATTAGGGTGGTCCAACCGCAAAGTGATTTTAACCTTTGGCCTATTGAATCGCGGCAAAGGCGTTGAATTGATTCTGAAGGCTTTACCAGAGGTAGTTCGCCAGATTCCAGAGGTTTTGTACGTGGTGGCGGGTCAAACGCATCCGAATGTGTTGCGTTATGAAGGAGAAAAATATCGCAATGAACTGATGGAGTTAGTAACTCAACTTCATTTGGAGGAGCATGTCCATATCGAGGATAGATATCTAGATGAACAGGATTTGGTTCGCTTCATTTCCGCGAGTGACCTATATGTGACCCCATATCCCGGTATGGAACAAATAACTAGTGGCACACTGGCCTATGCTGTGGGACTGGGGAAACCAGTGTTGAGTACACCCTATGTGTATGCAAAGGATTTGTTGCATGGTCACGAGGAATTACTGTTGCCTTATGGAGACGTTGACCAATGGCAGTCCTCCATTGTCGACATGTTGGAAGACGAACAGCAATTGAAATTTTGGGAAAGAAAGATGCGCACACTGGGGCGATCCATGCAGTGGTCCCGTGTGGGCCAGGCCCATATGGATTGGTACCAGCAAGTGCTGGATCGCTGGATGGTTCAGCACAGTAGAGATGTATTGATGGAAGGGATGAAACAATTTGCCCCATCTTCCCATTAATTTATCACATTTGATACGAATGACGGATGATACCGGGATGTTGGAGCACTCCTTGGGGCGCATTCCCCGCAGGCAGGAAGGGTACAGTACAGATGATAACGCGAGGGCATTATGGCTGTGTGCTGTGTTGGGACAGTACGGAGTGGTGGAGCCGTTTCAGGAGCAATTACTGCCGTTGTGCCATCGATATTTGGCATTTCTTTTATGGGCACAGACTTCAGACGGACGTTTTCGGAATAATGTGAATTACAATCGAACCTGGGAAAAAGAAGAGTTCTCGGAGGATTGTCAGGGACGTAGCCTGTGGAGTTTAGTTATGGTTTTGACTCGCTTTCGAAACTCTGGAGAAGATAGAGTGGCGGCTGTGATGCTGGAGAAGGGGCTGAAACCCGTGGCCAATTTTCATTACTTGCGGGGAAATGCTTGGGCCCTGGCTTCCATGAGTCTGTTGCTGTTGCATTTGCGTGGGACAGACAATTTTGACCCAGAGACAAAATCTTTGCTCCAATATTCTACGGCTACACACCTACCAAAGCTCACAGAGAAACTGGAAGAACAACTACTCTCGGCTTACAATAGAATTGCCAGCCCACAGTGGTCGTGGTTTGAACCCATGTTAACCTATGGAAATGGTGTGCTACCATGGTCTCTGCTAGGGTCATACCAGGTTACGGGACACCAGGAGGCACTGGAAGTTGGTCTGAGCAGTCTGCGCTTTCTGTTGAAACAGAGCACGGCTCCGGCTGGGCATATTCGGCCCATTGGCAACCGGGGTTGGCGTACATTACAATTTGGGGCTGTGTGGGATCAGCAACCTCTGGATGTATTCAAGCTGGCCTTGGCTGCAGCGAAGGCGTATGAATTGACCCACGATATGGACTGGTGGGCGGTAGTGGACAGGTGCCAGCAGTGGTTTTATGGGGAGAATGATTTAGGCTTGCCGCTTGCAAATCCGACGGATGGGAGCTGCAGCGATGGGCTTACAGATAGCGGGATCAGCTTAAACCGGGGGGCAGAGTCGACGCTTGCGTACTTGTTGACGGAAGCCTTGGTGGTTTCTTTGCGGGTGCATGCTGAGGCTGTCCGCCAGTGATAGCCATGAATATAAGGAGAGTAAATAGAAGAAAACATTAATTCTTAGTGGGAGGTCTAATTATGACACAACCCGATTTCATTCGGGAGGGTATTCTTGATGCACGGCCGCAATTAAAGTTGCATCGTCTGTCACTACAACCGTTATTGGGACCAATCCCAGGGAATACATGGGAAACATCAGCTGTTTTTAACCCTGCGGTGGCGGTCCGTGGGGACAAAACAGTCCTTTTATATCGGGCCTGTGATTTGCCTTTCACAGATGCGCAAGGGAAACATACACATTACACCTCGTTCATTGGGTACGCTGAATCTACGGATGGATTGCATTTCTCCCGGTTGCCGGAACCGGTTTTTCGAGGCAATGAGGTCTATGAAGTGCGCGGGGTTGAAGATCCACGGGTTGTTTGGCTGGACGAGCGTTATTTGATGACGTACACGGCTTTTGGGGGCCGCCATGCCGGAGATTGGCATATTGCGTTGACTGAATCTGTGGACCTTGTGCACTGGGAAAATCACCGCATTTTGTTACGGGGCACAGACAAGGACGGGGCACTACTTCCTGTGCGTCGCAACGGGGAGTACTTTCTATTCCACCGACGGGATCCGGACATATGGCTTTGTCATACGCCTGATTTAGATCATTTTCATGATCACAGAGTCATTCTTTCTCCCATCGGCGAGCACTGGGAAGCCGTCAAAGTGGGAATTGCAGGTCCACCCGTAGAAACAAAGCGGGGCTGGCTACTCCTTTATCACGCGGTTGACAGGGACCACGTGTACCGTTTGGGGGCTGCTTTGTTGGACAAGGAGAACCCATACCATGTGTTGTCTCGACTTTCCTATCCCATTTTTGAACCAGAGCTGGCATGGGAAAAGAATGGACTGGTTCCAAATGTCGTTTTTTCTTGTGGTGCGGTGTCTGCAGAGGATGGACTGTGGGTTTACTATGGGGGGGCGGATACAGCGATTGGTGTAGCTTTTGCGACTTGGGCAGAAATTGATGGGGCTTTTGTAATCAATTAAGAGTCACTCGGCCCAGAGGTTTCGGATATTTTCACTGGGTGTGATGTTATACATAGTTCGTGTTTGTATTGTGGACGCACATTTGTGGAATCTAATTTGCTGAGAGAGGAAGTCATCACTTGGATAAGCTGCCGCTGACATCGCAGGATGTTTTGGCAGAAAAAATAGATTTAATGCGAGCAGAGTTTCCAGAGGTTTTTGTGGAGGGCAAAATCGATTTCGAGCGTTTGAAAATGGCACTCGGAGAATTTGTGGATAATTCAAGGGAACGTTTTGGATTGACATGGTCTGGCAAGGGGGAAGCCATCCGAAACATCCAGACGCCGAGCCAAGGCACCCTTTTGCCAGTTCCGGAGCAATCGGTTCATTTTGAAACAAGCGAAAACCTCATCCTCGAAGGGGACAATCTCGAGATTTTGAAGATCCTCCAAAAATCGTACCATGGTAAAATCAAAATGATTTACATTGATCCCCCTTACAACACGGGGAATGAATTTATCTATAAAGACAACTATCATGTGAGTCTAAATGACTATTTGCGCTATTCAGGCCAGGTGGACGGTGCAGGCTTTAAACTCTCCACTACCGTCGACACCGATGGTCGTTATCACTCTAAATGGTTAAATATGATGTATCCGCGGCTGTTTTTGTCAAGAAATTTGTTAACGGACGATGGTATTATCTTTATCAGTATCGATGAAATTGAAGTTGCAAAGCTGCGGCTGATTTGTGATGAGATATTTGGAGAAGAAAATCATATTGCGGACCTTGTGTGGCAAAACAAAAAGGGTGGTGGGAATGATGCAAAATATGTCGCAGTGGAGCACGAATACATTGTCATGTACGCAAAGAACGAGCTTGCCTTACATCACCTATTTGAACCCTATAAACCTGAATATTTACAACGATATAAAGAACAGGACACACAGGGCAAGTTTTATTGGGATACGTTCAAGAGAAAATCTGGAAAACAATATTACCCCATCACCTGTCCAGACAAAACGGTACTGCAATTTGATGAATACGGCAATCCAATCAGTTGGTTGCGTTCGGAGGAACGATTTAAGTCGGACGTTGAGCAGGGGGAAATAAAATTTGTGCGGGTTAGTAATAAATGGTCTGTTCACTTCAAACAGAGATTACCCCAAGGGAAAAAACCGCGCAGTATTTTTTTTCAAGAATCTATCATTACGGACAAAGGAACAACCAGTGCTGGCAGTGGGCAACTTCTGCAGTTATTTGCAGACAATGTCTTCCCAAATCCGAAACCTGTGGATTTAATCAAGCACTTGATTGGCTTTAGCACGCAAGCGGAAGACTACATTTTGGACTTTTTTGCAGGGTCCGGAACGACAGGCCAAGCCGTACTGGAAATGAACCGAGAAACGGGTTCAAAGCGTAAGTTTGTGATGGTGCAGATACCAGAACCCATCCCAAATCCGGATTTTCCTACTCTCACTGAGCTGATGAAAGAACGAATGCGTAGGGTTCTGTCGCTACACCAAGCAGTAGAGGGTATAGGATTTCGAGTTTTTAAACTGTCTTCGAGTAATTTTAAGCTGTGGAATCCAGCCGTTGCAGACAAGGAAAGGCTAGAAGTACAACTGCGTCTATTTGTGAACAACGTTGTTGAAGGTCGCACCGCACTGGACCTAGTTTATGAGGTTGTACTGAAATCAGGACTTCCTTTGGACGTTCAAGTTGCTGCGGTTCATATCGGTGAAGCTGTGGTTTATGTTGTGGATCAAGGATTGTTGATGGTTTGCCTGCAATCTGCAGTGACACCTGGCCTCATCCAATGGATAGTGGAACAACGGCCACTGCAACTGGTATGTCTGGACCGCGCATTTATGGGCAGGGATAGTTTTAAATCGAGTGTGAAAGTAGAACTGGAGTCTCAAGGAATAGAATTTCGTACAATTTAACCATCAAAGTGCGTGTCCGAAAGTGCGTGTCCGAAAGGGAGATCACTGTGAAGATTCAGTTTGATAAACAGCAGCGGCATCAGTTGGATGCCATTTCGGCAGTGGTGAAACTCTTTGACGGACCTTCTAACGATGCAGATCTGTTCGAGCCAGACAGGGACGCTGGAGTTGCCGCGTTTATGCCTGAACTTGGATTTAGGAATTATTTAGGGATTGACGAGCAAACAATTGCGAGCAACGTTCAGCGCATTCAACACCAAAATGATATCGCGCCTACAACGTCGAACAAGGGCATGGATTTTTCCATTGAGATGGAAACTGGGACGGGGAAAACCTATGTCTATCTGAGAACCATTCACGAATTACACGCTAAATATGGATTCACAAAATTTATTATTGTGGTTCCGACCGTAGCGATTCGCGAGGGGGTTTTGAAGAACCTCCAGATTACACGGGAGCATTTTGAGGAACTCTATGGTCGACAGCCGTTGGATTATTGGGTCTATGACTCCCAACGGGTCTCCACCCTACGACAATTTGCGATATCTAATCAGTTGCAAATTCTTGTGATTAACATGGATTCATTTAATAAGAAAGCAAATAATGTGATTCACCGAGAGAATGACAAAATGGCGGGTCACAAGCCGATTGAGTTCATACACAACACTCGGCCTATTGTTATTTTGGATGAACCACAGAACATGGAAACTGATATTCAGAAGGCAGCCATTGCGAGCCTCAAACCGCTTTGTACACTTCGGTATTCGGCGACACACAGGCATGTCTACAATCTTCTCTATCGTTTGGGTCCAGTGAAAGCGTACGCGATGAAGCTTGTCAAACGTATTGAGGTGGATTCTGTGCTGGACCACCCTGACTTTAATCGTCCCTTCATTCGCGTGCAGTCCATTATCTCCACAAAATCCAAAATTACCGCCTGGTTGACACTCGATGTGCAAGCGGCAAACGGGCCCACCCGAAAAACCGTGCCCATCTGTCATAACGGGGTGGACTTATTCGAGGTATCCAATTTGCGGGAAATCTATCGCGGTTACATCGTGGCAAGTGTAGAGGCAGACAAGCGTCAGGTTTTGTTTTCAAATGGACTTGTTTTGCAAGAGGGACAAGCAACGGGGGATCATCAGGAGGATGTCATGAAGCTACAGATTTACGAAACCGTTCGGGAACATCTGGAGAAAGAATTGCAAGTTCTTCAGGAGTTACCGGAAGGGAGGCGGTTGAAGGTTCTCTCCCTGTTTTTCATTGATAAGGTTGTCAATTACGCCGATTCTAATGGGAAGATTCGCAAGTGGTTTGTGCAGGCCTATGCGGACTTGTCTCGGAAAAATCGTTATGCGGTGCTGGAGTTACCGGCGGTGGAACGTGTCCACAATGGGTACTTTGCGACAGATAAAAAGGGTTGCGCCAAGGACACACCTGGCAACACAAAGGCGGATGATGTGACGTATGAATTGATTATGAGAGATAAGGAACGCTTGCTGTCGCGAGATGAACCGTTGCGTTTTATCTTCAGTCACTCGGCACTACGGGAAGGATGGGATAATCCAAACGTTTTTCAAATTTGTACCCTCAATGAAACAAAGTCAGAGATGAAAAAACGCCAAGAAATTGGCCGGGGTCTTCGACTGCCTGTGGACGAGACGGGTGTACGACTGCAAAATCATCCCATAAACTGTCTGACCGTGATTGCCAATGAAAGCTACCATGACTTTGTCCAGTCACTTCAAATAGAAATTGAGCAAAATAGGAGCGAAAAGTTTCCGTTGCCGGAAAACAAATGGGTGCACGGGGACGAGCACCCTACAGGTCATAGGCGCGGCAACGGTTACTCAATGAAAACTTGGAACCACACCCGAAACCCATTTGTGTATTTGACTGAGGTGGACACTTCTGTCTTGATAAGTTGGGCTGCAGCAGCAATCCATGCCATGCCGACGGTGTGTGTGCCACATATTACGGTGGAAAGGCAACGGGTGGACTTTACGGAACAGGGTGTTTTAATGCATAAGCTGGGTGTGCACCAGGCCGAGCGGGCGTCTTATTCACAGGTGCCTGACATCATTGATTACATTTCACGGCAGACAGAACTAACCCGAGGGACCCTTGTTGAAATTCTGATTAATTCTGACCGATTGGACGATGTGTTTGTGAATCCCCAACAATTTTTGGATTTTGCGGTTCGGGCTATTCGAGATACGTTGCAGCAATTGCACATCGGTAAGTTTGGGGTGGAATCAACGTAGCCAAGGTGTGGCACAACGGTGCGGCTTTTTTTGGAAGCCACCTTGGCTCGGGATGTGATGAACGTCCACACTTACAGCTCATGAACTTCAACGCCAGCCCATTGTTCGTAACACTTGATTACGGAACAGACATCTTCATTCCCATAGCCATTACTGATGCTTATTTTCAACATTTCCTTGACTGTCGACAAAACGGGAACCGGAATTTGTAGTTCATTTGCGAGGTTTATCGCTAAACCTAAGTCTTTGTTCATCAGCGCAGTCGAAAAGTTCGGTTGAAAGTCTCGATGAATGATTTTTTGTGCTTTGTTATCTGCCATGCCACTTCTTGCACCGCCGCCACTCACCACTTGTGTAAATAAATCTGGATTGATACCCGCTTTGACTGCCATGACGAGACTCTCTGAAAACGACAGCAAGTTGATGGCAGCCATCGTGTTATTCGCAAGTTTCGTATAGGAGCCCGCACCGTGATTGCCCATGTGGTATGCTTTTTGACCCATTGCGTCAAAGAGCGGGAGGCACCGTTCGTAAATCTCGTGTTTTCCACCCACCATGAAGGTTAAGACCCCCGCGATGGCTTGCGGTTCGCTACCTGTGACAGGGGCATCGAGAACCTCCACACCCAATGGTTGAAGCACTTGAGCAATTTTTTTACTTGTGGTTGGAGAAACTGTACTACAGTCTACTACGATGAGTCCAGCGTGCACCCCTTGGAGAATGCCCTGTTCACCCAACATCACTTCTTCAACAGCGGCATCGGCTGTGAGGATTGTAAACACTACGTCACAAGCTGCAGCAACATCTTTAGGGGAATTTACAATTTTGGCACCCAACTCTTGCAGGGGATCCGATTTTTGCTTTGTACGGTTGTAGACAGTGAGGTGGTACCCTTTCTTTAGTAAATTCGTCGCCATTGGCAATCCCATTGTACCAAGTCCAATAAAGCCAATCCGATTCATAGTATCTGTCACCTCCATCGTAGCCTGATTTTTATTTTATCATGCAGGTGAGAAGAAATGTGTAACTTCCGTATAAAAACACCAATAGACGGAAATAAAAAGGCTCCCTTTCAATTTTACACGGTCTTTCATCGCGTGGTAAACAACAGTACACTGGATATACCCACCACACCGAATACAGCCCACCGAAAATAGATCAATGAGATTTTCCGATTAAGGAATTTCCCAATATAAGCTCCCGCAATGATGGTTAGGACAGAAGGCAGTGCCATGAGGAGGTCCTGCCAATGTATGAGACCTGCTAGGGTAAAGGTACCCATCTTTAGCAGAGTCATAACCAAATAGAGAAAGCTCATCCCCCCCACAAAATAGGCTGGCGGAATCGTCTCTGTTAACACATAGGGGGAGAGCAGTGTCCCTCCAATATTAGAAATAGAGCTCACCACTCCCGCAATCAAGCTCAAAGGGACACCCATCCAAAGCGGGAACGATCTTTTTTTTCTGATGAGCATGCCACTGATTCCTGTAAATATCAAGAAGAACACAGCCACGCCACCCATGACCCAACGCAAGAGATTGTTAGACGAATGGGCTACAACGTGGGTCCCCAAGATAATTCCCAGTATAACACCGGGTAGAAGCCAGAACACCCGCGCCGTCTTAAATGTTTTTCGGTAGATCCAGAAGGTCACGGCGGCATTGGCCAAAAACATGGGCAAGGTGTCCGCAATTATTAAACGGGTGGGAAAAAATAAGGCCAACATGGGCATGACGAGTAAGCCACCGCCAGTCCCTAAGGTGGCGGTGGTCAGTGAGGCCAGCAACCCTGCTATCGCCAAAACGGTCATTACGGCAATCACTTGTGTCTCCCTCTTTCCCCTCAACTTTCTGTCAAGGCTCAGCCACATTGTCCATGAGGAATGGTCTAAGTGCAAGTCGAATAAATAGGGTTTTGATGAAATAAAAAAAGACAGGGCACAGAACCCTGTCTTTTTCTTTCGATGTTGTCTATAAGTCGTAGGCCGTTTCACCATTGATGGAGGAATCTAGTCCCCTCACTTCGACGTCCCGAGGTACGCGAACAGACTCGAAGATATTGATGACTTTGAGGATTAAATATGTCACGCCAAAGGCATATGCACTTGCAATGGCAACACCCAATAACTGAACAAGAAATTGGTGCACATTGCCCTGAATCAGTCCGCTGGTTCCATTGACTGCAGACACAGCAAATACACCCACTAGAATGGAGCCAAGAATTCCGCCGACCCCATGTACACCCCAAACATCGAGTGCGTCATCCCAGTCGAGTTTAATGCGAACCTGTATCGCAAGATAACAGACCGCTGCTGCCAAAAGACCAATCATGGCTGCCGCCCAAGGTCGTACATACCCTGCTGCCGGTGTAATAGTAGCTAACCCGGCTACGGCACCTGTCAGAACGCCCACCATGGTCGGCTTCTTTTCATAGGTCCAAGAGATAAGTAACCAAGTAATCATGGCTATGGAACCAGCAATGTCTGTGTTAACAAAAGCGGTTGCCGCAATTCCGTTGGCCGCCAACGCGCTACCGCCGTTGAAACCAAACCAGCCAAACCATAAGAGCCCTGTGCCTAAGGCAACAAAAGGAATGTTGTGAGGCTCCTTAGTTTCGCCAGGCATCATGACCCGTTTACCGACAAAGAATACCGAAGCCAAAGCAGCCAGACCAGAACTGGCATGTACAACGATACCCCCGGCAAAGTCAACCAGTCCCATCTGTTCTAGGAAGCCTCCGCCCCAGACCCAGTGTGCCAAGGGAATATAAACAAATATACTCCACAGAACCAAGAACTTGAGGTAGCTTTTGAAGTTGACCCGGTCTGCGAATGCACCGGTAATCAAAGCTGGAGTGATAACGGCGAACATCTCTTGATACACGAAAAACGCCAAGAAGGGAATTGTTGGACCGTGTGCAGGATTGGGAAGCATTCCGACACCGCGCAGACCGAAGTATTGCAGATTCCCAATGATACCATGATAGTCTTTGCCAAATGCCAAACTAAAGCCGCCCAGTACCCAAATGGTTGTGACAATTCCCATGGAAACAAAATTTTGAATCATAATAGATAAAACATTCTTTTTCCGTACTAGCCCACCGTAAAAAAATGCAAGTCCCGGAGTCATTAGGCAGACCAAAGCAGCGCTAAGTAAAACAAATGCTGTATCTCCACTGTTTATCATAGCGAAACCCTTCCCCTGTTGAATTGAAGTGTCCTTTCAATCGCATTTTAAAACAGGGGGATAGAGCCGTTAATACAGGTTATGCTGTAACTTGTCGAGATTTTTGATGTATTTTTAGCGTCGGTGGTGTCAATAGTTGCCCAAAAACATATTAAAACATAGACAACTATTGTTCGTCTGACCTTTTTCTCATCCTTTCGGATGGAGAGGAGTTTGGGTGTATCCTCTTATCGGCGTGTGGTTGATCCCCTCATCTGGCAAGCCAGCGCCCTCTGGATCCACCTCAGATGCTTCCCCCACCACTGGGGCACTCACGCAAAGTCAATGGCATTACGTGAGACCTACGCTGTTTTAGGCAATTGCCTGCGCAGGCTTTGGTTCATCCTTCCTTCGTTTGGAAGGATACGCAAAAGTGCCATTCCACTTGCGGTACAGGTTCATCATCCCCACAAAGTCGGCATCCG
>QXHL01000047.1 GCA_003584005.1 Alicyclobacillaceae bacterium I2511 | reverse complement strand
GTACGTAGGGCACGTACGACTTTTGTACGTGCCCTCAAAAATCCCTTGTGCCACAAGGGTTTAGGTACGTAGGGTACGTAGGGCACGTTGTTTCCCCAAAAAACTTTTTGCTACCTCTTCTCATCCTAAGTTTTTGGACACACCTTCCTGGGCTCTGCAGGGGACTAATGGCTGCCGTACCCCAGTCCCCCGTCCAGCCGGCTGCCTGAATGAGGGTACGTAGGGGTACGTAGGGCACGTATGACTTTTGTACGTGCCCTCAAAAATCCCTTGTGCCACAAGGGTTTAGGTACGTAGGGTACGTAGGGCACGTTGTTTCCCCAAAAAACTTTTTGCTACCTCTTCTCATCCTGAGTTTTAGGGCACACCTGCCCTGGGCTCTGCAGTGGACTAATGGCTGCCAGTCCCACGTCCAACTACCTTGGAAGTGGCCTTCCTGGGCCCTGCAGTGGACTAATGGCTTCCCGTGTTTTCTTCATACATCAAACAGAATGTGATATTGTTTGTGTGCGTGTCTGTGTGCAAACCATATCAATATCCATAAACTTGACACCAAGTTTTTAAAAAAAGTTTTTGTTATTTTCCTTGCTATACCAAGGGTATTTCAACTCGTTACAAATGTAAATGAGTCCAATCTAGTAGTTTACTTTTGGCTTTTAATCAGGGTGTCCCGCGTTCGAGTCGCGGATGGCTCACCAAAGAAAACCGCGCGGTTGCGCGGTTTTTTGCTGTCTAGACGGACGCGAAGGTGGCGGGGATTGTGGTTTGGTGCAACTTTGGTGCAATTGGAGATGGGGATATAGAAGGTGAAACCAGGGTGGAAAAGACAATTGATCAAGATGATGTAGTGGATCCAAGAAACTAAACAGTTTGAGAGGAGGCGTCTAAACTATACTATGGCCATGAAAAAACACTACACGGCAGTCTTCAAAGCGCAACTCGTTCTGGAACTCCTCAAAGAGGAGAAAACCATCAGTCAGATTTCATCCGAGTACGGTGTCCACTTTACGATGATCCATCGGTGGAAGAACACGGCCATCGAAAAGTTATCCACAGTGTTCGAGGCTATTTACATTTGCAGAGGGGTCTATGAACCACTGTACAGTCAAAGAGCAGTTGTTCAACGCTAATTGTGATTTTACGCTTACACAAGTCGCGACGGGTATTGAAGGTCAACAGTAGCGCACTCAGCCACTCGTTTACGACAACGATTGTACGAAGGCAACGGCCAGATACTTAGCGAATTGCTCGGCGCACGATTTTGGGCTGGCAGGAGCACTTCTCTCTTGAGTGTTACTAAAGCAAGGCATTCATTTGATGTATAATCATTGGAAAGAGGTACCGCATTGGATGTGACGGTATGGAAAGTGTCTATGTTGAGACCACAATTCCCAGTTATTTGACCTCACGGTTGAGCAGAGACATTGTTGTTGCTGCGCAACAGCAAATCACGCGAGAGTGGTGGGATGGAGCTCGTTCGGACTTTCTTCTCTATGTATCGGAGGCAGTATTAGACGAGTGTAGTGCAGGAGATCAGGAATTAGCACAACGGCGGTTAGATGTGGTCACAGAGTTTCCCATTCTGAGAATTACAAATGAAGTGATCAAGCTTGCAGAAACGTACGTTCAACTTCTTGAGATTCCAGAACGGGCCAAGGTTGATGCTGTCCATCTGTCGGTTGCCGTAATATACGAAGTCGACTATTTATTAACGTGGAATTGCAAACATCTTGCTCATGGCGGAATCCGTACAAAAATACACCGATACAATCGTACGCAGGCGTTGCATGAGCCAATGATTGTAACGCCACTCGAACTAATGGGAGGTACGGATGATGAAGTGGAATGACCCTATTGTCGAAGAAGTCAGAGCAACTCGAGAACGGCTTCTGCGGGAAGCCGGGGGATTTGAAGCCTATATCAAAAAGCTTAGAACCCTGGAACTTGATCACCCGCAGAGGCTACTGTCTAAAGACGATTTAAAATCCAAAGAGTCAAGCCCGATTCGTCATAATTGAAAGCATTCAATCTGTGAAGTTTGCCAGAGTGTAAATTTGCTCGATAGCTCGGCATCGTCTGCATCTCTGGTGCAACTTTTGGTGCAACAACGAAATAACGCGCAAACCCTGTGAATACGTTTTAGTACATGACATGGAGTGCGGAATGCCAAGCACAACTCGGTTTAATTGCTTTCTTTACAACTCAATCCCCACCCTGCACACCAGCCATCGCAGCCTTTTAATCAGGGTGTCCCGCGTTCGAGTCGCGGATGGCTCACCAAGTAAATTTCCAGTCATAGCGCGGATTTTTGGGCCTACGTCAGGTTCAAGAATCCGCCTTATTTTTAGCGTTTGTGTGCGTAGCTATTCTTATATAGTTCATCATATTAACTTTATTTATTTATCCCTCATAATACAGCAGTGTGGCAAGTTGATCTGTAGTAAACAAGCTGTAGCGGTAAAGCGCAATTCAATGCCAATCCTGGGATGCCTGTGGTCACGGGGGCGAAATCAATCACAAGCGCCATTGCATTCTCAATGGGATCCATAACAAACGCAGTCAAAGCGGAAGGCTTCAAGCAAATGTAAAGAATAACGTGGATCCCTGGGAGAAAGTTCAAAACATGGATGAGAATGCGGCGCGACTTGACGTTTCGCGAAGGCATTTTAACAGTGGAACGCAATCCTGCTTATACGTCGCAAATGTGTCCCCACTGTCAGCATGAACACTGGGAAGTGGGACAACGGGTGAAACACGCGTTTACATGGTTAAACCCAAATCACTCGTACCAGGCGGATGCAGACTTTGTGGGGATGATGAACCTGTACTGCAAGTGAAACGGCACTTTTTCGTATCTTTCCAAACGAAGGAAGGATGAACCAAAGCCTGCACAGGCGATTGCCTAAAACAGCGTAGGTCTCACGTAAAGCCATTGACTTTGCGTGAGTTCCCCAGTGGTGGGGGAAGCATCTGAGGTGGGTCCAGAGGACGCTGGCCTGCCATAGCCCGCGCAATGACGAAGGGTCCGCCAGGCAGTCCGCCTGTTTCTGTACAGGAGTGGGGGGGTTGGCGGATGTGCTGGTCAGTTGGCGGGCACGGGCCTATTGGCCAGCTCAAGACAACCACACCTCCGGGAAAGAGTAACCGACCCCACACGCAAAAGACCTGTTGGGGGTCGAGGTGAAAGTTCAAGGGATCCCAAGGCCTTACTGATCTATCGGATTCAGCCAGTTTGTCCTTTGAAGAGCGCCTTACCCTCGCACTGCGCCTCCCAAGTGGCGGATACTGCTGAACTGCAGGAAGAATGGAAGCATCACGTTGCACAAATCGCCTCCCGACAAAGTGGAGGAAGCAGGAACCAAGATTACTTTGCGAAAAATGTCGCGATGATGCGATATAAGTTTATTTGTAACCAAGAAGGCGATTCAGGCAGCTCTGGAACAAGGTCGATTTGACGACGCACTGCGAAGTGCACAAGAGGGAGAGGCAGTCGATCACGCTCGGGGCCTGCGGGGACTGGTGAAGCAACTGCTACTGGACAGGTATCCTAGGAAACCGGCATTTCGGGAAGAAATGATGGAATTAAATCATCAGTAAGTAAACGATAGGGCCAGCAATCAGTGGGAAGAAAGAGCATGTGTACACCCGAATCAAATTGGGTTGATGATTGAATGGAACAACGAGACGATGATCCGTCTCGTTTCTGCCCAAAGTTCTCTGGTGTACTCATGGCACCCCTCGTTGGCGCGGTTAATGTAAATACAACCTTTCTTATTTCCTGGATTATTTAATCGTGGCCGAAGACATCCTGCTTTTTTCGCGTGTATATTGTTTAACTGTGCGTTGTTTCCGAGTTTCCACAGGTAAAATGACATGTCCATAGGTGTCTTTCAGCAGGAAGGCGGCAGAGGTGTACCAAGCCGCCACAGCATTGAGTAATCCAAACCATCCGCCAATGGTTGTTGCTTGGGGGACTCCAAATGCCCCTAAATCCAAGAGCACAAACGTGAAAAAGGAGAGGGTAAAAACAATTCCCAACGCTTGATTCATTCGAAAGGATGCAATCCACATATAAAAAGTAAACACCGTCCAAGCTAAGAGAAAAAGTCCCAAGGCTTCTTGACTGTGTCCTTGAAAATTCAAAGTCCCCCGCAGTTGCAAGTAAATAAATGCCCCTAAAGACATCCAAAATCCTCCATAAGAAGAAAAGGCAGTAGCACCAAAAGTAGTTCCCGAGTGAAATTCCCACATTCCTGCTAACAATTGAATGAATCCACCATAAAAAATAGCCACAGGCAAAACCGTCTCGCTTAGAACCCCTGGAAATATTCCTGCATTCACCGCACTAAGAACAAAAGTTGTTAAAGCAAATGCAGCCAAACCTAGTGGGGAAGCATCCGCGCTATGACTAGAAGATAGTTCACGACCCGGCTGTAGATCTGCCGTTTCCTCGTTGTAATTTATCATTATATCCGACATCTCCTTCTCACCCCATCGAATTATCGCACCGAGTAAGGTCATCAAAGAAGGGGAACCTGTACTATTTTCAGTGCTACGAGATACCCCCTAAATCGTAGTTAACATGACCACTCGGTATCCAGTTGATACCCATGGGAGTTATCTACTTGTAGGGGGAAAAACATCATTTTCTATTTAACAAATTGATGATAATTAATGAATGTTTTCATATATCAAAATGAAAACTTGAAGGTTTTGTGGTCGGTAGTTACAGACATACGAGTGAAAAAAACGTTGATGTCGCAATTAAATCAACCTGCAACGCAGTGGGCAGGGTGTTATCGCTCTAATAGAGTCAAAAAAAACAGTATTTTTTTGAAATCCTTTTCAGTAGAAATCTAGGTTATTATGTCTAGCGCTTTCAGACTGGCTTATTTTTTTCCTCAAATAGTCCCCATTTGAGGAGCTGTGGTGATGCAAATATTAATTATTGAAATTATGATTTAATTTTCTACCATTTAACAATAATGCCAACAAATTAATTTTATCTCTAACTTAGCGTGTTTTGGGTGTTAGGGAATAAGAAAATTGGACATAGTATTGAAGTTCGAAAGCACTCTAAATAAATCAGGCAGAGCAGAAGCTGAAAACAGGGGGGGTGCTTGGTGCTTTTTGCAAACATTCACTGGTGGTTTCAGACGGTCAGTACATTGTTTACATTTGTTGTTTTGCTAATTTTGGTTCGGTGGTTAGGTTCCACCCAATTAACCCAACTGACATTTTTCAATTGGGTTGCCGGGGCAAGCATGGGGAACATTGCTGCAAACATGATTACCTCCAACACGATTCGCGATTGGATGATTTCGGGGTATAGTTTGGTGGTGTTTACTACGGCCGCTATTTTAGCAGCATTTTTCTCTCTGAAGAGCCGCTCCTTTCGCAGAGTGGCCAACGGGGAACCTCTGGTGCTGATTCATAAAGGAATCATTTTGCGGAACAATCTGGCCAAAAGCCGTGTGAATTTAGATGTCTTAATGATGCTGCTACGAGAAAAGGGCTATTTTTCCTATGGCGATATTGATTACGCAATCCTTGAGCCAACCGGTAATTTGAGTATTTTGCCAATACCACAATTTCAAACGGCTTCCAAAGGGGACCTCGCAGTGGGGCCGGACTTGGATGATAAGGGGGGAGGACCGTTTATTGAACTGATTGTCGATGGGGAGTTGGACTTTGATAAACTGCGTGAAATAAAGGTAAAAGAAAGCTGGGTTTTGGAGCAAATCACAAAACTTGGTGGGGAGGGATTACAGGATGTCACGTATTTTGCCATGAATCACGAGGGCAAGGTATTGGCGGATTTGAATCGCAGAAAAAATAGTCGGGCGGATGAGAATCGTATTTGATAAGTTCTCAATTATCTCCTGATAGCCAAGGCGAGTGGCGACAGCAAAGTCCTTGGTTTGGCCTACAGGCTTTACCAAGGACTTGTGAACTGAGCTGAAAGATTGGGAATACTGATTTCTACAAATAAAATCATTTTTTCGGTACCAAACGGGACGTGCGGGTGTCCATGGACATTAATAATTTACAAGCCTTTCATCACTGAAGGGGATTTCTTGTAAAAGTTTGATTTGACGGCACCGAGAATGATTCCAATTGCCAGCCACGAGAGACCAAATATAAACGTGAGACGATCAAACCCCGTCCAAACAAATCCTATGATTGCGAATCCAAGTAGTGGGAAAACAAAATATCTAATGAAGTGTCGATATTGATGTTTGCGCAAGTAGAAGTATACAAAGACTGTGGCATTAAGGAACAGGAACGAGGTCAAAGCGCCAAAGTTGATAAATCGGATTAAATCTTCTGCCGGAACCACTAAAGCAAGAACTACAGAGATGACAGCTACTAAGAGAGTGGCATTGATTGGTGTCTGTGTGTGTGAATGAACTTTAGAAAAGAATTTTGAGAAGGGCAGTAATTCATCACGACCCATTGAAAACAAAATGCGAGAAACTGCAGCTTGCGAAACCAATGTGTTTCCAATTCCGGCTGAAATAATCATAACAATTAGGATTGAGTAATATAAGAATTGTCCACCCGCTTGACGTGCCAATTGAAAAAATCCCAGATTGGGATCTAACGTTTGAAAATTTGGATGGACTAATGCAGCTAAATACGTTTGCAATATGAAAAGTACCCCTAATATAATTAAAGCGAGTACCGTCGCATTGCCAATATCTTTTGTAGGCCGTTTTGCCTCTTCAGACAGTGTACTGATGCCGTCAAATCCAAGAAAACTAAGGGCTGCAATAGAGGTTGCCGAGGCAATGAATCCGAGATTGACATGACCCGGTTGGTAAAAGGGTTTAATGGATAAACCGCCAACTCCATGATGTAAGAGAAACACATATCGAAACCCAAAACCAAGAAATAAAACTAACACCAAGATCTCAATGACCAAAAAGGTCCAATTGGCGCTATTCATGATTTTAATACCGCGTGCGTTAATGACGGTAATCACAATGCCAAATACCACTATCCAAACCCACGCTGGGATTCCCGGAAGCATTCCATGAATCCATATGGCAGAGAATGCATACAGCTGTGCAGGAATAATTAGATAATCAAAAAGTATCATCCACCCCGCAAGAAATCCAAAGTGAGAATTTAAGCCCCTCTGTACATAGGAATAGACAGATCCAGCAACTGGGAACTTTTTACTCATTTCTCTGTAGCTTAAGGCTGTAAACAGCATTGCAATAACACCTACGAGATATACAAGTGGGACCATCCCATCACTTTGTTGTGCGACGTATCCATATACAACCATGGGGGAAATAGGAACGATAAAAATCATTCCATAAATCAGAAGATCAGACAAGGATAAAGCCCTTTTAAGTTCTTGTTTATAGCCTGTCTGTACAGACGCTTGGGAAGAATTTTGGTCCTCTTTCATTTTAAACCTTCTCTCATTTTGTGGAATGGATGATTCGAATTAGGTGAGTTGTGATTGAGACAATTAAAGAAATCGATTTCATCCCTAAATAAAGAACTCCTCTCTATCCAGATATAAGTTTACTTGATTTAACTATAAAACGGATAAACCTATTTGTATATAGTTACAACAATGTACATATAATTCCTTTTTAATTGACTTTTTCAAAGAAACTGATGCGTAGTTATACTCGGGTATAAAGGAACCACTAAGGAAACTGCGTGTTTGCTCTGTAGCATGCTTTTGCATAGAGGGACGCAGAAGAATTTGTTATAATAAATGGAACTTACAACTCTGCGAAATGGACGGAAGGTTGAAATCATGGAAAACATATCAGGTTCTAATGATTTTATTCGAGAAATTGTCAGTGAAGATTTGAAAACCGGTCATGTGAAACAAGTGGTAACGCGATTTCCTCCTGAACCGAACGGTTACTTACATATTGGACATGCCAAATCCATCTTCATCAATTTTGGCATTGCACAGGAATTTGCTGGCAAGACCAATCTGCGCTTCGATGACACAAATCCACTCAAAGAAGACAATGAGTATGTAAATGCAATTCAAGAAGATGTGGCTTGGCTTGGCTTTCACTGGGATGGGTTGTATTTTGCATCCGATTATTTTGAAGAGATGTTTCAACGCGCCGTTTTGCTGATTAAAAAAGGAAAGGCGTATGTCGATGATCAAACTGCTGAAGAGCTGCGATTAACTCGTGGAACGCTAACAGAACAGGGCCAGGACAGTTTATACCGGACACGCACCATCGATGAAAATCTGGATTTGTTCGACCACATGCGACAGGGCGAATTTGGCGATGGGGAAAGAGTTCTGCGGGCGAAAATTGACATGACGTCACCCAATCTCAACTTGCGGGATCCCGTACTTTACCGAATTTCGCACGCTCCGCACCACAACACGGGGGATAAGTGGTGTATTTACCCCATGTATGCTTTCGCACATCCGCTCGAAGATGCGATTGAGGGGGTTACCCACTCACTTTGCACGCTGGAATTTAAAGACCAGCGACCGTTGTACGATTGGGTGATACGCGAATGCGAGATGCCACATGTTCCACATCAGTACGAATTTGGTCGATTGAACCTTTCCAATACTGTGATGAGCAAGCGCAACTTAAAGAAACTGGTGGATGAGGGATTGGTGGATGGCTGGGATGACCCGCGGATGCCAACCCTTTCAGGATTGCGTCGACGTGGATTCACGCCGGAGTCCATCCGCTCGTTTGTCGAGGAACTGGGCGTGACCGTCACGGGGGGCGAGGTGGATTACAAGCTACTTGAATATCACGCCCGCCAGGATTTGAATCTGCGCGCACCCCGCACGATGGCTGTGATTCGACCCCTGAAGGTTGTGATCACCAATTACCCGGAAAATCAGGTTGAAATGCTGGATATGGAAGTGAATCCCGAAGATGCTTCAATGGGAACCAAACAGGTTCAGTTTTCACGGGAAATCTACATTGAGCAAGAGGACTTCATGGAGGTGCCCCCACCGAAATACCATCGATTGTACCCTGGAAATGAAGTTCGCTTGAAAAACGCTTATTTTATTAAGTGCAATGAGGTTGTCAAAGATAATCAGGGCAATGTGGTGGAATTGCGCTGTACTTATGATTCCGAAACAAAGAGTGGCAGTGGATTCACGGGCCGAAAGGTAAAGGGAACCATTCATTGGGTGGATTGTAAAACGGCAATTCCCGCTGAGTTTCGCTTGTATGAGCCGTTGCTGGCCGGGGAATTTGATGAAAACAAACCACTCGAACAGCTCATAAATCCGGATTCTCTGAAGGTGGAGTACGGATACATCGGTGCAGATTTGAAAAATGTAAAGATACAAGAAAAGTACCAATTTATAAGGCATGGCTTTTTCAATGTGGATCCAAAAGAGACAACGACGGACCACAAGGTATTCAATCTTATTGTATCGTTGAAAAGCTCGTTTAAAATTGAACAGCCCTCCGCCAAACGGTGATCCAAAGGGTGGGCGAATGAATGAGTGAAAGGAATATGGTTTTGATGGACACGAGGTTTGCTGGCATGGTGCCGGTTATTGAGTCCGGGATGGAGCAAGGATGAAATTGTCTTTCGTTTACATGTAAATGTTGTCACAGAAAGGTTAACAAACAGTTTTACAAGTTTACCTAGTTGAAATGAACCACCCTTCCGGTGCACCTGTAAAAAACAATTCTACTCATTAATTCAGTCAAGTAGCCACTGTATTGTTGGAAACTCTCTTGAATCTGCTCAACTCGTCCAACCTCACCTTTGTGTGAGTGGTTTGTCCAACGAAAGTGGCGTCGTCCTCCTCTGCTTTTGGGTACCGTTTTGTTGTTGGCGGGTAGCGGGGTGTTATGGTTAACCGTCAGCACACCGAAATAGCGCAAAACAACCTGAAAGTGCATGTCCGGAAAGGGTTTGGTCAGACCTCTTTCCGGACAACCTCTTGAAAATGTTTGCAATGCAGATTTCTGTGGGTTCGCTCCTCTTTAATAACCGCCAAGTGGCACGTGAAAATATGGGAAAATATAGAGGTCCTGCTTGAGTCATCCTAGATAATCTTTCTCAATCTATGCTTCTTCTGAAGCTTTCTTTATGTTACCATACAATTGCACTTCTAAAATGTGTGTTTCTAAAATGATTCGTCGGAGGAGTTCAAGATGAGCCAATTTGAGACCGCTAGGCGAACGGTTTCCCACCTTGCTCTTTTGTCTCTCACAGTCTTGACTGTTGCTGGGGGCCTCACAGGATGTGCCACAGGAGCATCCAAATTAACTCAGGCTTTGCCGCCCTTAGCAGTCAGTTTAGAAATAGTTAGGGAATCCCCCATGACTATTGGGAATACATACTTGGGCTCCTTGACACCTTATGTACAAACACTTCTTTCACCGGGGGCCTCAGGTTTGCTTGCGACGCTGAATGTTCGGGCTGGGCAAGTCGTTCAAAAGGGTGAGGTTCTGGCACGATTGAGCAATGTCACATTGGTTCCGGCAGAAAATTCCGTCATTCAAGCTGCGGCTGGTGTGAATTCAGCCCAAACACAGGTAGCCAACGCACAGGTGGCAGCCAATGACACTGTACCAGACAAGGCACAGTTAACCAGTGCGCAAAATACTGTTTCAGAACAAAAAGCAGCCTTGGCCGCCGCACAAATTAATTTGCAAAAGGCAGAACTTGTCGCACAAGCAGACTTGACTGGGGGGGGCACATCCCAAGATGTGACGGCACTACAGACTGCTGTAAATTCAAGCCAACAGTCGTTGCAATCGGCCCAACAGCAGGTACAACTTGCCACATCTAATTTGACTATTCTCAAGCAAAATCTAGACACCGCGCAACAACAAGATGGAGACATTACTGCAGCCCAGGTGGCCCAGGCTGCCCAGGCCTATCAGTCGTCTCTCTCTTACTATCAATCTTGGCAAAACTCGAGTTATGGTGGCGAGAATCCATATTCAACCCAGGTGCAGGCCAACCAATCTATTTACCAGGGATTGAGTACCCAGTATAATGACTTGCAAAACGCAGAATCGGCGTACAATCAAGGACTGCAGGCTGTGGCACAGGCGAAAACTGAGGTGGCCACTGCCCAGGCCAATCAGACTGTGGCAGAAAAAAATCTTGCTGATGCGACTCCTACAGCAGGATCTAATCCTGCACAACAAATCCAATTGACGGTCCAAGCTGCCAAAGCTGCTGTAAATCAGGCACAAACCGCGGTTCAGGCGGCACTCAACAATCTCAAATCTACGCAAGCTACCGTAAGTGACCACACCCAGTTGCAGGCGCAAGTATCCAGTTCACAGGCGGCACTCCAGCAACAGCAGGCGGGGTATCAGACTGCCCAGGCTGAGTTGTCCGCACAGGTGCAGAATGGACAAGTGGTCTCGCCAATCAGTGGCTTGGTACAGGCTGTTGGCGCACAAGTGGGACAGAGTGTGGGTCCACAAACTCAGCTCATTACGGTGGCCTCTACCAGTCCGCAAATGGTGACCGTATCGGTTCCCCAAGCAGACATTGGTCACATACACCCCGGATTGACTATGAGTGTGTATATTCCTGGACTCTCCTTAAACATTCCAGGGAAGGTGCTCGATATTCAGCCGGAGTTGAGTGTGACCACCAATCAGTATCCGGTGGATGTGATGCTTTCAGGAGAACATAACCAACTTCTACCTGGCATGCAGGTGGAGGCACAAGTGGCTGGCAGTGCACGGGGTTCTGCCATCATGGTGCCCGCAGATGCGGTGTTGAGCCTACAGGGTGGGGCACAGGAAGTTTTCGTGGATAAGCAGGGGCGTGTAGAGGGGCAAATTGTGCAGGTGGGCGCCATGTCGAGCAACCTTTACCAAATCACCTCAGGACTTGTGCCAGGGGAAGAAATTGTGATTCAAGGACAGAATCTGCTGTCGAACGGAGACAGGGTAAAGGTGGTTGCAAAAGACGGGTCCACCACTGCGTAATTCCTTCTGCTTTGGAAGGAACATTGGTGTTTTTGATGCACCGCAAATCGCGTAAAGGAGCAACCTTCCGTGAAGATTACCGATATCTCCATCCGGCGGCCAGTCACCATCACTATGGTGATGGTGACCATCCTTGTTGTGGGCTTGTTTGCTCTCGTGCAACTGCCCCTGGAACTGTTCCCATCCCTTAACCTGCCGGTGGCGTCGGTCAGCGTGAGTTGGTCTGGTGCCTCACCTTCTGAAGTAGAACAGCAGATTACCAACCCCATTGAACAGGCGTTACAGTCTCTTTCTGGAGTGTCAGAAATTGACTCCACCTCGTCACAAAATGTGAGTCAGGTGATTGTGCAGTTCAACTATGGAACGGACATCAACCAGGAAGTCAATCAGATGCGCAGTATTGTCAACCGTGTACAACCCGAGTTGCCAAGTGATGCCAGTGCGCCCGTGGTACAGCAGTTCAACCCGACTAACAAGGCGATTATGACCCTGTCTTTGTCCGGATCCCAATCGTTATCGGGGTTGACGGAACTGGCGAACAATGTCATATCACCGGCAATTTCGCGTTTGAACGGTGTGGGTTCGGTCACTGTTGTGGGCGGGCTGACCTCCCAGGTCAACGTTGTAGTGTCCCCCAATCAGTTGAATTTTTACCACTTGAGTATTACTCAGGTAGTTCAGGCATTACAGGACAACAACGTTTCTACAGATGCGGGACTGGTCAATAAAGGGTCTCTGCAAATTCCTCTTCACATTCAGGGCCAGTATACTGATGTGAATCAAATCGATAAAGTCCCTGTGCCATTACCAACAGGGGGCAGTATTCCACTGTCCGACGTGGCAGCTGTCACCAATGGGTATGCGACCCAGTCGCTCATTTCTTCGCTGAATGGGCAACCAGCCGTCAGTTTCAACGTGGTGCAGGCTACAAATGCGAATACGGTGCAAGTATCACAGGAGGTACGACAGGGAATTCGTGGGCTCTCGTCACAACTTCCCACCGGGGTGAAGTTGCAGATTTTGAGTGATTCGGCGGACACTATTCAGGGGACGATACAGACCGTTGCCACACACACCCTGTTGGGATTTGTGTTTGGTGTTCTTATTATGCTGCTGATTTTGCGCAGTATACGGACCACGGTGGTGATTGCCGTGGCCATCCCGATTGCCGTGATGGCCACCTTTATGCTCATGTATCTTGGCGGCATTAGCATCAACTCTATGACCTTAGGGAGTTTAGCTGTCGGGTTGGGGTCCTTAGTGGACTTTTCCATTGTTGTCTTAGAAAGTATTTTTCGAGCGCGACAGCGCGGACTGTCTGCCTTGGCCGCAGCGAGTGAAGGCACAAGGGAAGTGGGATTAGCGGTAGTGGTGGCCGCTATGGCACAGATTTCAGTGTTTGCTCCGGCTATTTTCACTCCCGGAATTGCGGGACAATTTTTTCGCCCCATCGCGCTGACAGTAAGTTTTTCCCATATTGCGGCTTTATTTGTTGCTGTCACTCTGACACCCATGCTTGCTTCACGGATGTTGCGGGGGTCTCGCTTTGAGCGGGTAGAAACGATTCCCGGCCGAGACGCCCCTTTTCGCGCCTGGGCGCCGTTTGACTGGTTTGGTCGTGGAATGTTTGAGTTGAATCGTTTCTACCGGACTATACTCACATGGGCGTTGCGACGACGCGCCACCGTGGTGGTGGTGTTTTCCTTGATGCTTATTGCAAGTTTTGCTCTTGTCCCCTATATTGGGTTTCAATTAATTCCAAGTATAAATAATAACCAAATTAATATTGGGCTGACACTGGCCAATGGCACCAATCTAGTTACCACCACACAGACAGCCAATCGTGTGGCTGAACTGGCCAAGGAGCATATGCCGGATGTGCAGAGCGTGTTCATGCAGGTGGGGAGCACCAGCAGCACGAGCTTTGGCGCAACCAACCAAGCAAGCTTAACGGTCACCCTGGGTCCTTCTGTGCATACGTCCATGATTCAGTTATCCCATGAGTTTTCTCACTATGTGGCTGACATTCCGGGTGCACAGGTTAACGTCAGTCCAAGCACAGCTTCGGAAGGACCTGTGTCTGGTGGAGAGACAGTGGATATTCAAGGTCCAGACATGCAAACTTTGTCCCTTTTGGCTGGGCAAGTGACGCAGATTATGGAACAAACACCAGGACTGGAGTATGTCAACAACACCCTCGTCACGGGCACCCCAGAGTACGAACTCACCGTCCACCAAGAGGCCTTGTCCCAGTATGGGATGACCGCCCAACAGGTGGAGACCGCTTTGCGCGATGCGTTTCAGGGTGCGAATGCCTCTACGTTCTACCAAGCAAACACCCAATCTAACATCGTGGTACAATTTCCGACAAGTTTTAGCCAGAACATTGAAAACTTGTCACAGGTGATGATACCCACAAATCAGGGTAATCTGGTTCCACTGTCCAATTTGGTGACCCTCTCTGCCACACAGGGACCGCCTTCCGTGGACCACACGAATGGAGTGCGCACCATCGGTGTGGTTGCAGACATTTATAGCGGATCGCAAGGGCAAATTCAGCGACAATTGCAGCAAAAAATCAGTCACCTGCGGGTTCCCCAAGGCTATTCCATCAACTTCGGGCAACAGGGTAGTTTTATTGGCAGTGCATTTTTGGACTTGGGGATTGCCTTGGCATTTTCCATCTTGTTGATTTATATGGTAATGGCTGGGTTGTTTGAGTCGTTCTTAACTCCGTTTGTGATTATGTTTTCGCTACCGCCCACATTCATCGGTGGGGCATTAGGGTTGTTTTTGACACACAGGTCTCTTGACTTAGATTCTATGATTGGAATTATCATGGTGATTGGCTTGGTGGCAAATAATGCCATTGTGCTCGTAGATTATACCAATCAACTGCGGCGCGATGGGCGTTCTTTGACCGAAGCCCTCGTGACAGCTGGCCCCATACGCCTGCGTCCCATTCTCATGTCCACGTTGACCACAGTATTGGCTATGCTGCCACTGGTGCTGGGGTTTGGTGAAGGGGCCAATACTCTCGCAGCGATGGCCACCGTGATTGCCTTTGGACTTTTGTTTTCCACCATGGTTACATTGCTATTGGTGCCTGTCATGTATGTTATTTTTGACAACTGGATTGAACGTATCAAGAAGCTGTTTGTACGCAATCGATCCATCCCTGTAACGCCGTCATCAGGTGCTGAGTTATAACCAGAAACTTCACAAGGCAACATTAAGGGAGTTCATGTGGCAACACATGAGGGGAATGCATAGAATCGCTCTAATTTCCCGGCCCTGCGACAGAATAGTATTTACTTTAGACGAGTTACTTTGTAAACATAGCCACCGCAACCGCATTGGTCCACAAAACGAATGCCAATTGTTGATCCAAAATTTTCTTTCAAAGCAGGAACAAGATAGCTATCTGGATTACCATGTGTTGGCGCGACAGCTAAGTTGACGTAAAACCCAGGTGGGGTGTCTAATATGGCCTGTTTCGCGTCACACACAAGTAATTCTCGGTCTTGTTCATATTCTTCGGTTTCCAAGTTGATGGACCAGTTACCCATGACCCATACCTCCTCATTTGTTTGCTTCTTCAGTATGACGTCCTATGTTTTGTGGGATGTGATGTGCATCATAGGTGTGGCAATCCAAAGAAATGCACGACTAGAGTTGCACAAGCACTATCTGCAGTGGCTGCTACGCAAGATTAAGAAAATTGATCACATGGAAAATTTCTCTTATTTCCGTTGGAAAACCTTGCTTCCTTCCACATGGCTTTGTTTCTTTCCGCGTGGAGGGCAAAACACTAGGGGTTTCCGCTAAGGCATAATGCCCGGAAGCTGACGGAGTTGCCTGTCTTGCTGGACTTTTTCCGGAAGTAAGGGGTGTCAAAATGCAGTTAATGGATCAGATTAAAGAGGTTGGGCCCGGAAAGATCCTATTTCCAATTTTCACGGGCTTTCTTGTTCCAATTCTAGTGGAAAAGGCACTTGCAATAGCTTGACAAACGTAAAAAAATCGCTTACATTACATGTGGAAACGTTACCACCCCTCTTTGAGGGGATAATCGGTGCCTCGGAGTGTTTGTTAAAACTTTTTTTACAATCGGAATCGCATGCCTATCCTATTCCAAATCTCATTATGTACAATGTGGTAACGTTTCCACACTGGCTATATCTGTGCACGGTGGAGATTGTTGAGGAAAAGGGGGAGTCTACTTGGAGTCTGGCCGTGCTGTGACAACCATCCGTGATGTGGCTCGTGTTGCTGGGGTTGCGGTTTCCACGGTTTCTCGTGTGATTAACCAAAGTGGATATGTGGCGAAAGATACAGAGGCAAAAGTAAAGGTTGCCATGGAACAGCTAAATTTTCAACCCAGCGGGATTGCCAGGGGGCTCATCAGTCGTAAGACGGGCTCCATTGGGCTCTTGGTTCCGGATGTAGCCAATCCATTTTTTTCGGATATTGCGCGAGGTGCCGAGGATGCGGCGATTGCTGAAGGCTTTTCTCTATTTCTCTGCAATTCGGACTGGCAATTGGACCGCGAGCGGATGTATTTGGATATTCTGCGTCGTCGCTGGGTTGATGGCGTAATTGTCGCAGGCACTCGTAGTAGTGAGTCAGATTTGCTGGAGTGTATTGGTTCGCTACCTTTTGTGGTAGTGGACCGCAAGGCAACACAGATGGGAAGCTCAGTGTGGTCGAATAATGAAGTGGGGGCCCTGTTGGCAACTGAGCACTTGATGTCCACGGGCTGTCAAAAAATTGTCCATATTGCTGGACCTGAGCAGTCACCATCGGCGACTGCACGCAAGACGGGATTTTTACGTGCTATGTCGCAACGGCCATCACAATCTGCCCTTCAATCATTGCTGTTCCCGGGAGATTTCCGTTATGAGGGAGGGTACCATGCAGCCCTTTCGCTGCTGAATTCCAGTGCCCCGCCGGATGGAATATTTGCGGCGAACGACCTGATGGCCATTGGCGTGATTCAGGCTGCGGAGAGTCTAGGGTTACACATACCCCAAGACTTAGCAGTTGTTGGATATGACAATATTGCAATGTCCAGTTATGTATCCCCGCGACTGACAACCATTGACCAGCCAGGTTATAAGATGGGACAAGCCGGGTTTGAAATTCTATTCCAAATTATGCATTCTAAGACGCAAAATTTGACGGACCAGGAATTCGAGCCTACTTTAATCGTTCGTGAATCAACCCGTAGCATTCTCTTGCACTGATTGAGAATTTCTTATCGAGGTGTTTGTTTGTGAAGAAATCTGGCGTTTTAAACCATTCACTGTCCCAAGTGATTGCCCAGTTGGGTCATGGTCAAACGATTGTCATTGCAGACTACGGGTTACCTGTTCCCAAAGGAGTTCCCATGATTGACTTGGCGGTTCGTAACGGATTGCCGAGATTGACAGATGTTCTGCAAACCGTTTTGGAGGAATTGGCCGTGGAAGGGGCGACGGTAGCCAATGAATTATCTGCGGCCCATCCCGCATTCTATGACAGTCTCGTGCAAATGATTGGGAGTCCTGTCCACCAAATTTCTCACGAAGACTTGAAACGTCAGTTGGGGGAGGCGTTTGCAGTTGTGCGGACCGGAGAGTTTACCTCCTACAGCAATGTCATTCTTAAGTCTGGGGTCATCTTTTGAGGTAACTATGTGGGTACTCTTGCTGTAAGTGGGGCTGTAGATGGCCTCATTTCGTAAACAAGGGAAGGTGAGGTCTCAATGAGTGTTCTGAAGATGACGGATATCCATAAGTCTTTTTCGGGGGTTTCAGTTCTCAGAGGTGTTCACCTGACTGTGCAAAGCGGTGAGGTGGTAGGCCTGCTGGGCGAAAATGGTGCCGGAAAATCCACACTGATGAAGATTCTCACCGGGGAGTATCGGGCCGACAGTGGCGAAATTACTCTGGATGGTCAATCGGTTTCCTTGGATAGTATTCATCGGGCGAAGCAACTGGGATTTGGCATGATACATCAGGAATTGAACTTATTTCAAAACTTATCGATTGCGGAAAATTTTTTAATTGGGAATGAACACCATTTTAACCATTCTGGGTTTGTCAACTATCGTCAACTCAATGAGCGGGTCAAACAGATTTTGCAGCTAGTGAATTTACAGCGCACCCCTACTGAACTTCTGAGTTCTTTGGGGGTTGGAGAACAACAATTGGTCGAAATTGGGAAGTCATTGTTGCAAAAAGTTCGTTTTTTAGCCATGGATGAGCCTACCTCCGCACTCAGTCAGGCTGAAACTGAACGTCTGTTTCAAATCATTCAATCGCTCTGTGAACAAGGGGTGGGAGTCATCTACATTTCTCACCGGTTGGATGAATTGTTTCATATCACCCACCGTGTCACGGTGCTACGAGATGGAAAATTTATTGCGACAAAACCAGTACAAGAAACCAATGAGGAAGAACTTGTTTCACTGATGGTGGGGCGTAGCATAGAAGACCGTTATCCAACCGTGCACGTGAATCCGGGCCCAATTGTAATGAAGACCGTTGGTTTGCAAACTGCCTTTGTGAAAAATGTGGATCTCACTGTCTGCGCGGGCGAAATTGTCGGACTAGGCGGCTTGATGGGCTCAGGGCGAACGGAGGTGGCTCGCGCCCTCACTGGCGTGGATAGGGTGACCTCAGGCCATTTGCAATATATGGGCAACCCGATTCAGTTACGTTCTCCACAGGAGGCTATTCGCGCCGGTATTGCCTATGTGACAGAAGATAGAAAAGAATTGGGTCTCGTTTTGCCGTTCTCGTTACGCGCTAACGTCTCGCTACCAACTCTGCCAGCACGTACCCGCTTTGGGCTCGTGCAAAGGGATGTAGAACGTGATTTTGCGCGGGATGTCGTGGAAATGCTGCACATTAAGGTCCACGACATTGAGGACCCGGTGGAAAGTCTCAGTGGCGGAAATCAGCAAAAGGTGGTCCTTGCCAAGTGGCTGGCGCAAAAACCGAGTCTCTTTGTTTTGGACGAGCCCACCAGGGGAGTCGACGTGGGGGCAAAGCAAGAAATTTATCAACTTATGAACGAGTTAAAACAGCAGGGAAAGGCTATTCTGTTAATTTCGTCTGATTTGCCAGAGTTGCTCGCTATGAGCGACAGAGTCTATGTCATGCATGAGGGACATCTTCAAGGTGAATTGCCAAAACAGCTTGTCACGGAAGAGGCTGTCATGCGCCTGGCCACAGGGGGGAGTATGTAATGGAGAGATTTGGTGCGGTGATTCGCCGTTATCACCTGGGACCGCTGATTGGATTGGTGATTCTACTTTTTGTCCTTTCCGTTCTGTCGCACCAGTTTTTTACCTTTGGAAATTTGCGTAATGTCGCCTTGCAGACCTCGGTCAATGCCCTGTTGGCCGTAGGCATGACCTTTGTCATCCTGACAGCTGGAATTGATCTATCGGTAGGCTCCAGTTTAGCTTTGAGTTCAGCCATCTCGGCAGGATTGATGGCAAGTCATTTGAATGTCTGGCTTTCTGCCCTGGTGGGAATTGCAGTGGGGGCCGCTTGCGGCTTACTTAATGGAGTATTTGTGGCGTACGCCCGGTTGGCTCCATTCATTGTGACGTTGGGCACGATGACGCTGTATCGAGGGTTGACAGAAATTTATACAAACGGTAACCCGATTTTCAATTTGCCCAATGGATTTTCCAATTTTGGTTCTGGAAGTGTGCTGTCCATCCCCATCCCCGTGATTCTTGCGGCGTTGGTGTTCATTCTTGGTTGGATTACATTGCATCGCTCCACCTATGGCCGGCGCATTTACGCGATTGGTGGAAATGAGCGGGTGGCTTATCTTGCGGGCGTTCCAGTCAAAAAGTACCTGGTCTCCGTTTACGTGATTAGTGGTGTCCTCGCTTCCATCGCAGGCCTCGTACTCACATCACGGCTGAGTTCTGCGGAACCTACCGCTGGGACAGGGTATGAGTTGGATGCCATCACGGCGGTAGTCTTGGGCGGAACCAGCCTCTTTGGCGGTGAGGGAGCCATTTTGGGTACATTGGTTGGAGCGCTTATTCTGGGAGTCATCAGTAACGGCTTAAATTTGTTGAATGTAAATTCCTTCTATCAGGATGCCATCAAAGGCCTGATTATTCTAGCGGCCATTATGTTGGATAGAAAAAAGGCGAATAGCCGATAAATTGAATTCTCAGATGGCCTTTGAATATAAAGGAATAGAAATGTATTACATGGTATTTTAGTTATAATTTGGAGACGTGAGTGACGGTCAGTAGCTGTCTGTTACTCGTTCTCATAAAGGGGACCTGTGTTTCAGGGTTCCCAAGAATTTAATCGATTCAGAGGGGGAATTAAGAGATGAAACATTGGCAGGTAGTCACGGGTTTGAGTTTATTGGCGGTAGGTTTAGCGGCAGGGTGTGGGACTGCTGGTGTGAGCAATACCAATAGTTCTGGAACGGGTAACGGGGCATCTGGGAGCGGCGGAACAAGTGGTCAGTACACGGTTGGATTTGCGGTTTCCACCACTAACAATCCGTTTTTTGTCGCCATGGAAAACGGGGTCCAACAGGAAGGTCAGGCCAAGGGTGTAAAGGTGATTGTGGATAATGGAAACAATGACCCCAGTACCCAGATGAATCAAGTGCAGGACCTTATTCAGCAAAAGGTGAACGTCATTCTACTGAACCCGGTCAGCAGTCAATCACTCTCCAGCGCCGTGAAAGCCGCGAATCAGGCGAACATTCCTGTCATCACGTTGGACAGAAGTGTCGACTCTGGGAAGGTGGCCTGCTACATTGCCTCAAACAGTGTGGATGCGGGCAAAATGGCGGCCCAACAACTCATCAAGGCGCTTAACGGCAAGGGACAGGTGGTAGAACTTCAAGGTGTGATGGGAACATCGGCTGAACGGGATAGAGAAAAAGGGTTTGATCAGGAGATTTCTACAGCCCCAGGTATTCAGGTGGTGGCGCGGCAGAGTGCTAATTTTGACCGCAGCACGGCACTCAACGTCATGCAAAATATTCTTCAGGCCCATCCGCATATTCAAGGGGTGTTTGCCCAGAATGACGAAATGGCCTTGGGGGCCCTGAAGGCTATTCAACAGTCCGGCAAGTCTGGTATCTCCCTTGTGGGGATTGATGGTGAGCAGGAAGCCGTTTTGGACGTGCAAAGCGGGCTGATGTATGCCGATATTGCGCAACAACCTACCCAGGAAGGCAAGCTTGGAGTCGATTATGCTTTAGATGCCATCAAAGGCAAATCAATTCCTACCAGGGTGAATTCGCCACTTCAATTGGTGACCAAGGGGTCGACGTTCAAAGGATTTTAAGAGGGGAAACTATAAGAGGTTGTCCGGAAAGGGGTCAGGACTCTCCGACGCATTGCCGCGTCGTCGCCCCAAATGCTCCTTCACGTACCGAAAACGTACGCTTAGTGCACATTTGGAGCTGGCCTCCTCGCACTGCTTGGGCCTGACTGGCCCCCTTTCCGGACACGTGCAATCAGCTGAGTGACACTTGTTTCGGTTCACCCCATACTTTTTGGTCCCGGGGTGAACCGAAATTTTGCTTAGGGGGCATTTGTACGGGGACGAATATTGCTGTTGTGGGGAGTATCAATATGGATTTGGTATGTCACGTCAAACGATTTCCAGTGGGTGGGGAAACCCTGCATGCGGATTCGGTTGAGTTTTCGCCTGGGGGAAAAGGGGCCAATCAAGCTGTGGCGGCCGCCCGGGCTGGTG
>QXHL01000046.1 GCA_003584005.1 Alicyclobacillaceae bacterium I2511 | reverse complement strand
GACCTGCAATGGTGACTTGGGTGGCAGAGTTATCCTTGCAACAGCACCCTAAACGAAAAAATCCTAACACTCGAACAGTAGGTCGGAAAGTCAGCAGAGACCTTCACTCTTCCACGCGAACAGCACCTTTTCTCGTTTCGTTAGTGAGGACCTTACGAACACATTTTGGACCAGACGTGCAGATTAACATTGATGGGTTTCAGGCTCTCAATCGTGGGAACTCTTTTCCCGAGCGCTGGCGCATTAACGGAAATGTTTTTGTCCGGCCCGGTTCGTCTATTCCTGATATGCTCAGCCAACTTCAGCATGTGCTACTAGAACATCCAATCATTCACCAGGCGAGTACTTTATTTCATTCCGAACTTGTTTGCCCAGGATTTCAATTTTCGGACGGACATCCTGCTCGTTTACGTGTAAAACGAGCCTTACAAAGTTGCGGTTTGAGTGTGAATCCAAAAACAGCTAGTGGGGGCAGTGATGCCAATTGGTTCACACAGTTTGGGATTCCTACGCTCAACTTGGGGATAGGGGTTTCCAAAGCACACAGTCCTTTAGAATCCATTCGTTCTGAGAACATGAGTGTCATGACTGATGTAGTCTGCGCATTTTGCGTCATCCCATAGATACAGATCCGGGACAATCCTCTTTTTAACTATTTTACTATTGCGGTAAAAAGGAGTGTTAATACCATTGAATTCTCATTCCCTGAGTGAAAGGACAGTCAAGGAACAAATTATTTACCAAGGACGTATCCTTAATTTGGTGCAAAGGACGGTGGCACTTCCAAATGGGAGTCACACACTCCGAGAAATTGTGGAACATCCCGGGGCAGTTGCTATTTTGGCACAAGTCGAACCGGATTCTATCTGGTGTGTGGAACAGTTTCGAGCGCCCATTGGAAAAACACTATTAGAAATTCCTGCCGGGAAGTTGGAGGTGGGAGAAACTCCCGAGGCCTGTGCACACAGAGAGCTTGGTGAAGAAACTGGGTTTATGGCCAAACAACTGGTTCACTTGTTTGAATTTTATACAAGTCCTGGTTTTTCCAACGAAAAAATCCACCTTTTTTATGCTACAGATTTAATACCCGGTACAATGCACTTGGATGAAGATGAATTTGTTTTTGGTAGAGCTTATCCCCGAGATGAAATTAAGCAGTTGCTAGAAGCAGGACAAATTCATGACGCCAAGACTTTGATTGCAATACAATGGTGGATCCGTTTGAAGGAGCGTGTTCGTTTTTGACAATGAGGACATACTATGGCGATTTTCACATTCATGTGGGGGGGTCACATGGGCACCCCGTCAAAATAACAGCGTCTCGGGATTTAACGGTGGAAAAAATCTTATCTTATTCCCGTCTGCGTAAGGGCTTGGATGTCATTACCTTGATTGACGGCGTTTGCACGGGTGTCCGTGAGGAAATCGAACATTTATTACAAGCAGGCACGCTTACGCCGTTATCCAAAGGAGGATACAGGCACGGAAACGGGCTTGTAGTCTTTTTAGGGGCTGAGGTTGAAGTTAATGGACCACAAAGAGGTGCCGCACATTTTGGGTGCTGGTTTGGGTCGCTGGCAGCTGCAGCAGACTTTGCTAAATGGTTGGCAACAGTTCAAAAAAATGTATCCCTATCTTCGCAAAAGGCGCACACCAACGCTCAAACGTTACAGAAGGAAACACACACTCGAGGCGGCTTATTTATCGTGCATCACGCATTCACCCCCCATAAGGGTCTGTATGGTAACTGTGTTTCAAAGCTGGGCGAAATGGTGGATTATGACGGAGTGGATGGACTGGAACTGGGACTGTCCGCAGATACAGAAATGGCAGACCGAGTACGGGAACTTCAAAATATTACCTTTTTATCAAACTCAGATGCACACTCCTTGCCTAAAATAGGGCGGGAGTACAATGCTTTGACGTTGGAGCAAATTAATTTTGAAGAAGTTCGTCTTGCATTGCACAGACAAAATGGACGTGGGGTGATACGAAACTTTGGATTACATCCTTTTCTCGGGAAGTATTACCGGACTTATTGTTTGGATTGCGGGCAGCTTTGGGAACTGGGTGCAAATCACTGCCTTTGCGGTAGCCAGCACAAGGTGACCGGAGTGTTTGATCGTTTGGCAACCATTCAGGACGATTCTAAAGCAATTCATCCGCCCCATCGTCCACCTTACGTGTGGCAAATCCCTCTAGAATTCATTCCGGGTGTGGGGGAAAAAACTATACAGAAATTGTTGCGTGTCTTTGGCAATGAGATGAATATTCTACAACGAGCTACCCTGGAGCAACTGAATCAAATAGTTGGTGACAAACTGGGCCCACAAATTTTTCAGGCATGCCATGGAAAAGTTGAATTTGTTCCTGGGGGTGGAGGGATTTATGGACGGATCCTATTTCCCTCATAATGACTGGCTCTGAAACTCAATCATAACGTATCCGATGATGCATACACATAAAAGCGAGGTGGACAAGGGTGCAGAAGAGGTGAAACCGTTGGCAATTACGTATACACCAAAATTCCCCTATTTTCGACAATCGGTCCGGAAATCTTTGCTGGATTGGACACAACCGGCACTGCAGACTTTAGTTTTTTTGTTGGCTGTTGTTTTGTGTGGGTTAATTTTCGGTGGTTTTACAGCGGGCCAATTGGGTCCAGGTGAAAGTGCTGTGATTGGTCAAGCCGTGCAAGGGTTACTCACAGCCGTAGCCCATCATCAATTGGCAACTCCGGATGAGTTACTGCGACAAAAGGTAATCCAAGATGGGCGGCTCCTGGCACTCCTTTGGTTATTTGGTCTGTCAATTTTAGGACTGCCTTTTGTGGTCATTGCCTTGTTTTTGCGAGCATTCACCATTGGTTTCGCCGTCGGGTTTACAGTGATTCACTTTGGCTGGCAAGGTGTTCTCCTGGCCGGGTTAGGCATTTTTGCGCATCAGATTTTGTCCTTGTCCGCTTTGTTATGTGGCGGTGTGGTGGCAGTTCGGTTTTCCGCAAATGTCTTGCAAAGTGCGTATAATAAACGTGAACTGACCACCAAAATATTAAAATATAGTTTGACCTTTGCAATTATCGGTGGCGTAATGGTTTTGGCAGGCTGGTTGCAGTCTTCCATTGAGCCAGTCTTACTCAGTGGGACTCTCGGTCACTAGAAAGAATGCAAAAGAATTTTTAGACATTTTTACCCTCACTGTAGAGGAGTTCTCGCATTGCAAACTAAAAGGTTTATCGTTCGCAACGATGGATTTGTCTGTCTTCACTGCGGGCATCATGTGCCCCCGGCCAAAGCAGGATGCCGAAATCACTGCACGCAATGTCTATACTCGGTGCATCTGGACGTATATCCTGGGGACCGGGCTGCTGCTTGTGGAGGACTTATGGAGCCTGTCGCAATTGAATATAATTCGCGAAAAGGTTATCAAATTGTCCATAAGTGTAAGTCCTGTGGCATGACAACAAAAAACGTGGCCGCATTGGAGGATGAAATTGAACCTGATTCTTTGTTTACTGTACTAGCAATTATGAACGATGCTGCCCACTAAAGGCGATGAACCATGTCTGTGCAGTGCAGGAGTTTGCCAGGTGGTGTGGAATAAAACAGCAGGCATGTCGGTAAGCCACCAAAAGGAGTCTGCACCATGGAAGAATGGCTTGAACCTTTTATGGAATACCTTATTCTTGAACGGGGGTTGTCTGTTAATACCCTAGAATCCTATCGCAGAGATTTAGAACATTTTTTCCAGCATTTAGATCCCGACGGACAGCATTCTTTGTCGCCAGTGAAAGCAACCAGTATCATCGCTTACCTTGCATACTTACGAGAACTGGGCCGTGCCACCACTACGGTCTCTCGCAATTTGGCGAGCCTGCGTTCCTTTTTTCACTACTTGGTTCGCCAAGAAATAATTACAGTGGATCCAACGACTTATGTTGAAGCGCCTAAGGTGGAAAAACGACTGCCAAAAGTGCTCAGTATCCACGAAGTAGAAAAACTTTTGGAGGCTCCCGATGTATCTACAGCACCCGGATTGCGCGACAAAGCCATGTTGGAATTGATGTATGCTACAGGAATTCGGGTCAGTGAGTTGGTGGCCATTACTCCTGTGGATGTCAATTTATCCTCTGGCTTTTTGCGGTGTATGGGAAAGGGAGCTAAAGAGCGTATTATTCCTTTAGGAGAAGTGGCACAGCAGGCACTTTTGCAGTACATAACTGAAGGTCGCCAAGAAATGCTGCATCACATGGAATCGAGTGCCCTATTTTTAAATCACCACGGTAAACAAATGTCGCGACAAGGGTTTTGGAAAATATTAAAAAAATATGCGCAAACGACAAACATTCATAAGGACATTACGCCCCATACCTTGCGTCACTCTGTAGCCACACATCTATTAGAAAGAGGTGCAGACTTACGTTCTGTACAGGAGATGCTGGGCCACGCTGATATCTCTACCACTCAAATTTACACTCATGTGACACGCACACATATCAAAGAGGCGTATGTTGCTGCACATCCGCGGGCGTAATCACATGTGGCATACAATTTTGGAACACTCCTATGGAATACGAAGTGTGACTATGAGGCAAAGAACGGACTAATGATTACATCGGACATCTATCGTTTTGGAGGTAAGCGCATGGTTGGCAAAAAAAAACGTTGGATATGGATTGTGCTGGACAGTGTAGGGATTGGAGCCGCACCCGATGCGCACCATTACGGGGCATCCGATGTGCAGAGTCATACCTTGCGTCACATTGCACAATCTGTAGGTGGACTCAAGGTTCCCTACTTGGCCCAACTCGGACTCGGGTGTGTAGATGAAATTCCTGGTGTCTTGTGCCATAACCCGATTGGCGGCTACGGGAAGATGCGTGAACGTTCTTTCGGGAAAGATACGACCAATGGACACTGGGAATTTGTTGGTGTCATTTTGGATAAACCTTTGCCTGTGTACCCAGATGGGTTTCCAGAACATATTATTGAACCTTTTGAACGCTATGTAGGAAAATCTGTGTTGTGTAACAAACCAGCTTCCGGAACGACGGTAATTGACGAATTTGGGCAAGTACATGAACAAACGGGACGTCCAATTGTCTATACGTCTGCTGATAGTGTTTTCCAAGTTGCAGCACACGAATCTGTGGTACCTGTAGAAACTCTTTATGATTGGTGTCATTTTGCACGGGAACTTTTACAGGGAACAGATGGAGTAGGAAGGGTAATTGCCAGACCGTTTGTTGGGAGTATAGGACACTATGTGCGCACAGATAGACGCAAGGATTTTTCTCTGAATTTCGGTGAGACTGTCTTGAACCGTGTAGAACAATCAGGACTGCCTGTGATTGGCATCGGTAAAATTTCTGATATTTATGGTGGATCTGGTGTCACCGTCTCTCTTCATACGTCTGGAAATGAAGATGGAGTGAATCAACTTATAACTGCTTTGGAACGCTATGATCAAGGCTTAATTTATATTAATTTGGTTGATTTTGATATGTTGTATGGTCATCGCAACAATCCTCAAGGTTTTGCCAGAGCGATTGAAGCTTTTGATCAACGACTCCCTGAAATTCTCCAATGTCTAGGGAATGAAGATGTGTTGTGTATCACCGCAGATCATGGTTGTGATCCTACGACACCAGGAACGGACCACACGCGAGAGTGGGTTCCCTTGTTGGTGTGGCGACCACAAATGAACAATGGAGTATCACTGGGGGAAAGGGCCACGTTTGCCGATATTGGGGCAAGTGTTGCCGAGTTTTTTAATGTGCCTGCACCATCGGCGGGAGTCAGTTTTCTATCCCTGTTGTCTTGAATACCAGGATACCCCAATTCAGGTTCATAATGTTATTTTAACCCCCGGATGTGTTTTCGTTGCCTTGGAGATGTTAAGAATGGAGGGATGAAAAATGCCAAAAGGTGTGGTGTGTTTAGTCGAAGAGTGCATATTTTATGAAGATGAAGGATGTACGGCCGATGAAATACAGATTCGTTCCAACGGGAATGACATTGCAGGTACGGCAAAGGGAACGCTGTGTGCCACGTTTGAATTTGGCCACCCCCGCCATGCGAAGGAAAGTTACCCTGAGAGCGCTCACGGCCATCAATGGTCATGAGTAAATTCTAGGGTTCATTGAGGTGGCCGAAAGGCCTCCTTTTTTTTGTGTACTGATTTCCTCAGAAATGCGTGTGGACACACATAAGGGAAAAGAATCCTCTGTTAGGGTTATCTTTCCTTCCTCGTTTGGTAACTGATTCCCTGGGTACATTACGAACAGTTCGCAATCGGACACAGCGGCCAAGCGTTGTAAAAGAAAATGAATATATATCGTGAGTCCGCACCCGTACAGATTTGAGGAGGGAAGTAGCCATGCCTTTAAAATCACAGTTAGGATTAACCATCGGCTGTACTCTGTACTTAGTCGCTTTCGTGGCACAGCCTGTGGCTGCAGCGATGCCGCAGGCTGTGCCATTGGCCACAAATGTGGAGATACAGGTGCAGGCCCCTTCAAATAGCGGTGAGGACAGACATCCCCCCGCTTTAGCCGCCTTGGCTAAGACAGCGGTAATTATGGACAATGTCACTGGTACCGTGCTGTTTCAAAAGAATCCTCATCAACGACTGCCGCTAGCCAGCGTGACTAAAATTATGACACTTTTGTTAATCATGGAGTCTATCGACAGGGGCCAATTATCGTACCAAGACCGCGTGAAAGTGAGTGAACACGCCGCGAGTATGGGGGGGGCACAGGTATTCCTCGCACCTGGAGAAACTATGACGGTCGCAGATATGGTGAAATGTATTGCGATTGCGTCCGCCAACGATGCCTGTGTGGCCATGGCTGAACACTTGGCAGGCAGTGAAGAACAATTTGTTTGGAAGATGAATCAGCGAGCCAAACAATTGAATATGCGGGATACTCACTTTATTAACTGTAATGGACTTCCTGCAGAGAATCATTACAGTTCCGCGTATGACATTGCCTTAATGTCGCAGGAGTTGTTAAAACATCCACAGATTACTCAGTTCACATCTAAGTTCAGTGACTACCTGCGTCAAAACACGGACCATCCATTTTGGTTGGTAAATACAAACAAGTTGGTTCGATATTATGAGGGACTGGATGGGTTAAAGACTGGTTACACCGCAGAAGCCCGTTATTGTCTTGCGGCGACCGCACAAAGAGAAGGGTTTAGACCGATTGTCGTAGTAATGGGGGAGCCAAGAGCTATGGATAGAAATCGTGAAGTTACCCAGATGCTCAACTGGTCTTTTGCCAATTATTCAGCGAAAGTGATTTATAATATTGGTCAACAAGTAACCACTGTAAATGTTCGGCGGAGTACCCATAGGCAGGTGAAGGTATACGCAGGGGGAACCCTTGGCGTTGTCGAAAAGAAGGGGGAATCTATGCATATCCGAACCGAAATAGTCATGAATTCTTTGGAAGCCCCCTTATACAACATGCAACAAGTAGGTGTGTTGAAAGCCTACAACGGAGAGCGTCTGATGGGGCAAGTGCCATTGGTTATTCATCACCAGGTCGGAAAGGCAACCTGGTGGAATAGTTTTGGGGAAACTTTCAAGGACATAATTACTTTCGGCCCCTAATGGGTAAATTTGGTTTCCGTATAAAAAGCTGTGTCCCGTTGATAGCGGGGCACAGCTTTTTTCGTTTTAGACTGAACAACAGATGTCGATTATCGCTGAAAATGTTCTAGTTTTGTCGTCAGGCAGGAGTTTTCGCTCTGATGGGGAATTTGGACACATCAAAAGTTAAGCATTGAAATGGAGAGGAGTCTGCACCGTGAAGGCTGAAATAAATATTATTGACAGAATCCTCATTGTTCGTCTGCAAGGAGAATTGGATCATCACGCTGTTGAGGATGCGCGTAATGGCATAGAGCAGACCATTACTGAGGGCAATCACCAAAAGTTGGTTCTATCTTTTCAAAACATTGACTTTATGGACAGCTCCGGACTAGGTCTAATTTTAGGCCGTTACCGTACTATTTCGCAACGCGGTGGAGAGATGGCCTTGTGCGAAGTGGGCGGAAATTTACGGAAAATATTTGAACTGTCCGGGATTCTAAAAATTATTCCCGTGTATGAAACTGAGGCTGAAGCCTGCAGAGCCTTAGGGAGGAAGTGAGTAGCATGAATTTTTCGTTACAAAGTGAAACTTTACAGCAAAACTACATGTACATGCAATTTCCCAGCCGTTCTGAGAATGAGGCACTCGCTAGGGTAGCTGTGGCTGCTTTCGTCACGGAACTTGATCCGACTTTGGAGCAAGTGACGGAACTGAAAACCGCTGTGTCGGAAGCGGTGACCAATAGTATTATTCATGGCTATGTGATGAAAGAAGGAGAAATTCGTTTGCATTGCGCAATGCACAAGGGAGCCGTGGAAATTGTTGTCGAAGATAATGGAAAGGGGATTGATAACATTGAACAGGCTCGTCAACCCCTGTACACTTCAAGACCTGATTTAGAACGCTCAGGAATGGGCATTACGATAATGGAGAACTTTGTGGATGAATTTTCTATAGAATCTACCCCTGGGCAGGGAACTCGCGTATATATGCGTAAAATCATGCAAAGAGATGATGGGTGACAGGAGTCGGACGCGAATGGAAAATCCTAAAGAAACACAGGCGCGCACTCCCAAGTATTCAGACACAGAAATTCGGCAAATGATTGCCGCAAGCCAGTCCGGAGATGCTGACGCCAGAGATAGCCTTGTACTGGCCAACCAGCGTTTGGTTTGGGCCATTGTGCAACGGTTTCTTGGCCGTGGGTATGAGGTGGATGACTTATTTCAAATTGGTTGTATTGGGCTGCTTAAAGCGGTAGACAAGTTTGACCTAAATTATGATGTGAAGTTTTCTACCTATGCTGTTCCCATGATTATCGGTGAAATCCAACGTTTTCTAAGAGATGACAGCACCATCAAGGTGAGTCGTAGTCTGAAGGAGACGGCCAAACGAATTCGCAGGGTAAAAGACGAACTGGCAAAACAGTTAGGAAGGCAACCCCATTTAAAAGAAATTGCTGAAGCAATGGATATGGAACCAGCTGAAGTAGTTTATGCTCAAGAATCCATTCGAACCCCTGCTTCAATTGATGAGACAGTATATGAAAACGATGGAGATCCAATTTATCTATTAGATCAAATTGCCGACGAGGAAAATTCCACATGGTTTGACAAAATCGCGTTGCATGAGGTTTTAAACCAGCTTCCTGAACGTGAGCGGTTAATTGTATATTTGCGTTTTTTTAAAGACAAAACCCAGTCCGATGTTGCCCATGTGTTAGGTATCTCGCAGGTTCAAGTTTCACGTCTAGAAAAACGAATTTTGCAAACCATTCGACAGCAGTTAAAATAATTCTTATTGTATATTGTTACGCATTTTTTAAATTGTTACGCATTATTGCATTCCCGGCATCCTCGTATTTTACTCGCCTAGGATGTCGGGTCTCCAAATATCCCTCACAGCATTCAAAGGTAATAACTTCCATCCACTGTCCTGCATGAGGTTATCCAATAGGCGGGCAAGCTACCCCTAAAACTTCTTAATAAGTGGGGGTATGTTCGATTGTCTGCAACCAAAGGACTTTCCAGTCTAACTTACAAACAACTGGTGGAGCATCACACACCTGCACAGCCTATTTTGCGCAACACAGCCCGAGCCTTTGTAGTGGGCGGGGCTATCTGTGTATTGGGTCAATTTGTACAAGTTCTTTTCGTTCGCTATGCGCATTTTTCCGTCACAGATGCGGGAAATCCGACAGTTGCCGTGATGGTTCTTTTATCTGTGATTGCGACCGCCTTAGGTGTTTATGACCGATTCGCCCAGTGGGCTGGTGCAGGGTCAGCCGTTCCGGTTACAGGTTTTGCCAACACTATGGCTGCGGCCGCACTCGAACATAAAAGTGAGGGGTGGATTGTGGGAATAGGCGGCAATATGTTCAAGTTGGCCGGACCCGTCGTGGTCTATGGCGTGGTAAGTGCCTTTTTCGTCGCGGTCATTCATTATATTATCATCCATCTATGAGGGGTGTGTCGCTGTGCCAAAATTAGGTAATCAAACATGGCGGTTCGAAAGTGAACCGCGAGTGGTAACCACAGGGACTATTGCGGGTCGGATAGAAAGCGAGGGACCCTTGGGGTCATGGTTTGATGTGAAATTAGATAAAAACGGAATGCAATCACACAGTTGGGAACATGACGAGCAATCTTTATTCAACCAGTCAGCCAATCTTGCCTTACAAAAATCCGGAATTTCACCAAAACAGGTGGATTTGTTGATTGGGGGTGACCTTAATGCCCAGTTGTCCGGATTTTATTTTGGGTTGCGAGATTTACCTACACCGTCGTTGGGAATTTACAGCGCATGCTCAAGCTCAACCGAGGCGTTGGCCTTGGCAGGACTCGCTTTGGACAGTGGCATGGCACACTATGTGTTAGCGGGAACCTCTAGTCACAATAGCACTGCAGAACGACAATTTCGGAGTCCAACGGAGTATGGGGTTCAAAGGCCAAGCACGGCACAAAGAACGGTGACCGGGGCAGGAATGGCGCTGCTAGGCAAAACGGGATCTAACATTGCTTTGACCACAGCCACCATCGGCCGCGTGGTGGATTACGGGGTTACAAACCCATGGGAATTCGGTGCGGCCATGGCTCCTGCAGCAGCAGACACTTTAACGGCGCATTTACAGGATACTGGACACAGCCTGGAGGACTATGACTGCATTGCTACAGGAGACCTTGGCCATATTGGTCACAAAATTTTGCGAGATCTATTGAGTGAGCAGGGGTTAGACCCAGGAGGTCGATTGACCGACTGTGGTATTCTCATCTACCGTCCAGACCAGCCTGAAGTGTTTTCTGGCGGCAGTGGCGCGGCTTGTAGTACTCTGGTGACCTTTGCCTATCTATTGCACCAGTTGCAGTCTGGGCGTTGGCGCAGATTGTTAGTTGCGGCTACTGGAGCGTTGCTATCCACCGTGGCTGCACAGCAGGGGGAAACCATCCCATCCATCTGTCATGCTGTCACATTCGAGCGAAAGGATGCGTCGGCGTGATGATTCCTTGGACAACATTCATCTGGGCCTTTTTAGTCGGCGGAGCCATTTGTGCCATTGGACAAATCATTATGGATGTAAGTAAATGGACTCCGGGTCATGTCATGGTGGTGCTGGTGGTTGCTGGTGCAATTCTGGATGGATTAGGGTGGTATGATCCGTTGATTCGTTTTGCGGGGGCCGGAGCCTTGGTTCCTATTACGAGTTTTGGCAATGCTTTGGTACACGGGGCTATGTTGGAGGCTCATCAGCACGGCTGGATTGGTTTGATTACTGGCATATTTGAAGTAACCAGCGCAGGGATTTCTGCGGCCATTATTTTTGCATTTTTAGCCACTTTGGTGGCGAAGCCAAGGGGTTAGCATAGACACTCCTATAAATACTGATTCAAAATATCGAGTGATTGTCATGTTTGACGGCAATGGTGCGAGGAGTACCCGTGGCAGAGGTTCTGGAATCTGCCATAAATCCGCTTGACTACAGGGATGATTTGATACGACGGGCCCGGGCATTTTTTGTCTCGAGGACATAATGTGGAGAGAGAAAACTGGAATGGGGGCTTACACAATGGTTAACTTTCTGTTTTTTCTCCCCAGATTGTTTCGCTATGTAGGCATGTTTCAAACCTTTGTTACGTTTGTACGGCCCATCTGGCCCCAGCTCAGTCGCTTTTGGACCCGCACAAATCGCAATTCTACTCCAATATCCGCAGCATGAGTTTGTTGCTAGCGGGTCAACTCCAATGGGTGGCCCGCTCAGCTCTTCCCTTTTTAGCCTCTTGCCTCTTGCCAATTTGGTGTTACGATAGAACAAGATTTCTGATCTTGGTGCTGAGGATGAAACGAATGCATGAGCGAGAAAACTTGTTATACCAATCTGAGGGACTGGTCCATCCGATCGTGGAGGTCATCCAAAGAAGGGACGTAAGGTATCTGCGTTTTGGCTCAGGGGGTGGTTGGCAAGGTGCCATGCGTACAGATGGTCTTGGCAGGCCTGTGTTTGCGTATCAACGGGCGTTTCTAACACTGCTGGAAAGCATGGCAGCAGAAATAATTCAACCCGAGTCCTTTCTGTCCATGGGTGTAGGGACAGGGACGGCTTTACGCAATTTATCTCAGTTATTCCCTGAGTGCCATCTAAATGGGGTAGAGTTGGATAAAAAGGTACTGGACATAGCTCTTAAATATTTTGACTGCCCATCACCACCGCAAGCAGAATTTTGGGTGGGCGATGGAATTGAATACCTGAGTACGCAAGAACGTGTTTTTGATCTGATTTTTGTCGATGCCTACCTCAAAAACCGAGTGTACAGTCCCTGTGTGCAACCGCAATTTGTCCAGCTGCTAGCTTCGCGTCTGAAGACAGATGGGATTGCGGTCTTAAACCTGATTACTGGGGTTCCCCCCAAGGGAGGGATGGGCAAGTTTCTCAATGCAGCAAAGGAACAGTTTGCTTCTGTTTTGCTCTTACCAGTGTCCACTTCTCCTGCAGTAATGGAACAAAATGTATTAGGCGTATTTACTAACCGCACAGATATCATACAATTGTGGACACAGCAAATGCGCCATTCGTTGAACTTGTCTTTTTGGCAACGCACATGGTGGCCGTACAGATTGGTCAATTTTGAGTAAATCGCCATTCAATGTGCCGTACGGCTCCGAAGGTGTTATAATGACAAACACATAAGTGCTGATTCTAATTTTGGGGAGCGGATGGATTGTTTCAAAGCTTGTTTGGCCCTTCGTTCATTTTTCGATTGATTGCTATTATTGTGAGTTTGACTCTCCATGAATTTGCGCATGCATGGACTGCGGATATTTTGGGGGATAAGACACCAAGGATTGCTGGTCGTATTACTTTGAATCCGTTGGCACACCTTGAACCATTAGGTCTGCTCATGATATTGTTTGCGCCTATTGGGTGGGCAAAACCAACCCCTGTGAATGCAAATAACTTTCGACATCCTCGGTCCAGTATGGTGGGGGTTGCTCTGGCTGGTCCAGTGTCCAATCTCATCCTGGCCCTGGCTTGCATATTTGTGATACACCTGCAAATTCCTCGACTGTCCAGCGGTTTTATGAGTGAACTGTTATCTTGGCTGCTTTTCATAAATATCTACTTATTTGTTTTTAATCTCATCCCCTTGCCTCCTTTAGATGGTTCCCGGGTGGTAGACAATCTCTTGCCATATCGGTGGGAGCGATACTATGCCCGTTTAGAAACTTATGGTCCATTTATCTTGCTGCTTTTGGTTCTCATTCCACCGTTACGTAACGGGTTTTTATTTCCTTTACTGAATGGTACCGCGAGTGCAATGCTTTCCTTGTTTGGTATTCATTCGTTAATTTAAAGAGTATCCAAGAATACACGGAACAATTTGCACGGACGACTGGACCTCTTGTGGTAAAACCTCTTCACACCAAGGGCAGGAGGAGTTGTGCATGACCTACGAGGTGGTTCTTGACACCTTTAACGGGCCTTTGGACTTGTTGTTACACCTTATTCAAAAACAAGAAATGAACATTCATGATATACAAATTGCGGTCATTGCAGATCAGTACCTGCAGTACGTGCGGACAATGGAAAGTTTATCTTTAGAGGTTGCCAGTGATTTTATAGTCATGGCAGCAACACTTTTATGGATTAAAAGTAAAATGCTGTTGCCTCATCCGCAGGTGATTGAGGAATTAGAATCACCATCAGAAGCAGACCCCAGAGCGGAGATTATACGTCAACTAGTGGAATATCAACAAATCAAGTGGGCAGTAGTGCGTTTGAATGAGCGAGGGGTGACACAAAGCCAGCTATATGCTAGACAGCCCATGGATTTGCGCCACTTCGCTGTGCAAACAATTCTAGAACAGAGCTCAGATCTTTCCATTTGGGATTTGATTGATAGTTTTCACAATTTGCTCACGAGAATATCAGTTTTACCCCCAGTAGCCCATATTAAAGGGAAAACGGTCACCGTTGAAGAAAGAATGGAAGAACTGCTAATTTATATACGTAAAGTCGTTCGGTCCTCCTTTTTTGAACTCACCCGGTTGGAATACTCTCGAAATGAGGTTGTAACGACGTTTTTAGCTTTGCTTGAACTAATTAAGGCAGGAAATATTCGGTGTTTACAATCCATAGCTTTGGGCGAAATTGTAATTGAATTGTCTGAGAGGAAGTCCAATTGATGCCTGTCTTATTGGGAGCGGTTGAGGCGTTAATTTTTGCATCTGGAAGCGACGGACTGGCGGCAACTGATCTGGCTGAAATACTAGATATTTCCACACAGGAAGCAGACAACCTATGCCAACAACTGAACCAGTCTTTTGAACAGCGACAGGCGGGTCTGCAGTTTGTTATGTTCGCTGGACGCTGGCAACTGGTTACACGCCCCGAGTACGCCGGGTATCTTCAGCGCCTGGCTGGGCGGCCAATCAACCCTGGAATTAGCAAAGCAGCGCTTGAAGTACTAGCAATTATAGCCTATCGACAACCTATTTCCAGAGTACAAGTAGAAGCCATTCGCGGCATCCAATCGGATGGTGTCCTTCACAGTCTTTTACAACGTCAATTGATTGTGGAGGTGGGACGGCAGGACAGTCCCGGGCGTCCTATTTTATATGGCACTACCCAATTTTTTTTGCAAGCGTATGGGTTGCAAACGTTGGCTGACCTCCCATCTATTCCAGACGTTGGAGTTCAACAACTGAATGTAGACCTGTTTGACGGGACGTCTAAGCCTCCGAGAGATTGACCCTGTAATGTATATTTTTTCACATTACGGATAGGATAAAAAAGTGCAAAGAGGGTGGCGCGTTTGTTCAAATGACGGTATGGATGATATTGGGCCTGGTGTTTACCTTTTTATTGTTGTTGCTGTGGACTGCATTATGGTTACCCGTTCAGATAGTCACTGGTTTTTCTCACCGAAGTAATTCTACGAAGGCAGAGCTAGTAATTCGCTACGCCTTCGGTCTAATCCGCCTACATAGGGACTTGACAGACTTATCAGCCTATTTTTCTGATGAAGGCCCTGCACTTGCACTACATCACGATCCGCTAAAAACTGATAACCCGTTACAACCGCGTCATACGGAATGGACATTGGAAGAAGCCATACGTTTGCTCAAACATCTGCCCACTTTGTGGCCTAAAATTGAGCGAACTCTAGATTTGCAGCATCGCTTGTTGGCTCGTACTTATATCCAGGATCTCCAGATTCATGTGGACATTGGGACTGGCGAAGCATCCACTACGGGCCTATTGTGCGGTGTCTGCTGGACGGGTCTCAGTTTTTTTCTTGGCAAGGCTAATCAATTTACAACTTTCCAAGAGCTACCTGTAATACAAGTGCGGCCTCATTTTCAAACTGCAATTCTGGAAGGAAACTTTAACTGTATATTCCAGATGCGTGCCGGTTACGCTATATGGACAGGACTTGCAATCATGCGTTTGTGGAGAAGGAGGTAATCAGATGGAACACCCAATTCAGGGCTTAATGAAAACAGCAATGGAAAACATCCGAGAAATGGTGGATGTGAATACCATTATTGGGGATCCGGTTGAAACACCAGATGGGACGGTGATTCTTCCTATTTCTCGCGTTGGATTTGGTTTTGCGGCCGGGGGAAGTGAATTTGCGAAAGGCGAGGAAAAGCAAGGGAGCTCATCTCAAGAACACCCATTCGGCGGTGGGTCTGGCGGAGGCGTCTCCATCGTCCCCATCGGGTTCTTAATTGTTAACTCACAATCGGTTCGATTACTCTCTACAGACAACCAAAACCAGCTGTATGACAGACTTTTGGATATGGCTCCCGCAGTGGTAGATAAGATACAGGCGTTGATTAAGGGGACACCCGTGAATACCGTTACTTCAGGTGTGATGGCAGCTTCTCCGACAGCAGTACCAACGCAATCCGCAAATCCCATGTAATTTTTAATCTTGATCCACTCGTGAGTTTAAAGTCCTAATTCAATTCCAGCTGGCATACCTTTAGCGAGAGGACAAGTCTCTGCATGGGGGTGCCAGCTTGATTGATCTTATCTGGCTGTTGTTGTTCTGTGCAGGTGTTGTAACTGCCATGTGGACGGGTAGAATGGCAGAGGTAACACATGCCTTGCTGCAAGGTGCACAAAGTGGCGTAGAATTGTCCATTGGTTTGATTAGCGTCATTGCCTTTTGGATGGGGCTGATGAACATAGCTGAGCAAGCAGGGCTCGTTCAGTCTCTGGCCAGGTTGCTCAGACCTCTTGGACGGTTTCTGTTTCCCAGTGTACCCGTAGAACATCCTGCCATGGGGGCCATTCTTGCCAACATGAGTGCCAATCTGTTGGGGTTAGGCAATGCCGCCACCCCATTGGGGTTGAAGGCCATGCAAGAATTACAAAAATTAAATGCCAGCAAAGACACGGCCAGCGACGCCATGTGCACTCTTTTGGCAGTTAACACTGCAAGCATCACACTGATTCCTACCACTGTGATTGCGGTGCGAATGCAGTACCACTCACACAACCCCACGGCAATTGTGGGGACGACGATTGTAGCTACTGCCATTGGCACGGTTGCCGCCATTATCTTGGACAGAATATTTCGTGCCTGGTCTCACCGGAGGGACGGATCATGCAAACCGTAATCAGTGCCATTTCCACATGGTTATTGCCGCTGCTGGTTGCATTTATACTGGTAACTGGGTATTTTCATAGAATTCCTGTTTATCAATCCTTTGTAACAGGGGCCAAAGGAGGATTTAGCACATCGGTTCGACTGATTCCACACCTGGTGGCGATGATGGTGGCTGTATCCGTTTTTCGCGACTCTGGGGCGATGGATTTTCTGGTGGCTGGCCTACATCCCGTGTTACACTGGTTACACATCCCTGCACAAGTGGCACCCTTGGGTTTGCTTAGGCCCATTAGCAGTGTGGGCGCGCTGGCATTGATGACCGATATTTTCCACAAATACGGTCCGGATTCGTGGTTAGGTCAACTTGCATCCACAATGCAGGCAGCCTCTGATACCACCCTGTATATTATTACGGTTTATTTTGGCAGCATTGGCATCCAAAATATTCGCTATGCGCTCAAGGTTGGATTACTTTCGGATTTAGCGAGCGTTGTCGGAAGCTTGATTGCGGTGGTGCTGCTTTTGGGCCCAATGCCCCACGGTTGAGGTGAGTCAGAGATATGGAAGAACGATTACAGAAGGTATTGGCAGATGCGGGCGTGGCTTCGCGGCGAAAATGTGAACAATTAATTCTTGCGGGACGTGTGAGCGTTAATGGCAACGTAGTCACTACACTTGGCACCAAAGCAGACCCAATGCGCGATGTGCTTACTGTAGACAGCGTTGTGATATCGGTACGCCATGATACAGTTGGCCTCATTTTGCACAAACCCACTTCTTACGTGACCACAGTGGCAGACCCTCAGGGACGGCGCACGGTCATGGAATTGTTGCAGGAAGTTAGGGAACGAGTTTACCCAGTTGGACGGTTGGATTATGACAGTACGGGGTTGTTGCTGTTTTGTAATGACGGAGAATTGACCAATCGTTTACTTCATCCTTCCTTTAAATTGGAGAAGGTATATCGCGTAACCCTGCTAGGTATGCCAAACAGCGATGAATTAGACCAATTGCGTCGAGGAGTGAAACTGACAGATGGAATGACCCTTCCCACAAAAGTAAAGGTACTGCGCAACCATCCTTTAGAATCAGTATTAGAAATCACTCTTCGTGAAGGACGTAAACGACAGATTCGCCGTATGTGTGAGTTTCTGGGTTATCCTGTACGACGGCTGAAACGAGTGGAATTTGGTCCTTTAAAACTGGGAGATCTGCCCCCTGGACATTGGCGTTATTTAACCCAGGAAGAGTGGGCAGCCTTGTACCGGGATGTAGGACTTGACCTTCCACAAGAATAAATTAATTTTCGAACGGTGTACTCCGTGAAGGAACATTTTGGACAACGACATTGCTGTGCGCTGGGGAGTGCTGACCCCTTTTTGGACAACCTCTTATAACTTGCTTGGACAGTTTGGTAAAAAAACCTTGGTTTAGATTCACTAGGTATTATCCTTCTCCTTTGTGCACATGTTAACAGCAAAGGAGTGATTCACTGTGAAATACATGAGGCTGTCTGCGGTCATCGCAGGCCTAGTCATGCTTGCGGCAGGATGTACACCAAATGGTCAGGGTAACAATCAAACCGGAAACCCGTCTGTTGTCGCGCCAAACACATCAGGCACCCGAAGTCAAGGAAATCCTGATATATCATCAAATCATCGTCTCACGGTGGAACAATCTATTGCCACACAGGTTGCTCAAATAAGCCCCGTCCACAAGGCTTCTGTCTTAGTGGTAGGAGAGAACGCATATGTGGCGGTCCAACTTAATGGGAGTACCAGCAATCCATTGGCTGCGGCGACAAAGGAACGCATTGTGGCCACTGTAAAACAGCATCATAAGACAATTCGTCACGTGTATGTGAGTGCTAATCCGGGAGCCTATCAACAATTTGTAAATTTTACTAACGACTTAGCCAACGGACATCCGGATACAGCTTGGAATCAATTTCAAGGTGCTGTACAACGTCTTTGGCCAAGTGGTCGGTGAAAAGAACATGTACAGAAAATGATTGCTTCTCAGATAAAAAAACCGAGCGGGGTGTTAAAGCAACCGCTTGGTTTTTTTATCTGATCAAATTAGTTGCTGGATTGTGTCGAAAGCGTCATAATATAGCTAAGTTTGATCTTTCTACAGATGGGCGTTGGAAGAAAAGAGGTCGGACATGGAACAATTACCACGAATTCTTATTGTCGATGACGAAGAACGAATTCGTCGGCTCGTTAAAATGTATTTGGAACGTAGCGGATTTGTAGTCGATGAAGCGGAAGATGGGAATAAAGCATTGGAACTGGCGTTAACTTTACCGTATTCGTTGATGATATTGGACCTTATGTTGCCCGGAATTGACGGTCGAGACGTGTGTAGCCAGGTGCGTCAACAGTCAGACATGCCTATTATCATGTTGACAGCGGCTGGAGATGAAATGCAACGTATCCAAGGTTTTGAATTAGGTGCGGATGACTATATTGTGAAGCCATTCAGTCCACGGGAATTGGTAATGCGGGTCAAGGCACTGCTGAAACGTTCTGGGGAACCAGATTTTGTAAAAATAGACATGCAGCAGGTATTGACCTTTCCAGAAATGACCGTTCATATTGAGTCACGTCGAGTGGATGTGGCCAACCAGGAAATTAGCCTTACGCCGAAGGAATTTGACTTGCTTGTGTACATGGCGCAACGGCCTGACAAGGTGTTTAGTAGGGAAGAACTTTTACGGGATGTATGGAACTATCAATTTTATGGGGATCAAAGAACTGTGGATACACATGTGAAGCGCCTGCGCGAAAAGTTAGGCCAGTCATCTATTGCAGTCAGCCATTATATTGTCACAGTTTGGGGTGTCGGATACAAATTTGAGGTCAATCCGTGACGCTCTTGAAAGCCCACCTGGGAAATCGAATAGCCAACAGCATTGTCGTAAAACTGTGGTTAACAATTGTGGCCATGGTGGTGGTTGTTCTCGTATTATTGTCTATACTTTTACAACAGGTTTTTGACAATTATATTGCGACCCAACAATTGAATGAGTTGTCCCATTTAGCACGCACTGTAGTGACCGTTGTCGCACACACCGATTCGGCAGTAAGTCAACAACTAGCCTTACAACTTTCAAAGACTCAGAAGGCCACGGTAACAGTATTGTTTCCTAATAATAGGGAACTACCTGTTGTTCTTGAGCACCTGAATCGACAGCAACGGTCGCTACTCAATCAAGGTTCTTCATTGGTCCTGCATACCACCACAAGTGGCGGTTCACCAACGATTTCCGTTTACTTGCAAGTTCCATCAAAAACTACGTCCACAAGTTTGGTCATAGTTTCTCAACACACTAGCGTATTGATTGCCCCCATCACTCGTATGCGCAATCTTATTCTTTTTGCCATGATACTCGGAGTCATCTTGACAACGGGGTTAGCGTTCGTGGTGTCAAATAATCTGTCCCACCCCCTTATCCAAATGAATCGAGCGGCTGAGGGGATGAGTCGAGGGCATTTCACTGCTCGAGTGCAAGTTGTGACACATGATGAAGTGGGACGCTTGGGTCGAACTTTTAATCTTTTAGCGAATGAATTGGAGCGAACCATTGCTGCATTGTCTAGAGAACGAGATCTTCTTTCCCTTATCCTTTCTTCATTGGAAGATGGGGTATTTGCTGTGGACTTGCATGGAAAAGTCACGTTGGCAAATCCACCTGGACTAAGGAAACTGGATTCACTCTTGCTGTTGGAAGAGGGACCTCCCGAGTCCTCAGCATTGCCACAGTCGCTACTGAAATTGGTGCACCAGGTTTTGAAAAACAATACTGCTATCAAGCAAGAACTAGTGCTTTTGGGTCGGAACATTGCAGTGATTATTCAACCCCTATATCAGGTGGATGGAAACACTTTACGTGGAACTATTGGGGTACTACGGGATGTGACAGAAGAACGAAAACTGGACAGACTTCGAAAGGATTTTCTTGCTAATGTTTCGCATGAATTGCGGACACCCCTGAGTTTGATGCAGGGTTACACAGAGGCACTATTAGATGAATTTGGGGATAATCCTCAACAACGATTTGAGCTTACACAGATTATTCATGATGAGACGATGCGTATGAAACGACTGGTTAATGACCTGTTGGACTTGGCACAGTTGCAGTCTGGGCAGTTTCAAATGAACTTCGAACAAATTGATCTGACAGATTTAACGCAAAGAATCGCCCACAAATTTCATGCCTTGGCTGTGGAGCACGGGCTTTCTTTGAGTATGGATATCTTAGATCATCCTCTGTATATTTGCGCTGACGGCGATAGGATGGAGCAGGTTTACACGAATCTGTTAGACAACGGAATGCGTCACACGCAGGATGGAGGACAGGTTCGAATTACCCTCAATGAAATGGATGCACATGTGCAGATTCGTTTCTCCGACACCGGTAGTGGCATTCCTGCGGAGGATATCCCGTATATTTGGGAACGATTTTATAAGGCAGATAAATCACGCAAACGGGGAACCGCGGGCATTGGATTGGGTCTGTCAATCACTCGGCAAATTGTTTTAGAACATGGTGGAGATATCATTGTATCTAGCAAATTGGGTGTGGGCACAACATTTACTGTAATGATTCCCAAAGAATTGGAGAAGTGTTCTCCAAAAACCTGAAAGTTTTCACGAATCAAATTCAGCTGGTTTCCCAATTTATATCGATGAAGGAGGCACAAATCGCTGTGGCGTGGGTATACTATATCCGGCTGGTAGACACTCACTTCCAAGCGGATTGTTTAAAAGCCCGTTTTGAGTATGCTGCACCCTCTCCCCATGGATAAATCCCTTAGCATTACCCATAAGTCATGTTGGATGGAGGATCTCCCACATTGTGGTTAGGTCCTCAAGTCGACGGAGTCCTTTCCAAAGGACTTTCAGACCCGGATTACCGTCATGTGCACGCCCTAGAAAACCGCCGAGCTTTGCAATCCACAGTACTGCGGTTTGCAAGTTTGGTGGGTGTTCGG
>QXHL01000045.1 GCA_003584005.1 Alicyclobacillaceae bacterium I2511 | reverse complement strand
AGGTGCAAGCGGCGGAAGCAGCCGCCCAAACGGCAACGGCGGGGGTACAGGCGGCGCAGGCCCAGTTGCACACCGCACAGGTGAATGAGAGTTACGCGGTGTTACGGGCACCAGTGGACGGGGTGATTACGCAACGCAACAATTCGATTGGCGATGTGGTGGCACCAGGACAATCGGTGTTTAGTATGGACGTGCCCCACCTGCAAGTGTATGTGGCCATCAGTGAAACGGAGTTGCCTTATGTGAAAGTGGGGGAACCCATTACAATGACAGTGGCGGCTTTACCGGGGCGTACCTTCACAGGTCACATCTTTGAAATTGACCCGGCGCCGATTCCGGGCAATATGACCGAGTACCGAGTCAAAGCCACACTGCAGGATACAAGTCAGATATTAAAGCCCGGGATGAACGGCAATGTCACGCTACACACGGCGGCCACGAGTGGGGCTGAGTTGTCCATTCCAACCATGTCCTTACAACAGGTAAGCGGGGTATACGGGGTATATGTGATGGGGAATAATCCGGAGAAAAAAGGCCAGGGCCAAGGTCAGGCCCCAGGCGGTGCCCAGGGAACGTCAGTGGCGGTAAGTCAGGTCCCGGCACAGGTCGACCAAAACCTGCCTGTGGACGTGTATTTTCAACCCGTGGAAATAGGATATCAAGGGAATCAATACGTAGAAGTGACCAGTGGGCTGCATGCTGGGGAGAAAATTCTGCTGGGTGTCGGGAGGTTTATTTCGCCGGGAACGGCTGAAGGTACTACATTTGGCACACCCTCTGCATAATCCCGAGCCCCCTCTCATGGAACACAAATAATGGGCTTCCTATTTATAACTCTCGTGCGGGTGGTATAAACCAGAGCTGTAGATTCTCACTCTCTCCACTCTGGTTTGCTACAAGCATAGTACTGAATTGAGTATTGTACGAATGCTTAGCTTAGAAAAGCAGGCTCAAGAATTCTTCCAGACTGATATCTCCAAAATACTCCCGGAGGTTGATGTGCTGCAAGATATTCCGAACTTCTTCCTGTCGATACTGGCATCCGACAAGCTTTTTTTCGACATCGGTCAACTCTCTGATGCTAAAGAAGTCGCCGTAGATCTTGCATTCCCCAATTAACCCGTTTTTCACATTCAATCGGATCTCAATCGATCCAACGGAAAAGCGTTTGGACCGCTTTACATTGAACTCCGGGGACTTACCATAATTCCAGTCCCAATTTTGATAACGCCGCTTTGAAATATCGTGGATCTTCTCCCAGTCAGCATCCGTCAATTTGTATTCAGAGATAGGTGAACTCGCAAAAATTGATTGTAACAATCTACTTCGAAATTCCTGAATAGTCATGTCTTCATGAAGGAATTCCTTAATGTTTGCAACGCGACTGCGCACTGATTTGATTCCCTTAGATTCAATCTTTTCCGCTTTTACCCGCAGGGCGAGCGCCACAGCGTCCAAGTCCACGTCAAACATCAATGTACCATGGCTGAACATACGTCCCCGCGTTGTAAATTGGGCGTTCCCGGAGATTTTCTTGTTACCAACCTGAATGTCGTTTCTTCCAGTCAGTTCTGCAGCTACACCCATTTCATGAAGCGCTGCCGTAACAGGTTCCGTGAAACGCTGGAAACTCCGAAAGCTGTCGCCATCATTTTTGGTGATAAAGCTAAAATTCAAATTGCCAAGGTCATGATACACAGCGCCGCCTCCAGATAAGCGTCGAACAATGTGAATTCCCTTTTGTTGGACATAGTCCCTGTTGATTTCTTCAAACGTGTTCTGGTTTTTACCGATAATGATGGACGGCTCGTTGATATAGAAGAGCAAATAGGTTTCATTAATATCCAGACTTGTGACAGCATATTCTTCTATGGACAGATTCAGTGTAGGATTGGTAACTTCTTGATTGTTAATGAATAGCATTCTTCCATCTCCACTTTTTCTAACATGTCACCACAGTGAGATTAACATGAGTGGGGGGAGAATTAAATGGCCACAGTGAGGCAATTTTAGAGGAATAATGCAAGTTGACAGCGTGCTAAATCAGTATTATTATATGAGCGTAGCCTCATATAAGGAGTGGTTCATGTGATAAGGGGCGATATCAAGGAATATGCAGGGTTTTGTCGTTTGTTAGCAGATGAGAATCGCCTGCAAATTCTGTTTTCATTGGATGGCGGACAAAAATCCGTGTCCAGTATCATCGAAGGAACACAGTTGTCACAAACTTTAGTGTCCTATCACCTGCGTACGTTGCGAGAACATGGGTTAGTGAAGACGGAGCGCAGAGGGCCCTTCGTTTTATACAGCTTGATACACGAAAGTTTGTTGGCCTGGATATCGGACACCAGTCGTTTTGTAATCGTGGGGAAACAGAAAAGTATGGAAGGTCAACAGGCAACTGCGAAAGCCTGCTATAAACGGAAAAAGCCAGGAATTCCAGAAGCAAATTGAGAGGAGCATCGTTATATGGAAAATGAGATGAAACAGCACGGCAAGATGCAACGGATGATGGGTCAAAACAGTATGCAGGGGAATGCCATGGGAAACGGTGGATGCATGAAAGACAGGATGAAGCAGCATGGCAGAATGCAGCAGATGATGGGTCAAAACAGCGAGCCGGGGAATACCACCCGAGAGGGTGGAGAAATGAATGACAAGATGAAGCAGCGCATGGATAAAATGCAACAGAGGATGGGACAAAACTCTGGTGGGAAGGGAGGCATGATGCAAATGAACCGTCCAACGACTGAATCTGCAGTGAAGTTGGGCGAATCAGCAGGCCTTGCTACGGACGAGATTCGCGGGTTGTTTCAAGATTGGCTAAACCAGGTGGAGGCTGAAGTGCTGTCGCTTATTTCAGAAAACGGTGGCCAAATTGACATGAAAGTCATTGCTGGACGATTATCCATTAGTGAACAAAGCACGCGATATATTGTCGGGGCTTTGTTTCAGAGAGGGGTTCTAGAACTTGGGCAGGTTCATGTTGCCCCATCACACGGGGAACAAACGAATCAGCAAGATGAAGCTCGTACACCAAAGAATGAAACAGAAAAAGATAAAAATGAGTTATTATAACTCTTCTGGGTATATTATCAATTGAACTGAATCATTTTTTAAAGAAGTTTTACACTTAGTCATGATAAATGAAACGGCGCTCTATCAGTGTCAGAGCGCCCAAATTTTTACATTCATCCTGTCCTGGCAATTACAATTCTCTCAATTTACACTTCCTATACCCGACCAGACTGCTGTTGCTGTTCGGAAGCTTCGTCATATGGATAGGATACGGGGAGGTGACTGGCTTCATTCAGTTGCGCCACTTGATTTGGCGTCAGGGACCAACCACTTGCGCCGAGGTTGCTCTCCAACTGTTCCATGTTGCGGGCACCGATGATGGGAGCGGTAACAGCTTTGTGGCTGAGCAGCCAGTTGAGAGCCACTTGGGCTGGGGATTTCTCTATTTGTTTGGCCACTTCAAATAACGCGTCAAGAACTTTCCAGGTGGACTCGTGATTGTATTGGCTCCAGGATTCGCCCCAACCCTGTTTTTCGGCTTCTTCAATACGCGTGTTGGCAGGGGGTTGATTCATGCCGCGCTGAAACTTGCCGCTTAACCAGCCGCCGCGAAGGGGACTCCAAGGGAGGACTGCAAGCCCTTCGTGTTCCGCCAAAGGGAGTAATTCGAACTCAGTGGCGCGGCACAGCAGGTTGTATTGGGGCTGCAGAGAGGCCATTACTTCCCAGCCTTGCATGCGGCTGGTATAAATTGCTTTCTGGAGTTGCCAAGCCCGAAAGTTGCTGACGCCAATGTAGCGGACCCAACCTTTGCGTACCAGGTCATTGAGGGTACTGAGGGTCTCCTCAATAGGAGTCTGAGGGTCCCAGGCATGTACCTGATACAGGTCAATGTAGTCTGTGTTCAAGCGGTGCAAACTGGCTTGCACGCCGTCCATAATGTGTTTGCGGGTTAGTCCCACATCGTTGAGGCCTTCACCCATGGCAAAACGGACTTTGGTGGCAATCACAACATCACTGCGGCGTTTTTTATTTAGCCAGTGACCTACAATTTCCTCAGAGACTCCCTGTGTGTACACATCTGCCGTATCGATAAAGTTGCCCCCGGCCTCGATAAACTGGTCCAGCATGTGGTGACTGTCTGCCTCGCTTGCCTCACGGCCGAAGGTCATGGCGCCAAAGCACAGTTCGCTGACTTTCAGCCCGGTCCTTCCTAACATGCGATATTTCACAAAACTTTCCTCCTCTGTGACTCTCAGTATTCCTGTGGGTCTATCCCTGTAGGACTATCCCTGTTGAACGCAAAGCGTTGAGTTGTGAGTCCGATTGCTTTAGTGTTTCACCACATGGCGTCCAATTGGTTTATTTGTCATTGTATACGTTCCCAAGTGATTGATAAAGTAGTGAATTTCATTTAATATTATTTCATCAATCATACCAACTAACATAAAGTAAGCTGTTATGAAGAAGTCCACTTATGGCGGCCGGTTTCCAATCTGGTCATGTAGGTCATGAAAATTTAAGGTGAGGTGTGGGAAGCGATGTCTAATCAAGGTACAAAGTCCCCCAAATTAGAATCAGTGAGTTTAGTAGAACAATCCGTTACAAGTACGCAGGGGCGTGCAATTACTGGTAGTCAGGATGCTGAGACGCAATCCAGTCGGGTTGCCCCCATAGGGGTCGATTCAAGTGAAGCAATGGCCCTGAAAGAGCCTGCGGTGATTGAATGTTCTATTGAAAAGGCTTGGAACATTTTAGGCAACAAATGGGCCTTCTTTGTGCTCAGAGAGTTGTACGAGGGCACACGGCGGTTCAGCGAATTACAGCGTGCTATGCATGGCATCAGCCCAAAGTCTTTGACGGACACCCTGCGACACCTAGAACGTCATGGGGTGGTTTATCGTGAGGTGTTTCCCACCGTACCCGTGACTGTTCAGTATTCGGTCACACATAAAGGCGAGGCCTTTCACGTCGTCATCAAAGAAATGAAACGATGGGGAGCCCAGTGGGGCTAAGTTGAGTCTGCCAAATTTGTTGCAGAATGTGAGGAATTATAGTGGATATCAGGCAGTTACTCGGGTTGCCAGAGCTACTTGAGGTGCGGTCCCTCGTGTGTGTACAGCCACACCCGGATGACAATGAGGTGGGCGCGGGGGGAACGCTGCTGACCTTGGCACAACGAGGGTGCCGGATTGTGTTTGTCACCGTTACGGATGGACGTTGGGGGGCGGAGGACCCAACTGTGTCTGCACAGGACCTGATTGCGGTGCGCCGTGGGGAACGAGATGCTGCGGGGCAGATGATTGGGGTGGCCGTGCAACTGGAGTTGGGATTTGAAGATGGGGGTGATTACGAGGAGCGGTCTGTCATGGAGGCCTTGATTCCTATTCTGCGCAAGGAAAAACCGGAGTTGGTGATGACCGTTGACCCTTGGATGCCCTATGAGTCCCATCCGGACCATCAGAAGACGGGGCGGGCGGTGGCCGCAGCTGTTTTGGCGGCAGGCCACATACAGTTTCCTGAGGCAGGTGCGCCCTATGGGGTACCCCAAGTGGCGTTCTACGGTTCCAGCTATCCCAACACTTGGGTGGATGTGACCGCTACATGGGAGACCAAAATGGCTGCAATTTTTGCTCACAAGAGCCAGTTTGACAATACCGAATGGCCCCTACTCAGTCAGTATTTTGCGGACCAAGCTGCCGTAGCGTTTCGCAACCATGCGCCAATGCCAGGGGTGGTTTCCAGTGGGTATGCTGAGGCGTTTAAGGTGTTATCCCGTCGTCAGCTGCATTTTTTCCCATCTGCCGTGTATCTGTGAATACTGCGGGTAGGGTGGCAGTACCTTTTGTGTGTAATACAGGAAATTTTTGCGCAACCGTGCATGCAGGTGGCCCCGTGTGCTATCTTGGTAGGAACACAGCGCGAGGGGAGCGAGTGAAACATGGACCATTTATCACGTATGGATGCACAAAACCATGAGGACAATCAGGCGATGCCTGTCGGTCATGCCCATCCACATGGGGCGAAACATGCGTTTAATCCGGAGCGTTTGCTAGCCATGGAGGAAGGTCGTATCACTTTCATGCCGCCAGAGCCCATCCTAGCAAAATTCTTAACCAGCTCGGGGATGACGATGGCGGATATTGGTTGTGGTGCTGGATATTTTACGTTGCCTGCAGCAAAACTGCTAACCCATGGCAGGGTGTACGCCATTGACCGACAGGAGAACATGGTGGATTTCACGACGGAGCGTGCGAACGAGGCGGGCCTTACCAATGTCTTGGGCGTGGTGGCACCCGCGACAGACCTTCCTTTGGCAGATAAATCTGTAGATGCGGTTCTGATGTCCATGGTATTTCACGACATTCCGGAGCAATCCGGCATTTTGTCCGAGGCCCGAAGGGTACTGGTGCCTGGTGGGACACTGTATCTGGTTGAATGGGATAAAACAGGTACTCGCAGTGGCCCACCGATGGAAATTCGCTTGCGTCCGGAGGAGTTGCAAGGAATTCTTGAATCCGCTGGGTTCGTTATTCGCGAAATTACCCATTCTGACGTCGAACGGGCCATCTATTTTGTGGATGCCGAGTTGCCTGCAATGCAAGCCTAGTGGATGCCGAGTTGCCTGCATTGTAAGCCTAAAGGTGCGGATCCAAAAAAGGACAAGGGCATTCGCCGGGTAAAGTCCCGGCGGATCCCCGCGCTTAGATCTTTCCAGCGTTGTTCAAACTAAGTGAAATTCCGGGCATTCCTGGCACCCAGTTGGCGGGGACACCCAGTTTGGTTTCGCGGCGGAACTGCACGGCTTGCAGCAAGCGGACCATTTCTGGCATGTTTCGTCCCACTTCTTTTGGATACACCACTTTCGATACAATGACACCCTCGGGATCTATCAACAGGGTGGCGCGGAAGGCGGCGCCTGTGTTTTCATCCAGCACCTCGTAAGCCCGGCTTACTTCGAGTGAACGGTCACTAAGTAAGGGATAAGTTACCTGACGGAGGGAGGGTGAGGTTTCTGCAAACACCTTGTGACTGTATAGACTGTCTGTGCTGACGGCCAGAACATGGGCTCCCAGGGCTCGCAGTTGGGGATGAATGGCGGCGACCGCCGCCAGTTCTGTCGGTCAGACAAAGCTAAAATCACTGGAGTAAAATACTAAATATAGCCAATTACCGCGGTACTCCTCCTGACAAATGCGTTTCTTCTGACCTTTACTTAACCCATCCAAGCAAAACGGGGGTGCCGGGTCATCACGGGTGGCACAAAATGGATGGCTCAACTTTGAATTGGGACTATCATCCAAACTGAACACCTCCTTCATCCTACCTCACGTACGCGTGGAGAACTTTTTTGCTTGCTACGAGGCGGTGACGCCGTCTGTATCAGCTTATGCAGGTGGACTCGAGTTAATCTTCTGGATCTACCAATTTACCGGGGTTGAGCAGGTCGGACGGGTCTAGCGCCTGTTTGATGGTTTGCATGACTGCCAAAGCGGATCCATGTTCTTTGGCTTGGTACTTGCGTTTGCCTAAGCCGACGCCGTGTTCACCGGTACAGGTGCCATTTAGTTCCAGGGCGTAATAAACCAATTTTTCATTAAACCGGTAAGCCTTGGCCATGTCCTCTGGGTCCTCTGGCTTTACGGCCATGCTGACGTGAAAGTTGCCATCACCCACATGGCCGACAATGGCCCCAATGACCCCAGTTTGAACAAGTAACTGCTTGGCTCTGGTCACCGCTAGGGGGAGTTTAGAGATGGGAACGCAGACATCTGTGGACATGTGTTCAAAGCCTACGTGGGCGTGCTTGAAGGCGTAGGCAGCGTTGTGACGCGTCTCCCACAACTGTGCCCTTTGCTCCGCTGTGGTATAGAATTCGAAGGCCTGACAGCCGCCCTCCTGGACGATTTCTTGGGTTATTTCTAGGTCCACCTGCACACTTTTGGCGTTGCCTTGAAACTCCAAGAACAACGTGGGGGCCTCCGGATAGTGGGTTTGCTTGTAAGCATTTAGGTAGGGGAAAAACGGGGCATCCACTAGCTCCATGCGCACCACCGAAATCCCAGCTCCGATGATGTCCGTGGCCGCCTGCACGCAGCTCTCGATATCTGGAAAGGCAGCCCGGGCGGCCGTGGTGGCCTCAGGAATGCCGTAGACTTGCAACCACAGTTCAGTAAAGACGCCGAGGGTACCCTCGGAGCCCACAAACAGGGGCGTCAAATTGTAGCCCGACGAGGATTTGGAAGCCAAGGAACTGGTGTGGATGACAGACCCATTGGCCAGGACTACTTGCAGGGAGCGTACGTTGTCTTTCATGGCTCCGTAGCGGACTGTGGTGGTACCACTGGCGTTGGTCGCTGCCATGCCGCCCAGGGAGGCGTCGGCACCGGGATCGACGGGGAAAAATAGACCCTGCGGTTTGAGGACTTCGTTCAGTTGGGTGCGGGTTACTCCGGGTTGCACCCTGACTAGGAAATCCTGCGGGAGAACCTCCAACACCCGATTCATGTGCGTCAGGTCGAGGGAAATGCCCCCATGAACGGGAACGACTTGTCCCTCGAGACCGCTGCCACTGCCAAAGGGGACAAGGGGAATATGGTGGAGGTTGGCATACTGGACCAACTTCACCACATCTGCTGTGGATTCTGCGTAAACTACCCCATCTGGCAGCACGGGGGTGTGATAAGATTCATCATGGCTGTGTTGATTACGCACGCTTTCACTACCGAAAACCTGGCTGGGGGACAATAAGTTTTTTAGATCTTCTAGGATGGATGGTTGGAAAGGGGACATAGTCGAGTTTTGACCTCCCGGATTGCAGACCTCTTACACAGGTCTATCATACCGCGCATTGGGGGCCAGGGGAATGTGGCGAGGCGTTAGGTCGCGAATGACTCTCGTTGCTAACGCCTCTGGGTGGATTTCCGGTGGACGATGCTCGCTTCCAACACAATTCGCTGGGGGGCTGTGTGGATGCCCTCAATACGCTCTAGCAGCAACTGGGTGCCGAGGGAGCCAAAGTCATAGGCGGGTTGAATAGCAGCGGTGATGAAAGGTTCCATGATACACAACGGGTCAGAGTTGTCAAAACTTACAATACTGATGTCCTCGGGCACTCTTTGCCCCAATTGCCGCAGGGAAGCAAGTGCCCGAGCACACTGAAAGTTATTAGCTGTGAAAATGGCGGTGGGGGGGTCTGGTAATGCCAGCAGTTCCGCGACGAACCGACCGTCGACTTGCCGGGTCATGACGGCTTCTTTGATTAATTCGTCCGCTAGAGGCAGGTGGTGCTGGGTTAGAGCCCATTGATATCCCTGTAAACGGTCCCGACTGGCCGCATTATTTCTGGGACCAGTAATCGCAGCAATGCGGTGGTGTCCCAATTCTATGAGGTGTTCTATCAACTGTCTTGCCGCACCCACCATGTCGCCTTTGACCAAGTCTGCTTCAAGGCCACCCACTTCCCTATCAATCAATACGAAGGGAATGGACTGTTGTGAAAGCAACTGCAGATTGACCACGGAAGCGTCTCCAGTGGGTGCAATCAACACGCCATCGGCACGAATTGTGGCACACATGTGCACATATTCAGTTTCCTTGTTTGTATCCTCATCCGTATTGGTCAGCACCACCCGGTAGCCATTTTTACGCGCAACGTCCTCCATTCCTCGGGCCACCGTTGTGAAAAATGGGTTTGTGATATCAGGCACGACGAGCGCCAAGGTGTAGGTGCGTTGTTGGATAAGGCTACGGGCCAGTCCGCTGGGAATATAGTTGAGGTCTTCCATGGCACGTACCACTCGTTTTCGGGTCTCGGTTTTCACGTACCCGGAAGAGTTGAGGACCCGGGATACGGTCATGGCAGACACTCCAGCTCTTTTTGCAACGTCTGAGATGTTAGCCATTGGCTGATTCCTCCGATTTGGCTCCACTGAACAGGTGGACCTGTCATTGGATCTGCCTATGATTATACAACATTGTAGATGTTTTCCAAAAATCACCGAGCCACCGGGCCACTGCTGTACAATCCTAAACCAGCGTGTTAACTATAATATATCAAATATACGGGTAAAATTGATGCCATGACTTTATCGTCCAAAAAAGTATTGAACGGGATGTGTTTTGTGCTATTCTGCAGGGGACCCTTTGATAAAGTGAATCAGCAGGAGAGACGCACATGACGATGTTTTCTTTGATTGCCACCACAGCTTTTGGGCTGGAGTCGGTTGTTGCGCGGGAACTGCAACAACTCGGGTATGAGACAAAAAATTTCAACGGCTATGTCGAGTTCAGTGGGGACGAGTCTGCTGTAATACGCGCCAATTTGTGGCTGCGTTCAGCGGATCGCGTGTTGATTAAAATAGGACAGTTTCACGCCGACACCTTCGATGCCCTATTTGAACAAACCAAGCACTTGCCCTGGGCAGAGTTGTTGCCTAGGGATGCAAATTTTCCTGTGGAGGGACGTTCTGTCAAATCCCAGTTAGCAAGTGTGCGGGCCTGCCAAAGCATTGTGAAAAAGGCGATAGTCGATGGGCTGTCGAGCAAGTATCGGTTGGTGGAGTTCCCGGAGACGGGTCCACGGTTTAGTATTGAAGTTTCGCTACAGAAAGACGAGGCAATGTTGACAGTGGACACCAGTGGCGCGGCGTTACACAAGCGGGGCTACCGACAGTTAAGCGTCACGGCGCCCATCAAGGAAACTTTGGCAGCTGCTTTGGTTCAGTTGAGTCGCTGGCAGGCGCATCGTCCCTTTGCGGATCCGATGTGTGGCTCCGGGACCATTGCGATTGAGGCAGCAATGTTGGCGCAAAATGCTGCGCCTGGCTTGAGACGGATGTTTGACAGCGAGCACTGGCCCAACTTTGCAGGTCCGCTGTGGAAGCAGCACCGGGAGAGTGCCAAGGCACTGTTGAAGGAAGACATAGAAGTGGATATTTTTGCAGGTGATGTCGATGCAAAGGTACTAAGCCTGGCGGAGTATCATGTGCGGAAAGCAGGTGTGGGCAAGTTAGTGCGGCTGAAACAACAAAATGTGGCGGACTTTCACCCACAGACATCGTTTGGGTGTGTGGTTACGAATCCTCCGTACGGAGAACGCCTGGGTGAGCGCAAGGAGGCCCAGAATCTGTACCATCAAATGGGTCAAGCACTGCGGTCTGCAGACACCTGGTCTGTGTTCGTCATTGCCAGTCATCCCGCCTTCGAAAAATATTATGGGAAGCCTGCCAGCCAGAAACGAAAGCTGTACAACGGGCGCATCCAGACTAATTTATACCAATATTTAGGTCCCCTACCGCCGCGTTCCAAGTCAAGGACAGACGCTCCAATGACACTGTGAACATTTGAAGCAACAGAAAACGCCCAGTGTTATCTGAGCGTTTTCTGTCCGATTTAGAGTGTATCCGATTCAGAGCGTAATTGAAGACAAATTTCTGGGTATCAATCTGGGTATCGATTTTATTATGGAAAGTACATGTGGATGGTTCTTATTGATGACTCTTGCTAATCCACACCCACTCCATGGGATCTGTACTGACCGCTGGAATATAGAACCCGTGTACCCAAGGCTGTGTTGCGGCCGTAAACTTGTCATACCAAATGGGCACCCAGACGGCATCTTTCATCACTTGGTCTGTGACATTTCCATACAGTTGATTCCGCAGCTGTGGGTCCATGCTGTACTCGGCCGTGTTCAGCCAGCTGTCCACATGGGCATTACTGTAGTTTTGATTATTATTTGTAGGAATTTGGTTTGAGTTAAACAAAGTGTTCAAGAAATCGGAGGCATCTGGGAAGTCCTGTGTCCATCCCAGCCAGTCCATCGGTGCTTTGCCTGCTTCAGCAACGTTGAGAAAGGTTCCCCACGAACTTGATTTAATATTTACTGTAATCCCCACTTTGGCTAATTGAGCTTGAATGCCCTGGTCCAGTGTCAACTGGGCCCCGTCATTGGAGGAATACATGTCAATGGTAAATCATTTCGGATACCCCGCCTGTTTTAGTAAGGCGATCGCCTTTTGTGGGTTATAGCTGTACGTGGCATCTGCCGGCAGGTTTTGCACATAGCCCTGAATCCCTGGTGGCAACGGCTGATTGGCAATTTGCCCGCGGCCATTGTTGAGCCTCAAGATATCCGGTTTATTAATCGCATACTCAATCGCTTGACGAACCAAGGGATTCTTCGTGGGTCCCTGCGTGGTATTTAACCCCACATACTGCACAGAGTTCATAATCAGAGACTGTGTCAGCGCTGCATACTTGGGATTGGCCATAAACTGTGGATAACTGGACGCCGGGATGCCGTCGCCGCCAAAGTTCCAACCAATCCAGGCGGTCTGCCCCTGTTCAAAGTGGAGGGTATCCAACTGGTCATTGTTGCTAATATTAATGGTGACCTTATTCAAGTAGGGCAGATGATTGCCATACGAGTCTGTACGCCAGTAGTTGGGGTTTTTCGTCAGTATAATCTGATTGGGTGTGATGTCACTCGATGTCAACTCAAATGGCCCACTGCCCATGGCCTGTGTGGCATCAAACGCCTTGTTTCCCACCTTGTCAATAAACTTTTGGTCCACCGCTGAGATGAAAGGCATTGCCAGCGTATCTAAAAAGAATTTTTCTGGTTTTGTTAACTTAATGACCAGGGTGTAAGGGCTGGGCGCAGACAGGCCGGAAATGCTGGTTGCTTTTTTATTCAAATAGGCTTGTGCACCTTGAATAATAGTATAAAATCCGGACCCACCAGAGCCTAGGTTGGGATTTAAGACGCGCTGAAATTCATCAATGAAAGACTGGGCGGTCACCGGATCCCCATTCCAAAACTTCATGTCTTGGTGCAGATGGAAGGTGTATGTCAGGCCGTCTGCAGAAACTGTCCAGTCTTTTGCGGCCATCGGCGCAATATTGTCAGTGTTGCCCTGCCAAGTCACCAACTGGTCATACAATTGGCTGACAATCTCATTGGACTGTGTGTCGTAAGCGATGGCTGGGTCTAAATCGCGAATGTTTTGTGCAAAATCAAGGGTAACGCTCCCCCCTGGCACAGGTTTCCCCGTGCTGGCCGTGCCAGTCCCGGTGGTATTTTGATTGCTACTCGGTGCTGGAGAGTTGGCTCCACAACCCACAAGAACCAAGCTCAATACGGCCGCTGAGGCCACGGCCGCTGTTCCTTTTTTTCCACGCATGTGCGGATTTCCCCCTTTTTCGTTTTTCTCATTCATTAAAAATTGTGCAGACCTAACTACCCATAAAGAGTTTATTTAAGGACTTTCTGAATGATAGTCTCTCCATCGTCGGATCGCAAGTATTCATGGTTTGGGCCCCTATTGAGGTTATAATTTAGGGGTGCCCAAAAGAGAGGAGAGATTCCTATGTCTGTGACACATGTATTTCCCATTTATGCGGCTGTCGGTGCGATTTTCGGGTTTTTTGCGGTGGCACTCGGTGCTTTCGCTGCACATTTACTCAAAGAGCGCGTCACGTCAGACAAACTGGCCGTCTTTCAGACCGGTGTGCAGTACCAAATGTATCATTCGCTCGCCTTGATTGGTGTTTCACTGCTGCAGGTTCGGCTCAGCCCTAGCAATCCGGGGGTGAACCTTTTGGGATTGGCTGGATTGGCGTTTGTTCTAGGCATTCTTTTGTTTTCTGGCAGCCTATATGTTCTCACCTTTGTTAAAGTGAGAACGGTAGGTCTCATTACCCCCCTTGGGGGTGTTCTGTTTCTGCTGGGCTGGGTGTTTGTCGTTCTTGGGGCCCTACACTAAAGTGAACAGACGACAAAAAACAATCCGGATGAAGGACTACCTTTACACAAACATCCGGATTGGTGGCGCACGTATTAAACACCAAAAATTTTTCGATGGGAGCCGGCTCTCAAAGCATTCGGCTAGTTCCTGCTGGCTCCCACTGTGTTACGCAGGGTCCCAATGGCCTCCACAGAAACCTCAATGACATCTCCCGGCGCCAGGGTGAAGTCGTCTGGCGGCACAATGCCTGTCCCCGTCATCAGCGCCGTGCCGTCCGCCACTGGGTTGTCTCGGCGGAGGTAGGCCACCAGTTCTCCAAAGCTGCGCCGGAACTGTGTTAACGCCACTGTCCCTTGAAATGCTACCTGGCTGTTTCTTCGAATCACCAGGTCCATCGTCCACTCCAGGGGATTCTCCGCACCCGTGTTCCACAGCAACACTGGACCTAAAGCGCAACTGCCTGCGAACATCTTGGCCTGGGGTAAATACAATGGATTTTCTCCTTCAATGTCCCGTGAACTCAAATCATTGCCCACCGTCCAGCCCAGAATATCACCGGCTGCAGAAATCACCAGGGTCAACTCTGGTTCTGGGACCATCCACTGGGAGTCGGATCGCAGCCCCAGGCTTTGTCCCGTTGCTACCACACGCACACCTGTCGCCTTGAAAAACAGTTCCGGTCGTTGTGCCGCATAGACGCGGTCATACACACTGTCCTGCAATTTTGTCTCGGCGTTGCGAGCATCTCGGCTGCGTTCATAAGTCACTCCCGCCGCCCACACCTCTTGGCTGGCCACGGGCGGCAGCAGTAACCCGGAGTGTTCCAGTTCTGTCCAGGGAATCCTGGGACCCTGGCACAGCTTTTCAGCGGCCACCTCCACTGCCAGACCCAACGCCCGCAGGGCGTGCCACATGGGCACAGGGTCTGTCCATTCGGGCACCTGCCGCGTGATGCTGTACACGTTTCCCGCCACCACCAGACCCAAGTGCACCTGACGGGTTTCCGGGTTTTGATACCGAACGGTTTTCACCCTTTCCGTCACCTCCTGTCTACCATTTCATGGCTCACGGGTCCTCGGTGCCATCGTCAACCGTAATAGAGCGCACAGGTCTTCGTCTGGCTGTAAAAGTCCAGAGCTGCCTGCCCTTGTTCCCGGGAATGAGAACTGGAACTCTTCATGCCGCCAAAGGGGGCTTGGTATTCGACACCCGCCGTCTCTTGGTTAATCCGCACCATGCCCGCCTCGGCCTGGTCCAGGAAGCGAAAGCCCTTTTGCAAATCCCGGGTGAAGACTGCGGCACTCAGGCCGTACACCGTCCGATTGCACAGGGCCACCGCCTCGTCAAAATCGGCGGCTGGCAACAGGGTGGCCACCGGGCCAAAAATTTCTTCCTGCACCAGTGGGGAATCCACCCCCACGCCGGTGACAATCAAGGGCATCACGTAGTGGCCACTGGCCGGATCCACCTCAGTTTGCCCTTCTGCCACCCTTTCCGCAGACTGGGCCAGCGACACATAGGACAGCACCTTCTCCTGTTGATCCGCTGACGCCACCGGCCCCAGGTAGGACTGGGGGTCGAGGGCCGTGCCCACGTACATCTGGTCGATTCCCGCCTTCATTGCCGCACTGAATGCCTCGTAAATCGAGCGTTCTACAATCACCCGGCTGGTGGCCGTACACTTTTGACCCGCCGAACGAAAAGCACCACTCAAGACCGCAGGCACTGCTACCGCCAAGTCGGCATCGCCCAGAATCACCGCCGCGTTCTTGCCGCCCATCTCCGTCTGATATTTGATGTTCCGCTTCGCCGCAGCGGCGGCCACCCCCATGCCCGTTCCAGTAGATCCGGTGAAACTAACGGCATCCAGTGGCACCTCTTCCAGCAGGGTGTTGCCGATTTTTGAGCCCTTGCCCACCACTAAGTTGAGCACGCCGCCGGGCAGTCCCGCCGCCGCAAAGACTTGCACCAGTCGGGTGGCGGTCAGGGAAGCAATCTCTGCGGGTTTCCACACCACCGTATTGCCGCAAATCAGGGCCGGAGCAATTTTCCAGACAGGAATGGCCACTGGGAAGTTCCAGGGCGTAATCACCCCCACCACCCCCAAGGGCACGCGCTTCGTGTACTGTAGCACCTTGTCCTGGCTGTGGGGAATCACCGAGCCGATGGACCGCACCCCTTCTGCCGCGTAGTAACGCAGCAGACTTACCCCCCGCAGGACCTCGCCCTTCATTTCGGAAATCGGCTTGCCCATCTCCAGGCTGGCCACCCGAGCGACCTCTTCCACCTGTTGTTCCAACAAATTTGCCGCCTTAAATAAAATCTCTCCCCGCATGGGCAGAAGGGTATCTGCCCACCTGGGCAAGACTGTGCGGGCTGCTTCACCCGCCTGCAGCATGTCCGTGGCGTCGGACAAGTGCAACAGTCCCACCTGTTCCAGTGAATTTGAGGGACTGTACACGGCTAGCGAAGCGCCCCTCGGGGAAACCCATTCTCCACCAATCCAATTCTTTGATTCCAGCATTCATTGATTGCCTCCTTCAGGGGACTGTGGTTCATCTTGCAGCGGTTCTCACTTTGTACGCAATTACACCGTGGGTCCAATTCGATATAAGGCAAAGTCGTCCATAGAATAAGTTTCTGCCACAGAACTCTGGCCGTTGGCGATGCGGACCAACTGCTCCATCAATCTGGGTACATCCAGTTGGTCCTGTAACTGGCCGTCGAAGTCGCCGTAGAACTTTCGATAGGTTCGTTCATCCACACACCAGCGCACCGTCGGGGACAGCGGACTGCCAAAGGCGTGGGGGTGTGCGGTCAGATGCAGCAACAGGTGGACCCCAGCGGCCGTTAAGCCTGTGGCCGTCTCCAATTCATTGGAACCCGGTTGCATCAACCATAACGGATCTGGTGCGGTGTGGCCATAATGAACCGTCGGCACGGTTGTTATCTCCCCTGCAATCAATGCTCGCTGGTCTGCCGGTATCCCCAAGTGTGCACCGGTCTCTCGCAAAGACTGAATGCAAAGTTGCATTAAGGGTGAATCGAGTAGGTCTGGATCTACCATCACACCGACCACCAAATTGGACCATTGGATGGGGACCCGTTGTAACGGGGCCATTTCTGTTTCACGCTTTGCAATCCACTGTTCTACCTGGTTTTCTGCTCCCAAAGTCCCCCCTGCATCTTGAATAATCACTAAATCTAAGTTTTGCTGGGATTGTGATTTGGCCCCTTCGTACAAATTTTTTGCAATCACCCCTTCACACCCCAGACCGACAATCATCGTGGCATAGGCGTTTGGGTGTAGTGCCAAAGACGTCATCACCTGCCGGGTCTGTTCCAAGTCTGCACCAATCTGAGCACACCCGTGCTGGTGCTCAATAAATTTGAGTTGCGGATGCTTTTGAACCTCATCCAGGGCCACTTGGTTTGCACAGACCACCGCAGGCATCGTAAACAGGTGATTGCGGATACCCACGCGGCCATCTTTGCGCTGGAATGCCGTCAGGCTCATTGAGAGGCCGCCTCCTCTTGGGTGGAACTTGGGGGGGTCTGCGGATTGGGCAAATCGCCGCGACCTCTCAGGCTCTCCACATTGTGAACATGGACGTGGTCGCCAGGTTCAATGTCGGAAATGGCTGAACCGATGACCTGGCCGTACTTGTGGACCCTGCCGCCCTTAGGGATAGCTCGAATTGCAAACTTGTGGCCAAAGGGAATGTCTTTCCTTAACTGGACGTGCACCTGCCTGTCTAAATCCTCCACCCCCGTGCCAGCCGACAAGTTCATCAGGGCCGTGGCCACGTCATCCGCCGTATCCATAATGATCCACCGGCGATGGGAACTTTCCATCTCTTTTACCTTCTCTCACTTGGAATACGGTTTCTGCTGGACGTTGTGGCTTTTGCCCGTGTATCGGTTGGGTCCTCCGTCAGAAACTCTGACCGATGCGGTAAATGCCAAATTCCTGATGACCCAATTTTTCCGCTTGAGTTTGTTGGCCGTTGAGTACATCCAGCATGTGTTGAAACAGGCGCTCCCCTGCCTCTGGAACGGTTTCGGTGCCGTCAATGACAGTACCGGCGTTAAAGTCGATGTTATCTCGCATTCGTTCGTAGGTGAAGGAATTCGTGGACACCTTGAGGACGGGAACAATGGACGATCCGGTGGGCGTCCCCCGACCTGTGGTAAAGATGACAATTTGGGACCCTCCAGCCACCATGCCGGTCAGTTGTTCAATGTCGTGTCCAGGGGTATCCATGAGGACGAGCCCGGACATGGTGGGGCGTTGTGCGTATTCAATCACCTCTACAATGGGGGAGTGGCCAGCTTTGTGAATGCAACCCAGGCTCTTCTCTTCAATGGTGGTGATGCCCCCCTCAATGTTCCCAGGTGCGGGTTGGGCTCCGCGCAGGTCGACCCCCATGCGCATGGAGTTTTCTTCAATTCTGCGGACAATGTACAAAATTTGTGCGCCAATTTCCGGTGTGACAGCGCGTTGGGCAAGCAGGTGTTCGGCGCCAATCAGTTCGGTGGTTTCGGAAAGAATCGAGGTGCCCCCAGCAGCCACTACCTTGTCGCTGACCTCGCCCAGGGCAGGGTTGGCGGAAATTCCAGAACAGGCATCAGAGCCGCCACATTCGGTGCCGAGGAGGATGGAGGATAAGGGCACAGATTCCCGCTGCACCCGGTTCCGGTCTGTCAGAAATTGCTCTACACGGTGCTGACCGCGTTCAATAGCGGGGCGCATGCCGCCCACCTGCTCCAGGGTAATGTAGTCCACTGATTTGCCTGCGGCGGCTGCGGCGTCCGCCAGTTCAGTGAGGTCAAAAGGTTCATGTCCCCATCCTAGCAAAACCACACCATAGACGTTGGGGTGGCTGGCAAACCCCATGTACACGCGTAGGGTTTGGGCGAGGTCCGCGCCAGTTTGGTTGAGACCGTGTTGATTGCGAAACGTGACGGTGCCCGGAACTGTTCGGGCAATTTGACTGGCCACCTGGTTCATTTCATAGGACACAGGGAGAACGAGCACATGGTTACGTATGCCAATCCGTCCGTCTGTCCGGGGATAGCCGAGAATATTCACGGTGTGTGCTCACATGCCCAAACGCGCCCCTATTCGTGTCGTCAGGAAACGGGCTTGCCCTGTCAGGAGTGTCAAGAACTCCGGCACTCGGCAGGGAGATCCCGTTGGGTCTGTGCGTTGGACTGCGAACCGTCCCCCCTTCAATGGTCGACGGACAGCCCTTTTCGAAAGGGGACTGTCGCCTGAATAGAAATTCAAGCAAATTCCATGCCAAGGGTTGTGAACCAGTCCCAGGATTCTAGCGAGTCTTGCCGTGTTGCAGGATGAAACCCGTGTGTTGCAATTTGAGTGTAAATGGATCGGATTGAAATGAAATTTATCAGAGTGAAGTGAAATTTATTAGAGTGAAGTGAAAAATATGCGGACAGCGATTGCAGCAAGAAATGATAGGGTTGCCGATTGCCTGAATTCTGGATGTTACTTCTGAAGTGGGAACCAATATGGCACAAAATTTGCTTACTTTTGGAATAAAGGCTTCTGGAATAAAGGCTTCTGGAATAGAGGCTTAGTTTCATTTACAGAGGGAATCGACGGTCGTTTATGGATTGAGTGGAATCGCTGAGGGTCCATTGAAAGGAGAGTCAAACGAATGCGATTGCAGGACAGGGTTTGTTTAATCACGGGTGCCGGTAAAGGCATCGGGGCAGCTGCTGCTAAGGTGTTTGCCATGGAAGGCGCCTTTGTGGAAATTGGAGATGTGGACAAAGATTCGGCCCAACGCACGGCGGAAGCGATCCAAAGTGCCAATGGGCAGGCGGCCTGGCAGCAGGTGGATGTGACCGATGAAGATTCGGTGGCCACATGGAAACAACAGGTATTGGAAAAGCACAAACACGTGGATGTGTTATTTAACAACGCGGGAATCAGCGCCGTGGGTGTGCTCCATGAGGTATCTCGCGAGTTGTGGGATAGGGTGCTGGCCGTGAATTTGACGGGAGTTTACTTGGTATCCAAAGCCTTCATTCCTGTGATGATGAAGCAACATCGGGGAGTAATTATTAACATGTCCTCGTGTATCGCGGAGTCTGGGCTGTTGCGTCGAGCGGCCTACGCGGCTACCAAGGGGGCCGTGCTGTCCATGACGAAGTCAATGCAAGTTGACTATGCGCCCTATGGCATCCGTGTCAATGCTCTTCTACCTGGAACTATCCTTACCCCCTTTGTAGAGGACTACCTACAACATTCCTATGACGACCCCAGTGCGGCCCTCGCCCAATTGAAGCAACGGCAACTGGGCGGTGAACTGGGCACACCGGAGGACGTAGCGTACGCAGCCCTGTACTTGGCTTCAGACGAATCCAAGTATGTTCTGGGCAGCGGACTGGTGGTGGACGGCGGGGTTACCGCTGGGAAACCTTTTTAAGAGGGGGATAACTGTGTGAGTGGCTGGAATGACAATGCGACTTCTTATGGCGATCCCGAATTCAGCGTGTTTCTCAGGCGCGCTTTCGCCCGTCACCTGGGATTTGACGATATAGATTTTCGTAAGCCGGTCATTGGCATTTGCAACACTTACAGCGAGGTGAACCGCTGTCACACGCACTTTCCTCCTCTGGTGGAGGCGGTCAAGCGGGGAGTCCTAATGACAGGAGGAATTCCACTGGAATTTCCCACCATCTCCCTGGGGGAAGTGTTCACCAGTCCCACGGCCATGCTCTATCGCAACTTGGCGGCTCTGGACACCGAAGAGATGATTCGGGCGCAGCCCCTGGACGGTGTGGTTTTGGTGGGCGGGTGTGATAAGACAACACCGGCACAGTTGATGGGGGCGGCCAGTGCGGACATCCCGTCTATTCTGCTCACAGGTGGGCCTATGCTCAACGGCGAATATGAAGGGCGCACCCTGGGCGCCTGCACCGATTGTCGTTTTTACTGGCAGGAGTACCGGGCGGGTCGGGTGGATGTGCAGGAACTGGAAGAAATCAATCAGGCCCTGGCAGCCAGTGCCGGGCACTGCATGGTGATGGGCAGCGCCAGCACAATGGCAACGGTTGCAGAGGCCATGGGCATGATGTTGCCCGGGGCAGCGGCGTTGCCCGCACCGGACAACCGCAGGTTGCGGCTGGCGGAGGAAACGGGTCGCCAGATTGTGTCCCTGGTGCAAGCAGGATTGCGGCCTTCTCAAATCCTGACCTACGAGGCTTTCGTGAATGCCATCCGAGTACTGCAGGCGGTGGGGGGTTCCACCAATGCGGTGATTCACCTTGTGGCCATTGCCGGACGATTGGGGATTGACCTGCCCCTGTCCTTGTTTGACGAACTGGGCCGGGAAACACCGTTTCTGGCAAATTTGCGCCCCGCCGGCCGTTTTCAGATGGAGGACTTCGCCAAAGCGGGTGGGGTGCCTGCGGTGATGAAGGAATTGGAAGACCTGCTCCATCGGGATTGTATCACCGTGACCCAACATACGGTGGGGGAAAACTTGGCAGGGTTCCATCGGCCGCAACACGAGAAATACCGGGAGATTATTGCGGTGCGCAGCCATCCGTTGGCAGAAAACGGAGGGATTGCCATACTGACAGGAAATCTGGCTCCCAATGGGGCCGTCATCAAGCCCAAGGCCGCTGCCCCACAGTTGCTGACGCACACTGGCCGCGCGGTGGTGTTTGACTCTGTGGAAGATATGGAAGCGCGCATTGACGAGGTTAAAACAACATATATAATTTCTATTGAATATTGTATAATATGATTATGGAAACCGAAGAGTTTTTACCTGTTGGTAAGGTGGCTAAACTACTCGGTGTCACACCCCAAACCATTCGCAGGTGGCAGAAAGAAGGAAGAATTCAAGAAACACGCTCACCTACAAATCGACGCTTATATTGGGAAACGTTCACAAGCGTTTCGGCAAAAGACAAAACAGCTCATCAACGAGATGGAAGGGGGTGTGACATGTGACAATGGTGATGAAAACAGTGAAGATTGGCATTCATAAAGAACTCCACGCCGTCAAACGGCAAGCCATCTTGACGACACAAACCTTATATAACCAGACGATTGCGTTTTACATGGAGTTTTTCGTCGGTCATTTAGCAATATTGGATGCGAAGAAAGAAGTTCACCGCAAGGATGGCACGCCGTATGAACGACCATGGAAGAATCAAGAACTACTT
>QXHL01000044.1 GCA_003584005.1 Alicyclobacillaceae bacterium I2511 | reverse complement strand
AACATCTTAGCCGCTGGATTAGCGGTGTTAGCCTGTGGAGAGGCCGTAAGACCCGCTCGAAAGCTGAAAAGCCAACGAGAAGGCAAGCTTCAACGAAGCAGGAAAGCCAACTAGCGATAGTTGGAATTCTCCATATTTATCCGTGGGGAGGATATCAAGATGGGTCAGGTGTGACCCAAGTCATGTGAGGGGAATTCCGACTCCATGTTAGGCACCCACCTATAGAAAGCAGGGCAATAAGGTGTTTTTAATTGTGCAGACGAATTCGTGGCGCAACTTCATCCGGCGTGTACCTTTTAAGCATATGATTACCATTACGTGGCAGGCAGGTACAAAATCTTGGCATGACGACAAGCTACATAGGAGGCGAAATCATGCCTGAACCTGTCAAGGGAAATGGACGATATATGCCGGGACTGGATGGCTTGCGGGCATTGGCGGTGCTGGCGGTCATCGCCTATCATCTCCACGTCTCCTGGGCACCTGGAGGGTTATTGGGCGTTGGTGTGTTTTTTGTTTTGTCCGGCTATTTGATTACGGACCTTCTGCTCGCCCAATGGGAGCGGCATCAGCGATTGAATCTAAAAGATTTTTGGTTGCGGCGGGCACGTCGGTTGCTACCAGCCCTATGGGTAATGCTGGTGGGAGTCGTCGTCTGGGCAACTCTGTGGTCTCCCTCTCTGTTGTCTTCGCTTCGAGGAGATGTCTTAGCCGCGTTTTTTTACGTTAGCAACTGGTGGTACATTTTTCACCATGTCTCCTACTTTGCCCGTTTCGGTCCGCCCTCCCCTCTTGGCCACTTGTGGTCCTTGGCTGTGGAGGAACAGTTTTATTTATTTTGGCCCCTGGGATTAACCTTTTTTCTACGCCGAAGTTCACGAAAGGGGCCCTTACTGGCCTGGACGCTCGTTTTAGCCACAGCTTCCGCACTAGCGATGGCACTGCTATATCAACCTGGTGGGGACCCTAACCGGGTATACTATGGGACAGACACTCGGGCCTTCTCCTTGCTCATCGGGGCGGCTTTGGCCATCGTGTGGCCGAGTCGCAAATTAACTTCCCACGTGACCTGGAGCATGCGATGGACTCTGGATGTGGTGGGGTTCGCGGGGGTTACGGCCATCTTGCTTCTGATTGGGGGGACCAATCAGTACCAGACCTCCCTGTATCGGGGGGGCATGGTGCTGTTGTCGGTGGCTGCGGCTCTGGCCGTGGCTTCGCTAGCACACCCTGCCAGTGACGTGGGCAAGGTTTTGGGGTGCAAACCGTTGAAATGGCTGGGCATGCGCTCCTATGGAATTTATCTTTGGCACTACCCTGTCATTGTCCTCACCACCCCAATCATGGATGTGGAGAGCTTCAACGGCACCCGAGCGGCCTTGCAAGTGGCTGCCAGTATCGCCCTGGCAGCACTTTCCTGGCGATATGTAGAGGATCCGATTCGCCACGGAGCCCTGTCTCGCTACATGAATCCGCAGTTTTCACAGAGGCGGCGCAAGTTTACAACTCGTGTCTCGCAATTGTTGATTTCAGGCGGTGGATTGCTGGCGCTGATTGTGGCAGGCATTGGGTTGTCCGGGTTAGTGCAAGCCAAGGGTTTCAGCGATGCTGCTGCAGTTGCAAGTCTGGGATCCACACAAGTGGCTGCAGATGTACCGAAAAAGACCACGACTGGTGGCAATGGGGACGTGAAAAGCGGCCTATTCTTGAATCATCCGGCACCGTTGCAATCTTCCCCATCTCCCACTGTACTTGGATCCGGCACCCCTCACGGGACTGGTGTGGCACCGTCTAGCAATCCCCCCAGTTCGGTGCCGGCCGCCGTTATTTCTGAGTCCGGGCAGGGGGTTACCGCCATTGGCGACTCGGTGATGATTGACGCAGCACCCTACCTGAAAAAACTGTTACCCGGGATTGTGGTGGATGCACATATTGGTCGCCAAGTGGTGCAAGCCCAAGCGGTTGTTACACAGCTCAAGGCAAAAGGACTGCTCGGTAACCGGGTCATCATTGAGCTGGGAACCAACGGCCCGTTCACCGAGCAACAAATGGTCTCCTTGCTACAATCTTTGGGCTCTGTCCAACAGATTGTTCTGGTGAATACGCGAATGCCGCGGCCCTGGCAAGACACGGTGAACCAAACCTTAGCCCAGGTGGCTGCCATTTTCCCCAAGGTCACTCTGGTCAACTGGTATGACGCGAGTGCTGGGAAGGGCTCGTATTTTTATCCGGACGGAGTTCATCTAGATCCCACGGGTGCACAGTACTACGCGTCGCTGCTCGCCAAAGCCGTGGAGACGCAGAAACTCTCCTCGTGATTGGCGGGAGAGGGCGGACAAATAAGGGTGGGCGGCTGCACCCTACCCTTACCCCTATGTGTGGAAGCCAGCAGAACAGACCTGCTTATCTGCACTCAGAATGGGTTGTTATCAGCAACTAGAATACTACATTTTATTTACTAAAACATGTTTTATGATATGCTTTAGGTATGTTATTAAGTCTAGAAGAAGCCGCGAAACTATTGGGTGTATCAAAAAGCACAATGCGCCGTTGGGAAGAGGAGGGACGTATCAAACCAGAACGAACACCGGGCGGCCATCGTCGGTATCGTTCCGAAGAGTTAACACAAATGGTTGGACACATGAAGTGATTCGCGATTTGGGATCGGGGCTCAATTACCACAAAAAGAGGATTAAAAGCACTTTTACAACGGATCATGCGAAATGACGTAGAACGATCAGTTATTACGCACAAAGATCGGCTATTACGATTTGGTGCGGAACTCGTCTTTGCAATTTGCGAAGAGTTTCAAACCGAAGTGGTGATTGTGAATAAGTCCGAAGGCGCCAGTTATGAAGACGAATTGACACAAGACGTATTAGAAATCATCACCGTGTTTTCTGCAAGACTCTACGGTACACGTAGCCACAAAAACAAAAAACTGATTGAACGAATGAAAGAGGCGATTGATAATGATGAGGACAAGGCGGCGGCTGACCCGATATTGCGAAATTCACTGCGGCGTGCGCCACGAGTCCATCAGCATCGTAGTGTTCTATTGGATGATACCAGTTATCGCGTATTCGTCGAAAGCGGCAAGCAATATATCAGCATCAGTAGTTTGGAACGTGGCAAACGCGCGATCCTGCCGCTTCTCGGCCATGTGAGTGTTCAAGGAAACATTCGACTGGTGTACGCTGATGATCATTTTGAGATTCATACCACGGCGAAAGTAAAGGTAAAGAAAACAGCGTATCGCATGAACGATATCGCGTTGGATGCGGGCACCACGGAAGTTTACACGGATCAGAATAATCGGCGCTATGGCACCGACTTTGGGCGTATCCTTGCGAACGTAGATGCACGTGTATCCGACGATAAAGGCAAGAAACGCAATCAGATTCGCGATACGGTGAAGAACAAGAAATTTGCTACGGAAGAGGAACGAAACGCTCATTTGCGTAAAGTGCGCAAACACAACTTGGGCCAAAAGAAACAAACCACACAACGAACAAAAGCCAGAACAGCATTTGCGAACGAGATCAATCAAGCACTGAATGAAGTATTGGCACAGCAACCAAAACGTGTTATTGTAGAAAATTTAAATCACATGCGTGGCAAGGCGAAAGGTAAGAAAATGTCGCGCAAAGTATCCTTGTGGATGCGCAGCGTTCTCAACGAACGTGCATCTTTTAAAGCAGAGGCGGGAGGTTCTCGCCTAGAAGCGGTTGCATCGGCGTATACGAGTCAGGAATGTTCGAACTGCGGGTTCACGGCAAAAGATAACCGCGCAGGAGATCGTTTCAGGTGCCTGAATTGTGGCACGGTCGATACAGCAGGTGGCAATGCAGCAAAGGTGATTTTGAAACGCTTCTACGATCCAGAATTAAAACCTTGGATGAACAAGCTTCAGATCAAGCGGATACTGGATCGCAGGAATGCCGAAATCGCAGGGGCAACCCTTGGTGCCGGTTGTGAAGCGGATGAGCTTAGTTAGTCGTTCGCCACCGTTAACGGCCAGACTCCAGCGTAGGATACCTTGGTTCCGAAAGCGGAGAGCGAACAATAAGTAGAAAACGAGCCTGAGTAAGTTTGGGTAAGTTTTCTGTAACGGGAACTCCTAATGTAAGCTGGGCTACCCGATGGGGTGGTCAATATTCTTACAGGCACCGGTGCGATAAATTTTTATTGACTTATCAAATGCGCGGTAAAACCCTTTGCTTCAGCAATAGGGAACTAAGGCGCTCGCCGATAGGCGAATCTTTTCTGTTTACACACCTTCTGCTATAATGTAACTATGAAAACTTCTAAGGCGTATCGGTTTCGTTTCTACCCGACAGCAGAACAAGCGCAATTGCTCTCCCGAACCTTCGGGTGTGTTCGCTATGTCTACAACTGGGCATTGAAGGCGAAAACAGACGCCTACTACAACGAGGGCAAACGCCTCTATTACAAGGATCTATCTGCCAAGCTGACGATACTAAAGCAACAACCGGAAACGGTCTGGCTCAACGAAGTGTCTAGTGTGGCTTTGCAACAAGAATTGCGACAAGGTAAGAGTGAAAGTCGCGAAGATTCACGCCAAGATTGCAGACCGCCGTCAAGACTTCTTGCACAAGCTCACTACCAGACTGATTCGCGAGAACCAAGTCATCAGTTTGGAGAGTTTGCAGGTCAAGAACAGGATTCAAAATCATCACCTGGCAAAGTCCATTGCCGATGTGGGCTGGGGGGAACTTGTCAGGCAACTCGAATACAAAGCAACGTGGTACGGGAGAACGGTTGTTAAGATCGACAAGTTCTACCCCTCCAGTAAGCGTTGCTACGATTGTGGTCACATCATGCCAAAGATGTCACTTCACATTCGCAAGTGGACGTGTCCTGAATGTGGAGAAACGCATGATCGTGACATCAATGCCGCACAGAACATCTTAGCCGCTGGATTAGCGGTGTTAGCCTGTGGAGAGGCCGTAAGACCAGGGCGCAAGCAATCCTCGCGTCTAGGCAAGCTTCAACGAAGCAGGAAAGCCAACTAGCGATAGTTGGAATCCCCCAGGTTTATCCGTGGGGAGGATATCAAAGGAAAATAAACTGATGAAATCCATTATTCTCGGCTACCTTTTGACCTTCCACAACAGCCACGACGCCGCCCATTAAGTTGTGAAAACTTGTGTTTGTAAAACCATTTTTAGCAAACCGTTCGGTTAACTGTTGTTGTGTGTCAAAGGCACGCGCAGAGTCGTGTAAGTACTGATAGGCACTTTTCCGTTTTGCCGTAATTTTTCCCAGAAGAGGTACCAGCCAATTAAAGTACAACCAATACAATTGCTTGAATACGGGCAGGGTTGGTTTTGCCATGTCTAACGATACAACCCAGCCTCCTGGTTTGAGCACCCGCAGCATTTCCTGTAACGTCTTATCTATGTCGGGAACATTTCGCAATCCCCAACCTACGGTAATCGCGTCAAAGGTGTTATCCGCAAAGGGCAGTTCCATGACGTTGCCTTGTAGTAAATGGACCTGTGTACGATGGTCGGATTTTTGCACTTTTTGTTGGCCAACTGCCAGCATTTGTTCCGAAAAGTCGAGACCCGTTACCTGGCCGGTTTGTCCCATTGATTTCGCAATTTCCAATGTTAAATCAGCGGTGCCACAACAGGCGTCAAGCACATGCATTCCCAATGAAATGTGGGCTCGACGAATGGCGTAGCGACGCCATGACTGATCCATTCCGAAACTCATTAGTTTGTTCATAAAATCGTACTTATGGGCAATTCCGTTAAACATTTCATGAACGTAGTGTTCTTTTTGGTCACTGGAAGGCAATGACATTTGTAATTCTCCTGACTGTCGCAAGGTTGAACCAGTCTTTATATTTATCTGTGGTTCATTATACCCACATTTAACGGCATTGTGCCAGAAGTTCTCCTTCCCTCGCCAGAATTCCTGCTTTCGCTCTAATTGGAATAATCCACAGAAAGTTGCGAGTCCTCGTCAGCGCTGATGGGTATGGTCCAAGGGGGTGTGTCGAAACAGGATATAGAGAATGAGGTCGTATGCGCTTTTTAGGCCGCCCGCAATGAAAAATGGCAGTCCTGTGGCGGACAGCGCAAACATCGCTCCTGAAAAGAAAGGCGCGATGGCGGTACCGTAGTTGCGCACACCGTTAGTCCATGCGGACATGTATGCGCGGTCCTCTGGACCGACCATAGCCATTGTGTAGGCTTGGCGGGTGGGTACGTCCATCTGTGAGATTAGGTGGCGTACGAGTAGAACCACCACCGCAAGCCACGGCGTGGGCATAAGCGGCACAAGAATCAGCAGAATGTTCGACGGCAGGTGTGTGAAAACCATAGTGTTTAGCAGGCCGAAAAACTTGGCCAACCGGGCGGCGACCAGAGACGAAAAACCCGACAACAGATTCGTACCGAAGAAAATAAGGCCGATTTGGGCCAAATCAAAACCAAATTTTTCCTGAAACCACGCAACGAGAAGTCCTTGCACAATGAATCCGCCGCCAAGTGCATCCATGGCAAACAGGCTGGATAGGATGAACACAAGACGACGAATGCGAGGCTCTGGCAGATGGGAATTTGCCGGTGACACAGAGGGCAAAGTGGGAATCGTCGGCACGCCTTGCACAGAGGTGGACACATTGTCAGTTCTTTGTTCGTCGCGCGAAGTCTGCGTCGCCTCCACACTGGCTGGCAGTGACGCATACAGGAGCAGTAGGGCTAGACCCACCCCAGCATACCCAATCACGGCCCCATGAAAGGCACTCATGTCGCTCAATCCCGGATGGGCCAAGCCGACTGCACTGGCGAGCAGTGCCCCTAAGGCGGTGGAGGTGTATCCCACAAGATTGAACCACGCATATGCGTTCACTCTGGATTGGCCTGCATAGAGACGTGTGAGCGCTGCCTGTTCAATCGCAAGGAAAGGACCTACCTCCTTGCCACTTGGACTGACGGATCCAAGCAGGGCGAGGACAGCGAGCCATGCGGGAGCACGGCTAAGGAGGAGAAATGCCGTCAGAAACCACAGGGCGCTGACGAGCAACAACAGGCGGCGGCGTCCGATTCGGTCCACAAAGCGTCCCAGCAATACTGTAAGGGTGGAAGAACCGAGCAACGCCAACGTAAACAATAGACCAATCATGGAAACAGACAAACCTTCCTCGCGCCAATAGATGGGCAGGATGACCGCCATGCAACCAAAGGCTACTTGGCGCAAGATGCGTGCCGCAAGAAGCTTAAACGTGATGTTTTGAATTCTTGATAGGCTCACTGCAGATGGAGCGAGGGGGCGACTTCTCATAAAGAACCGTCCTTTCTAATTCGTCCATCACACATCCCTTATTGCGTTCTCTGGGTAACATTTTTCATGGTTCAGATTATTTATACTATCTATTATTCGGACCTTACGCCAACCCCATAATAGTCAATCACAAATTGTCTGAACCTGCTTGCAGATTCAGGAAAATATCTATTTTTCATCCACGAAATACCAAACTCAATTTTAGCAATGGGTTCGCTAATTTTCAATAAGGATACGGGAATATCTTGATATCTTTTGCATATGGATTCGGGAATTAGCACAACGCCCATTCCTGATTGCAGTAGCTCAAACATAAATTGGGGGTCCCCTTCAAATAAAATATTTGGTTTAAATCCAGCCTGTTTGCATAAGCTATCTGTTAATTTCCTAAAGCTGTAATTTTCGACAAGGTCGATAAAAGGGTCGTCCGCCACTTCGGCCAGCCGAATACTCCCCTGATTCGCATGTCTGTGATTTGGCGGGACAACTAAAAGAATTTCATCTTCTAGCAAGGTAACACATTCAATTTCTTTCCCAGTAATCAGAGGTGAAGTAATGCAATAGTCAATTTCTCCAGCGCGTAATGCAGTTTCTATTTTTTGCGCAGAGTCGACATATTGGTGAATGGTTGCTGTCGGGCAGTCTGCAAAAAATTCTTTAAATAACCCGGATAAAAACCGGGTGCTTGTCGTTGCCAGGGACACACGACTATTTTCAATGCCTTTCAAGTGTTGAATTTCTTGCTTTGATGCTTCCAACTCATTAAATACGGAATTGACCCGACGGAGAAATGACTTGCCAAATTCATTCAACTTAATATTTCTCCCTTTGCGCAAAAACAGAGGGACACCTAATTCCTCCTCCAATCTTGAAATTGTAATGCTGAGAGAGGGTTGCGAAATATTCAAGTCTTTTGCGGCCTGTGTAATATGTTCGTATTTTGCGACGGTTTGAAAGTATTTTAGTTGGAGAAGTTCCATAGACTATATTCTCCTTATAATAGAATGGGATATATCTATTTATATAAAAATATATATTAGACACTATTCGTTTTCAATACAATAATAGGCTTAACAAAGGGTGAGAGTGTCTGAATCAGTACACATTAGGAGGCAGCAAAGGTGTCCGTAAACTATGAAAGAATCAACACACCCAAAACTCATGACATGGATTATAGACGCGCCTATCTCGTGGGCGGGGGAATTGCCTCTTTTGCGGCGGCCGCATATCTCATTCGAGATGGGCACATGCCGGCTGGGAATATTCATATATTTGAAGAACTAAACATCACGGGGGGAAGTATGGATGGCTTCGGAACCCCGGAAAGTGGGTATGTGATTCGCGGCGGCAGAGAAATGGAAGCCCATTATGAATGTACATGGGACCTTTTTGGATCAATTCCTTCTCTTACAGACCCATTGAGAACGGTCCTGGATGAAATTCACCTGTTCAATGAACAGCATTTTTCATCATCAAAATGCAGGTTAATACAAAATGGGGAACCGGCTGATTTTTCATCACTGGGGCTAAATGTTCCACAAATCATGCTTTTAAATCAGCTAGTATTCACCCCGGATGAGGCGATTGGGAACAAACGCGTCCAGGATTGGTTTGAACCCACCTTTTTTGAAACTAATTTTTGGTATTTCTGGCGTACTATGTTTTCCTTTCAAAATTGGCATAGCGTTTTAGAAATGAAACGGTATATGATTCGATTTATGCACTTACTCCCTGGAATGAACAAGTTGGAAGGCATCTTGCGTTCTCCATATAACCAGTATGACTCCATGATTTTACCCCTCTTAACCTGGCTTAAGTCACAAGGGGTCTTGTTTGAAATGAATACCCGAGTGCAAGATTTGGACATTCAAATTACAGGGGATGAAAAAGTCGTCAAGGCAATTCACTACATTCAAAATGAACAGCCGGGAAAAATCACCGTTTCAAAAGAAGACCTTGTTTTTGTTACCAATGGGTCAATGACGGAAAGTTCGACCTTGGGTTCCATGAACACACCCGCTATCTTAGACAGAAGGAAAGGGGGTAGTTGGACTCTTTGGGAGAATATCGCAAAAAAGCATCCGGACTTTGGGAATCCATCGGTGTTTGATGAGCAGATAGATGAAACAAAGTGGTTGTCGTTCACAGTTACTTTTAAAGATCCCACTTTTTTCAACTATGTGAGAGAGTTTACAGGCAATGAACATGGAACTGGCGGATTGGTTACTTTCAAAGATTCAAATTGGCTAATGTCCATGGTACTCTCCCATCAACCTCACTTTATAGGTCAGCCAGAAGATGTGCAAGTACTGTGGGGCTATGGGTTATTTCCAGATCGTGAAGGGAATTTTGTAAAGAAGAAGATGTCTGACTGTACAGGGGCAGAACTTTTGACTGAACTCTGCCATCACCTGAAACTGGAGAAGGAATTACCACTCATTCTTGAATCTGCACAGTGTATTCCTTGCATGATGCCCTATATTACAAGCCAGTTTCAACCAAGATTGCAGGGGGATAGGCCCGAAGTGGTCCCGAAGGGTTGCAGTAACCTGGCGTTTCTCGGACAATTTGTCGAAATACCTAAAGACTGTGTATTTACGGTTGAATATTCGGTTCGCTCTGCGCAGATGGCTGTCTACACACTGCTCAAATTAAATAAAGAAGTCTCTCCTGTCTATGAAGGGCAATATGATATTCGTGTGTTATCAAAAGCAGGGTTAACGTTGATGGGAGATTATAAACAAGCTCTGTTGCAGGACATTGGTAAATTTGTGGGTAATTTAGTGTAAAGGGAGATTCGAATATTTCCATCAATCCCACTCTGCATTCGCGCGAAAACTTGCGAGATGTAGGGTGGGTATTTTATACAACAGTCGTGGTGGCCTGGAAATGTACGTCAGCTTGAAAACACATTGGAGGGAATAGTAAACATGTTGCCAGATGGAGCTGCACTTACCTCATTGAACAAGATGGGAGCTTACCACCTGGATTGCGGTGCGACCCGTTCTGACAGATCACAGCAACCGGTAGCGTCAAAAAATCGTTCCAGTGTTCAATTAAATTGACAACTATTATGGTGTGGTCGGATATAGACTGCGCTAAACAGGGAATATAATCGAGGTTATTAGAGGTGTCATTCTACGTGGTGATGTTTTTTGCAGAGGATAACTCGTGTCATGGGCTCCGCAGCGGATGTGTATAGAAAAAATGGGGATTAATTGTACTCCACTTGTAAGGGCTATCAGTTTGGCACGAAAATTGCTTATCTTACTATGGGCATGTCGTACCCCGTGGGGGGAGAATTGTGGATACGGAGTTGCCAACACACGAACTACACAGAAATCTGAAAAACCGTCACATTCAATTGATTGCGCTGGGTGGAGCGATTGGGACAGGATTGTTTTATGGATCTGCCACTACGATTAAATTGGTGGGACCAGGAATTATTGTGTCGTATTTGTTGGGCGGAATTGTCATCTTTCTTATTATGCGTGCTCTAGGTGAGATGGCCGTTGATGAACCAGTATCGGGATCGTTCAGTCACTATGCTTATCGCTACTGGGGTGATTTTCCGGGATTTTTGGCAGGTTGGAATTACTGGTTTAACTATATTATTGTTGGGATGGCAGAATTAACAGCTGTTGGAGCTTATATGCACTTTTGGTGGCCAGGACTACCTGTTTGGATATCAGCGTTCATTTTCTGGGTTCTCATTACCTTGGTCAATCTGGTGAATGTGAAGGCTTTCGGTGAGTTTGAATTCTGGTTTGCTTTGATTAAAGTGGTGGCCATTATTGCTATGATTGTCCTGGGCATTGTTTTAATTTTCATGGGGTTTGGACACACCACAGGTACACCTATGTTCAGTAATCTGTGGATTCATGGAGGGTTTTTCCCGAATGGAATTTCAGGACTCCTGTTCTCTCTCGTCATTGTAATGTTTTCTTTTGGAGGAACAGAACTGATTGGAATTACCGCAGGTGAGGCTGATAATCCAAGTCGGTCTATTCCTAAAGCGGTAAATCAGGTCATGTGGAGAATTCTAATTTTCTACATTGGGTCGTTAGCGGTAATTGTCACATTGTACCCCTGGAATAAGATTGGGACCACGGGGAGCCCGTTTGTTGAAATTTTTTCAAATGTTGGTATTCCAGCAGCGGCATTTATTCTCAACATTGTTGTCATTACTGCCGCAATGTCTACTTTCAACAGTGGTTTGTACAGCAATGGTCGAATGCTCTATGGACTTGCTAAGCAGGGAAATGCTCCACGATTTTTTGCTTATGTCAGTAAACCAGGTGCACCAATTGTTGGTATTCTGTTTTCCTCGGCATTGGTATTTCTCACCGTGCTTATCAACTATGTGGCCCCTAAGAGTGCATTTCTCTACCTGGTTTCTGTGGCCACTGCCGCACTCATCATCAACTGGGTGATGATTTTGATTGCACATGTCAAGTTTCGTCAACAAAAAGATGTGTCTGTTCTAAAATTTCGGATGCCAGGATTTCCGCTGACCTCGTATGTTTCCCTCGCCTTCTTAGCCTTAGTGGTGGTGATGATGGCCATTATGCCAGAAATGCGGTTGGCTTTGTATATCGGCTTAATTTGGATGGTAATTTTATATATTGCTTACAAAATTAAGAACTCCATCGAAAAGAAATCCATGGGCTCTGGACAGGCAGACCACAGGACGATCCATTAAGGAGACGATAACCAATGACTCTAACGGCTGAACCTTACAAAATTAAAATGGTAGAATCTATTCACCTCATCCCTAAGGAGGAACGAGCGCGGGCTTTGCTGGCCGCCGGGTACAATCCATTCCTCCTCAAGTCGGAGGATGTGTATATCGATTTGTTGACAGACAGTGGAACCGGGGCCATGAGCGATCGCCAGTGGGCTGCCATGATGGTAGGGGACGAATCCTATGCGGGGAGCCGGTCCTTTTTCCGAATTAAAGAGGCGGTCAAGGACATTTTTGATTACGACTATGTGATTCCCACACACCAGGGGCGGGGAGCAGAGCAGGTGTTGTTTCCCCATCTCATCCATAAAAAAGACCAGTACGTGCTGGGCAATATGCACTTTGACACCACCATGGCACACATTGAATTAAACGGGGGGATTCCGATCAATTTTGTCATTGAGGAAGCTTTTGATACCCAAATGGAGCATCCCTTCAAAGGAAACTTTGACACGGAGCGAATGGAAGCGTTTATTCTCAATCAAGGGAGAGACAAGATTGCATTCATTTTGGTAACGGCCACCTGTAACTCAGCGGGGGGGCAACCCGTTTCCATGGCCAATCTGCGGGCAGTACGGCAAGTTGCCGACAAGTATGGGCTGCCCTTATGGATTGACGCGGCCCGTTATGCAGAAAACGCCTGGTTCATCAAATCCAGGGAACAGGGTTACCAAAACAAGACCATCAAGGAAATTGTCCGTGAGATGTTTGCCATGGCGGACGGGTTCACGATGAGCGCTAAAAAGGATGCCATCGTCAATATGGGCGGATTGATTGGCATTCGCCGGGACGAGTCCACATTTCAGAATGCCAGCAGTACCTGCGTGCCGTTTGAAGGCTTCATCACCTATGGCGGGATGTCCGGACGGGATATGGAGGCGCTCGCGGCGGGGCTGTACGACGGAATTGACCCTGATTATCTGGAAAACCGCATTGGCCAAGTAGCGTACCTGGGCCATCAATTGCGCGAGCGGGGGGTTCCCATTCAATGGCCGGTGGGCGGTCATGCAGTTTTTGTGGATGCGAAGAAGTTCTTGCCCCATATTTCACCAGAACAATTTCCGGCCCAGGCTTTGGTGGGGGAACTGTATTTGGAAGGTGGGATTCGAGCTGTGGAAGTGGGTTCGCTCTTATTGGGGCGCAATCCGCAAACCGGCAAGCAACGCGTTGCCGATGCCGAGTTTATGCGGCTGACGATTCCCCGTCGGGTTTATACTAACCGGCATATGGATGTCGTGGTGGATGCGCTCAGCGCCATTTGGCAGCGAAGAGAGAACATTCGCGGTCTGGAGTTCAGCTATGAACCGAAGGTCCTGCGTCACTTCCTTTGTCGGCTACAACCTGTCGAAAGGTAGGGATGTTCGCCAGTCTGTAACGAGAATCGCCAAGCCGGCGGGCAAACTCCCTTAGGTACAGTGCCATTTTCGGGTGTGTGAAGAGAGACATTCACACACCCGACCCCCAGGTGTATTCGCAAATCCCCTGATTAGCGATCTAATTTGTAGGGAATTCCGTCGGCTGCTGGGGCCACGCTTTTACCAATAACGCCGGCCAGAGCCAACACCGTTAAAGCATAGGGGAGCATGGCAATCAAATCGGTGGGAATGGCATTCCCCTGCAGAGCGGTGCTCAAAGAACTGGCAAAACCAAACAGAAGAGCTGCTCCTAAGGAGCCAAAAGGAGTCCATTTCCCGAAGATCATGGCCGCTAAGGCGATATACCCGCGTCCGTCTGTCATATTCACATCAAAGCTGTTGAGAATCCCGATGGACAGGTACGCTCCACCAATGGCGGACAGGACGCCGCCAATGATGACGCCAGTGTAGCGCAAGCGCCAAACATTTAGTCCCAGTGTGTCGGCAGCCAGAGGGTTTTCTCCCACGGCTCGCATTCTCAGCCCCAGGCGAGTGTGAAACAGAAGCCAGTGTGAGGCCATAACCAACACGAGCATGAGATAGACTAGGACATTTTGCTGATAAAAAAACCATCCAAGTACGGGAATGGATTTAATGGCAGGAATCGTAATGGTGGGGAGGGACGCGGTACTGGGTGGCGTTCCATTGTAGCCAAAAATTGTATTGAGTAAAAACGCTGTGATGCCTGCGCCGAAGATGTTGACCGCCATGCCAAGAACCACCTGATTGGATGCCAGCCGAATGGCTGCCCAGGCAAATATCCACGCAATTAGCGCCCCTGCTGCCATGGCGGCCAACAGTCCCAACCAGGGACTGCCCGTCCAGTACGAGAAGGAAACCGCAAAAAACGCCCCAATCAACATGATGCCTTCCATTGCAATGTTTACGACACCGGTTCGCTCAGAAAAGGTTCCTCCGATTGCCGGCAGGGCCAACGGTGTGGCGAGTGACAATGTACCAGCCCATAATTGCGGATTTGTGAGTATACTCAAGCTGTTTTACCTCCTTCTTGGACGCCAGCAATCCTTCGTCTGTCCTTATTTCGACGAAACCAAGCGCGAATTTCAGGAATTAATTGTTCTGCTGCAACAAAGAAAACGACAAGCCCTGTCAAAACGTCGGTTAGACTGGCTGGCACACCGGAGAATTGTTGCATGGTTTGTCCCCCTGTGCTCAGAGCAGCGAAAAAAATGCCAGCAATTATGCAGCCAAACGGGTTGTTCCTAGCCAATAGCGCCACAACAATGGCCGTGTATCCATATTGTGAAGCAAAACTGTCATTCAACTGATGGGCCACGCCAAGCATCTGTACCCCACCCGCCAGACCGGCAAACAGTCCTGACATCCCGAGGGCGAGGATGGTGTACCAAGCCACGTGAACACCGGCATACTTGGCGGCACGCTGATTATAGCCAACCGTCCGAATCTGGAACCCGAAGGTAGTTTTCTGAAGCAAGAGCCAGACCACCACCGCAGCAATTAAAGCAATAAAAATTCCAATCGAAAGTTGTGATTGGACAAAGGCTTTCATCGGCAAAAATGGAAGCTGCACATTGTTAGGAATCATCGGCGATTCTGGAATGTATCCAGGTTGACGCATCGGTGCATTCGGTTCCTCAATCATATATTGCGCCAGCAAAATTCCGATATAGCTCATCATCATTGTGGTGATGACTTCGTGGGCGCCCACATAGGCCTTGGCGAGGCCTGGAATTACACCGCCCCACACCGCTCCCGCCAGCATTCCTGCCACTAGGGCCAGGATGATGTGCAACCAGCCTGGCAGACCAGTGAAGTGATAACTCACCCAAACCGATGCGATTGCGCCCACCCAATATTGGCCTTCTGCACCAATATTGAATACCCCAGCTTTGAAGGCGATGGCAATCCCCAATCCAATTAAAATTAAGGGTACCGCCCCGGACAGGGTAGCTCCGATGCTAAATAGGTTTCCGAAAGCCCCAGACAGTAAAGAGCCGTACACGGTGATTGGATTAAACCCAATCGCCGCTACCACGATGGCCCCAATTACGATGGCAAAAAGTGAGGCGAGGATGGGCAGACCCAGCCCACGCACTACAGAACGTACACCCGGTGTCACGGTTTCCTCACCTCCTGGATGTCGGATGACAGAATGCGAGCCCCTTCGTCTGATCGCGATCCTGTCATCAACAATCCGATTTTTTCACGGGTCACCGTCTTAGCATCTACGATGTCCTGTAGGACGCCGCTATGAATCACGCCAATGCGGTCTGACAAACTCATTATTTCATCTAATTCTAAAGAGACCAGCAGGATGGCCTTGCCCAAGTCGCGCAGATGTAGCAACTGGCGATGAATTCCCTCAATGGCCCCCACATCCAATCCCCGTGTGGGTTGCGCCACAATGAGCAACTTCGGGTCCCGCGCAACTTCCCGGGCCAGAATGACCTTTTGTTGATTTCCGCCGGACAGGTCAGCGGCCTTGCGTAGCGCGTCAGGAGGCCGAATGTCAAACCGTTGGATTAAATCGTTTGCGTATTTCACAGCGGCTTGTCTCGACAGCCAACCGTTTCTTGAGAAGGGACGACGGCGAAAATCCCTCAGCATCAAATTTTCCACTAGGTCAAAGTTGAGCACGAGACCCTCGACTTGTCGATCTTGGGGAACATAGGCAATCCCCGTTGCAGTTCTCGCACCAGGGGAAAGGCGGGTGATGTTCTGTCCGTCAAACCACACGGATCCCCTAAAAACATTCAGCAGTCCGGCGATGGCGTCGACTAACTCAAACTGTCCGTTGCCGTCAATGCCCGCCAAACCGAAAACTTCGCCAGCGTGTACCTGAAAGGAAACACCGCGAACCCGTGGATGCTTGTCCTTGTCTTGGACTTCCAGGTTGCGAATGTCCAATAACACTGACCCTCGTTGCTGCGGCTGTTTTTCAATGCGCAGAACCACATCTCGACCCACCATCAGATTCGCCAACTGTTGGGATGTGGTCCCCGCCACCGACAGTGTGGCCACCGTTTTTCCGGCACGCATCACTGTCACCCGGTTTGCGACGGCCCGTACCTCGTCCAGTTTGTGGCTGATGAAAAGGATTGGGATTCCCTCATCTCGCAAATGACGAATAATGGAAAATAATTCCTCCGTCTCCTGCGGCGTCAACAGTGCCGTGGGTTCATCCAGGATGAGCAACTTAGCCTTTCGGTAAAAAGCCTTCAGAATTTCCACACGTTGCTGCAATCCGACAGAAAGGTCGCCCACTTTGGCCGTGGCATCCACCGTTAACTTGTACTGATTGGACAGGCTGCGCACCTTTTCCTCCGCCTGTTTGCGGTCATAACGAATGTGACCCGGTTCATCTCCCAGAACTACGTTGTCTGCGACGGTGAGGGCGGGAATCAACATGAAATGTTGGTGCACCATCCCAATACCTGCGTGAATGGCATCCCGTGGGCTGTGGAAGTGCACCGGGTTGCCTTCCAACAAAATCTCGCCACTGTCCGGTTCGTAAAGCCCGTAAATTAGTTTCATTAGAGTGGACTTCCCAGCGCCGTTTTCGCCAAGAATGGCATGTACCTCACCCCGATGCAGGGTGAGGTTGATGTGATCATTGGCCAAGACGCCAGGAAAGGCCTTTGTCAGTTCTGTGACCGAAAGAAAATCTCCCATGGCTCGCTCCATCCGGAAAGTTATTATTGGGGTATATTCGGTGATACGGTAATTTGGCCTGACTGAATCTCCTGCTTCAATTTGTCCACCTGCTGTACAATCGACTGGGGAACGACACTGTTGGTGGGGGCAATGCTGACGCCGTCGTTTGCCAGGTCAAAATACTGGATGCCACTCTTGAACGTTCCGTTGACCACTTGTTTGATGACCTCGTAGGTGGAGGTATCCACACCCTTCATAGCGCTGGTGATTACCGTGCTTGGTGCCAAGTAATTCTGGTTGGCATCGACGCCGATGGCGTATATACCAGCGGCCTTGGCGGCATCAATGGAGCCAATTCCGGATCCGCCCGCCACCGGGAATAGAATGTCGGCGCCGTTAGAAATCTCGTTCTGGGCCATTTGTTGGCCAGACGCCTGATCCGTAAAGCTGTTGGTGTATTTCAGGACAATTTTAACCCCAGGGTCGGTCTTTGCCGCACCTTGGTAGAACCCAGCAATGTACGTATTCACCGGTGGTATGGACTGGCCCCCAATGACCCCCAGTACGTTCTTTCCATTGATTCCCTTAATGCTGGTCTCCTTCTGCATCAAACCAGCCATCGCTCCTACCAGGTAACCGCACTGCTCTGTTTTGAAGATGGCGGACGTCACATTAGAGCGGTCAGTGACAGCATCATCAATCAACAAGAATTTCGTATTTGGATACTCCTTGGACACCTGTTCCACTGCTTGTTGCATTAAGAAACCTACGGCAATCACGAGATTGTCTCCCTGCTGGGCAAACCGGGTCAGGTTTGGTACATAGTCCGAAGCGGAGTTGGATTGTACCACCGCACCCTGAACACCCAGTGTCTGCTCTGCCTTTTGCAACCCGACGTAAGACAGATGATTAAAGCCGTGGTCATTCAATCCGCCAGTATCTGTGACCAGCCCCACTTTAACACTGCTGTGGGTACCGCCAGTACTGTTGGTGCCGGAGGATGAATTCGTCCCGCTCTGTCCTGCGGCTCCACATCCCGCAACCAGGGTTGTCAACGCCAACATCATACCCATTCCAGTGCCCCACTTTTTCATCTGCATCCAATTAACCCTCCCGTTTAAGTCTGCTTTGTGTCTCCCGCTTGTTTGCCGGGTGCGCTTGAACTTCCATCAAAACATAGAAAAACACCCCAACTTCTGTAGACTCAAGGTATTCTGACCAAAACTCTACGGAAATGTGAGGATGTTTGTTCTATGGTAGCGGGTCTGCAACATTAGGGCAACTTCAATCGTAAATTAGACCCGTGTTAACAGGAACAAAGATTGCACATGCGTGGACAAAAAGGACAGACACCTTAACGGAGTATCCCGTATACATCCATTGTCAGATGTCCGACATCATACACATGATTATAAAACATTTCATCCTACTTGCAAGCGTTGTCTTGTGGGATGCACAGGACTCTTCATCTCTTTTCATTATATCACGGGTAAATAGGTGTGCCCAAGCGTGACGAAGCTGTAAAAAAACGGTGGCTTACGTAGAAATGGCCGCACTGGACCGGGCAAATTACCCAGCCTATGCCGGGAATTCTCAATCCCTGGGGTCCTTAACCCTGCCGATATTGCTGGTATACCTTAGCAATTTGCGCCCCCACGTTTGCATTGTGTTCAATGAGTGCAATGTTGGCTTGTAGTGATTTTCCTTCTGTCAGGCGTTCTACGGCAGCCAGCAAGTATGGGGTGACATTTTTACCCGTGATGCCGTGCACTTTGGATTGTGCAATTGCGGCGTCGATGGACTGCTGGATGTCTTCTGGTTGCAGGGATGCATGTTCAGGAATGGGGTTAGCAACGAGAATACCGCCGTCGAGGCCGAGCGACCATTTGGTGTCAGCGATGCGAGCCACCTCTTCTGGGGTGTCGACGCGAAATGCGGCATCAAATCCGCTGTCCCGGATATAGAAGGCCGGAAAACGTTCTGTTCCGTAACCGAGGACCGGAACGCCCAGAGTTTCCAGCACTTCCAGGGTCAACTCGATATCCAAAATTGCCTTGGCTCCTGCAGACACCACAATCACGTTGGTCTTTGACAATTCCTGCAAGTCCGCAGAAATGTCCATTGTCTGTTCTGCCCCCCGATGCACGCCGCCAATGCCACCGGTGACAAAGACGGAGATATTTGCCATCCGTGCTGCAAGCATGGTGGCGGCTACCGTTGTGGAGGCGGTTTTACCAGAAACGAGGGCGATGGGAATGTCTCTGCGGCTGGCTTTTATCACGTCTGTGGTCTGTGCCAATTGCTCAATTTCTTTTTCAGTCATACCAATTTGGATCTTGTGATTGCGGATGCAAATCGTTGCTGGCACGGCGCCATGGTTGCGAATGATATGTTCCACCGACAGGGCAGTTTGTACGTTTTGTGGATAGGGCATGCCATGTGTTACAATCGTTGTTTCCAAGGCTACAACTGGGGCCTGCTCCGACATAGCTTGCAAAACTTCTTCACTATATGTAAGGTAATCGCGGTTAAAATTCATCAATTCAACCTCCTTCACGATTCAGCACTGAAAATGTGGACTGGACAATTTGAGCTGCCAATTCTTGACCAAGTTGTACGGCATCCGGGAATGACATGCCGCTTTGCCATCCGTGGAGGATTCCCGCAGTGAATGCATCGCCAGCACCCGTCACATCCACCACGTCCACCCGTTTTGCTGGAAGGTGACGTTCTCCCGCTTCGGTGGCCATAAAGACGCCTTGCTCCCCCAACGTAACAATCACGCGCTTTACTCCCTGGTGGCGCAGATGAAGGGCGGCCCTCTCCACATCGGCCATGTGCTGCACTGTCATACCGGTCATTGCGGCCAATTCGTCCCGGTTCGGGGTGATGAGATCTAAGTCTGCAAGACAGGGCAAAAGTCGCAGAGACTTTGCGGCTGAGACGGGATCAACTACCGTTATTAATTCCCTCGCTTTCGCCATTCGGAGCCCCAGGGCCAACGTTTGTGCGGGGAGATTGGCATCTAAGAAAACAAATCGTACGCCGCGAAATGCGGCTTCACGAGCAACGAGGACCTCTGGGGTCAGACATTCCATCACGGACATGTCGGATACAGCCAGTTCTAGTTCTCCGGTGTTGCGTACCATGGCCAAATAGACACCGGTCGGGTGGGTTGGACACTTGAGCATGTGCTCCACGTCTATCCCTGTTAGGCGAAGCTTTCGGAGTAAAAATTCGCCGTTGTCATCCTGGCCGATGGCGGCAATCAAACAGACGCGGTTTCCTAGAACCGCTAAATCTTCTGCAATATTACGAGCGACCCCACCGGCAGTTTTCCATACTTGCCCAGGGTTACTTGTTCCAAATACGGTGGATTGAAACATTCTACCTTTAATATCAACATTGGCACCGCCAATAACAAGAAATTTCACGGCCATGGTGGGCACCTCAATAGATAGGCAGGGGTTTGCGTGCTTTCACACCTGCCGTGCATACTTGCATTGTAGTGAAACGTTTAAGATTGTCAATCAAGTGGGTCCGCAAGCGGGTCCGCAAAGGATAGCGCTTGCAAGATGGGCTGATTCTTGTTACATTGAGAGAATTAGCTTATAGGATGTCAGACATCAGATGATGGGGATGTGATTTTGGTGACTGAACGTCACAGCCGCCCTTTGCTGTACATGGAGGTTGTCGAATTCATCCGTTCCAAAATTGAGTCTGGAGAATGGAGTTACGGTGAAAAGATACCGTCGGAGAATGAACTTTCTGACCTTTTTGACGTCAGTCGAGCCACGCTGCGGGAGGGGGTTGCTTACCTTGTGACCCGGGGAATTTTGCGACGTCAGCGGGGAGTTGGCACCTTTGTTGGAAAAAAGGAAGAAATCAGTGGGGGACTGGAGACTTTAATCAGCATCACCCAGTGGATTGAGAAACACGGCTATCAAGCCGGAACAAGTGGGACAGTGTTGTTGCGCAGGCCACTGTCTGCGGCGGAGCGGGAAATTTTTAAACACTGGAACCTGTCCACCATTGGAGAAATTCGCCGTGTACGGACCGCAAACGAGAAACCAGTGATGTATTGTGTGGACATGATTCCGGACAAGTTTATGCCCAACAACGTAACGGACTTAGGCAATTCTTTGTTTCAGTATCTTGAAGACCAATGGGGGCAGAGGGTGACGGTGGCACGCAGCACGATTGAAGTCACGGTGGCCACTGGGGAGATGGCTGAAAGTCTGGCTGTGGCTCGGGGGGCCCCACTGCTTCGATTAAGACAAATCCACTATAACCAAGACATGGAAGCTTTACTGCTCTCACAGGACCATTTTGTCTCTGAACGTTTTCGCTTTGACATTATTCGGCGCCGATCTTGAATATAAGGCCAGGGAGCCCAATGGCTGTTCCTAATTGCTGTGAGGAGATGATTCGGTTGGAATTCGAAATGGGGAAACTTGAACAAGAATTGATTCGTCACTTTGGCACTGTTGGGGAACAGGTGTTGGCCCAATGCGCGGGAGAATATACGCTCCCTACTTCCACAATGTCGATGCCAGAGTTGGCCGCCAAAATCGACCACACGTTGTTAAACGCGGATGCGACAGCCGCCCAGGTGGAGCAGTTGTGTACGGAAGCAGCCCGGTGGTCTGTGGCTACGGTGTGCGTGAATTCCAGCTTTGCGCCCTTGGCCCGGGATTGTCTGCAAAACTCGACCGTGGGAGTCTGCTGTGTGGTGGGTTTTCCCTTGGGAGCAACTGCCACAGAGGCGAAGGCTTATGAAGCACAGTGGGCTGTCCAGCATGGGGCCACCGAAATTGACATGGTTCTTTCCATTGGGGCGCTGAAAGCGAGTGACCTGGAATCGGTGGTGCGGGATATTCGGGCTGTCCGGGCCGCAACGGGCGTGGGAACGCTCAAGGTAATTCTTGAAACCGCGCTGTTGACCCCGCGCGAGAAGGTCTTGGGGGCTTGGTGCAGCGTGTTGGCGGGAGCGGATTTTGTGAAGACATCCACTGGATTTGCGTCTTCCGGCGCAACGGTAGCCGATGTCGAACTGCTGCGGAAAACCGTGGGTGGGGCGGCCCACATCAAGGC
>QXHL01000043.1 GCA_003584005.1 Alicyclobacillaceae bacterium I2511 | reverse complement strand
CCCCCAAAACCACCCCCAAAAGACCGCCACCCGTTGTAATCATCACAGCTTCTGTCAAAAACTGCAGTAAAATTGCACTCCGTGTAGCCCCAAGAGACATGCGAATACCGATTTCTTGGGTCCGCTCAGTCACGGATACCAACATAATGTTCATGACCCCAATTCCCCCTACCAACAGGGCAATCCCTGCCACCGAACCAATCGTCAAGGTCAAGATGGTGGTGACCTTGCGAACGGTTTGTTCCAACCCCAGCCACAGGCCTGAGGCATCTGCGAAGGCCCCGGCGTTATGGGCATGGATGTTCAACGCCGTGACCAGACGTTGGGACACCTGTGCCACCGAAGCCCCTGGGGAAACCTGCACATCCATTTCGGAAATTCCCCACCATGGAAACAGGTCTCGACAGGTGGTGGACGGCAAATACAAGTAATTCGAACCCAGAAAACGAGACATGAGGTCAAATTGCGAAGAAACCGTTTCCCCAATCACCTGTAAAGGATATCCTCCCACCAGAATAACCTGGCCCACCGGTGGTTTGGGGCCAAACAGTTGGCCTGCCAGAGATTGACTGACCAGGACCACTTGACGGTGTGCCAGTACATCTGTGGGTGTAAACATATGTCCGGAAATTACGTCGAAGTGTGCCAAGTCGTTGAGATAGGCCGGGCCAGCTTGAATGGAAGCGTTGATGGTCTGACTGCCGTAAACCACATTGGCCTGTCCGTATAAGGAATAAGAAACGTTAGCCACCCCAGAGAATTGTTGCGCGAGTTGCAAATCAGCCGTTTGAAAAGACAAGACCTGTCCCGGCTGTGGAAGCCCAGGTTCTACAATTTCCTTAGGTAATATTTGCACCGTATTTTGTAATTTGGCACTAGAAATTGTAGAAATAATCGCACTTTGGCCCCCTTCCCCGATGGCCACAATGATAATAATACTGGCAACGCCAATCCAAATTCCCAGCATGGTTAAAAAGGTTCGCAATAGATTGGCCCGTAAAGAGGACGCAGCGGCCAACCACATCTCTGCAAAACTCATCGCAGGCCTTCCTCTCCAACTATTTTGCCATCGAGTAGCTGGACAGTGCGCTGGGCGAAGGCGGCCACCTTAGCGTCATGCGTAATGACCACCACTGTCACGCCCCCCTGGTTCAGTGTCTGAAACATCCCCATAATTTCTTCCCCCGTTTTAGTATCAAGGGAACCCGTGGGTTCATCTGCGAGCAATACAGAGGGGTGGTTGGCCAAGGCACGGGCAACGGCGACCCGTTGTTTTTGCCCTCCAGACAACGTATTAGGTCGGTGTTGAAGTCTATCTCCCAGCCCCACCTGCTGCAACAGTTTGATGGCTCGCCGATGCCTATCATTTGCTGGAATCCCCGCGTACACCATGGGCAACTCCACATTGCGTAAAACCGTCATTCGCGGAAGCAAGTGAAAGTTTTGAAACACAAAACCGACCTCTTCATTGCGGATACGAGCCAGTTCCGAATGTGTCAAAGATTCCACTGGCCGACCACGCAGCCGATACTGACCTTTTGTGGGAACATCCAGACAACCCAAGATGTGCATCAGGGTAGACTTACCGCTGCCCGACGGTCCCATGATGGACACAAATTCACCGGCAAGAACTCCCAAGTTAATGTCATGCAAGACAGTCGCTTCCCCGTCGCCAACAGTATAAGTTTTATCCAAATGACACACCTCGAGCATCAATGATTTAATCTCACCGCCTGTCCACTGGTCAACCCAGCAGGAGGGTTCATGACCACAGTGTCTCCTGCAACCAGACCCCGTGTCACCTCAACCTGGGTATTTGTTGTAATGCCTAAAGACACCGTGCGCTCCATCACGCGCCCGTTGGTGTATACAAATACCGCATACTGGCTTCCAGACTGAACCAACGCGGTATAAGGAATCACAGGCACCCGCCGATGGGTCACACTGATAATTTGAACATTCATTTGGTATCCGTAGGGGACGGAGAAGGTGTGTGGCACCGACACATTCACGCGGACCTGTCCAGTTCCACCACTGCTTGTGGCTGCGTACGGTGCCACAAAGGATATATGTCCTTGCCAGGTCTGATTGGGAAAAGCGTCACTGGTCAACGTGGCAGACATTCCTCGGTGAACCTGGACAGCATCCATTTCAGACAGATTTACCACCACCTGTCTCAGTGGCGAGACCACTTCCACAATCGGTGCTGGCGTTCCATCTGTAGCGATACCGCTGGCATTGGCGAGGACTACCAGTCCTGCGAATGTTGCTCGCACCTGGGTTTGTGTGAGAGCTGCTTGGGCCTCGGTTTGTTGGGCCTGGGCCTGGGCCAGCGAAGTTTTTTCCTGGGACAAAGTTCCGGTAAACTGTGTTTGAAATCCAGCGGGGGCCTGCTGCTGCTGCTGTTCAGTGGCCCACAGCACTTGTTGGGCCTCACGAACGGCCACCCCAGCTGCAGTGACCGCCGCCTGCTGTGCATCCGCCTGCAGTTGCACTAACAGTTGTCCTGGTAAAACGGTTTGTCCTACATGAACTGGCACAAATGCAACTGGAGCGGTTAGCTGGCTAGGCATCACTACCTGGCGTTGCATGGGCCGCACATCCCCGGAGGCAAATATCTGATTTTGGATATTTTGGCGAGATATAGTGACGACTTGAACCTTTTGCGTTCTAGGCCACACCGCCCAGGTAACTCCAGTTAGAACCAAAAGTAAAATGACTAAACTGACCGTAATCCACAGCTTTCGTCTACCAACCGTCTGTATCTCCTGCACCGGTAGCCTCACCCAATCCCCCACATCTGAAATTTTGGGCTATGTTCATTGCAATTTAATTCAATTCAATTTAATTCATCGTCCAAACCCCCACCTTAAGGGTAACATACAACGACAGCGGGAGCACAGGCCCCGCTGTCGGAATTTACACAATTGAAGTTCACAGCCTATTCATCCCTTGAACGCTGTGGCACGCCCACAAAAGTATCGTTCTCTAATTCATAATTACTGTCATGTGTTGGGTGCATAAAGATCTCCCCCGTGCGGGTGTGCCCTTGCTGTTGTTTTAGTCGCTGCGCTCCCGGGTCCACCTCAGGTCCATTTCCCGCCCACTCGTCCCCCGCCATAATGGCTGGATCAATTTCGCGACTCCAATGGTCTAAGGGTGTTTCTCGCCAAGGTGGAATGGTCCCCCCATCCCCGCCCACAGCCTCTGCACTCGCGCGTTGCTGTACGTCTCCATGCTTTGGGTTCGGTTTCACATTTTTCACCATTGCCCCACCCCCATATAAATAAAATGCACTCGTGTAGGCCGCGGTATACCTATCCCGGAAAATCAAAGTCATACAAAAAACGGGACACACATAGGCATAACCTAGACCCGTGCAGGACAAACCCACAGTCTGTACAAAATAGAGGACCTTAAAAAGGGGGAATGTGCCATGGGCTTGACCCTTTATAATCGGCTCTGCGGCTGGTTTTGGATAGTTTTGGGCGTTACGGGATGGAATGGTGGACGCGTCGGGGATTATCTTTATTTGCAGCCCGGAGTCAGTAAAGCCTACCTGGCCCTTGGCATGCTTGCCATCCTTGGCGCTCGGAGTAGACGCCGTTACAATGCAGCCGTGGTAACTGGCGTAGTGACGACACTGTTTGCCATCGGCGGCATCTTGGGCATAACCCTTGTTCATTCCATTTTTGTACCAAAAACTCCGTTGGAGACCTTGCTTCGCCTGCTCTCCGCGCTATGGGGTGGATACGCCCTCATCGCCAGTATCCACACCTGGATGCATACCCCAGCACAGGAAGTGTAATTGCTCGTGCACATTACATAAACTTTGAGCCCTCGTGCCACACTATCCCTATGCGCGTGGGCTCGTACCGGCGCATCATTTCACGAGGGGGCATACGGCATGAAAGTCCGCGACCTGATGACCAGTTCTGTAAGTTGTGTAAAAACGTCCGATACTCTGCAGCACGCTGCACAGCAAATGGCTTCCATTAATGTGGGGTCTGTACCTGTTTGCGAACAGAAACGGCTGGTGGGCATTCTCACCGACCGCGACATCACCCTCAAGGCTGTGGCCAAAGGACAATCAGAACAAATGCGAGTACAAGACTGCATGACCCGCCAAGTGGTGACCTGTACTCCCGATACGGATGCACACGAAGCAGCCGACCTGATGGCTAATCACCAGGTCCGCCGCCTCCCTGTAACAGACAGTCGAGGGGACCTGGTGGGGATGTTAGCCATTGCCGACTTGGCTACCGAGAATATCCACGTGAATGAAGCAGGCGATGCCCTCAGTCGTATTTCTAAGCCGACAGAAGCCCAGAATGCCTTTCAGTAAGCGACAAATAGAAAGAACAGCAGGAACCCTATGAATGGATTCAGGGACCTCCAGGTTATGCTTTCATCAACCCGGGAGGTCCGACTGTTTTTTCGACTCCAACAAGGCCATTTCGATGGCAGCGCGAATTTCCTGCGGTGAAACCTGTACTTTGGTGGCCCCTAAAACCCGTGCCACATAGTCCATTGCGTAACCGAGTTTTTGCGCTCCATTCAGTGATCCATAAGCCGTTTCCGAAAAAACGACCGCCTCTTTCCCAAGTTGCATGAGTAACTGGCGTTGTTGTGCCGAAAGGTGATGTTTGGCCCAGTTTTGCAGTACAGGCATGAGCGTGTGGAGCCAAGCTAATAAGCCGACAATAAATAGTTGCAGTAAAATTAATAATACTTGCTGTACAACCCCCGACCATACCGGATGCATTTGTTCTTCCTCCCCATTTACGTAGCTCAAAAAATCCACCCATGTAAAGTCAATCGTTTGGGCACACCTAAACTGCACCCAGGATGGAGTTAAGGGGACATTGCACCGTCGCACCACCTTCTATAGGGTATGGTTCATCCCTCGTTGGGGTGCATTCGCCAGGATATCATAAATGGGGGTCCGACAGACCCGTCGGACCCCTTGCAAAAAAGCGATATGGCATCGGTCCTGTTTTACGCATGGCCACTGATTTGCTGTTCCGCAAAAGCCACCAATCGTTTTGTGATTTCTCCACCCACAGACCCATTTTGGCGGGAAGTGGTGTTGGCCCCCAAACTCACACCAAATTCTGAAGCAATTTCAACTTTCATTTGGTCTAGCGCATGTCCCGCTTTGCCGACAAGACGTTCACTATTGCTCGCCATTTTCTCTCACCCCCTTCTTGCTAGTTAGAGTTCCCATAGCCCCGTTCCTTACACTGTCACTTTCTGTTACCCTTAGATATCAGCGCCAGTCCTCGTTTCGGACTTTCATCTTAGAAATTTCGCCTTTGTATGCTGTACAACCCCATACAGAGGGCCAGGCAATGCCTGGCCCTCTGAAAAAATTCATTCAGCCGTGTGGCTTTATGTCCTTGAATTACTGGCGGCCGGACAGAGACTGCTCCGCAAACGCCACCAGACGTTTGGTGATTTCTCCACCCACAGAACCATTTTGACGGGCGGTGGTGTCCGCACCCAGCTGCACCCCAAACTCTGAAGCGATTTCGTATTTCATCTGATCCAGAGAATGACTAGCGCTACCGATTACTAAGCTGTTCGATGAACCTTGTGCCATTTGGCATCGCCTCCTTGTAAGGAATTGTGCCCAGTCACAAGACATTCACACATAGTAATTTATGGTATTTTTACTTCCTTTTTGCTAAGGGTAGAAACTCCCGATGTGTGGCCCCCGTATATTCGGCCCGCGGACGAATTAGGCGGTTGTCTTGATACTGTTCCAAGACGTGTGCCGCCCATCCAGAAACTCGACTGCAAGCAAAGATCGGTGTGAACAGGTGTGTCGGCAAACCCAATGCGTAGTAAAAGGATGCCGAATAAAAATCCACATTGGCATATAAACCTTTTTTTTGCTGGATCTGATCTTCAATTTTACGGGACATCTCATACCATAGCAAATCCCCCGCCAGCACACCCGCCTGGCGACTCAACTGTCGCAGATGTGTGGCCCTAGGATCCTCGGTGCGATAGACACGATGGCCAAACCCAAAAATCTTTTTCTTTGCAGCCAAAGATGCGTCTATGTAGTCATCCACCTTATCCATCTCACCGATTTCCAGGAGCATCTTCATGACCTGTTCGTTGGCTCCACCATGCAAAGGACCCTTCAGCGTTCCAATGGCCGATGTGAGGGCAGAGTATAAGTCAGACAACGTACCCGCTGTCACACGTGCTGAAAAAGTGGAAGCATTCAGTTCATGGTCCGCATGAAGAATTAAAGCAGTGTTAAAACCTTGCTCCGTAAACTCGCTGGGATACACCCCGTGTAGCAGGTAAAAGAAGCTGGCCGCCATGCTCAATTTGGGATCTGGCACAACTGGCTCCAAACCCTGGCGAATTCTTTCATAACTGGCTACAATCGTTGGCACCTGAGCCAAGAGTCGAGTCGCTTTGCGAAAATTGGCCGCTTTAGTCTCGCTGCCATTGTCCGGATCATAGAGACCGGCGAAAGAAACGGCAGTTCGCAAGGCCTCCATAGGGTTGGCGTGTTTCGGAATTGACCTCAAAAAGTTCAACACCTGCGGCTGAAGTTCCCTTTGCAGAGCCAACTCCGCTGTGAAATTTTTTAACTGTGCGACGGTCGGCAACTCGCCATACCACAGCAAATAAGTGACTTCCTCAAAAGTCGCGTGCCCATGGACGAGGTCATGGATGTCATAACCCCGGTAAACCAACCGTCCTTCTTTTCCATCCAAAAAACATATTTTAGAGGTGTTGGCAACCACGTCTTCCAAACCGCCCACAAATGCTTCTTTCTCTGTATTCACGACAACCTCTCCCTCCCTGGGGTTTGTCGTTCAGGCAGAGTCAATCTTTTTGACCATCTTTAACCATCCCGGCAAACCTGTCACGGGTTATTATACTACACATCCCCAGTCCACCCAAGCTAGTCTGAATGGATGTCAATCTGATTCAATTGAACCTGTCCATTTGAACATTGAGACTTCAGTGGGGGAGTCTGCCCCCACTGAAGCAGAGTACGGACTCCCACTTGGAACAGTGGGAGTCTCATGAGTGGTTCAAAATAGCACACGGGATTCACGCCATCTAGTGGCGGAATCCCGTGGAAATCATTTTTTGTTGTGGACTTTAAAGGGCTTGTCCGATTCTCATATAAAACAACCTTTTAAAACATACGCTTAACTGCGGTGATGTGACTCCCCCAGTAGCTATTTGGCGCCACCGAGAGATATCCTACTTTCCCCAATCCACCGCCTTCTTCAATCATCCTGTCATTACCCGCATAAATGCCGACATGTTGCCCATTGTTAAAAATAAGCAGGTCCCCCGGTTGCATGTCCGCCATAGGAACTTGCCAGCCTACACTACTGGCCTGTACGGTTGAAGCCCCACTCATCACATAACCCAGGGCATGATGGTATACATAAGCCGTGAAATTCGAACAATCAAATCCGTATTGTCCCCTGTCTTCGTTATGTCCCCAAATGTAAGGCGTCCCCAGTTTACTCGCTGCTACCTGTAGCACAGCCTGGGCTTTCGCAGCTGTGGAATCTTTCAATGGGGCAGCAGGCTGAAGGGTTGGGTCCATCTTTACCCCCGGCGGCAAACTAATGGCAGCTTGTGTGGCAGGTGGCACAACAGTGGGAGCAGAGAGTTGAGCCCCCGTACTGGTATTGCTGATTTGCACCCAATAGGGTTTGCGAATCACATAACCGATGTTCCCGGACGAATCCAAAACATGCCACCAGGTGGCCGTACTTCCGGGTAACACTGTAAAAGAAGTGCCTGTCCCCTCTTTACGCTCCACGTTATTCGCAAAACCTGCAGTTTTCCGCAAGTCCACCGTTCGTACGGCATGGACCGTCATAACGGCGGCCTCAGCCCGTATGGCAGACCCTAGGACCGAACTTCCAGGCAAAGTGGCCACAGCACCTGTCACAGGAACTAACACTGTAGCCAGTACTCCAGCAGCCAACAAACGTTTTTTCCAAAACCCTTGCATCAAAACATCTCCCCCTTTGCCTCCGAGGTTAGTTGTCGGGTTCGGATCGAGGATAGACCCGGGCGGCTTGTCCGTCTTCACCCCATCATTCCTTCCCAAAAAGTTGTTCTTTCGGAAGGGTTCCCCCGTACCCGTTTCACACGGGATTCGGCATGTTTTGTGCTAACAATGTCCACCTTAACAAAGCAAGCTAGCATAGTGAATATGAGATTACTGGAGTTTGATCCACCTTTTATGGTAACTAGCTGGGTTCAACCGGATCTATTGGATCGATGGCGGGATTTTCTTTCTCGTGTTATCATAAATGAGATTCATCACAGCTTGTCACAGTTTTGAATGAAAGGATGATAAAGGATGGCCACGCAACGCACGTTTGGATTTGTGGGTGGACCGGCAGTTTTAGAAGGTCCGCAACTGAAAGTTGGCGACAAAGCGCCCAACTTTGAGGTTCAAGCCAATGACTTGTCTAAAGTGACCTTATTAGATAGCCAGGGCAAGGTCCGCGTACTTAGCGTCGTCCCCTCGCTCGATACCAGTGTCTGTGATACCCAAACCCGCCGCTTTAACCAAGAAGCGTCCGATATTGGGGAACACATCGTGATTCTCACCATCAGTGCAGACCTTCCCTTTGCGCAAAAGCGCTGGTGTGGTGCTGCCGGGGTGGAACGTGTTCAAACCCTGTCCGACCACTTGCAAATGTCTTTTGGCAAAGCCTATGGCACAAGTCTCCCTGACTTTCGACTTGAATCCCGAGCTGTATTTGTGGTAGATTCTAGCGATACCGTGGTCTATGTGGAATATGTCCCAGACGCAGGCCAGCAGCCCAACTATGCGGACGCCATTGCGGCCGCCAAAACAGCGAAATAAGCGTCTAACAGAATACACAGAGGGTGGACCCTGAAAGTGGACGCGCACGGGTATGGATGTTGAAGAGAGGTGGCCCTCCACCTCTCTTCATTCTTTTTTTCGCTGGATTACACTTCTCCCTTCTGTTTGTCAGCTCTTCCCACGCCGAGGCGGGTCATTCGGGGAATGTCCTTCTTTGTCCACCCACAGAGTGGGACGGGGAGGATGCTTTTTCCATGCGTCTTTGTTTCCTGAAGTACCCGCAGTCCAAGCGTTTGGCAGAGGATTTTGAGGAATTGCATTCAGTGCCCCTGAATCATGGCTTATTCCCTCGGTGGCGTACTGCGAGGGACTCAGGGTATCACTGCGCAGACCCCGTCGCAGGGATTCGAGGGGCACCAAGTCCAGGGGATAGACGTTGCCTAAATTCACACGGTTACTCAATGTATTTACATAGTAAATTTGCTGTTTTTTGAGCGGTGCCTCCCATATTAATCGTGTCGACAATGGACCCAAGGCGTTGAGCAGAGCCTGGACATCATTTTCCCGAACGTTTCCATCGGTGTCATACACTCCAACCCCCATCCCCCCCTCGCGACCTTCCACAATAATGTAATCCGCGCCAGCCCGCAAATCTCCTTGAATCAATACGGACTGCTCCCCCACTGGTAGAAACCGTCCCGGCTGTTTTTTACCAACCTCAGAGAGTACCGTAAAACCCTTCGCATGTGCGGCTCGTATCATATCTCGGCGTACCTTGAGCGGCAAGTCGATGGTTCCGTCAGAAACCTCTAAAACCCGTATTCCTGCCGCCCATTGTGCATCTACATACTTCTGCCATATTCCTTGTAAAAAGGCAATTTCCAGAGATGTCCCTCCAGAGTAAGCAAGAACCCCATACTCCTGACAAAGCGAAATTTTGTTTGCAATCACTTCTGATGGATAAACAGAGGAACTGGCAAAACCAAATTTCCAAAAATCAACGTATTCCGCCCCTGTCTGCAACAAATCCCGCATGACCGACAGGGGAAGTCCCGTATCAATCACCATCGTCAGCCCAGACAAACGCGGTTTCGCCACACGGCCAGGTAAAGGGTCCGACAACATCTGTGACCAATAGTTCTCACTCACGATTGTGCATGCCCCTTCTCGTTGTGTATCATGTCACCTACACAACCTATGGATCGAGGGGCAAATCGGTGCACATCTAACCGGGAAGAACAACCATTACAACGGCCACCGCCAACAAAATCGCTCCAGATAAGCGATCCGTCGAAATGGCTAAACCTTTTCCCATCCAGCGGCCCAATTCCAAGCCAAGCAACGACATACTGACGCTGACGAGCCCGAACACCAAGGCTGTTTCCACCAACCGCACCTGCAACATACCCAGGCTAATGCCCACCGTGAGATTGTCCAAGCTAAGCACCAAAGCGAGCGCCAAACTCCGCCAGCCCAGTTTTACAGGCACCGGCTGCGGACCCATCGCAGTGGTTTTTAGCAACAGATACACCCCCATCACCCCCAGCACGCCAATTCCTAACCAGCGGGCCTGTCCGCCAAAAAAATTGGCCGCTACGTGTCCGAACAACAGCCCAATTAATGGCATTCCCGCTTCAAATAGACCAAACAGCAATGCAAGTTGTACTTGTTTTATCCTGCTCATGCGGACGGTACCCAGCGCCACCGCAGCCAAGGTATTGTTGAGGCCCATGGCCATGCCCAAAATCAGCAACTGCCACAACAAACCGATTCACATTCCTTTCCAAATTGCCTTGGTATCCACCTGCAACCATGCCAAAGCATCTGCAACAAACGACTGCGTTCCGAGAATCAGAATAATTCCCCGGTTTCCCACTTGTTGCTCCGCAGCTACGATAGCCTGCTCCGCAAAGTCAAACTCAGTAACTGTATTAAAACGATCCTTTGCCAGGGAAATCCATGTATCGTCAAACCTGAGGTAGGGATTATGGGCCCGCGCAAAACCAAGCCAATCCACAATCCCCTGCAGCGACTCCAGCACGCCCACACCGTCCTTGTCTGCAGGCAACCCGAGTACGACTGCTACAAGCGGACGAACGGGATCCCTTGTTTGGGTGGACTCGTTCGCAATCGCTGCCAACTGCACCTCCAACCAGTGCTTGATATAGGTAGCTGAACTGCGATGAATCGTACCATCTACCAGGGTCAGGGGCTCCCTCCGAACCACTTGCAGGCGTCCAGGAATCACCAAATCAGTCAGATCCAATTCCTCTGGCCATGGTATGCGAGCCCCTAAATCCCGCCAAACAGCGCGCGCCGCCGCCACCGAAGTAAACACATTACTGGACAAAAAAGCTTGAGACACACGAATAGAGACTTGTTCGGAACCCTCCTGAACTTGTAGGACCTGCACAGGACCCTCACTATAACTTGTTGTGGTAACACAGGCCTGCTCCCCCACCCAGTTTAGCTGGGCTCCCACCGTTTCGGCCCTTTGCTGTAACTGGGCAATTACCTCAGGACTTTGCGGGCCACTCCACACCCAACGGGTTTCGTCAGTGACAACGCCCGCCTTCTCCCGCGCCACATCGTCCAAAGTAGGCCCCAGTTGCAGAGAATGCTCCAAAAACACCGGGGTGACCACAGCTCCCTGGTGCCAAACTCGATTGACATCATCATGCAGGGCTCCCCGTCCCAATTCAAACACATTGACGTCCGTGTTACTGTCGCGAAACCATAAGGCGGCCACGACGGCCAGTAGCCCCACGGGTCCCACATACTCGCCCGCAGAAAGATTAAGACCCGCAGTTTTGTTGCGAACTCGGTGGACATAGGACACAAACTGCGCTTCTGGCATGACCTGACCATCCACCCGAAATCGCTCCATAAAATCAATCAGGTGGGGCCCCGTAAACAGCCCCACGCGCAGTCCTAATTTTTGCAGAATTCCCGCTATCAATACCGCATGTGATCCTTTTCCTTTACTCCCCGTGACTGCAACGTTGTATGCACTGCGTTCCGGACGGCCAAATTCATTCAACAAAACTTCCGTCCATTCCGGATGGCGAATTTCAGAATCCAGGCGAGCAAACACATCTGGCATTGGTGAAGCCCCATGGAATTGCACAAACTGGTTCTGATGAAACAACTTCGCCCTTTGATAAGATTCATACAACCAGTGAATGGCTTCGTATACACTGCTTTGCCTTTCATTCATCGGTGTTCATCGCCTCGCTCCCATCAGTGTAACATATCTTCTTTTGGACGTTCGCCGGGTGTGGTGCAAAGCGGTTCCGTATAATTTGAATGTAAAATTTTATACATCTTTATAGAGTGAAGATAGGGTCCCCCCGTTTCCACAAACCCCTCCCTTGCGTAAAATCGTTGCGCTCTAAAATTGTTGGTTTGTACCCATAATTCCAACCGCAATAGTCCCCTGCAAAGCGCTCTGTGTTCCAACTCCTGCAACAGTTGATGGGCCAGACCACTGCCCTGCCAATGGGGAGATAGAACCAAAGTATGAATGTGTAATACGGAGCGAGTTTCCAGGACGCTAAAAGTTAGAAACCCTGCTAATGCGCCCGCCGCGTCGCGAACCACTTGGGTGCAGGTTCCCTCGCCCGCCAGCACCTCCTTTGGATCGACACGCCTGCCCCAGGCTTCAATCAACGTGGAATTCATTTGAGACTGTGCCAGTTTCAAAACTTCTCCGGTATCTTCCAAACCCATCCAGTGAATCCGCCAGCCCCCTTTTAGGATTATTTCCTGGCTCCCCTGGCTGGCTTGGCAATCCAATCCTCCCGTTAACGCGGCCGCCCCCGCAATAGACTCGTCTGTGACAACCACCGCACCGTCCTGACCCACCCACACCGTGTCTTCCCAGTGTGCAGACAGACTCCCGTCAGCGGTCACCTCAGTCCAGCCATCAGGCAGTTTTCGCACGCTTCCATTGCCCGCCGTAAGGACCGGTTCCAGGGCTAACACAAAGCCCTGTCTCACCCGTGGACCTTTCCCAGCAGGACCAAAAGATGGGACGATGGGCCACGTGTGGAGCGCCGTCCCTGTACCGTGACCCATGGCGTGGCGTACCACGGTAAATCCTGCTCGCGCCACGACATCTCCCATTGCAAAGGAGGCGTCCGACAAGGGCCGATTGGGGCATAGCGCCTGCACCCCAGCGGCCACGGCAGTCCGACCCACAAAAGCCATGTGCTCCCCCAATCCTTGCACTCGTCCGGTCAAATTTGTTTGTCGGCCCCCCACCCCATAGGTTCGTGCCGCATCAGTGTAGGCTCCTTTGTATTGGATGGCGAGGTCTATTTTCACCACATCCCCCACACACAAACAATAGGATCCGGGCACTGCGTGACCCACCTGGTTATTGACAGACACACAAAGAAATCCGGGAAAACCCACTTCAGGCAACGCAGAGTGAGCCCCTGCCCGTTCCACCACACGACGTGCAACCTCACACACCTCCAGTGTTGAAATTCCCGGAACTAATGCGGCAGCGGCAGCGGCCATCGCCGCGCTATTGATACGACCCGATTCCCGAAGTACTGCCAATTCCATGTCAAGCCCTCCCGTTTCGCGTCAATCCGTAACTTCCGTTCACAGCTACCGTTTCTCGTCAGCCATATGACACTCTAAAACTAATTGGCACGGCGCCGACCCAGACACAATCGCTTGTACTGGCTCAAATTATCGGGGCATTTTGCCCCCTTGCCGCATTATTTGAAGCAGTGGAGGTGTGAGCATGTGTGTGCGCGTAATCCTTCAAGGTGAATGTGAAAAATTACGTCAACCCTGTGCCAAAGTCATCGAATTTGAGGACCAATTGGAACAATTAGTGACAGATTTAGTGGACACGTTGAAAGACAGTCCTGGCCTGTCCCTGTCGGCGCCACAGATTGGCGTTTTACAGCAGGTCTTTGTCATGGATGTCGGCCAAGGTGTACAAGTCTTTATAAATCCTGTGCAAACGGCTGCCCAAGAAGAACAAGAGAGTACGGAATGGTGTGCCAGTTTTCCCACTCAACCCCTAATGAGACACAGGCCCCTGCACGTGACCCTGCGTGCTCAGGACTTACAGGGAATGTGGTACATGGTCTGCACCACAGGCTTAGCGACGCGCATGGTCTGTCACGAATTGGACCACCTGCAGGGTAAAGTGTTTTACGATGACCTGCCAGATGATGCGCTTTTCCAGCAGATGATGCCCTTTTTGTCGGACGCTACGGAGGACACCGAATCTATGACAGACCCCTTAGAAAAGGAAGAACAACAGGAATTTCTTGACCTTGCCCGAGACGCTTTGTGGAAATTGACCTTGTGGCTAGAAGTCCTAAACGCGCAATCAGGTAAACCTGCGACACAACCCCCCATGTCCGAAATCAGACAGCTTATAGAACACCTTCAAGAACACATAGACGCGACTGATGCATGAATTTCTGGTATGTCATCCACACTTCGATTAAACTAGACTCGTGGTGGCAATCACCTAGAATTGAGACTGCGAAAAAGAGCACAAACGAAATCCACAAATTAGGATTGAATCAGTGTAGAGGGGACGTTTGCAAACATGTGGTTTGAAAAATATAGAAAACCATTTTCTGTATTGCGTGCCGAATGGTGAGGGCCTTTTCGCATCAGTGGCCCCCCATTATTCAAGGTGGGATGGGTGTAGCAATTTCACATTGGCCCTTGGCGCGTGCGGTGTCCTTAGCTGGACAACTTGGAGTTGTCTCAGGAACGGGGATTGATACGGTTTTATTGCGTCGCTTGCAAGACGGGGATGTGGGCGGACATATTCGCAGGGCCTTTGCTGCATCCCCCTGGCCAGACCTCGCAAATAAAATTTTGTCGCGCTACTTTCGCCCCAGTGGGCGCCTGCCAGACCAACCTTATATGAGACTCCCTCTCTGGAATTTAGAGTCCAATTATTGGCAGTCCGCCTTGGCCATGCTCGGTGGATTTGCAGAAGTCTGGCTGGCAAAGTTTGACCATCCAGGGCAAGTGGGAATTAATCTTTTGACCAAAGTGGCACTGCCAAACTTGGCCGTGCTCTATGGGGCCATGCACGCAAAAGTAGATGTGGTTTTAATGGGGGCGGGAATTCCCCGTGAAATTCCGGGTGCACTTGACTTACTGGCATCCAATAAACCAGCGGCCCTGCGTTGTGATGTTGTGGGTCTGTCCCCAGCACAGTCTCCCTGGATTCGGTTTGACCCGACGTCCTATGAAACCATCTCTCAAGCACCCTTAAAACGGCCTGCCTTTTTCCCCATCATCTCCTCCTATAGTCTAGCCCTCGTGATGTCTAAAAAGGCCACGGGCGCCATCCAAGGTTTCGTAATTGAAGGTCCAACAGCTGGCGGCCACAATGCACCGCCGCGGGGCGCGAAACAATTGGACAGTTCAGGCCAACCCGTGTACAAAGAACGGGACGTCGTCGATCTAAAAGCCGTAGCTGCGCTTGGATATCCATTTTGGCTTGCGGGTGGGTATGGCTTCTCCGGCGCCCTTGAAGTTGCGCGCGCGCAGGGTGCAGCAGGCATCCAGGTAGGCACCCTGTTTGCCTATAGTGAAGAATCAGGAATGGCCGCAGACCTTAAGCAACAGGTCCTCACAGCCGTTTGTGCCGGATTTGCCTCTGTCCGGACAGACCCACTGGCATCTCCCACTGGCTATCCCTTTAAGGTGGTGGACATGGAAAACACACTATCCACCACTGCCGTGTATAAGGCTCGACAAAGGGTGTGTGATTTAGGCTATCTTCGTGAGGCTTATAGCAATGCACAAGGGGATGTGAGCTTCCGCTGTCCGGCAGAGCCGATTGCCAACTATGTGGAAAAGGGGGGGCGGCTGGAAGACACCGTGGGACGTAAATGCTTGTGCAATGCGCTCATGGCTTCCGCAGGAATTCCCCAGCACCAATCTGACGGTACCGTAGAACCAGTGATTGTTACAAGTGGCGATGCGATTGCCCACATTCAGGACCTCTTGCCACCTGGATGTAATTCATACTCTGCAAAGGAAGTCATTGACTATCTGACTAAGGGTTTGTAAATGAACAGAACGTTGTTTATCCTTACTTCTATCCCCTTCAAATAGAGAGACCAGGGAGTGCCTGCCCCCCTGGTCTCTCCAATCTTCTGCACGCTGTTGCCTAGAACATAACCTGGCGATCATTAGATCTAGAAAACCGTCACAAACGAGGAGCGAAAAATACAAGATTATGAAAATGAAGGTTGCTGTATGGACAGGCGCAGTACTGTGCACGATTCTCTTAGCTTTCAATACATTTATCTACATGACCCTCAACCATCGCTTAATTTCCCTGGAAGAAAACTCACTGGCCAACCAGGTAGAAGCGGTGGCCCAGTACCAAGCCAGTCACCTGGACGACGAAAGAAATGGCAGCAAAGCGTGGACCCCGGCCACCGGTTTTTGGTTAAGTGAAGCTGTCCGCCAAGATCAACGGCTGGTATTGCTCACACCCCAGGGAAAAATTATCGCCCAGGCTGGGAATAGTGGAATTCCAATATCCCAAATAATTTCAAATTTTGAACCATCACCCAGTTTGAGGCCTACCGCCCACACTCAGACGTGGCATCTTGGACATAAGGTCTACATGTCCGCCTTGGTTGCCGTTCCAAACGAGTCCCAATCCCGTTTGCTAGGCTACGGGTTGCTCGTTTCTGATGCCGCAGGGGTCCGTACCTACATGAACACCCTGCTGATAATATTGGTGATGGGTTCCATTGGTGCCGTGTTGTTGGCCACGGTCGCTGGATACTTGGTTTCTGCCTTAGCGGTGCGTCCCATCAACCAGATGATTGCCTTAGTCAGCCGTATTGAGGCCAGCAACCTGGATGAACGAGTAGAAGTTCCACGAGGAAATGACGAGGTCGCCAGACTCGCGGCCACCTTTAATCGAATGTTGGTACGCATTGGCCGATCCTTTGAACAACAAGCCCGATTTGTCGCCGATGCCTCACATGAAATCCGTACCCCCTTGACCACCATCCTGGGTTACGCGGGTTTACTCAAACGTTGGGGGAAGGACGACCCGAAAGTACTGGCGAAAGCCATCGACGTCATCAGCAAGGAATCCCAGCGTCTGCATGAATTGGCGGAAGACCTATTGACCCTGGCAGGCTTAGAAGCTACCGTCAAGCAGTCGGGCCATTGGGTGCATCCAGACAGGGTCATTCAAGATGTCATTGAAGAAATGCAGACCCTTCATCCAGAATTGCACTTTGTCACTCGCCTGGATAATCAACACGCCATCCAGGTACCTCCCATCCATTTTAAACAAGTGATGCACAATTTGATTAACAATGCTGTAAAGTACACCTCAGCAGGGGGGCAGGTCCGCATAAAAACTGTGGATGGACCGAACTGGGTTGAGATTGCCGTAGCGGATACAGGCAAAGGCATCCCGAAATCAGACCTACCGCTCATCTTTGAACGATTTTATCGAGTCGATAAATCTAGGGGACGGAAAGAAGGGGGAACCGGGTTAGGCTTGGCCATCGTCAAAGAACTGGTGGAACTTCATCAGGGAACCCTTGAGGTCCAAAGTGTCCTCGGCCAAGGTACGACTTTTACGCTGCACTTCCCGCTGTCCGAGGGGCGGGACAAAGAGGCCCGCCCGATGGCTTAGCACGTCCAATATGGAGAAATCCCGCCACCCCTTCGATTACGATGGAAATACGATGGTTTTGTTGCCGTGCACCAGAATTCTGTCTTCCAAGTGCCATTGGACAGCGCGCACCAGTACAGTGCGTTCAATCCGGCGACCCATGCGTTTCATGTCTTCGGCCCCATAGCGATGGTCCACTCGCTGTACATCCTGTTCAATAATGGGTCCTTCATCTAATTGTGGTGTCACATAGTGGGCTGTCGCACCAATCAGTTTCACACCTCTATCATAGGCCCTGCCATACGGGTTACGCCCCACAAAAGCCGGTAAAAAGGAGTGATGAATGTTAATGACCTGCAAGGGATAGTGACTGACAAACTGGGGCGTCAAAATCTGCATGTACCTGGCCAAAACCAAAAAATCCACTTGACCTTGCAATAGTTGAAGTTGCTTTTCTTCCACTGCAGGCTTGGTGTCGGAATTAACCGGGAAATGGTGAAAAGGAATTCCAAAAGATTCAACCAAGCTTTGCACCTCGACATGATTACTTATCACCATCACCGGTTGCCCCCACAAGTCACCCGCCTGCCAGGCCCACAGCAATTCACGCAAACAATGATCCTCCTTAGAAACAAACACCGCAAACCGCTTTTGTAGTTTTGCCCGAGTCATTTTCCACTCCATATCAAAACGCTTTGCAACAGACACAAATGCCGCCTGCAAAGTCGCAAAGCGGGAATTTAGCGCTTCTGCCTGAAATTCTACTCGCATGTAGAAGCGTCCATGTCCATTGTCCGTAGAATGCTGGTCCGATTGCAAGATGTTTGCACCCTGGCGATACAAAAACTGTGCCACAGCAGCCACAATACCCGGTGCATCTGGACAGGAAATTAGCAACCGCGCGCCTTTCAGGTCTGAACCCAAAGGTGGTTCCACAGAATTAGAAGAAGGTGTCAAATAAACTGTCATTTTATCTCCACTTTCTTTTCTTCTTATTGAATCACACCTTGCCTGCTTGGAGCAAACCCACAGTCATCTGAAGAAAACACAACCGCAAAAAATTCTCAGAACAAAATAATTTCGCAAAACCCTTTACAAATTCCACACATCTGTGTTATATAACAATGTATAAGGTTAATTCTGTTGTGCAACAGTGGATTCCAGCAATTTTCTTTCAACGGGAATCATTTATTCGTCAAAATGTAGAGAGGGAGTGGAGAAACGTGTTTGAACAAGCAGCCCATAAGTTACAAGAACAGTGGCAAAAGGACGCTCGATGGGAGGGAATTGAACGACCTTACAGCCCGGAGAGCGTGTTACGCCTGCGCGGTTCCTTACAAATTGAACATACCCTGGCTCGACATGGATCAGAACGCTTCTGGCGTATGCTTCATGAACAGCCCCATATCAAGGCATTGGGTGCATTGACGGGAAATCAGGCCGTGCAACAAGTTAAAGCAGGCTTAGAAGCAATATATGTCAGCGGTTGGCAAGTTGCGGCAGATGCCAATTTGTCGGGTCACATGTATCCGGACCAAAGCCTATATCCTGCCAACAGCGTGCCCAATGTGGTGCAACGTCTTAATCAAGCACTGCAAAGGGCTGACCAAATCCAATCCAGTGAGGGTCGCCAGGACGTGGACTGGTTTGTCCCCATTGTCGCTGATGCAGAAGCGGGCTTTGGAGGTCATCTCAACGTGTTTGAACTGACTAAACAAATGATTCAGGCGGGTGCCGCAGCGGTTCATTTAGAAGATCAACAATCCTCGGAGAAAAAGTGTGGACATATGGGGGGCAAGGTGCTAATTCCCACCACTACTGCGGTGCGCAATTTAGTCTCGGCACGCTTGGCTGCCGACATTCTGGGAGTTCCGACTGTGATTGTAGCACGCACAGATGCCAATGGAGCCTTTCTCTTGACAAGTGACATTGACCCTACAGACCAAGCTTTTCTCACAGGCGAGCGTACATCTGAAGGATTCTATCAAATTCGTGGAGGCATAGAGGCCGCCATCGCCCGCGGTTTAGCCTATGCGCCATATGCGGATGTCATTTGGTGTGAAACAGCAGAACCAGACCTTGACGAGGCACGTAAATTTGCTAATGGCATTCATGCCAAATATCCAGGCAAACCACTGGCATACAACTGTTCCCCCTCTTTTAACTGGGAAAAGAAGTTGGATGCTGAGACGATTGCTAGTTTCCAAGACCAATTGGGGGAAATGGGTTATAAGTTCCAATTTGTCACTTTGGCTGGCTTCCACGCTCTCAATCACAGCATGTTTTCCTTGGCCTATGAATATAAGCGCCATGGCATGGCCGCTTACGCAAAATTGCAGGCACAGGAGTTTGCTAACGAGGCTCTGGGGTACACCGCTACCAAACATCAACGGGAGGTGGGCACAGGCTACTTTGACGAAGTGGCCCTCGTCATCACCGGCGGCATTTCTTCCACCACGGCCCTTACAGGTTCCACCGAGTTAGAACAGTTTGCCTAAACGGTATTTGGGAAGCGGTTTGGCTTAGGGAGAGTCTAATTATTATAGTCACACGACAAGCCAAGACACTGGTCCCCACCAGTGTCTTGGCTTGTCCCTGTGTTTACAAACACAACTTTGCGCCTACCTCCAACTCTCCTAGATTGTGGACAGGGAAGATAAAACTTCCGACAGAGAAATTTTGGCCCCCGCCATGGCACTGTCTGCCACCCCGTAGTAGATGTGGAGGATATCCTCCTTGATAGCCGTACCGCAAGTAAATACCACGTTCCCATAAAACCCATTCAGTTCATAGGGCATTTCCGGAGCCAACAGGGGATGACTGGAACGTGCCAACACTTGACGTGGATCCACCAAGTCTAACAGCACGGCCCCTAAAGCATATCGCCCCTGCTTGTCTGCTGCATGGTAAACCTCCAGCCACCCGGCTTTTGTTCGCAGTGGCACCGCACCTGCCCCTAACCGTCGACTGTCCCACCGCCCTGAACGTACCCCTAGCAAGTGGGTATGATTCCCCCAGTGAACCAGGTCTGGTGAGTCGGCAATCCATATTTCTGGTCCTCCAATTTCCCCCGGAACTGGACGGTGTAAGGCAAAATACTGGTTGCCGATTTTTTCTGGGAATATCACCACATCCTTGTTTTCAGGGGGGAAAATCACCCCTAAGCGACGTACTGTCTGAAAGTCACGCGTAACAGCCAAACTGACACTGACGCCAAAAGGAGACACAGACGTGTACGTGATGAAATATTCATCTTCAATTTGCGTGATGCGCGGGTCCTCAATCCCAAATGTCTCATAGGCCGTGGCCGGAAACATAAAGGGGTCAGCATCAACCGTAAAGTGGATTCCATCACGGCTGCGGGCCATCCTCAAATAAGACAGGGAGGACAGGTATGCAAATCTACCCGTTACCTTACTGACTACGGAGCGCGGATCGGACACGTCGTATTCACCGTGTTCGTTGTGCAAGGTTTCTACCGACAGGGCTTCGCGAGCCACATCCCAAACAGGCACTCGAATCAGACGCTGGTCTGGTTGCACAGGGCGCTCGGCAACGCGCAACAGCAGTAGAATCTCATTTTGGTAAATGGCGACTCCAGCGTTGAACGCACCGAGGACTTCAAAGTCCCGACGGTGTGGTTCGATATCCCTTGGGGTCAGCAAAGGATTCTCTGAAAAACGATGCACTCCCACAGACCGGTTCCCCTTTCTATCCGTTTTTATACTTGTCATCTTAAACATTCTCACTTTTTTTCAAGCTCGTATTCTTATATTCAATGCAGCAGCCCACGTCCAAGTGCGCGACTCTGCCCAGGTTTTTGCCTATAACCTGCGCCAGACCCGGGTAAGTCATGTGCAATGTCTACACAACCCGCTGCCCCAGTTCTGATACTTGGGCTATACTGGACAGCATGGGACCCTGCTCGACGATTTTTCACGGGAACTTGTTAGATAGTTGTAAGGGGGAATATTCAACATGGCAAATATTTTCACGGTAAATGAGGTTGCAGACCTCAGGAAGTGTTTGCAAATTCGCAGAGAAGTATTCGTCACAGAACAAGGCGTCCCAGACGAACTAGAGGTGGATGAATGGGATGACTTGGCCCGCGGTATTCACGTACTGGCTGTCGATGACAACCAACAACCGGTTGCCACGGCCCGCCTCATTCCCTATGGTTCCCCGCTCAATTCAGAACATCAGGCCACTTCGAACACAGGGAAAGTACAGCGGGTTGCTGTGCGTCAAATGGTTCGTGGTCTGGGGTTGGGCCGCGCCGTGATGACGGCCATCGAGCAGCTGGCACATCAGCAAGGATACCGTCACTTGGTGTTAGATGCACAGTGTACTGCAGCGGAATTTTACCGCCAGCTGGGGTATCAACAAGACAGCCCAGAAATTTTTCTGGATGCCGGTATTGAACACGTTCGTATGTGCAAGACACTGTTCTAAACATCATCCATCCCCGGCAGCATCGTCGGTTTATATACGGATGCACGATCTCTACCCAAGTACAGAGCCAGCAATATGAGACCAGACCCAAGGTAGTATGATACCTTCAGGGGAACAGGGACTACCATTTCTGACAAAACAACTCCCAATATTGGCTGAACGTACAAAAACAAGGCGGCCACAGACATGGGGATACGGGCGATGGCAAACATCCACAAAAGGTATGCCCCCGCAGTCCCCAAGACGCTCAAATAGGCCAGGGTCCCCCATCCTAAAAGGGACAGAGTTTTGGGAACCCAGTGCCCCATCCCAGCCCATAGGGGG
>QXHL01000042.1 GCA_003584005.1 Alicyclobacillaceae bacterium I2511 | reverse complement strand
CATCTTAGCCGCTGGATTAGCGGTGTTAGCCTGTGGAGAGGCCGTAAGACCAGGGCGCAAGCAATCCTCGCGTCTAGGCAAGCTTCAACGAAGCAGGAAAGCCAACTAGCGATAGTTGGAATCCCCCGGATTTATCCGTGGGGAGGATATCAAAAAAATGTATCGTGTGAGCGCAATGTTTTTTAGCTACCACGGGGATCTTTTGCCCCAGGAGATGCAAGTGGCAACCGGACAGCAAACAACAATGTGCTGACTAGAAAATAAAATCGAGTTAATTAGGATCCGTATGGCCCACAGCGTACAGGTGTGCGGGCGACCTTTTGTCCGCCGTGAATTTGACCCCACCCTGCCGCGTCAATTACTCCGCTGTGTTCTTCACCACAGGGGAAGCATTTTCTGCACAGGGCGCATAAGTGTCTTTTACACTTTACTTTATTGCCAAAAATGCGGATTGATACGGGTGTGGACGGGGATGGATTGACTGGAGGTGAGATACTCGATATAATTAACGATAGTGTCTGCTTATGAAAAGGGGGTGGTAGTGGTGAAACCTACCTACCAACCAAATACACGGAAACGGAAAAAGGTTCACGGATTCCGTCAGCGCATGAGTACGAAGAATGGCCGGAGAGTACTTGCTGCGCGTCGGCAAAAGGGACGTAAGGTATTGTCCGCATAAGGCCACATTGTGTGGCCTTTTTTTTCATAGATGTGGAAAACGGCCATTGACTCACGGTGTTGGAAAGTCATTGTAAAGGCCTGGTGATTTGTGAAGGTTGAACATAGGCTACGAGAAAATCGAGATTTTCGACGTGTTTTTAATCGGGGGCGGTCCAGTGCTACGGATAAATTGGTGCTTTATTGGGCGAGAAATCGGGGATCGAACTTTCGTGTTGGTTTCTCGGTCAGTCGTAAGGTAGGAAATGCTGTACAGCGAAATTTAATCAAACGACGGCTGAGAGCATGTTTTGATAGGTTTCTCCCTGAACTGCTGGGGAAGCCTGCAGATTTTGTGGTGGTATGTCGGAAAAATGCTAGTCAGGCCACATATCAACAGCTTGAAAATGATGTGTTGCGATTGCTAAAAAGGGCGAAGTTCATGATATGATGACCTATGAGGGATGTGTGTCGGATGCGTAAGTGGGTGGTGTATCTCATCCGTTTATACCAACGTTGGATTTCTCCAATGTCACCTCCCCATTGTCGATTTGTCCCCAGTTGTTCTCATTATGCAGTGGAAGCAGTGGACCGTTTTGGGGTGTTACACGGGGGATGGCTGTCAATGAAACGAATTATAAAGTGTGGCCCCTGGCATCCTGGAGGCATTGACCCTGTCCCCAAGAAGAGAACAGATGCAAGTGTGACACAGCAGAAGGTTGCACCGAAGCACAGGTAGGAGGAGTTTTGCTTGGAAGTGAATTCGCGGGTCAATCGCACCTGGTGGTGGGTTGCCGGCGTTGTTGCCATGTTGTCACTGACTGGGTGCTCTATTTATCCTGCACATCCAGGACAATGGCCAGCCGGAGGCTGGGGAGATGTGTTAAAGTTTGTCTCTTCTGTCATCAGCTTTTTTGCTAATCATTTGGGTGGCAGTTACGGGATTGCATTGCTAGTCGTCACCGTTTTGGTTCGTCTGTTAATTTTACCTTTAATGATTAAACAGATTCGTTATCAAAAAGTAATGCAGGCTGTCCAACCGGAGTTGCAAAAGATTCGCCAGAAATATAAGGGTGACGCGCAAAAAATTAATGAACAGACAATGAAACTGTGGCAGCAACACGGAATTAACCCGATGAGTGGATGCTTTCCAATGATTATTCAGTTGCCTGTTCTGTATGCACTATTTGGGGCTATTGAGGGGAATGTGGGGTTAAGCCACAGTACATTTCTAGGAATTTTTCACTTGGGATCCCCGGACCACTTTTACATACTTCCTCTGTTAGCGGCGGCAACCACTTATCTGTCCTCACGAATGGTGATGAACAGTCAGGATCCGCAACAGAAAATTATGCTGTGGGTCATGCCTGTCTTTATTTTCTTGATTGGCGCTCGGTTCCCCGCTGGATTAGCTCTATATTGGATTTATAGCAATATATTTCAGGCAATTCAAACCTATTTTGTACGTATTCGCCCTGGCAATCCCACCCCTGCTTTGGCATCGGGTCCTGGTTCGAGTGTGGATGTGGAAACACGGGACACGGGCAAGGGTGCCGATAAACTACCAGGGGGTAGCACTTTGAATGTGGACTCGGTTCCTCCGAAGTTGCCGAAAGGAAAAAAGTCTTTTGAAAGTGGGAAAAGAGGGGGATCGTCGGCGACCGAGGATAAAAAGGAGAAATAGCCAATGAAAAAGGTGCAAGCCAGCGGACGAACTGTGGAAGAAGCATTGACTTCAGCACTGGTTCGTCTGGGTGTAACTCGGAGTCAAGCCTCTGTACGAGTTTTGCAGGAACCTGTAAAGGGGTTCCTTGGTTTCATTGGTGGGCGAGAGGCAAAAATAGAGGTATCGGTAGCGGCATCCCCTGAAACTGTCGCTCAGGAGTTTTTGGTGGAAACTTTGCGTTTAATGGGTCTGGTAGATGCACGGGTGCACAGGACACATCTTGATACTGAGGATAAATCTATCCTGTTGGATGTGGAATGCAAGGATGAGAATTTTTCTACTGTGATTGGGCGCCATGGAGTCACTCTAGATGCTTTGCAATTTTTGGCAGGGGTGGTTGCAAGCCGGGATACAGAGGGATTTGTGAAAGTTTATTTGGATGCGGGTGGATATCGACAACGTCGAACCGAGGGGTTGCAGCGATTGGCGGAGCGGGTGGCGGAAAAGGTGGTTCGGACAGGTCAAGCGGTGCCACTGGAAGCCATGTCGGCTGCGGATCGACGAATTGTCCACATGTTCTTGCAGGAATACGAGGGTGTCGCTACGGTAAGTGAGGGTGTAGAGCCACACCGCATGGTGGTTGTGGTTCGACAAGGTGTGGGAGAAAGGTTGCGCGTGGGGAAACCACGAACTTGAAGTGTGTTCGCACCTGTGTTTGTTGTGATGGTGGTAGGGGTGTGCGGAAAGTTACTACTTATTTAATAGGATTGTGGCCCTTCTCTTGGAGAGGGGCTGCTTGTGCATGAATGGGGGAATTTTTGTTGGAAGATACAATTGCTGCCATTGCCACTGCCTTGGGGGAAGGTGGGATTGGCGTGGTGCGGGTGAGTGGGCCTTTAGCGTCTACAATTGGCCAACGAATATTTCGAACGGGTCACGAAAGACCTGTAGAGTTTGCTCGACGTCGAGGCTTTTTTTATGGACGTTTACTCGCCAGGGATGAACAATCTTCGGTAGATGAATGTATCTTGCTGTGGATGCCAGGCCCGCACAGCTATACCGGCGAGGATGTTGTGGAGTTTCAAGTGCACGGGGGAATTCGCGTAGTACAGTCTGCTCTCGCTGTGATTTTGGAAAAAGGGGCACGTTTGGCGGAGCCAGGCGAGTTTACTCGTCGTGCTTTTCTCAACGGTCGAATGGATTTATCTCAAGCGGAAGCGGTCATGGACCTAATACGGGCTAAAACAGATCTGGCTGCGCGGGTGGCTTTTTCCCAGGTGGAGGGGTCCTTGAGTCGAGAGATTGGGAACTTGCGCCGACAGGTTTTGGAACTGCAGGCGGAATTAGCGGTGACCCTTGATTATCCAGAGCATGATGATGAAATTGAGGTTGCCAAGTCATTAGTTTTGCGGGGACAGGCTTTATTGATGAGGATGCAGGACGTTTTAGACAACGCCAAAACGGGAGTGGTGGTTCGGGAGGGTGTGTTAACCCCCCTTATTGGACAACCAAATGTGGGCAAGTCTTCTTTGCTCAATGAACTTCTACGGCGGCAACGGGCAATTGTGACGGAGATTCCTGGGACCACGCGGGATGTACTGGAGGAGAGTGTGGATCTTGGTGGGGTTTTGTTTCGTTTGGTGGATACAGCAGGGATTCGAGAGACCAAAGACCGACTTGAACAGCTAGGGGTGGAGCGGTCTCGCGCGGCGGTGCACAGTGGGGAATTGATTTTGTTAGTGCTGGATGGTTCGCGAGAGTTGGAAACGGATGATTTGCAACTATTGACAGATACCGCAAATCGATCACGTATTGTGGTAGTCAACAAAGCAGATCTTGCGCAACAGATTACCGACGAGAAATTAGTAGACATTTGCGGTAGAACTTCTTGGGTACGGGTTTCGGCGACAACTGGGGAGGGCTTGAGTGGGTTACGAGATTTGTTGATCAAAACTGTCTTAGGCGGGGATATTGAACAAGTGGAGCCATCTTTTTTGACGAATGCTCGACAAACACAGTTGCTTTTACAGGCCAGGGAAGATCTGGCGACTGCTATTAGTGCTGCACAGGCGGGTTTAACTTTGGATGTGGTGGCGGTACTGTTACAATCCGTTTACGCTTTACTGGGCTTAGTTGTGGGAGCGGAAGCGGGGGAAGATCTATTGGATGAGGTGTTTTCACGTTTTTGTTTGGGAAAGTGAGTGCAATATCCGGGCCCGCGTGTGTTAGACCAAAGGAATTACAAAATCCAGTAAGTGGGGTGCGTTTGGTGGCGGTTTTCGGTGGAACCTATGATGTGATTGTGATTGGGGCTGGCCATGCGGGCAGTGAAGCGGCTTTGGCCGCCGCGCGCATGGGGTGCAGTACACTACTGCTAACAATAAATCTCGATATGATTGCTTACATGCCCTGTAACCCATCTATTGGGGGTCCAGCGAAAGGAATTGTGGTGCGGGAGATTGACGCTTTGGGGGGGGAAATGGCACGCAATATTGACCACACGTACATCCAGATGCGGATGTTGAATACGGGGAAGGGACCCGCGGTACAGGCGTTACGGGCGCAGGCTGATAAGGCATTGTATGGACGAACGATGAAAAAAACTTTAGAAGACCAGGACCATCTGTGCCTAAAACAGGCGATGGTGACACAGTTGTTGGTGGAGCATGGTCAGATTCAAGGTGTTGTAACAAAGTCCGGTATGGCTTATCACGCCCAGACTGTGGTTTTGACTACGGGCACTTACTTGCGAGGCAAAGTTTTTATTGGTGAGTCATCTTTTGAGAGTGGTCCAAACGGCCAATTGCCAGCAATAGAGTTGGCCTACCAGTTGCAGGACCTGGGGTTTACAACGGTGCGTTTTAAAACAGGTACACCACCGCGGGTGAATGGGAATTCGATTGATGTCCACCGCTTGACTGAGCAACTGGGGGACGCAGATCCACGCCATTTTTCTTTTCAACCAGATTTACCTGTGCGGCAACAGTTGTCCTGTTGGTTGACATATACCAATGAGACGGGGCATTCTTTGATTTTAGAAAATCTCGATAGGGCCCCCCTATATTCTGGCGTAATTGAGGGAACGGGTCCACGCTATTGTCCCTCTATTGAGGATAAGGTTGTGCGTTTTCGGGATCGTCCTAGCCATCAAATTTTTCTTGAACCAGAAGGTACTAATACGTCGGAATGGTATGTGCAGGGTTTATCCACCAGCTTGCCGGAGGATGTTCAGTTGGGACTGCTGCACTCTATTCGCGGTTTGGAAAAGGCGGAAATGTTGAGGCCGGGCTATGCCATCGAATATGACGCCCTTTTGCCGGATCAGCTATGGCCTTCTTTGGAGACCAAACGTGTCGAGGGTTTGTTCACGGCCGGGCAGATTAATGGAACGTCCGGTTATGAGGAAGCAGCTGGGCAGGGAATTATGGCAGGAATCAACGCAGCCCGTAAGGTGCAAGGCAAAGAGGCGGTGGTACTGTCTCGTTCGGAGGCCTACATTGGGGTGATGATTGATGATTTAGTGACAAAGGGGACACAGGATCCATATCGGCTTTTAACCTCGCGAGCCGAGTACAGGCTGCTGTTGCGACATGACAATGCCGATTTGCGGCTGATGGAGGTAGGCTATCAGATTGGTTTGATTAGTGAACAGGGGTATTTGCGAATGAAGGTCAAACAGGCGGAGACAGCTGCAGAAATTAGACGTTTGCAAAACACGCGAGTGACACCGGAAAAGGCCAATGCCGTCTTGCTTGCGGTAGGATCTCGGCCGATTGAGGAAACTTCTTCACTAGAACAATTGTTGCGTCGACCTGAAGTGTCTTATAAAGATGTGTTGTCCATGATTGCGATTCCGTCAGGACAAGCTGTGCTTACACTAGAAGTGCAGGAACAGGTGGAAATTCAGGTCAAGTACGCCGGGTACATTCAAAAGCAGCTGCAAGAAGTGGAACGGATGCAACGTTTGGAGATTCGACGGATTCCTGTGCACATGAATTACGAAAAAATTCGTGGCTTGTCTGCAGAGGCAAAGGAGAAACTTGGGCGAATCAATCCCCAGACGGTAGGGCAAGCGGCACGCATTCCAGGTGTTTCTCCTGCGGACATCTCCATTCTCTTGGTATTCTTGGAACAAAAAAAGGCGGACCGAGTATGAGCGACAGGGATGCTTTGCGGAGTTATTTTCCTGATCTGTGCGAGACTACATGGGTAAACCTGGGATTCTATTACAAGTTGTTGTTGGAGTGGAATCAGCACGTTAACTTAACAGCCATCGTGGATCTGTCGGACGTTTATATTAAACACTTTTATGATAGTTATCTGGTGAGGCAATTGCCAGAGTGGAAGCAGTTGGTGGTTTCCGGAGCACAGATTGTTGATGTCGGCAGTGGGGCTGGCTTTCCGGGACTTCCCTTGGCAATGGCCTATTCTGATGTATTTTTTTCACTGTGTGATGCACGGACTAAACGTTTAAAGTTTTTAGAGGTAGTTGTTGCTGCTAGCAAATTATCAAATGTGCGTATGGTGCATGCACGTGCTGAGGACTTGGGTCAGAGCACTGAGTTTCGCGGGTTGGCAGATGGGGTTGTGGCAAGGGCTGTCGCCCCTTTGCCAATCTTGGTGGAGTTATGTCTGCCGCTGTTGCGAGTGGGGGGTTACTTATTTGCTTATAAGGGTCCAGGGGTGGCCGATGAGTTGGAGGAATCTGTGGCGGCATTGTCGATTCTTGGGGGCAGGGTTTGTAGGGTGGAAAGTTTTCAATTACCCTTGCAGAAGGGGATGCGCTCTCTTGTAGTCATAGAAAAAATGAGTGTGACGGAAAGTAGGTTTCCTCGGCAGGCTGGAATTTTGCAAAAGCGACCCTTGAATAAATTTAGCACTTGAGTGATTGGCTGGACATCATTCTGTCGGAGTCTGACGAAATGTAGAAACCTTTGTTGGGCTGCAGGATTTTGGGGACCTGTGTTGAAATTTGGGGCCAAGATTGTTGGACATTATTGGGGTTGAGGGGTTCACAGAAAGACCACTAATTGTGGATGCGGTAACGAGAAACGAGGGGTCGGTCATGCGGGAGACCTTAGGGAGGTTACTTGGATCCCGGGACTCGGGGGACGAGTCCAACGTTGTGCAGATTGATGTGGGGGAGATTGTATCGAACCCATATCAACCGCGTACGGTGTTTGATGAGGAGAGTATCGCGGAACTTGCACGCACAATCCAAACCCATGGAATTATCCAACCATTAGTTGTTCGTCGCAAAAATGGACATTTTGAACTGATTGCCGGGGAACGGAGATGGCGGGCTGCACGAAGTTTGGGGTGGAATACGGTCCCAGCGATTGTGCGAACCATGAATGATGCGCAGGCCGCGTCCGCGGCATTGATTGAGAATTTGCAGCGGGAGGGGTTAACCCCAATTGAGGAGGCCGTAGCTTATCAACAACTTCTGGAGCTACACAGCCTGACACAGGAAAGTTTAGCGCAGCGCTTAGGGAAAGGGCAATCCACGATTGCTAACAAATTGCGGTTGTTGAACTTACCTACTCGTGTACAACAAGCTTTGTTACAAAGACAGATTACTGAACGACATGCGCGAGCTTTATTGGCTGTACCCTCAGAAGGGGCACAAGTGCATCTGTTGGAAGAGTGTTTGGACCGTGGTTGGAATGTGAAGCAAATAGAGGAACGAGTAAAAGTCTTTTTGCAACAGGGGCAAACACCGAAGCGGAGGAAGGTCAAGCGTCAGGGATTGTCTAAGGATATTCGGCTGGCATTGAATACGGTACGAGAGTCTTTACACATGATTGAGAAATCTGGGCTTTCTGTACAGTGGAAAGAAAGCGAGGAGGAACTGTATTACGAGTTTGTCATTCGTGTTCCAAAACGAATTCTTCCAGAGGGTAATAAAATGGACTCTTCTTCGGTAACGGAAATTTAGACGCCCTTTTTCTAAGTCAACTGGGAACCCTACAGTGTGTTTTTTCTTTGGTGAAAGCTGGAGTTTGGGGTGTGGTTCTGATGGCACAAGCCTGCTCCTTTTTATCTCTGTGCGGATCGGAGTTCTCATTGTTTTGCAGTAGAATGGATGTTAGCATGTGAGGATGAACTTTTGTTAGGAGGACGCTTCTGTGGGTAGTGGTCGGGTGATCGCGGTTGCGAATCAGAAGGGCGGAGTTGGGAAAACGACGACAGCAGTCAACCTTTCCGCTTGCATCGCGAGTCTAGGCAAGAGGGTCTTGCTGGTGGATGTAGACCCTCAGGGGAATACTACTTCTGGGATTGGTGTGAATAAGGCAGATGTGCGATATTGTGTGTATGATGTAATTATTAATGATGTGCCTGTTAAGGATGCGGTATTGCCGACTAAGCAAGCGACTCTCTCAGTTTTGCCTGCTACGATTCAGCTAGCAGGGGCGGAAATCGAATTGGTACCCACCATTTCTAGAGAGGTTCGGTTGCGGCGAGCTTTACAGTCGTTACGGGATGAGTATGACTACATTTTGATTGATTGTCCGCCTTCTTTAGGGTTGTTGACGGTGAATGCCTTGACCGCTGCGGATTCTGTGTTGATTCCGATTCAATGCGAATATTACGCATTGGAAGGTCTCAGTCAGTTATTGAATACCATTCGCTTGGTACAAAAACACCTTAATACCTCCTTAGAAGTGGAGGGGGTGCTGTTGACGATGTTGGATGCTCGAACAAATTTGGGTTTGCAGGTAATTGAAGATGTGAAGAAGTATTTTCGAGATAAGGTCTATCATACAATTATCCCTCGCAATGTGCGCTTGAGTGAGGCTCCAAGTCATGGAGAGCCAATTATTTTTTATGACCCGAAGTCAAAAGGGGCGGAAACGTACACGGACTTGGCAAAGGAGGTCGTTCGAGATGTCTAGAAAGGTTCTTGGTCGTGGTTTGGACGCCTTGTTACCGCAGTTGGATGTTTCTGAGCAGGATGTAGTTTCTGATGTCAGCGTACGGGATCTACGGCCAAATCCCTATCAACCCAGGCGAGAATTTGACGAGCAGAAGTTGGAAGAATTAGCTCAGTCCATTCGTGAACATGGAATTATTCAGCCTTTGATTGTTCGGCGCAGTAGCATTTTAGGGTATGACATTGTGGCTGGGGAACGGCGTTTTCGGGCGGCTCAGTTGGCAGGATTGGATAAAGTCCCGGTGGTGGTTAGGAGTTTTACAGATGTGGAACTAATGGAAGTGGCTATCATTGAAAACTTACAGAGAGAGGATTTGAATGCCATGGAGGTGGCAGAGGCTTACACTAACTTAATGGAAAAAGCAGAATTAACTCAAGAAGAGCTGGCGCATCGTGTGGGCCAGAGTCGTAGTCATGTGGCCAATATGCTTCGCTTGTTGCAGTTGCCAAGCCCGATCCGTCAGTATGTTTCACGTGGAACATTGACCATGGGTCATGCAAGGGCGCTGCTTGCCGTCCCTGAAGAGGAAGAGCGAATTCGCCTTGCGGACAAGGCTGTACAATCACAAATGAGTGTCCGAAAGCTTGAATCTTTAATTTATGAGCCGAAGCGTCCTGTTTCACGTGAAACACAAAGGGATCCACACCTAGGAGATTTGGAACGGAAATTGACCGAAACACTAGGCACGCAAGTCACTATTCAGCCTGGGAAAAAACATGGGAAAATTGAAATTGACTATTACTCAGACGAGGACCTAATGCGCATCTTACAGCACATTAAAGATTAAATTCACGAGGCGGTGAGGAAAATTGTTTTTGCTCGGCGCGTCCCTAAACACCCTCGCAGTCATCGCTGGGACCCTCCTCGGTTTGGCTCTCCCAAACATTCCTGAACGAATGAAAACTACCGTGATGCATGGTTTGGCACTAACCGTGCTACTCATTGGTCTCAGTATGGCACTGGCAGACTCAAAGGATATTCTCATCATCATTATGGCCATGGTGATAGGGGGAGTACTCGGTGAATGGTTAAGCATTGAACAGGGACTATATTGGTTGGGAAAATGGTTGGAACGTAAAACAGCACACGCAAATGCAGGCAATGTAGCCCAAGCTTTTGTGACTGCCAGTTTGGTTTTCTGTGTCGGTTCCATGGCCATCGTGGGGGCCATTCAAAGTGGGTTGGCTGACAATCAGAGCATCCTAATTGCAAAGTCAATGCTCGATTTTACTTCCTCTGTCGTGTTTACTTCCACACTGGGATTTGGGGTGATTTTTTCTGCCATTCCGCTATTTTTATATGAGGGAGGTATTGCCACCGGGGCTCATTTCGCAGGTGCGATACTGCAAAACCCCGGCATAATTTCGGCCTTATCTGCGACAGGTGGGCTACTGATTTCTGCCATTGGAATGAATCTGCTGGGAATTCGAAAACTTGCCGTGGGGAACCTCTTACCCGCCCTTGTGGTTGCGCCCCTACTTAAATGGGCAGAACCGACGGCAGTAGGGATGGCACACGCCGTTATTCAGGCGCTTTCCTAATTCCTACAGGCCTTCTCACACAGTTAAATGGAAACTTTGTCCGCGGATACGGTAGGATATTGTGAGTAAAACTTTATGAAGCTGGCCTAAACACCGTTTTATTCCGGCTAACTTATGACTGAGAGAGGCGAAATTCGCATGATTCCCTGGTTACTGAAAAATGCATGGATGATAGGTACGGTGGCACTGATCCTTGGGTTAATAAGTTTTATTCTCGGCCTTACGGCCTGGTTACGTGCAAATACTGTAGCAAGAAAGGTGAAACGATGGCGAACCATTCACAGCAGTGCAGACCTGGAAGAGGGTTACGCTCAATCTCAAGCTGAGCTGCGCAAGTTGGCAGAGCGAATAGAAACGATGAACGCCGATATGAAGCAAATACATAATTATTTGCAAACAAAGGTGAATACTGTTCCTGTTCTGCGTTACAACGCATTTGCAAATGTGGGAAGTGACTTGAGTTTTTCCTTGGCCATGCTGGATACAGAAGGGGATGGGGCGGTGCTCTCCTCTATTTACGGACGTGAGGAGACAAGAACTTATGCAAAACCAATTGTGCAAGGCCACTCAGACTACGCCCTTACGGAAGAAGAGCAACAAGTCATTGCAAAAGCTTTAAACTCAGTGAACAGCTCTGGCAATCTCGTTCATCGTTCGTAGACGATGCAAACTAGTTTGAAGGGATCGGACAACGACATTACTCATCTGCATGACTACACTTAAACGGGTGTTTTGTAAAACAAAATACTCCATAAAGCCGCTCACATTGACTACACCAGTCAATGTGAAGTCCCCAAATGCAGGCAAAGCCTTTTGCACACCAGCACCTGGGCGAAGCGGACCTTGTTCCACGATTAACTGCCCTACATGATCAAACCGACCTAAGCAAGCGTCGATGGCAAGAATAAATGGATTTCCGTGATGTTGACGGGCAATGGTATCGAGGGTAGTAGTAAGGTTCACGGCATGCACCGGATTTTCTAGCGTCCCATAAACGGGAATGGGAGAAATATCTTGCAGGTGGCTGCCAATGATTGGACCAAAGGCATCTCCCGTAGACCTATCTGTCCCGACACAAACAATCACCACTTCGCGGTTAAGTGCATAACCGAAGGCAGTGGACAAAGCGTAAGTCAACTGTGTTTCTGCACTCTCATCTTCAAAACAAACCCGTTGTGGAGCGAATTTCAGGCCATGCCCTGCCATGGCCACCCCAATTCGTTTATTCACCCGAAAACTTCCTTTCCAATCGGTATATTTCAAGTATACGACCACGTATGATGAACTATACCTGTCCTACTCGCCACTTTGGTTGACACAGACGCTGTGAACAATCCAAGGGAAGCATCACCCCCATCACCGTATTTCACGTGGGAGGCGAAGACACCATACTGGACCTGTTCTTTTTTATCGAATTGTCTTGGGGTATCTTGCTAATGGTAAACTCCGGTTTGTATGGGGTCCTCTTTTATGCTGGGGGGCTCGTCAGTACGGGCTACATTGCTTGGCAATCGACGAACTGGGTAGTCAGTACCCTCTTATCTAAAAATGAAGTCCTATTGACGTGGGTAGCGACACATATGACGACAGACCCCTCCACGCTGGCTGTGCTGGCCCCCTTCTTGCCCTCCACCCCGGTTCTTACCAAAGCGTTTTTAGGAATTGAAATGGCCCGTCAAGTTCTACATACATTGGCCTTTACAGCTATCATGATGGCTGTATTTTCACTGTTTCTAGTCACATCACTCCTGACCGATGCCTTATGGGATAGACCTAAACCTGTGGCTACAGTTGGGGAGTTCGTCTATATTCTTGGCGTAGGCGGTACAGCTAGCCTTTATGTGGTCCTGGTGTCCGGTCTTTTGTTTGTCAATCTGGCCTCAATACAAAACTTCACCGCTTTGGCAGTGTTGGTCCATCATTCATTATTAGAACACTGGCTGGCTTGGACGGTCACCTGGTTGCACGCAAACTGACATTTGTGTTCATTCTTACAGCAACTCGTTTACACCCGGTGTACAATAGAGTCGATTGCGCGGTTCTTTATGCAGCGCAAATTACTGAAATTCCGAGTCGAAAAGGGTGCTCGAAATGGGACGGAAAGTCAGGGTGCATGATGTCACTTTCCTATGAGCTTTACGATGTTGTGCAAATGAAAAAGCCACATGCCTGTGGGGAAAATCGCTGGTGGATCATTCGCATGGGGATGGACATTCGGTTGAAGTGCTTGGGATGTCAACACAGCGTATTGTTACCCAGAGCCAAATGTGACCGAGCTATACGGAAAATTTTAGAACATCGGGAAGGAAACCACGTGGATTAAATTCCCTCTAAACAGTCTGTATCGTGGGCCGACGACTTTCTGCCGGCTGGTTTACTGTGCCACAGCAACCCGTTGGGGACTCCAAATAATGAATTTTAATCATAAAAAAGAGGCCTCGTAGGCCTCCCTTCGCGTAAGTATGAGAGCAGCACTCCACATCAACGATGGCTGAAACCTAATAAATTTCCTGTGGCTCCAGTTTAAATCAGCCTTATGCGCAGGCTGCAGGACGTTGGCCATTATGGCCGGACTCCTGACTAACCTCTGCGGCAAGCGCTTTTGTCGACAGCTTCCGTACACGTAAGCGACGTAACAATCGTCTAAGCATAACTTCCACCTCCTCTTGCAGCATCTATTGTGCCACAAAGTTGCTCAACTATCCACACTTGTCTTGGCCCCCAATGTCGCGTCCGATAGGGAAGACAGGATTTAAGACATAGATTCAGGCGGACAGTATTCGAGAGCATAGAATTATTCACAGCACATCATTGTTTGGTCAAACACAACCGCCTATAATAAAGCAAGTGAAAGCCAGAAAAAGAGGTGGATTCATGCCATTACAGGCTGGAATTGTTGGAATGCCCAATGTAGGGAAGTCAACCCTGTTTAATGCTATCACGAAAGCGGGCGCAGAGGTTGCAAACTATCCCTTTTGTACTATTAACCCAAATGTCGGCGTCGTTGAGGTGCCTGATTCGAGGCTGCAGGAATTAGCAAATCTGGTGCATCCCCGGCGTATTATACCTACCACCTTTGAATTTGTGGATATTGCTGGTTTGGTGGCTGGAGCCAGCAAAGGGGAGGGCTTGGGAAATAAATTTCTCGGGCACATTCGTGAGGTCGATGCAATCGTCCATGTCGTTCGTTGTTTTGAAAACGGGGATGTAACACATGTAAACGGTTCTGTAGACCCGATTCGAGACATTGAAACTATTCAAGTGGAACTCGCCCTTGCCGACCTGGATTCCGTTGAAAAACGGCTGGACAAGTCCCGTCGCAATATGAAATCAGGGGACAAGCGGTACGCTTTGGAGGTTGCCATCCTCACTCGTTTGGAGCAAAGTCTAAGCCAAGGGTTACCGGCACGCATGGTATCCTTGACGGACGAGGAACAAGCCATTCTGCGGGAACTTTCCTTGCTCACAGCAAAACCCGTTTTATATGTTGCAAATGTGGATGAACAGGGTCTGACACACACGGATGCTCCGTTGGTAGCCCGGGTGCTAGAACGAGCGCAGGCAGAAAATGCCGGGGTGATTGTGGTGTGCGCCCAGTTGGAAGCAGAAATTGCTGAATTGGATGAAACAGACAAGCGTGTCTTCTTGACTGATTTAGGCCTCGCCGAATCGGGATTGGATAAACTCATCCGGGCAGCCTACCGCCTATTAGGGTTACGGACGTACTTTACCGCCGGGGAACCAGAGGTGAGGGCATGGACCATTCACGCGGGTACCAAGGCACCCCAGGCTGCCGGTGTCATCCACTCAGACTTTGAACGAGGATTCATTCGGGCCGAAGTGGTCGGGTACAAAGATCTACTTTCCACCGGATCCTTTACCGCTGCTAGGGAAGCAGGCAGGTTCCGCTTAGAAGGAAAAGACTACGAGGTCCAGGATGGCGACGTCATGCACTTTCGTTTCAATGTCTAAAGCTGCGTGTCCAAAAATGGTTCCCGGTAAGACCCAAGCAATGCAAGGAAGTTAGCCCCCGCAGGGGAGTTCATTGAATTACGGGGAACACTGTGATATCATATAAACTTGGCACGTTTTAAGTCTATCGCGCGCCGTATCCTTGCTCTACTCAAGAAGTAGGGCCATAGACCAAAGGGAGGTGACCGCAGTGCGCCAATACGAAACCATGGTGGTTATCAATTCGGAAATGGAAGATGAACAGACGGCCGAGTTGGTAGCTAAGTACACCACATTGATTACTGAACAGGGTGGACAGGAACCGCAAGTGCAGGAAATGGGAAAACGCAGACTGGCGTATGACATTCAGAAACATCATGAGGGCTATTATGTTCTCTGGCAGTACGCCGCAGGCACAGACTTCACACGAGAACTCGAACGCACCCTGAGACTTGAGGAGAACGTCCTCCGCTATCTCACCGTGCGCCTGGGTGAATAGGGATACTTGGAGGGGATTGGATGCTAAACCGGGTGGTGTTAATTGGGCGTCTGACGCAGGACCCTGAGTTGCGGTACACAAATTCGGGAACGGCGGTAGCTTCATTTTCACTGGCCGTGGACCGGATGCGCAACAACGCGAATGGGGAACGAGAGACAGATTTCATTAACATCGTCGTATGGCAAAAACAGGCGGAATTGTGTGCCCAATATCTGCACAAGGGAAGACTGGCTGCTGTGGATGGTCGTCTGCAAATTCGCACCTATGAAAACCGCGAAGGACAGAAGGTTCGCGTTGCAGAGGTTGTGGCAGAGTCTGTTCGGTTCCTCGATAGGGGGGATAGCACGAACGCTGGTGCAACCAGCGGTGCTAGTGGTGCAAGTAGTGCTAGTGCTTCCAGTGGACCTCGAGGGAACAGTTCGCCTGCGCCAGCCGCGCGGACAACTCCGGACAACAAGCGTCCAAACCGATTTGATGAGGATCCCTTTGCCGATGACAGTCAAACCGTTGATATTTCGGACGACGACCTGCCGTTCTGATGCCCCTTTGGGCATGGTAGGTTTCGGTTCACCAGGATAAATTCGAAGACAAGTGAGGTGTAACCCATGGCACGGAAGGGCCGCGGCGGAAAACGTCGAAAGGTGTGTCAATTTTGTGTAGACAAAATTGACTTCGCGGATTATAAGGACATCAATCGTTTGCAGAAGTACCTAACAGAGCGGGGAAAGATTTTGCCCCGCCGAATTTCAGGCAATTGTGCACACCACCAGCGTCAAGTAACGGTGGCTATCAAGCGGGCTCGGCAAATTGCACTGATGCCTTATACCACAGAATAAGGGGCATCGGTGCTACCGCTGTCCCTGTGGGGACAGCGGTGTGCAACCACTTTTAAAATGGATGCTTGTTTGTAGCAGGACTGGTGTTGCCCGAGGGTTCCCAGTCCTGCTTTCTGTACGCAGGGGAACTGAGGTTTTGAAGGTCAGCACAGCCGGTGGTATACTCACGGGAAGGATTCAAGGTATCGGGTGTGGAATTAAAACACGTAATGTGGCAGTAAGGGGTGCAGTCCGTGTCACAAATTGACCCTCACGCACAAATTGCTCGAAAAATCCGTTCTATAGAGGCAACAAAGGTTGCTTTGCTGACACAGGTGGCTGATGTCATGCGGGGTGTCTTGGAAGGACAAGAACGGGAGACCATTGAATCACTGGCCTCTCTCATTGGAACTGCGTACCTGTTTGCTAGTCAGTTGGGATTAGATCTTGCACAGGTGGACCATTCTGTTTGTTCCGGTTTGCCCGACTGGGTCACCCAGGGTTTACTGGACCCGGATGAATACGAACGGGTAAGACAGTATCTCAGGGCGCTGAGGTGATAAAATGACCTTTCGTCGCCCACTGGATAGGGCCTCCTTAATAGCAGTGTTGCTTTTTTTAGTCTTGTCTATGGTCTGTTTATTCACGGGTCTTGGTGGACTGGCCCTTATTCTAATGCCTGTACCGTTTATTGTTTGGCAGGTTCGACAGGGTTTCTCCATGATGGGCCCAATGGCTGCTGCATTGACCGTTGTACTGGTTATGTCCGGCTTTTCTTTGCTGGTTATACTACTCGTACCAGGGATATATTTTTTGGGATGGGCCATGGGAGAGGCGCTGAAAGAAGGGAAAGGGACGCCACCTTACTGGGCGCTTATTTCCGGAACTTTGGTGTTTGTCATGCTGGGTACGGTTATATTGGCCTATCTTCGTTACAAAGGTGTGAATATTGAAGCCTCGCTCGCCCAAGAGGCGAAGCGTTCCTTGACAGACTATCGCGTTTTTTTGCCCTCCACGAATCCTGCACAACTGCAGCAGTGGAGTCAGACTATGGCTCAGCGCATGCAAATGTTGTTGCCTGGTTTTCTGATTACACTTGCGGTGCTACTGTCCGCATTAAATCTACGCTTGGCCGCATGGATACTTCGCCCCCAACCGATGGTTCCATCCCTGTTGAGCGGTTGGCACATGCCGACATCGGCTGTCTGGATTTATGTGTTGGCGACGCTGGGGGTGCTGACAGGTAAGCCTGGGGAGACTTCTTTGCTGTGGCAAGCTGTCAATAATGCCACATTTGTTGCCGGTTTCTTGTTTGGCATACAGGGACTCGCCTTTCTCTGGCGACGAATTCCTCCCCGTCGCCAACATCCTTTGTGGTTGGTTCCCATGATTGCACCAGCATTAGTTCTTGGAAGTATTTATATTCTGTTGGGTTTGGTGGATGTCATGGTACAGGTTCGCAAGAAAAATCCATGAACTTTTAACAAGTGTGTGAACTCGTTCCACTAAAGTTCAAAGGGGGATTGCTCCATGAAGGTAATCTTACTGGAAGACGTCAAGGGTCAGGGGAAAAAGGGCGAAATCAAGAATGTGTCTGAGGGGTACGCTCGCAACTTTCTACTTCCCCGCCACCTGGCACAAGAAGCCACATCGGCCAGTCTGCAACAGTTGCAGCACCAGCAAGAGGCCCATGTGCGAAAGGCGGAGCAAGAACTCACGGAGGCGAAACAGTTGGCACAGCGACTGTCCCAACACACGCTGACTTTGCTGGCCCATGCGGGGGAGCACGGGCGTTTGTTTGGGGCCGTCACAAGCAAGCATATTGGCGATGCACTCAGTCGTGACGGCTTTGCAGTCGATCGCAGAAAGATTGTCCTACAAGAACCAATTCGTACTTTGGGTGGCCATCATGTACAAATTAAAGTGCATCCCGAAGTCACGGCTGATGTCACTGTATTGGTACAGCCGGAGTAAACTCTGGGAATGCGTTTGAAGGAACGGTGGGACCCATTATGGCCTTCAGTTTTTCTGACCAACCGTCGGCCGCAGACGAATCCAATCTGCGCTTGCCCCCACAGCATGTGGAAGCAGAGCAAGCTGTTTTAGGGGCGATGCTGTTTTCTGCGGATGCAGTGGCGGAAGCTGCGGAACAGCTCGTTCCCGATGATTTTTATCGTTCCGCACACCGCCATTTATTTGAAGCAATGCGGCAACTGTATGAACAGGGGCAGCCTGTGGATGTCATTACGGTGACCTCTGTGCTGCAGGCTAAGGAACATGGATTAGAACAGGCTGGGGGGCCAGATTATTTAGCGTCTCTGGCAGTCTCGATGCCAACGGCTTTGCACATCGCACAGTACACTCGTATTGTCGCGGAAAAGTCCCTCTTGCGCCGCATTATTGGGACAGCAACCGATATTGCGAGCCAGGGCTATAGTGGCGAGTTGTCTGCGTCCGAATTGTTAGACAATGCCGAGCGACGAATGTTAGCCCTGTCCCAGAATCAGCGAGGACGGGACTTTGCCCACATCTCAGAGGTGCTTGAGCGCACCTTTGAACGAATTGAGCAGATGTATGAAAGTGAAGGGAACCTCACTGGGGTGCCCACAGGGTATTCGGAACTGGATCAGGTAACCAGTGGTTTCCAAAAGTCAGATTTAATTATTGTAGCGGCCCGCCCCTCTGTGGGGAAAACAGCATTTGCTCTGAATGTGGCTCAGAATGTGGCCGTCCGAGCAGGGTTGCCTGTAGCCATTTTCAGTTTGGAAATGTCCAAAGAACAACTGGTACAGCGGATGCTGTCCGCCGAGGCTTACTTGGATGGGCATAAACTGCGCAATGGCACATTGGATTCTGAGGATTGGCCAAAGTTGTCCATGGGTGTGAGTACGCTTAGCAATGCCCCCATTTACATTGATGATGCACCGGGTATCACTGTCCCGGAAATGCGCAGTAAGCTCCGCCGTTTGAAGGCTGAGTCGGGATTGGGCTTTGTTGTCATTGACTATTTGCAGTTGATACAGGGTCGTCGCACCTCGGGCGACAATCGTCAACAGGAAATATCAGAAATCTCTCGCATGCTCAAACAAATCGCCCGCGAGCTGGAGGTACCCGTGATGGCCTTGGCTCAGTTAAGTCGATCCGTAGAGCAGCGCCAAGATAAGCGGCCCATGTTATCAGATATTCGGGAATCGGGCAGCATTGAACAGGATGCGGATATTGTCGCTTTCTTGTATCGGGACGACTATTATGACCCGGAGTCGGAGCGTAAGAACATTGTCGAAATTATTATTGCCAAACAACGGAATGGACCCACAGGCAAGGTGGAATTGGTATTTCTGAAAAATTATAATAAGTTTGTGAACCTGGAAAAGACCCATGTGGAGTCATGAGCGGGCAGGTGCGTCCACATCAAACTCGGCGCGCCCACTTGCAAGCGGTGGCCCGCGCTCGACGTCGGCAAAGGCAGCGGCGGCGTGCGAGAATTCGTCGTATTCGAGTGCTACGATTACTTCTCAGTATGCGTTTTTGGATGCGCACCGCCACAACTTTTGCCGTCCTGATAGGGGTGGCTTTTTGGGCTAAGTTTGCCTTGGTTTACAACATTCCTTCTTATGTTCAGCAGGGTTCTTTGGTGGGGGTAGTGGCGTATGTGACGGTGAAACCCTGGTGGTTCGGTCCACCCGTGTTTGATTTGGACGCCTACACAATGGGCACATCAGCAGGGGTAGGCACAGATGATTATGGATACTTGCTGTTGCGGTTGGACCGTTACCAGTCCATCGTGACACATCCTGAATGGGTCTGGGTTTTGGCACGCTGACTCCCCCGTTTGCAGTGCGCAAGCAATGTACTATGGGGAAGATATGACGGACGCATTCCTGAAGTGAAGGGAACCCGAGTGTGAACGAATGGTCCGCAAACCAGGTTTACGGGCAAAAGTTATTTTGAGCCGTTGGGGGGGTCACCCGTGGCAGCAGCGATACTTGTCGTAGAAGATGAAGAACCAATTGCAGAAATTCTGAAGTTTTCCCTAGGCAAGGAAGGATACCAAGTCTACCTAGCCTTTGATGGGGAACAGGCCCTACAAATGGCCAGGGACTTAGATCTGCAACTGATTTTACTCGATTTGATGTTGCCAGAAAAAGATGGGTTTCAGGTTTGCAAAGAGGTTCGGACGTTTACTACGGTGCCCATCATTATGCTAACAGCCCGTAACTCAGAGGTGGACAAGGTTCTGGGATTGGAACTAGGGGCGGACGATTATGTAACCAAGCCCTTCAGTAATAGGGAGCTATTGGCGAGGGTGCGGGCAAATTTGCGGCGTACGGAGCTGAATGACGAGGACAAAACCCCACCGGGTCATCGGGATAGGCTCCATATTGGCGAGTGCATTGTGGATTTCGACACCTACACGGTGACCAAGCGGGGCGAGACGGTTCCCTTGACACATCGGGAGTTTGAATTGTTTGCTTTTATGGCGGCGCGGCCAACCATGGTGTTTTCCAGGGAACAGTTACTGTTACAGGTCTGGGGAATCACCTATATGGGAGATGAACGAACCGTGGATGTAACGATTCGCCGTCTTCGCGAGAAGCTCGAGGATGATTCAGGAAATCCCGCCTACGTCCTAACAAAACGAGGGGTTGGCTACTTTGTCCGCAGGTAGACAGGGCCTATGGCGCTCGATTCGTGTTCGCCTGGTTATTGTCTATACCCTGCTGCTGCTATTTTCTCTGCAATTGATTGGGGCTTACTTTGTACGTGCACTGACGGGGGCTTTAATTCACAGTGATACACAACAGGCCAAAAACCAAGCCCAAGTAATTGCCACCATTGTCGTTTCTGAACTCACGGGTGGCCAAGGAAAATCCAATCCACCCCCGTTGCTGGCCGCATCTCCGCAATTGGCCGATGGGGTGGCCTATGTGCTCAGCCCTGATGGAGTAGTGCGGGATACCTCTGCTGGGGCCGCGTTGATAGGACAAAAGCGAATTGACTCGGTGGCAGCACAGACGCTCGTGAATCACACGACTGCGGTGGCTGTACACTACGACTCGCTCAGTGACCAGCATCTGCTCTCGGTAGCCGTACCAGTGGAGAGTCAGGGAAACTTCTTGGGTGTGGTGGAACTGGTGGTGCCTGTGCAGGCCTCCTATGTAGTCATGCGCAAAGTCACCACTATTTTTTACACGGGGACCGCTCTCACGCTGGCCCTTGCCACACTGTTGGGTGGCGTCTTAACCGGTACGATTGCGCAACCTGTGGTAGAAGTCACCCGCCAGGCTCGCAAGATGGCCGCTGGAGACTTCAGCCAGCGCGTGGCCGTGCGCAGCGACGACGAGTTTGGCGAATTATCGGCGGCCATTAATCATCTTGCCGACGGCCTGCAAGATGCCTTGGCCGTCGGGGCAAGAGAACGGGAACGACTGCACGCTGTGATTAAGTATATGGGGGATGGTGTGCTGGCACTCGATGTCAGTGGGGTGCTGATGTTTAAGAATGATGCCGCTACACAGTTGCTGGATGGGGCCCCAGAGGATGGACAGGGGCTTTCAATCCTTGGTCTCACCCGCAAGGACCTGTTACAAGTCAAAGGGGACCGGGCCTTTATACGGCCGCTTGGGGAGGCCTTGGTCCACGTCCATGTCACGGAAATCCGCAAGGAGGGGGATTTACAAGCACAGGGTTATGTGGCGTTGCTGCGGGATGTCACGGAACAGGAGCGGGTGCAAGGGGCCCGCCGGGATTTTGTGGCAAACGTATCACACGAGTTGCGCACTCCATTGACTACCATCAAGTCTTACATGGAGGCCTTGGCAGAAGACCCAGAGCCCGCTACCCGACAACACTTTCTTGAAGTAGTAGCGGAACAAACGGAACGCATGATTCGCCTCACGCAGGATTTATTGCTGCTCTCAGGGTTGGAAAAGGGGGGACGAGTCTTTAACCCGCGTCCGGTGAACGTGCAGGCCTGGTTGCGCACAGCCGTGGAACGGTTTCAATTGCAGGCCAGGGCGCAAGGGGTTGAGCTCAGATTGCAAATTGCTCCCCATTCGCCAGTGATTGGGGACCGGGATATGCTGGACCGAATCCTTGATAATTTGCTTAGCAATGCCCTTAAGTACACCGCCTATGGCGGCACGGTGACCTTGCGCAGTTGGGCGGAACAAGACGTCTTGGTAGTGGAAGTTGCGGACACGGGCACAGGCATCCCGAGCGAAGACTTGCCCCATGTGTTTGAACGGTTTTACCGTGTGGACAAGGGGAGATCTCGTAAAATGGGGGGGTCTGGGTT
>QXHL01000041.1 GCA_003584005.1 Alicyclobacillaceae bacterium I2511 | reverse complement strand
CTGTTGGGGTGAGGGGAGTGGGGGAACGATGGTCCAGGTTCCACAGAATTACACGCTGTCAGACCTTGAGGAATGGGACAAAAAAATTCAAAAATTAGTTTTGGATCACGGTCTGGACTGTTATCCACAGGAGTTTCTCATCTGTGATGAACGGGATATGCTTGATTTTATGACTTACTCCGGGATGACCAGTCACTACCCACACTGGTCCTATGGGAAGGCCTACGAATTGACGAAAACCCTGTACCATTACGGGGTTGAGGGGTTGCCTTATGAGTTGGTCATCAACAGCAACCCGTCCCTGGCGTATTTGATGGGGGACAATACTTTGGCTTTGCAAGTTTTGACAATGGCTCACGTGTATGGTCACAACGATTTTTTCAAAAACAATGCCACTTTCGCGAAGACTCGGGCGGCGGATACCCTGGACAGATTCAAACGGCATGCGGAGCAAGTGAGGGTTTACGCACAGCGATACGGGACCCTGCAGGTGGAACAGATTTTGGATGCGGCACATGCCTTGCGTTGGCAGTGCAACCGGAATGTCTATGTAAGACAGCGTCCGGAAGTTCCGGTCCCCTTAGAACAGAATGGGGAAAGGCGGGCAAATTGGCCAGCGGGGGGTGCAAATAGGAATCCGGACGAAAACGAGAACAGCCTACCGAGTGAAGATATTTTGATGTACATTTACCACTGGGGGCACGAATTGGCCGATTGGGAACGGGACCTCTTGCTGATTGTGCGGGAGGAGTCCAACTACTTTTTGCCGCAAATGCAAACCAAGGTAATGAATGAAGGGTGGGCATCCTATTGGCACTACACCCTCCTTCAGGAGTTGGGGCTTCCCACTTCTTTACATCTAGAGTTTCTGGTCCACCATAATCAGGTGGTCCGCCCCCATCCAGGGGGACTCAATCCGTATCACCTGGGGTTCCGCATTTTTAAGGATATTGCAGAGCGCTTAGGGGAACAGCAGTTGTTTGAGGTACGCCGGGTGGAGCGGGATGGGTCTTTCATCCGCCGCTATTTGACAGAAGAACTGGTTTCAGACCTATTTTTGTTTGAGTATAAACCGCTGGGATTTCCCAAGGCACATCATCAAGTCACGGCTGTGGGGGATGAACAGGGCTGGAAGCAGGTGCGGGACACCCTGGCCGCCAGTGTCGGCATGGGGAATATTCCAACCATTCACGTCGTGGATGGGAACCATGAAGGCACTGGGGGTCTACTTTTGCAGCACCAGCACGATGGCCGGGACCTAGATATGGCCTATGCTAAAGAGACGTTGAAACACGTTCAAACACTGTGGCATCGCAAGGTGACCCTGCACACGAAGATTAATGGTAGGGAAACGGAGCTGGTGCATCGTCCATGAGAAATGGGGTCTTTTAGAATGGCACCTGTTCACCCAAGTAAGGTTTACATTTGCAGACAAATTCCTACCCCCGCGGTGCAGCTTTTGGCAAATCACTGTGAACTTGCACTGTGGGACAACGCGGAGGTTGCTGTACCACGAGAAGTTTTGCTGCACGAAATTGAAAACGTGGATGGGTTGCTCACATTGCTGACAGAAAGTGTGGACCGGGAATTATTGGCGGCTGCCCCCCGGCTGAAAATTGTTGCCAACATGGCTGTGGGATATGACAACATTGACTTGCAAGCCGCTCAAGAAAGGGGAGTGGTAATAACCAATACGCCCAATGTGCTGACGGAAACCACCGCCGACTTAACATTTGCCCTGATGTTGACGGTGGCCCGTCGGGTTGTTGAAGCGACGGAGTATTTACGGGCAGACCAGTGGCACACTTGGTCCCCCATGGGATTAACAGGGCTGGATGTGTACGGTAAAACATTGGGCATTATTGGACTGGGCAAGATTGGGGAGGCTGTGGCCCGTCGAGCGCAAGGATTTGGGATGTCGGTGCTGTATCACAATCGACATCGCCACACGCGTTTGGAAGAAACCTTGGGGGCGGTCTACAAATCCCTCGAAGATCTGCTGCAAGAGGCCGACTTTGTCTGTATTCTGACACCGTTGACGCCAGACACCCATCACCTGATTGGAACACGGGAATTGTCGTTAATGAAGCAAACGGCCATCCTCATCAACACCTCGCGAGGACCGGTGGTGGAGGAGCACGCACTATATCAGGCCTTGGTTGCAGGGCAAATTTTTGGAGCCGGGCTGGACGTGTTTGAACAGGAGCCCGTGGGGTCTGAACACCCCTTGGTGCACCTGCCCAATGTGGTGGCCCTGCCCCATATTGGCAGTGCCTCGATGGCGACTCGGACAGCGATGGCAATGTTGGCGGCAAGCAATCTGGTGGCCGTGTTACAGGGGCAGCGGCCGTTGACACCTGTGTATTAACGCGTGTTAGCGCGTGTCAAGGACATACGTGACACAAACCTCAAGCAATCAACTTTGCCGCTAAAAAGGCGATTCCGGCTGCGGTGCCCCCCACCATGGTGGTTTGTGCCGCACTTTTGAGTACCGTCACACCAGTTACCGCGCCTTTCACCCAACCAAAGATAAATAGCGCCAGTAGCGTAACTAATACAGACACCAAGAGGGCAGATTGGGACTGGGTAATGAGCATGTACGGTGCCAAAGGAACCAGTCCGCCCACAATATACGACGTGCCAATGGTCAGAGAACTTTGTAGAGCACGATTGGGGTGCGGTTGTTGCAGTTGTAAATCATATTTCATAATGAAATTCAAGCATCGCTGTGGGTCGCTGCAAATATCTGTGGCGACCGCCTGCGCGTCCTCTGGGGAAATCCCCCATCCTTCCACAAGACTCACCACCCTATCTCGCTGGGAATACGGGATGTCTGAGATTTCACGACGCTGTTCCGATTCCTGGGCCACAAAGTACTCGTGATCTGTGCGGATGGCTAAAAAGCCCCCCAACCCCATGGCGATTGCCCCGGCTGCAATTTCTGCAATGCCAGCGATGACCACCAGCAGGGTGGTGGACACGGTTCCGGACAAACCAGCTGCCAAGGCAAATGGGACGGTGAGTCCGTCTGACATGCCAATGACCACATCTCTTATAATTTCTGAGGTTCGAACGCGCGGGCGTTGAGATTTCTGTTTTTTCATCCTGGCACACCTCATTATTTTTTGTGTATCACTTTGCTATCTCCACATCTGATAGTAAACCAAGAATAAATTATAGTCAATAGGTTGTTCATGCAAATATTATATGTTAGCGCACACTAATTTCTGTTTTTATCCTTGGCTTACCCTGTGTGATCGTTCATTGAACTTTCTTCTTTAGTCCTTCAATGCCATTGATAAATAGTCTATTCGTGCTATAGTCATAGAAGACAGTTTCGTGTTTTGGGCATTTGTATATGTTTGGTCACCTGTGTTTGGTCTACGATGCACCCAAAGGAGTGATGGACCATGTTTAAGGAGGAACTGGAAATCTTAGATGCCACTCTGAATGAACAGACCGACAGTTATGGAAAAGTTCGGGAAGCCATTCATCAATTGTGGGACATCAACTTCGCCTTAGACCAGTCACTCATTGTGGCCATCACAGACGTACGGGGCAACATTACATTTGCCAACCAGCTTTTTTGTGACATCTCCCAATACTCGCTGGCTGAACTGCTGGGTCAGAATCACCGGATTGTAAATTCAGGGTACCATTCACACGAGTTTTTTCGACAGCTGTGGCAGACCATTGGACAGGGTGGAGTGTGGCGTGGTGAGCTGAAAAACCGTGCCAAAGACGGCAGCTTTTATTGGATGGACACGGTCATTGTTCCTAGTTTAAACGAACAAGGGAAGCCATGTCAGTATATCTCTTTTCGCAAAGACATTACGCAGCGGAAAATGTTGGAGGAGCAGTTGGATGGATTAATTACTACCATGCCAGACCTGGTCCTTTTTAAAGATGGGGAGGGGCGGTGGATAAAGGCAAATCAATCTGCACTGTTGTTTTTTGGGTTACGTGGTGTTTCGTACCATGGGAAAACCTCTGAACAATTGGCTGCTGTTTCTTTGAAACACGGAAGTGTATTGCGCCGCTTTGCAGCCATGGATGAAGAGGTTTGGCGACGGGGAAAAGTCCTTCATCGAGAAGAAGAATTTGTTTTGGAGGGCGGTTCCTCACGTGTCTTTGAACTGACACAGGTGCCCATTTTACATGAAGATGGGACTCGAGGTGGGCTGACCATCACAGCACGGGACATTACAGAACGAAAACAAACGGACGAATTTCTGTTCCGTGCGGAACGAGTTTCGGCAGTGGGACAGGTGGCTTCCAGGATTGCTCATGAAATACGCAATCCGCTGGCGGCGATGAAGTGGACGTTGCACCTCTTAAAATTGGATCACCCGCAGGGGGCGGTCCAGTTTGATGCGCTCTTGACAGAACTAGACCGGGTGGATGGGATTGTTGGGGAACTCCTTGTTTTGGGAAAACCCCAGGAGGCCCAGTTTAAAACGGTAAATTTAGAAGAAATTTTGCGTGTTGTGGTCCTGCTGATGAACAGTCAGGCCAGACATAGTCAGGTGTCACTGGATTTGGATTGTGAGGCAGAATTGCCCCCACTTTGGGGTGAGCCGAATCAAATTAAACAGGTACTGATGAACTTGATTAAAAACGGGATTGAAGCGATGCCGCAGGGCGGAAAGGTCACTATTCAGGCTTTTCTGTCGCCCGAGCATGAGCTTGTCATTCGCGTATCTGATGAGGGACCGGGAGTTTCGGAGGAAGTTTTGCAACATATGGGGGAGCCCTTTTTCACTACAAAGGAAAAGGGAACCGGCTTGGGATTGTCAGTTTGCCATAAAATTATTCATGATCATCAGGGCCGACTAAAAATTTATGCTCACCCCCATGAGGGGACTACCGTTGATGTGGTGATGCCGATTGGGAGCGCTTCAGAGGTGGGTTAAATTAGGGTTTACTGAGATTTGAACATTATCTGACATAGGAATGTTTTGTATTTTTTTGTGGCTCATTTTCTGCACTGGACTGGGGTTTGCGTTATAATTGAAGGTGCAGTTGGCGAACAGCTAGGCCGATTGATGTGGGTGTAAATCAAATTGATGTGGGTGTAAATCAAATTTTTTCAGAAAAAGGAGGCACTTGAATGGCAGATTTAAAAGGCACAAAAACGTCTGAAAATCTCAAAATTGGCTTTGCTGGGGAGTCCCAGGCGAATCGTCGGTATCTGTATTTCGCGGAGAAGGCAGACTTGGAGGGCGCTGTAGAGGTTGCCAATATTTTCCGTAGCATTTCAAATGGCGAGACCAAGCACGCCTTTGGCCACTTTGACCGTTTGCGGGAAAATGGCGAAGGGGACCCGGTTACTAACTTTCCAGTGGGCAACTCAAAAGAAATGCTGCAATCGGCCATTGCGGGTGAAACCTATGAGTATACAGAAATGTATCCTGGATTTGCCGCTACCGCACGTGCGGAAGGGCTTGCTGAAATTGGGGAATGGATGGAAGTTATGGCCAAAGCTGAACGGGTACATGCACAACGTTTCCAGAAACTGCTTGATTCTTTAGAAGACTAATTGCGTCACAGAATCTGCCGTCCCAAACATCTGGGGCGGCTTAATTCTCAATTGGAGGTGAAAGTACAGTGACACAGACCCATACTCTTACACACAAAGACCTCGTCCCCTTGGCAACCTATGAAAAGGGACGGCTGGATTACCTACACAAAATGATTGAATACAAAAACCATCGACGTGTACGCTTGGAACCTCGTCTGTCTGTACTGTTTGAAAATAAGAACACGGTGTTGTTTCAAATTCAGGAACTGCTCTACAGCGAATCTCTCACAGATACCGAGGAAATTGCTGAGTACATTGAAATTTACTCAGCAATGTTGCCCCAAGCTAACGAGTTGTCTGCTACCTTGTTTGTTGAGTTGGATAACCAGCCCTTATTGGAGGCATTACTGGTACAGTTGAAAGGGATTGAGCACGCCTTGAGTCTGGAGGTGGGGGACGAAACTGTCGCAGCGGTGTTTGAGGAAGAACATGAAGAACGGGACTTTACCACCAGTGTTCATTACATCAAATTTCCTTTGACAGACTCGGCCCGCCAGTATCTAGAGAGTCATTCTCCCCAAGCGGCTCGTTTGCGCCTAGTACTGAACCATCCTCATTTGCAGGCTGCGGTAACCCTGCCCACAGAAACCGTTCAAAGTTTAAAAGAAGATTTGCAATAAACTGAGGGAAAAATGTCGCCTTTGCACCACGTAACTGCAGCTGGACACCTGTTTACACGTCGCGTTTTGCACACCGCTTTTGTTCACTTTCCAGTTTCCGTTGTGAGGGTGAGGCTACGGGCCACGTTGAGGTCTGCAACCTCAGCCTGGTCCATCGACCTTGCCAGTAGCTCCGCTGTCTTTTTCATCCCACCAGCCAATCGCTTGAAGGGGGGGCGGCTTTGTTCCACAGATGGGAACTTAACCCACTTTATTTCGATGCCCCGCTCCTCCGCTTTATACCGTAACTTTTCTCGCAAATCATGGTATGGCCAGCGGCCAAGACAGCGGTGCCCACTGGTGTTTGCAGTAGCCTCTTCCATTTGAATTGTACCGCAGCCGTATTTAAGGGCAAAATCAATCAAAGCGCGACTGTATCGATGGTTGAGTGTCTGGTGTAGGTTTGTGATGCGACTGTCCACAGTCCTGTAGGGGCTGGATGGGGTCACAGGGTGACATACCCGCGCAACTAACGGCATGTCCTGATTGCCAATGACGAAATGGTCTGGCGTGTGACTAAAGGCGACCCATAAAGGGGCTGTGACCCCCACGCTAACTCCCATTACACGATGGGGTTGGAACACTGCGACATCTGCACTGTACTGATAGTGTAAATGAATTAACCATTTGTGTTTGTGACGGGAGATTTGGGCAGAACTCTGTTGCAAAGACCCCCCTATCAACCCTTCCAACACTTGACGCTGTGTTTTGTCTTCGACGCCCACCCACACTTCCACCATTCCCGCGTTCAATCCAAAAGCCGACCGTCCTTGGCGACTCAGTAGGCTTAATCGCAGCAAAAACCGCCCTGGAGTTAGCTGCTCAATCCGAACCGACTGTTTGTGTAGTTCTATGGGGACGTGGCGATGATAGGAGGGAATGGACATCTCTCCTTTTAAAATAGCGGGCAGGCTGGTTTTCCACAGGAGACTGGCCCGTTGAATGGTCTGTGACAAATTTCCCGTATGGAGGAAGGGAAACTGGTCTTTGAGTTGGTTGTAACAATACCCAGTGACCCCGTGAAAACCGAGAATCTCTTGACTAATTGGGTAGTTGGAGGTTTGTTTTTTATAGGAACTGGAAAATCCCTGCCATTCCCAACAGAGTTGAATTGTTTTATTAAGGACTTGCCAGGTCTGTGACTGTGTTTCCTGTAAAATGGGTTCTAAAACTGCCCAGGAACAGGAAGCCGGCTTGATGAGTTGAAAGGTCATTGTGCGGGTGAATGGAGCCATGACTATCCTCCTCCGTATCAAGCATCCTTTTTTAAGCTCCGTAATTCTCTTTTAAGCTCCGTAATCCTCGAATGCCACGACAGGGCATTCGAGGAATGGAGGCGTGAGACTTTCCCTTACACCAAGTCTGGTCCCCCTGTGTCGTGTGTGAAGTAGGTCCACACATGGGCAGTGTGCCATCCTGGGTGCCCCAGCGGTTTTTGTGCTAGGGGTTTCAGGTTGCGGCGATGGCAATAATTTGTGCATTCATGGCGCAACACTACCATCCCTGCACATTCCTCATACCTTAGAGGGGGCAGGTAGTTTGCCGCTAAGTCGGCCTTTTGCATAATTATACATCATTCTGTGACACATGAACAGATAGAAATCCTTGTATATTGACAATTGTGCGCATTATTCTGTAGCGGCCCCTGAGGCTGGCTGTCCGTCATCGTTTGTTTCGGGGCGGGCTCTGGTATAATTAACGGCGTACACATAGATTGCGAGGTGGTGCTGGGGTGTACAAAGGGTCTTTGCTGCGATTTTTGGCCATACTTTCGGTGGTTGGCATGTTTATTGTGAATTTGGCGGGATTTCTGGACACAGAAACACACTCCGCCCTCGGCTGTGGCCGTGAGTGGCCTCTGTGTGATGGTTCTGTGATTCCCGCCAAATGGGGGTTACATACCCTTATTGAATTCGTTCACAGGGGTTTGGTGGGTGTAGTGACCTTACTTTTTTTGGTTGTGGCTGTGTGGGCGTGGTGGAAATACGGCCGCTATATTGAGGTGCGCATTTTCGCTGGGTTGGCTGTTGGGTTTATTTTTTTGGAGGCCTTGCTGGGGGCGCTTGGGGTGTTGTTTGCAGACCCACCCCCGCTATTGGCAAGCCACTTTGGAATTGCTCTCATCGCTTTTGATGCAGTGACGTTATTGGCGGTGGTGCTGGGGCAAATTCAGCGCCAGCAACGAAGTCTGGTGGGGGCGGGAAAGGCAGCTTTGGTCAGCCGTGGACTGCTGACCAAAGGATTGCCACTACGCCCTGTGCTGCCGAATTTACGGTTGCGATTCTGGGTTTGGTTCACGGTGGTTTATCTGTACGTGGCCATGTATGTGGGCGCTTTTGTTGCGGCCAGCGGTGCGGGAGCCATGTTTCGAGGTTGGCCGTTTCCTACAGAGTCTTACAGTCAAGCGGGGGTCTTTTTTTTGATTGACATTGCACATCGCAGCTTTGGCCTCGGTTTGTTGCTACTCACGCTTTGGCTGGTGTGGCTGGCCCATCCCTTGCGCAGTACACGCCAAGACCTGTACAGGGCAGCTTGGGCCCTAGTGATTTTAGTGTGTGCCCAGGCGGTCAGTGGGGGTTATCTTATTTGGTCACACTTGAGTACCCCCGCCTTTTTGATTCACGTGTCTATCATCAGTATTATGTTTGGCACTTTGGGCTACTTGGCCTTGCAGGTATCCCCAGAACCGCGTCAACGGGCAGCACTGTAGAAGCTAAAATTGACTTTACGGACACAACACCCGGGGACCTCCTGTGTGGGAGCAAAAGGGGCGGAATGGGGAACATGGAAGACAGGGAAAGTTTGCGCAGGCGTCTGTGGGCCATGGAAGGACGTGCCTATCCAGCCTATAAGGAGATTGTGGGTCGCTATGATTTTGGCCTGTTTACGCTAAAAATTTACCACGTTCAAGGTGATCCGTTTGCGGCACCTTCCCGCATGGGTCTCGTTTTTGTGCCGCAAAAATTAAATCTGCCAGTGTGGGCGTATGCCACACCCAAGCGGGCTGTCAGTACGGCAGACTGGTTGACACGGCAGTTCGGATTGGCTCTTCGTCGAGTGAGCCAACGCCGCCCGGGCACGGGGAAAAGTGGCCTGCTGGCGGTGGATGTGCCGGGACCTGAGGTGTTGGCTCGCAGTTGTTGTCAAGTGACCGCCAGCCAGGTGGAAATGCGTTTTGTCGTAGGATTGCCTGCGGCCGGACGTCGTATTCTGGGGCGTGAAGCGGCAAATTTGGTGTGCGAGCAATTGCCGGAATTGGCTGCATCGAGCCTGGTGGTATCCCCAGAGGCAACGGCGCAACTGCGTACACACGTGGAAACAGTGGAAGACGCACAGGCTTTGCGAGCACAACTGGCGGCGCGACACTTGGTGGCTTTTGTTGGGGACGGGTCTATTTTGCCCAGGAAAAGTGGGGTCAGTTCGCAACCGTTACAGCCCCCACAGGGGGTTGCCTTTACTGCACCGGCAAGCCTCGCGCAGACGCTGCAACGCCCACATGCGGGCCCCATTCGCGGGCTGGGTATTCCCGAGGGATTGACGCTTATTGTGGGAGGCGGTTTTCATGGCAAGTCCACCCTGCTTAAAGCGTTGATTCTGGGAGTCTACAATCACCTCCCTGGGGATGGCCGGGAGTGGGTGGTGACACGCCCGCAGGCGGCGGCCATCCGTGCTGAGGACGGGCGCCGTGTCTGTGAAGTGAATATTGGTGGGTTTATTGGGGCACTGCCGGGGGACAGGGAAACAGACAGCTTTTCGTCGGACAATGCTTCTGGTTCCACCAGTCAGGCAGCTAACATTGTGGAGGCCATGGAACTGGGTGCGGACGTGTTGCTAATGGACGAGGATACCTCTGCCACTAACTTCATGATTCGCGACAAAAGAATGCAGTCTTTGGTGGCGAAGGAACATGAACCGATTACTCCTTACATTGACCGGGTGCAGGAAATTTACAAACGGTTTGGCGTTTCAAGCATTCTCGTCCTGGGGGGCTCAGGGGACTATTTGGATGTAGCGGATACGGTGTTGGCCATGGAAAACTACCAATGCAGGGATGTCACACACCAGGCGCGTCAGGTTGCCGCCGCATTTCCCACAGGCAGGAGGATAGAGGTGAAGACTGTTTTTCCGACGGGGGTACCGCGGGTGCCTAATCCGGGGAGCATGGATGCTTCCCGTGGCGGCAGAACGAAAGTACGGGCGCGCGATACGGATGAAATTTCCTTTGGCACAGAGGAAATTGACTTGTCCGGATTGTCACAGCTTGTCTCTTTGTCACAAACACGAGCCATAGGCATGTTACTTCACTGGTTGGCGGGTCATGCTCTGGATGGACACCATTCCCTGCGGGAGGCGCTGGAATTGGCATACCATGTGTTGGACCAACACGGGTTAGACGTGCTTTCTCCAGAAAATCCAGTGGGCGATTTGGCCTTGCCGAGGTTGCTGGAAACAGGGGCTGCCCTCAATCGTCTGCGTTCTTTGCGGCTGATGCACAATTTTGAAAATCGTAACTGAGACAGTAGCGGCTGGGTTTGACCCACTTATTGAACCGGGAGGCTTTTTGGATGCGTTTTGGGGTTCGTATCATCGACAGGCTTTATCTTTCTTTCTTTGCAATTCTCTTAATTCCCTCCTTGATTATCGGGATTGTTTCTTACAATGCGGCGCAAAAACAGGTGAAGTCCAGTTTGCAGTCGGCTGCGAAAGCCAGTCTCAACCTGTTCAATCAGTCCATGACAGACTTTTTTACCGCTCGGCAGCAGGATGTGGACAATCTGGTTCTGACCCTGGGAAATCAGAGTTTTGTACCGGACAATGGGAGTTCCAGCAATTCTGTGACCACAATTCTTGCCAATTTCGCTGCTACACACCCAAGCTTTTTGCATGTGTACGTAGGGACGGACAAGGGGTACTTTGTGCAGCGCCCGTACACATCCATGCCTGCAGGGTATGACCCTCGCCAACGCCCCTGGTACCAGCAGGCCCTGGCACATGCGGGCCAAGTGGTCATCACCAGTCCGTACAAGGATGCCAGCACAGGCAGCATGGTGGTTACCATTGCTAAGTCTCTGCCAGGGAATCAGGGTGTGCTTGGGGTGGACATTCGGTTGACGGAATTGACGCAAATGGCTCAACAGGTGCAGTTGCCGGGGGGCGGTTTCTTAACGCTTTTCACACCAACGGGGAGTGTCGTGGCTGACCCGGAACTGGCCGCTGGCGCTTTGCTGACGTCGGCCCAACCGGAGATGAAACCTGTTCTGAACGGAAATCAGGGGGATTTTGCAGAGAATGTGGCAGGCCAATCCAGGGACGTGCGTTACCAAGTCAACCCCCTTACCCAGTGGCGGTTGGCGGCCGTAATCCCAGTGCGAGGGTATACGCAGACAGGACTACCCATCCGCAATGTCCTATTGTGGACGCTGGCAATTTCCACTTTGCTAGGGATGGTTCTGATTTACTTCATCGTTCAATCCATCACCAAGCCGTTAGGGGTTTTAGTGGATACCGCACGCAAAATTGGGCAGGGCAGTTTGACCCATCGGGCAAGGGTTTTCTTCCATGATGAAATTGGCTTGTTGACCCAAGCTTTAAACGAAATGGCAGATTCCCTTCAGGGACTGGCCCAAAACGTCACGGACACGGCCCAGCAAGTGGCCCAAGCTTCGCAAGAACTGGCGGCAGGGTCTGAGCAGACGACACAGTCTGTACAGCAAGTGGCCGTCGCCATGCAAGAAGTATCCAACGGCAGTGGTCTGCAGCAACAGGGGTCTGAGCAGGCGTCCATGGCCATGCAGCAAATGGCTGCCGGAATTCAATCGGTGGCTGATTCGGCAAATACGGTCGCTCAAAATGCTGCGGGCATGGCCGAACAGGCACACGTGGGGAATGAACGCATGCTGGCGGCTGTGGGGTCCATGTCCGAAGTGACAACCTCTGTGGCGGCTTCGGCACAGCACGTCGAGACCTTGTCCCAACGCTCCCAGCGAATAGAAGAGATGTCGAAAGTGATTACGGGGATTGCGGCCCAGACCAATCTGTTGGCACTCAATGCGGCGATTGAGGCGGCGCGTGCGGGATCAGAAGGGCGCGGCTTTGCAGTCGTGGCTAGTGAAGTAAGAAAGTTGGCACAGCAATCGGCCGATGCGGCGAAGGAAATTACCCAGGTTGTCAGCCAAATCGCTGCAGACGTGGAACACTTGGTCGAATCTGCGCAAACCGTGCAACAGGGGGTTTCTACAACCGTGCAGACCTTGCACGTGTCTGCCACAGACTTCGCACAGATTGTCACCGCTAGCCAACAGATTGCCGGGGAAATTCAAGGGGTGTCTGCGGCTGTGGAGCAGATGTCCGCCACCAGTGAGCAGGTGTCCGCGACCGTCTCTGAAATCTCCACGATTGCCACAAACTCTGCGGTACAAGTCGAGAATGTGGCGGCTGCGGTACAGCAACAAATGGCGTCTATGGAGGAAATTTCTGCATCTGCAGGTGCGTTGAGTGTGCTGGCTGAGCACCTCAACGGGTTGGTGGGAGAATTCAAGCTGTAACCAAAGGAGATGGCCATGGATAAGCAAAACTCCTATCTGAGCCTGTTTATAGAAGAATCTAGAGAACACATTCAAGCCTTGGACAATCAACTGCTGCAATTGGAGCAAGGGACGGTAGACCGTGAATCTGTGCAAAGCCTGTTCCGATTTGCACATACTCTGAAGGGCATGGCGTCCACCATGGGCTTTTTGCACATGACGGAACTGACGCATCACATGGAAGATTTGCTGGATGCCTTGCGCAGTGAGCGTTTGACCTGGTCTAGCGAGATGGCAGATTTGCTGTTTGCCTGTAGTGGAGTGCTGCGGCAGATGGTGGATGGAATAGATGCAGGGCGGCCAGACTCTGCTATTGATGTGGGGGTGCTGTTGCATCAGTTGGCGGACTTTCTCGGACGGGGGTCTGTGCCAGGGAAGCCGCTGCACAAGGATGGAACCACAGCCCCCGTGGGGGAGGATGGGCTGGCCGCCCAGTGGCTGGCCAGCCACAGCCTGCCTGCGGATGGACAATTGTACAGCTTGCGCATTGTGCCAGAGGAGAGCTGCAGTCTACCCGGGGTGCGCTTATTCATGGCGGTGCGGGCCTATGTGGCGAGGTGCCAGGTGGTGGCCGCCCAACCCAGTGCGGAGGAATTGGCACAAGGCGTGGTTGCCACACAGGGAGACTTGGTGATTGTCAGTGATTTGTCTCCAGAGACTCTGGTGGACATTGGCATGGGGATTTCCGAAATTGCCCGCGTGGAGGTTAGCAAGCCACTGCAAAGGGGAACTGTAAAGGACACAGCAAAGCCGCCCGGCACAGGGACGGAAATGTCCCACAAGGGGACCACAAGTGTGCGGGTGAGTACGGAGAAATTAGACCTGTTATTTAACTTGGTTACAGAACTGGTAGAAACTAAAACCCGTTTGGAGACTGTGGCCAAGCAACAGTCGGATGGCGTGCTGGTGGAGACTGCGGAACAGTTGTCCAGGTTGACGAGACAATTGCAGGAAGTGGTGATGCAAACTCGTCTAATGTCCTTGGAAACAGTGTTTCAACGCTTTCCCAGGATGGTCCGAGACCTTGCCAAAGGGTTGGGCAAACAGGTGGAGTTGCAGGTGGAAGGGGCGCAAACCGAACTGGATCGCGCCCTGGTGGAGGAACTCGGAGATCTGTTGGTGCACCTGTTGCGAAATGCCCTGGACCATGGTCTGGAAACGCCTGAACGACGCCTTGCCGCAGGCAAACCTGCCACAGGTGTGGTGCGCTTGGCGGCGTACAGCAAAGGTAACCGCGCCTTCATTGAAATTGCGGAGGATGGGCAGGGCATTGACCTTCAGAAGGTGGTGCACAAAGCCGTGGATAAAGGGCTTGTCTCCGCACAAGAAGCAACGGCCCTGCGGGCGGAGCAGGTATACAATCTTTTGTTTCAGCCGGGGTTTAGCACCTCGGAGGTGCTATCCGATGTTTCCGGACGGGGTGTGGGCCTGGATGTGGTGAAATCTAAGGTGCAGTCCCTGGGTGGCGAAGTTCAGGTGGAATCACAGCCGGGCAAGGGCTCTGTGTTTCGCATCAACCTGCCGTTGACGCTCTCCATTTTTACGGCCATGCTTGTCTGGGTAGGGGGTGAGGTGTATGCTGTGCCGCTGGATGCGGTATATCAAGTCTATACGCAGAAACGGCAGGACGTGCATACCTTACAGGGGAAACCCTTGTTTTTTGTGGACAATCAGTCACTGCCTCTGGTGTTTCTGGGAGAGGCCTTCCAAGTCCCCAATTATCAGGGCGACCCAGACTTGCTGCAGGTGCTTGTCCTAGCACGGGATGGCCGCTATGCGGCACTGGCTGTGGACGGTTTTTTGGGACAACAAGAGGTGGTGTTAAAGGCTTTAGGGGCCTATTTTCCGAAGGAGATTCCGGGCATCTCTGGGGCCCTTGTACTCGGCGACGGGCGAGTGGCGCTGGTGGTCAATCCGGGATACTTTTTGAGAAAGGAGTGATGGCAATGGAGGTGGTGCTGTTTACGCTCGCACAGGACCAATATGCGGTCCCCGTCACACAGGTGGACAGTATTGAACCCCCGCTGCTTGTCACCCGCCTTCCAGGCACGGCTGCATTTGTAATGGGGCTGGCAAATTTGCGCGGGACGGTGCTTCCCATCCTCGATTTGCGGCATTTTGCTTGGCCTACTGTGGGGGTTCAGGCCGACCCTCTGGCAACTGCTGTGGCACAGCCGTCCAGTGAAACAGCAGAGGTGCGGGTGTTGGTGGTGCATGTGGGAGAAATTACAGCCGGGTTGCGCGTGGACGCGGTTTTGGATGTCGTGGAAGTGGATTTTGACCGGGACGTCCGCACAGACCGGGGGAAGGGCGAGTTTCGGGGGGGAGAATCCCAGGGGGACTTTATCGATGGGATTGTTTCCCTAAAACAACTACCCACAGGTCTCATTCGTTTGGAAAGCATTTTGAATCCCAGCTTGGCTCTGACAACTGGACCGGCTGAATTGCGGTGACATGGGAATGGAATTTTTAGCACCAGATGCAGAATACGACAAACTCGCGGCGGGGATTCTGCGCCTGACGGGAGTGGACCTAGGTGCGTACAAGCAGCAGCAGATGCGGCGGCGATTGCAGGCTTACTTAAGTGGGAAAGGCTTTTCTTCCTATGAACACCTGCTACAAACGCTGCAACGAAACCCAGAGGATGTAAAGAAGTTGGTGGACTACATTGGCATTAATGTCACAGAGTTTTTCCGCGATACAAAACCATGGCAGACCCTAAAGATACACATATTGCCTGAACTCCTGCAGCGTTCGGAGACGCTCTCCATTTGGAGTGCGGCCTGTGCAACCGGTCAAGAACCCTACAGCATAGCGCTGACTTGCAGTGAATTGAGCGGGTTGCATCGCGTCCACATTCTGGCGACAGACGTGGATGAGGGGGCACTCGCAGTGGCGGTGGCGGCCCACTATACAGAGCGGGCGGTGCAGGGAATTCCTGTGGAGTTGTTGCATCGGTATTTTAGCCTGGTGGGGGAGTCGTACGTGCTGACGACACGGCTACGTCGGGCAATCCAGTTTATGCGCCACAATCTGCTGGCAGACCCATATCCTGTCGAAGTAGATCTGATTGTCTGTCGTAACGTGTTGATATACCTAAAGGATGTGGCTAAGGATCGTATTATAGCGGGTTTTGCGGCCTCGCTGAAGCCTGGCGGCTACTTGTTTCTCGGCGGTACGGAACACTTGGACCAGCCTCGCCGTTATGGGTTAGAGAGGTCAGAAATTCACTTTTATCGCAGGGTGTGACAGGATGAAATCACATATTCATGCCATTGTGGCCATTGGCGCTTCCACAGGGGGGCCCAAGGCGTTAGAGACTGTGTTGAAAAGTTTTCCCGCCACCTATTCGCCAGCGGTGTTGGTGGTACAACACATGCCTGCTTCCTTTATGAATGCCTTTGCCACGCGGCTCAATGATTTGTTGGACTTGCCTGTGATGGTCCCCACCGATGGGCAGGACATCTACGGGGGGGCGGTCTACGTGGCCCCGGGGGGGCAGCACCTGCGGGTGTGTGCGGATGGGGTGGATGGGAAGATTTTACGCGTTTGCTTGAATAACGGTCCGACCCGCCACGGGGTTCGGCCTGCGGTGGACGAACTGTTCCAATCTTTAGCACCGTTGACCCAATTGCAACGGTGTCTGGTGCTATTGACAGGAATGGGTCAGGATGGCGCTTTAGGGATGCTGCAAGCTAAACAGGCTGGGGTTAATCTGACCATTGCACAGAGTCAGGCCACCTGTGCCGTCTATGGGATGCCCAAGGCGGCCATCGAGCGTGGGGCGGTGGACGTGGTGCTGAACTTGCCCGACATTGGGCCGCGGCTTGCCCGTTGGCCGGGACCGTAAAAATAAGAGATTGATTTTAATTTCCCTTGAGAATGTATCCTACGCCGCGAACCGTGTGTAACAAAGGGTCTCCAAATGGCACATCCATTTTGTTGCGCAGGTAGCGAACATAGACATCCACCACGTTCGTCTCCCCGACAAAGTCGTAGCCCCACACCTGCTCCATAATTTGCTCGCGTGTCAGCACATGATTTTTGTGGCGAGCAAATGTTTCCAATAGGTCAAACTCGCGGGCCGTGAGTGTAATGGATTGGTTGTCCCTGGTTACTTCCCGTGTGGCTGTGTTGATTTTTAGATCGGCCACGGTAAGGACTTCGGCCTGTGTTTGACTGCGCTGGTTGCGTCGCAAAAGGACTCGGATGCGAGCCAACAACTCCTCAATAGCAAATGGCTTTGGAACATAATCGTCTGCTCCACTATCCAAGCCAGCCACCCGTTCAGGGACCGATTGGCGAGCTGTCAACATGATGATGGGGACATCGCTAAAACCACGGATGCGGCGGCAGACCTCCATGCCGCTGATGCCTGGGAGCATGATGTCCAAAAGAATTAAATCTCGAGAATCTTCCTCTGCCATACGTAGTCCCTCATAACCGTCCGCAGCAATGGCGGTCACATAACCCTCGTGTTCCAATTCCAGAGTGAGAAATTCTGCAATATCCCGCTCATCTTCAACAACGAGAATTTTTTGCGGTTGAGGCATCAAAATCACCCCTTTGGGCTAAGCATAGCACGCAGGGCAACCGGTTGCCCACTTTTTGTCTCAATGGTGAATTTCTCATTGCTTCCACAGCAAACCCTCATCGTTAACAAACTCCGTCTTTATCTGACCACAAGATCTTCTTGTAAAAGTCGCGTACACTCAAAATTACACGTGGACTAGCAAAACGGGGCCACTTTAACCCAAGGTGTGCAATTAGGATACATAGGAAAGGGCTGTGGTGTGGCAGTGTGCGGGATTGCGGCAGTACTCCTGAAGTGGCAAGCTCGGGGCGAGCAGGAAATGACATTGGCCTATGGGATCGATGCGCAAAGTCAGGCGTCCCGGGACCTTCAGGAACTACTGGGAAGGATGACACACCGTGGCCCTGATGGAACTTTTGCCACATCGAGAGACGGAATTGCTTTGGGGATGACCCGCCTGTCGATTGTCGGGGGGATGGACGGTCAACAACCGATTTGGAATGAGGACGGCACTATTGGCTTGGTATGCAATGGGGAAATTTTTAATCACGAAGCTTTGCGGCGCCGCTTAGTGGCACAGGGCCATCGGTTTTCCACCCGTTCGGACGTGGAAGTGATTGTACACTTGTATGAGCTTTACGGGGAAGCGTTTGTGCATCACCTGCGGGGCATTTTTGCGTTGATTCTGTGGGATGATGGGAAGCAGGTTTTGTTGGCGGCCCGGGACAAACTGGGTGTGAAACCCCTGTATTATCACGAAACAACAACGGCCGTTTATCTCGCCTCAGAGCTGAAGGCTCTACAAGCGGTGTTGCCAGAATTGCAAGGGGATGGCAAAGGTCTGGCCTTGTACCATGCATACCGCTATACGCCGGCACCCTATACCCCTGTTTATGGCGTTTACAAATTGCCCCCGGGTTTTCTGGCCAAAGTGGAAGCAGACCACCTGTCCACCAAGCCCTATTGGCAACCTGTTCTGCCCACACAGGCCCAACGGGCGCAGGACAAAAAGTCACCAGACAGGCGGCAACGGCGTGCCACCCTGCGAGCATTGTTGCGTGAGGCGGTGGCCGTGCAAATGGCTCCAGGCGTTCCCTCCGGAGTCCTGCTCAGCGGTGGCTTAGACTCCACAGCCCTGCTGGCCTTGCAACGGGAGTTGGGGGAAACCCCCACCACCTGGACGGTGGCTTTTCAACAGCCTGCGGACTTGGTGCAAGGGGCGAAGCGTCAGGAGTATGACGAGTTGGTGGAGGCACAAACGGTGGCCGACCATTTTGGGGTGCGCCACCACAGTGAGAGGATAGCAGCCAAAGAGGTATGGGACTTATTGCCGCAAATTATTGCCGATCTGGACGATCCGGTGGCCGACCCGACAGCCCTGCCCCTGTGGTTTGTCTGTCGTATGGCGAAGTCTGATGGGGCCCGCGTGGTCTTTTCCGGTGAAGGGTTGGACGAATTGTTTGCGGGTTATGAGGTTTACCGGCAGGTGGCTTGGCTGCGTCGGTTGCAGCGCATCCCCCGTGCCTGGCGGCTTGCTGTCTTACACGGATTAGAGCGACACGCGCTCACGGGATCGGGAGTCATACGTCGGTCCCTGTACCCGGTGTGGGCTTGGTATCGGGGAGTCAGCGGGGCCTTCACGGAAGCGGAATCGAGAGAGTTGTTTCACAGTCTTGGGAGTGGATTTCATCACGAGCTTGAGTCGCTGATAGACTTAGACCCGGCACAGGGACATGCGCGCCAGATGCTTGATGGGGTGACAGAGCAAGAAGTGTTGACCCAACTACTGTATTTTGACCTCAAATCCTGGTTGCCTGACAACACTTTGAGCAAATCAGACAGAATTTCGATGGCACATGGGTTGGAGCTGCGGGTTCCTTTTTTGGATGACCCTTTAGTGGACTTTGCCCTGCAAATTCCGACGACAGATAAACTGCGGGGTCAGGTGGGAAAGCTTCTAGTGAGACAGGCTTTGTCCGGATGGGTGCCCAATTCTGTGTTGCACCGAAAGAAAGCGGGATTTCCCGTGCCCCTCACCAGTTGGTTATTTGGAGAGTGGAAAGGGTGGGTGCAAGAACGGCTCTTAGACCCCCAATCTGTGACAGCTCCGTGGCATCAGCGTGCAGCGGTGGAACGCCTGTTTCGCGCGGAGGGTCCGGCCAGACGCCGGTCCGCCCGCTTGATTTGGACGCTGCTGACATTGGAGTTGTGGGGGTCACAAGCCAAGAGTGGGAAATCTACCGGGGGCCTCAGCGGCAATGCCTGTGTAGAGAATGCTGCTGAATGCGCTACAATACAAAAGCAGTTACTTTGTGGCGCAAACGTGCGGCTGTGATAGGCACAGGCGGAGTTGATGTTAGATGGAGAAAAAGACCATTGCGCAATGGGCCAAGGACTATGGTGTGGTTCTGTTGGATATGGATGGGTTTGGAACAGGCCCCCACACACGAGAACGTCGACTGACGCAAAGGGAGTTTGAGCAGGGCTTGGCCGAGTGTACCATTCTGTGCTGGCCTTCCGAGCAGACCCGTTTGGGGATGACAGGGCAGGCTGTGCAGGCCAATGTGGAAGGCCCGCTGCACCCGGAGGAGGGCCCGCAGCATCCGGAGGAAGGCCCGCAGCATCCGGAGGAAGGCCCGCTGCACCCGGAGGAAGGCCCGCAGCATCCGGATGCTGCTGCACGTCCTGCTCGGACAAAACAGCGGCCGCGAAAACAACTAATTTCCTGGCGGCGCTGGGGGTGGTTATTTGTCTTAGCACCCCTGCCTGTCTTGGCGGTACTGCTGGTGCAACTGTTGGCTAGGGCGGTCACCCGCTGGTCCTATTGGCGGTGGTATTTTTCGGCTGGTGTGTTGGCTGCCGATGTGTTTGTGCTGTGGTTGCAACCAGTAGCGCCGTGGCTGTCCGGTCCGGGGTACCCTTACTACCTGGTCGCCAATATTTTGGTTCAAGGGCTACACGATCCGTATGTTTTTGTCCTGCACCAGGTGTTGCATCAACCGTTTCTCCCCCCCGCAACCCCCACAGTCTGGCAGTCGGTGAATGTCAATGGTGTCCCCTTGCCACTTTATTTCACGGTGGATAAGGCGGTCACCAGCAGCCTCTGGCTGGCCACGTTACTTTTCAGTTTTGGGGATTTGATGGGGCGAGGCCTGCGCCGAGTGAAATCTCACTGGGGGCCCACAGATCGGAGATAAATGTGTCTAATCCATGTCTGCAATATAATGCGTATTGTCAGAATCAACAGGGCAATATATAATTTGATAAAAGCAAGTGCTTGTTTAACCGATTAACAAGGACTATATGACTAGTTCAAAAGGATTAGTTCAAAGAGGTTATCCGATAATCCATCCTGAATGATAGCGATTTCACAAAAGGAGGGGCCTCACTACAGGGAAGGGACTTGCCCAAAGGGACCAATTTTTCTCTTAAAACAAGCAAGCGGTTGTTTTATAAGTCCGGGGCCCGTTTCTTGTCACAAATCGTGTTCAAAACATTCGGGGAGTGAGCCGTGTGAGTCAAGACCTACGGGAAAATGCATTTATGGAACGGATTGAGCGGGGGGAGAAGATTGAGTCTACCGACTGGATGCCAGAAGAATACAGAAAATTGTTAATTAAACAAATTCACATGCATGGCATCAGTGAAGTCATGGGCGCCTATCCGGAAAAGGAATGGGTGCCCAAAGCCCCTAATCTGCGTCGCAAGTTGGCCCTGATTGCCAAGGTACAAGACGAAATTGGTCACGGACAGTTGCTGTTGCGTGTGGCCGAAGACCTGGCTAGACCGTACGGCAAGGTGAGGGATGACATGATTGAAGACGTGTATACAGGCCGGGTTAAGTTCCACAACGTGTTTCACATGGATGCCCCCACCTGGGCTGACGCAGGTGTCATTGGTTTTCTCGTCGATGGGGGGGCCATCATCACACAGGCCTCACTTTTGGAAAGTTCTTATGCACCCTATGCCCGCATTCTCACTCGTATCTGTGCAGAGGAAAGCTTTCACATGCAGCACGGCGAGTCCATCGTCTTGGCCTTGGCGGACGGGACAGAACAACAGCGAGAAATGCTGCAACAGGCCATCCACCACTGGTGGCCGTCCATGATGTTTTTCTTTGGACCGCCGGAGATGTCGGGTGCGTCGCTGCGCATGATGGATTACAAGATTCGCACCCGAACCAACGAGCAACTGAGGCAGCGATTTATTGGTCGCTATGCACCGCGAATCCATGCCCTGGGATTGACCCTTCCGGATTCAAATGTTTATTACGATGTGGAAAAGGACCTGTGGACGTACAGTGAACCGGACTGGGAAATGTTTAGCCATATGGTGAGAGAAAATTCTGGGCCTCAATCCCAGCAACGGCTGCAGTTGCGCAGACAGGCCCACGAGGGCCAACAGTGGGTTCGGGAAGCTATGATTCGGGCTAACAATTTGCAACAACCAGCAATTTCCTGAGGGGGTAGCCGTAAATGGCGGTAAATCAAGGGAGCCAACAAAAACAACCACACTATGACGTCTACGAGGTGTTCATCCAACGGGATTTCCTTGGGTATCACACGCATATTGGCAGTGTGGTGGCCGCATCCCCAGAACTGGCTCAGCTTGTGGCCAGAGAGAACTTCTTGCGGCGGGACGCAGCCATCAGCATTTGGGTCGTACACCAGACAGATATTCACGAAACTTCCTACGAGGATACGGACTTTTTTATCAATCGGGCCACCGACAAAAGTTACCGGGACGTTTCCGGATATGTGGATAATGCGAAAAAATGGAAGGCTTTTAAGGAACGGGCCATTACCATTGAGGACCTTGTCCACGATGCGAAGAGGTGAGGGTGTTGGATAAGCTGCAAAACGGGACTGCTTTGGACGCACAGACCCAGCAAGCTCTGGTGGAGTACTTGCTGCAAATGGCGGACGATGAATTGGTACTGGGACAGCGCTATGCGGAGTGGTTGGGGATTGCCCCAGACTTGGAAGAGGATGTGGCTTTCAGTTCTATCTCCCAGGATGAATTGGCCCATAGTTTGTTTTACTACAGTTTGTTAGAAAAGCTCGGGGTGGGGGGGGCGGATGCACTGGCCTATGCACGACCGGTGGGCGAGCGGCGAAACAGTATCCTATTAGAGCGTCCACGACGGGACTGGGCGTATACCCTGGTCAGAGGGCTGTGCTTTGATGTGTGGGAGCAAATTCGTCTTGTGGCGGCGATGCACTCGACTTACCTCCCCTTGGCACAGGGAGCGCAAAAAATCCATCGGGAAGAGCGCTATCACTTGTTGCACATGCAGACCTGGTTTGAACGCTTAGGGACAGCTGGCGGCGAAGCGAGAGAACGTTTGGAACAGGCAGTAGCCCAAGTGTGGGTAGATCTGCCAGACCTATTCTCTTTAGGAACTGTGGGGGATGCTCTACAGGCCTCAGGGATATTGTCTTTAACTGCGGCAAAACAGCGATTTACTTGGGAAGAACGAATGCAGACCTACTTTACACAGGCAGGGATGGTGTGGCGGACATTCCCGGCAACCCCGGCACAAAATGGGCGGATGGGCCAACACAGTGCGGATTTAACAGAATTACTGAATACATTCACAGAAGTGTATCAAACCAATCCAGCGGCTGTCTGGTAGGAGGGATGGGGGTCATGGTAT
>QXHL01000040.1 GCA_003584005.1 Alicyclobacillaceae bacterium I2511 | reverse complement strand
GTGTATAAGAGACAGGGGTTGTTTGAACTGGCACAGGGTGGAACCCTATTTTTGGATGAGATTGGGGAAACGCCCCATTCGGCGCAACAACGATTGTTGCGTGTGTTGCAGGAACGCAAAGTAATGCGCATTGGCGGTGACCGCATGATTCCCGTCGATGTTCGGGTGGTGGCGGCCACCAACCAACCCCTGTGGCAATGGGTACAGGAGGGGAGGTTTCGTCAAGACTTATTTTTTCGCCTTGATGTGTTGCGCCTGAATACAGTGCCCCTACGGGATCGTCTAGAAGATCTTCCGGAATTACTGGAGCGTCTCGTCTATGCGGTCTGGGTTCAGCACAAAGGGATGGGCCCACGACCGTGGATAGATCCAGCCATTTTCCGAGTATTGAAAACTTATCAATGGCCGGGAAATGTCCGCGAACTCCAAAATATGGTTGAATATCTGCTGGCCGTCCGTCCGCAGGGGCGCATTGATCTGGAATCTGTGCAGGAATGGATGACACAAAAAAATTTACCAGCGGAGGGTTCTCGTGTTTCTTCTGTCACACAGATTTTCGTAAGTGACGCGGGTGGTGGCTTAGTCAGGGAGTTGGGAGACAGGTCTGTTGGGGATGTTGTACCCCAGCTACAGTCGTCCATGGAGCAAATTGAAAGGTGGGCAATAGAACGGGCTTTGGTTGCGAGCAATGGGGATTTGACTAAGGCCGCACAGTGGCTTTCGCTCAGTCGAACCACCATATGGCGAAAAATAAAACAATGGCAGCAGAGAGAGGGGAACGGGGGTCCAAAAGAGCCTGCAGATGGCACAGAATTTGCTTAACTTTTTATCCGTGTAAGTGGGGGACCCCATTGGCGGAAACAATACGTGCTGGAACGTTCTAAAGGAGGTTGTGAGAATGGGCGTTATTCAGGAACTGTTGGAGCATGTCTATTTACCTAAAATGGTTAAAGTGAGGCAACGGTTTGCGGATGCGGCCTTGACAGACGTTTCCTTAGCGGTGACGGATTCTCTGTGCAAAGAAGAAGCAAAAATTGCCTGGCCAGCCCCGGGCGGGGAAATTGCGGTGGCCGTGGGGAGCAGGGGGATTGCTGAGATTCACAGGGTGGTCAAAGCAGTGGTGGACTATTTGAAGGGGAAAGGGTATCGTCCATTCATCGTACCGACCATGGGGAGCCATGGGGGTGCCACAGACGAGGGTCAAAAAGAGGTACTGGAGAGTTTGGGGGTCAGCGAGAAATTTGTCGGGGCGCCCATTCGTTCTTCTATGGACGTGGTGCAGGTGGGAACACTAAAAAATGGTCTACCGGTGTATGTGGACCGATTGGCTATGGCTGCGGCGGGGATTGTTGTGATTAATCGGGTTAAACCCCATACAGCATTCAGAGGCCCCTATGAAAGCGGCATCGTTAAAATGATTGCCATCGGATTGGGGAAGCAGCGAGGGGCGGAATCCTATCATAAACTGGGGTTTGGTCGGATGGCGGAACATATTGTGGATGCAGCTCAAGTAGCCATGGCAAAAAGCCGTATTTTGTGTGGAGTGGCTTTGCTCGAGAACGCCTACGACCGCCCGGTTGAGGTAGAAGTTTTACCGTCGACAGAGATTCTGGCCAGAGAACCCGAACTGTTGCTGCGAGCTAAAGGCTATATGCCGCGCATTTGGGTGGACGAGGCAGACGTGTTGGTGGTGGATGAATTGGGAAAAGACATCAGTGGAGATGGCATGGATCCAAATATTACCGGAAGGTATCCTACCCCCTATGCTTCTGGCGGACCGAGTATCACAAAAATTTGTGTGCTGCAGCTGACCGAACGCACACATGGCAATGCCAATGGCCTGGGGACGACCGACTTCACCACTCGGCGAGCTTTGGACGCAGTCAATTTTGACAAAACCTATCCCAACGCCCTGACTTCTACCATCATCACACCTGTGAAAATCCCGATGGTTCTAGAAAACGACAAATTTTGCATACAGGCGGCGGTTAAAACGGCCAATGTGTTGCGGGATGAAGACGTTCGCGTGGTGCACATTCACAACACGTTGGCTATGAGTGAAATCCGCGTGTCTGAATCCCTACTGCCAGTGCTTGCAAAGCAATCAGATGTCGAAGTAATGGGTGCAGCACAACCTTGGCATTTTGATAACAGTGGGAACCTCGACGTGCGAACTTGTTGGAGGTAAGCTAGAAACACGACGTTTCACAGGGGACAAAGGGAGCAGGTGGTTTCTTGAAATCAGTAGACATGGAAGATGTGGAGCGTCTCTTGCGGGAGGTTCCACTGCCGAGAATAATTCCGGTTTTGCAGCATTTTACGGGTCCCAGGGTGGAGGATGTTCGTCAGGAGGTACGCCAAGCTATTGCGAAAGCAGATTTAAAACGACGCATTCAACCCGGTGCCCGAGTGGCCGTAGGCGTGGGTTCGCGGGGGATTGCTAATTTGCCGGATTTGGTGTCGACGGTCCTCCAAGTTCTTCAGGAGGGTGGGGCAAAGCCGTTTATTTTTCCAGCCATGGGCAGTCATGGCGGAGCCACCGCGCAAGGACAGCAAGCCATGTTGGCACACCTGGGGATTACCGAACAGACGATGGGAGTTCCAGTGCGAGCGACCATGGAAACGCTGCAGGTGGGAACCTCCGCCGCTGGCTTACCTGTATATGTGGACCGTGAGGCTGCAAATGCAGATGGAATTGTTTGGATTAACCGGATTAAACCCCACACTTCTTTTCGGGGGACAGTGGAATCTGGGCTACTGAAGATGATGGTGATTGGCTTTGGGAAACAGAAAGGCGCGGATGTTGCACATGTGGCGGGTTTTGGGGCCTTAGTGGAGCGATTGCTGGACATCGCTCCGGTAATCCAACACAGCCTGCCCTTATGGTTTGCTGTGGGGGTCCTGGAGAATGCACAAGATGCCACAGCCAAGGTGGTGGCCTTGTCCCCCGAACAACTGCTGGACCAAGAACCGCAACTCTTGGCCGAGGCGCGGCGTTTGATGCCACGGATTGACTTGTCTCCGCTGGATGTGTTAGTAGTGGATGAAATCGGTAAAAATATTAGCGGTGTGGGTCTAGACCCAAACATCACGGGACGGTATCCTAACGACTTGGTGAAGGGAGAACTGGCCGTGGATAAACTGGCGGTGTTGCGTCTGACCCGGGAATCGGACGGAAATGCAGCGGGCATCGGACTTGCGGACGTAACCACGGCGGCTGCGGAGGCGCAAATAGATCGACGCAAAGGCTATGTCAACTCCCTAACTTCTACCAGTATGACCACCGTGAAGTTGCCTATGGTGTTGCCCAATGACCGTTTGACCTTGCAGGCCGCCCTGAAAACCTGCCATGCCGATGTATCCCAGGTGCGGTTGGTGCGCATCCGCAATACACAGCACTTGGATGACATTTGGGTGTCAGAGGCCTTGCTAAAAGCGGTCAAGGACCATCCCCAAATGGAAAGTGTAGGACCAGCACAGGTGTGGCCGTTTGATAACCTGGGAAATCTCACAGATTTGCCATAAGGCGGATTGATGAAATGGATTTATAAGGCGGGTTACGAGATAGGTTTTTAATAGGTTTTGTAGAGATTTTTTGGGGGAGTGATTTTGGCATGAAAACTTATGAGGTTGCGGTATTACCAGGAGATGGAATTGGCAAAGAGGTGGTCCCGGCGGCACAGCGGGTATTAGAGGCTGCGGCACAGTTGCATGGTGGACTCAAGTTCTCTTATGAGGAATTTCCTTGGGGTTGCGAGTACTACGCGGCACAGGGAGAAATGATGCCACACAGCGCACTCGATACTTTGGCTGCATTTCCCCTAATTTTTCTTGGCGCGGTTGGTTATCCCACCGTTCCCGATCACGTTTCCTTATGGGGGATGCTCATCCCCATTCGCCGCAGTTTTCAGGAATACATCAATCTACGGCCGGTGCATACGCTACGAGGCGTCAGTTCACCTTTGACATCTGCCGCACAATCTCCCATTGATTTTTTGGTGGTACGGGAAAATAGTGAGGGAGAGTACTCCAACATGGGGGGGCGAATTCACGAGGGAACCCCTTATGAAACAGCGGTACAGGTCAGTTACTTTTCTCGTATGGCCGTAGAGCGGGTGTTACGCTATGCCTTTACCCAAGCGGAAGCTTCTTCTCGACATCGATTGACAATTGCCACCAAGTCCAACGGAATCATCCACACCATGCCGTTTTGGGATGAAATTGCAAAAGAAGTAGGGGCCCAGTTTTCCAATGTGGAAACCCAGTTGGTCCATGTTGATGCACTGTCTGCATTTTTTGTCATGCACCCCCAAGAGTTTGATGTGGTGGTAGGTTCTAATTTATTTGGTGATATTCTCACAGACCTAGGTGCGGCCGTCATGGGAAGCATTGGCTTGGCTCCGGCGGCCAACATAAATCCGGAGCAAAGGTTTCCTTCTATGTTTGAACCGGTACATGGCTCCGCTCCAGATATTGCTGGGAAAGGGATTGCCAATCCCATTGGACAGATTTGGACTGCAAAAATGATGCTTGATTTTGTGGGGGAGCAGGAGTTAGGGGTGCGCGTGCTGCGCGCCATTGAGCAGACCCTGGTGGATGGGGTCAAGACGCCAGATTTAGGGGGCAAGGCGTCCACCGAGGAGGTCACGGCGGCCATAATACATCATTTGTATCAAGCAACAGAGAGTTGACCGCAAGAAATCTAAACCGACTCTATGGGAGGGGTTCCGCTTGCAAGAGGCATGGCAAAAGTATGAACAATTGCTGGTAGAGTTGCGGCAATTGGGTCGAGTTGTGGTAGCCTTTTCCGGCGGAGTGGACAGTTCTTTTTTGCTCAAGGCGGCCATCACAGCCTTAGGAACAGAAAATGTGTTAGCGGTCACAGCGGATTCGGAGACTTACCCAGAACGCGAGTTGGTGGCCGCTGAGAAATTGGCTCGAGAACTGGGGGCACACCATGAGGTGATTGCCACGAGTGAGTTGTCTATTCCAGGGTATGCAGAAAATCCAACAAATCGATGTTATTTTTGTAAAAATGAGTTGTTTTCGCACTTGCTTCCGATTGCTCAGGCGAGAGGCTATCTGCAAGTGGTTTTTGGGGCGATTGCCGATGACCTGGGAGATTTTAGACCCGGACTGAAGGCTGCCACAGAGCGTGGGGTTCGCGCACCACTGCAGGATGTGATGTTGTACAAGCGGGAAATTCGTTACTTGTCTCATCAATTAGGCCTCTCCACCTGGGAAAAACCTTCGATGGCCTGTCTTTCCTCGCGCATTCCGTATGGAGAACGAATTACTAAGGAAAAACTCTCCATGGTGGATCAAGCGGAGTTTTTTCTGATTCAATTAGGTTTTCGGCAAGTCCGAGTCCGCCATCACGGAGAAATAGCGAGAATTGAAGTCTCTGCCAAGGAGATGGCTCAATTGGTGGAAGTGGCGGAAATGGTGGTGGAGAAACTGAAAGCGATTGGGTATCGGTATGTCACTGTAGATCTACAGGGCTACCGATCCGGAAGTTTGAACGAAACTTTGGCGGTGACTTTCCCCCTCGCCCGTTGACGCCGTTTCAATGTGAACGGGGATGGATGTGTTTGGTATTTTCTAAGTGTAACAACTCGTTGACCGCACATGGGGAGAGGGTTGTCATCCCCACGGTCAGGGAGAAGTTGGACGATGTGTTAGAGGGTGCAGAATAAAGCACCATGGTATTCGTGTGAGTTTCGATTGCCGAGAGACAAAAATGGGGGTGGCAGTGATGAAAGGCGTAGGATTCTCAAAGGTTGGGGATGGACACACAGACGTGGTGACTTTTGGTGAATCAATGGTGGTATTAGCACCACAAACGGCTGGTTCCTTGGATACGGTAACGGATTTTCACCGCGGAATGGCGGGTGCAGAGGGGAATGTTGCGGTGGCCTTGGCGCGTTTGGGTCACCGGGTACAATGGCTCAGCCGGTTGGGCGACGATGGGTTTGGTAGATTCATTTATAAAACATTGCGTGGAGAGGGTGTGAATGTTGCCGGAGTACATATCAATCCCGAGCGCCCCACTGGGGTATACTTTAAAGAGTATCTGCCCACAGGACGGGTACGGGTGCAGTATTACCGGAGCGGTTCAGCAGCGGCAGGTCTGGAGCCTAAAGACGTGAATTTAGCACATCATCAGGCCAGGTTTTTATTTATCACAGGGATTACTCCCGCACTCAGTGACACTTGTCTGAGGACCGTGCAACAGGCTATTCAGGATGCCCACGAGTTAGGGATGACAGTGGTGTTTGACCCAAACGTTCGATATAAATTGTGGCCCTCTGCAGAACGGGCCCGCGAAGTTTTGAGAGAGCTCGCGGGCCAAGCGGAGATTGTCCTGCCAGGACTGGAAGAAGGACAGCTGTTGACCGGCAAACGGGATGCCGAAACACTGGCACTGGATCTGCTACAAAATAGAACCCAATTGGTGGTGGTTAAACTGGGTCCGTCGGGTGCGTACTATCATACTCCGGAACAAAGTGGCCACGTTGCGGGGTTTTCTGTGACTCAGGTGGATGAGGTGGGTGCTGGAGATGCCTTTGCTGCCGGGGTGCTGTCAGGCTTGATTGACAACTTGCCGATTCCAGAAGTGGTGCGCCGTGCCTGTGCCCTGGGGGCTATGGCGGTGACAAGTAGTGGGGACTATGAGGGGCTGCCAGACAGACGAGCCTTGTTGGAATTTATGGACGGGCGGGCGGCACCGTTGCGTTAGTTGTAAGCAATCGCAGTTATGTAAATGGAATTGTGGCAGCAATTGTGTATCCAAGCAGGGGTCAGAAGCAATGCGAAGGGAGTGAGGACTGTGTTACAGGGGGTTATTCCGGCAATTGTCACACCCACCCGGAATCAGCGGGTGTCTTTGCCAGAGTTGGAGTTGTATGTACGATGGGTGGTGGACCAGGGGGTGCAGGGATTATACGCCTTTGGTACCACAGGGGAGGGAGTTCTGATTCCCGACGTGGACTGGGCAGAGGCCGTTCGTACCGTGGTGATGGCGGCGGCTGGCAGAGTTCCCGTGGTCGTGCAGTGTGGGGGGATTTCCTTACATCAAACGCAAGGCCGCATTGCCCAGGCGGTGGCCAGTGGGGTCGACGGAATTGCGGTGGTGGCACCCTATTTTTATCACTATGGGGATGAGGCTGTGCGGGCATATTACCAGGAAATCGTTTCCTCTTGGCCAACTGTTAAAGTGTACTTGTATAATATCCCAGCCTATTCACACAATGACATTGCCCCTGGGGTGTATCAGCAAATTGCTCAGGATTATTCTAATGTCGTGGGGATAAAGGATTCCAGTGGCAATCCGCAACGTTTGCAAGCCTACTTGGATGCCGTTCCGGGGCGGGCCGTGTTGACAGGAAGTGACGCATTATACGAGACAGCTTATGGTATGGGTGCGACTGGCGTGGTGACTGGTGTGGGAGCGGCCTTGCCAAGTTTGGCGGTGGCAGCCTGGAACGGTCTGAAGCAGGGCGACGCCCGCATGGCGGACAGGGTCAATCAAGTACAGCAGGCATTTCACCGCTATTCCACGATTCAATCTGCTCGCGTTGTGCTGGCAGCCAGTGGCTTTGCTGTTGGTGAGTCTTTTAGACCTCTCTTGGGTCTCGTGGCAACGGACCAGGAGGAACTGCTCCAATCCCTAGCTAAATTGGGCATTGAATTGCCTGGCGATAAATAGCCTTTGTGTACCGAAGACGTTGCTTCATCTGTATTTAAACACCCAAAATTACCTGAAGGGACGGTGCGCGAGTTGGATCATCGAGCGTTGTTGGAAGCGGTGCGCGCCGGTGCTTTATCGGTGGACGATGGATTGGCAAGGTTGCGTCAGTTGGACGCAGACGATTTGGGGTTTGCTCAAATTGACCATCATCGATCGCTGCGCAAAGGCTTTCCAGAAGTGGTGTATTGTGAGGGCAAGACAGCGGAACAGTCTGCCGCCATTTTGTTGCGCCTGTGTGAGGTGGGGACAGGTCCAGTCTTAGGAACTCGGGTGCAACCGGAGGTCTACCAGCTCGTCCGTCAACAGGTTTCTGATTTTACATATTACCCTTTGTCTCGCGTCCTTTTGTTGCGCCGCAAGGTGCCTGTTGGAAAGGGCGAGGTGCTGATGGTGTGTGCCGGGACATCTGACTTGCCAGTGTTGGAAGAGGCGCAATTGACGGCCGAATTGATGGGGGCCAGAGTAAAAACTTTAACAGATGTAGGAGTTGCGGGGTTACATCGGCTGTTGGTTCACTTACAGGACTTGTACGCGGCGCGGGTGTTAGTGGTCATTGCGGGCATGGAAGGGGCGCTGCCCAGTGTGATTGCTGGGTTGGTGGATGCGCCCGTGATTGCTGTGCCCACCAGTGTCGGTTATGGGACCAATTTTCAGGGGTTGACACCGCTTTTGTCGATGCTCAATTCCTGTGCTTCAGGTGTCGGCGTGGTCAACATCGACAACGGTTTTGGCGCGGGTTACCTGGCCGCTTTAATCAATCGACAGGGGGAAATGCTGTGAACATCGCATATCTGGAATGTCCGGCAGGGGCCAGTGGCGACATGTTCTTAGGGGCATGGTTAGACTTGGGATTGGACGCACAGGCGTGGCAGGAGATGCTGGAGGGTCTACACTTGGAGGGAGTGGATATCCGAGTCCGGCGAGTTTTCAAACAGGGGATTGGCGCCACCAAGGTGGATGTACTCGTGGCAGATGAACAGCCATGGTATGACGGAGACGTGGTTCAGCGGGTGATTTATGAACACACCCACGCGGAGGAACATGTGCACCCCCATGAACACACCCACGCGGAGGAACATGTGCACTCCCAGCAGGTTCACCATCCCCACCGCCATTATGGTGAAATTGTGGATATTTTGCAGTCTGCACACCTGCCTGCAGAAGTGCGGGAAATGAGCCTACGAGCCTTTTTTAGCCTTGCCGAGGCGGAAGGACAGGTGCATGGGTTGCCCCCAAGCCAGGTTCATTTTCACGAGGTGGGAGCGGTGGATGCCATTGTCGACATTGTTGGCGCCATGGCCGGTTGGTACCTAACCGGGATGCCTGAATGCTACGTTTCTCCAATTGAGGTGGGTGGCGGCACTGTGCAGTGCGCCCACGGATTGATGCCTGTGCCGGCACCTGCGACAGCCCATTTGTTGGCGGGGTTCACCACCTACAGTTCCGGCTCTTGGGGGGAGACGGTAACCCCTACCGGTGCGGCAATATTGCGGGTGCTCAGTGGTGCAGACAAGCGCCCCCTACCCTTGCTGCCGCCTTTCATCACGGGCAAGACGGGGTATGGTGCGGGCAGCAAAGATTTACCTGTGGCCAATGTGTTGCGCATTCGCCTGGGGAGTGTCACAGATGTGGGGCAAGGATTGCAGTCGGCAGCAGTGGTTGCGGAAACACAACAAGAAGTTGTAGTGGAGCTTTCTGCAAATTTAGATGACATGACTCCCGAATGGGTGGCTTACGTGCTGGACCGTCTGTTGAATGGGGGGGCACTGGATGCATGGTTGACGCCGACAGTGATGAAAAAGGGCCGCCCCGGTTGGGTGTTGCACGTTTTGACGCGTCCAGAGATGGAATTGCTGTTGACGAAACTTGTATTTTTAGAGACCTCAACTTTGGGTGTGCGGCGCTTAGTCCAAAGTCGTGAGGTTTTGCAGCGCCACTGGGTATCTGTGGATACTCCCTATGGTTCCGTGAGAATGAAGGTTGCTGGACGGGTGGGGGAGGTATTCAACAGTGCACCCGAGTTTGAGGATTGTGTGGTGGCCGCAACGCAGGCCAATGTGGCTCTGAAGGTGGTGTACCAAGCGGCATGGGCCGCGTACAACAATATTTTACAGGAACCGCAACCGAGCAAGTAATGCTTAAAATCGCTCCTCTTGATGTGTGTAGAAGCTAGCAAACCTGCGCAATTCAGAAATGGGGGGAAAGCAAATGTCTCTCGATCCGGTAGCACAACAGGCCCTGCAGGCCCTCCAGGGTCAACAGCCGGCCCATCAACAGCAGCCCCATCTGTTGCGGGCTGCACGTTTAGCGGCAGTAAAAGCAGCGGTAGCAAATCAGGGACCTGTGTTGTCAGTGGCGCGTGTGGAAACGGACGTGCTGCCACGCAACGGCAAAGTGGTGTGGCCTGACGGTCGCTGGCAACAGAGTGCAACAACGGGCCAGGTGTCTGTACGTTTGTATGCACCCGTACTATCCGGGCCGTTGCCTGTACTCTTATATGCCCATGGCGGTGGCTGGGTCACTGGTAGTTTGTTGGCCGCCGATGATACTTGTAGAATTCTGGCTCGTCAAGCAGGAATTGCTGTCTTGTCGGTGGACTATCGATTGGCACCAGAGGTCCCCTTTCCCGGCGCGTTGGAAGACCTGTATGCTGCCCTCCAGTGGGTGCAGCAGGAGGGGGCCGCAGTGGGGCTGGACCCGCATCGGGTGGCAGTGGCGGGGGATAGTTCGGGAGGAAACTTGGCGGCAGTAGCGACTCTTTTAGCCAGGCAAGAAAATCTTCCTTTGCAAGCACAAGTCCTGCTGTATCCGGTAACGGATCAACGCTGCAACACCCCATCCTATGAGGAATTTGCTGAAGGGTACAATTTGACTCGGGCGGATATGCAGTGGTACTGGCAACAGTATCTAGGGGATTTTAGGGATATGTCCGCATTGGCATCTCCGCTGCAAGCGCCTGACCTGTCCAACTTACCGCGAGCTTTGGTGATAACGTGTGAGTACGACCCTTTGCGAGATGAAGGCGAGGCATATGCAACGAGGTTGCAGCAGGCTGGAGTAAGCGCTGTGTTACAGCGCGAGCAAGGGATGATCCATGGCTTTATGGGGAATCCCTGGGGCAAGCATCGGCGCTTGGAGGCTTTAGCACGTGTGGCTGAATTTTTGCGAGACAGTCTCGCTTGAATTTTGTTGCATAAGGCAGGGCGAGGACTGAACTTCCGGTCCTCGCCCTGCCTTATGCCTGTATCCGAAAAAACTAAATCGTCCGGAAAGGAGTCAGAACTCTCCGGCGCCTTGCCGCATCGTCGCCCAAAAAACTCCCTCACGTACTAGAAACGTACGCTTGTTGCGCATTTTGGGCTAGTCTCCTGGCACTGCTTGGGTCTGACCGGACCCCTTTCCGGACATGCACTAAATGTTTTTCGGGCAAGCTCTGCAGTGAACTCGTTCAATCAAACAAATTAGGCAATCACTTTGCCTAAGATGTCACTGCGTGAAAGGATAACGTACGTATCTCCGTCAATTTTGACCTCAGATCCGCCAAACTTACTGAAGAGTACTTGGTCGCCCTCTGAAACTAGATTCTTAAGTTCCTCATCTGTTCCAACCGCAATGACCGTGCCTTCTTGTGGAGCCTCCTTGACCGTATCCGGAAGAATGATTCCTCCTACAGAGCGTTCTTCTGCCTTGCTGGGTTTTACAAGTACTCGATCATCCAGTGGTTGAACCTTCATGTGTCCTATCCCTCTTTTTCGTCATGATTCGTGGATTGCGCGAGCAAATTCAACCCCGTATGCCCAGAGATTGAACGAGCTTTGTTCGATCAAATCCTACGATAATTTTACCATTCACGTCAATGACGGGAACCCCCATTTGACCCGAACGCCGTACTAATTCTTTGGCGGCCGCAGGGTTTCGCGTCACGTCCAATTCACGAAAGGGCACAGCATGCTCTTTCAGGAAGCGTTTTGCGGCGGTGCAGTGAGAACAAGTGGGTGTCGTGTACACGGTCACAGCCATGTGAACAACCTCCTTCCTCTACCTGATTAATTCTTAACCCCACATCCTTAAAAGTGGGGAACTCCGAACATCACTGTTCGGTTTTCCTGTTGCACAAGCAGCAAGCCATGGTCGTAATTATGCTCTGACCCGTGGCCTTGCTCCATCTTCACAGGATTGCACGCTGCAGGCACGGCGTCTTAAGCGTTTTTTGAAACGCAGATTGATTATACCACTTTCGCCTCATTTCCCCATAACGGAAGAGGAAGATTATAGCGTCAGTGATAACTTTATCGACCTTAACATACCCCCGTAGGTATGTCAATACACTTTCATCACGGCCTTATTGTGAGGAAATGGACTCGTTTGGGCTTACAATTAAAGTGAAACATTGAACGGTCAGTGAAGGAATTGGCGAGCCCCTAAGTAGCGAGGGCCCCAGTAGCTATTGAAGACATTGTCAATGCTTACCCCATTATCTTCGGCGTCCACCATCAGGTTGTTTCCAATATAAATTCCCACATGGGATGCTCCAGGTGCGTAGGTGCTGAAAAACACCAGGTCCCCTGGCTGAAGATTGGATTGTGAGACGGGGACCCCCTGAGCAAATTGGGCTTCCGAGGTGCGGTCAATAGGGACTCCAAAGTGATCAAACACGTACTGGGTGAAACCGGAGCAGTCAAACCCGCTAGGACTAGTCCCCCCCCACACATAGGGAACGCCCATGAAAGACTCGGCAAACTGTAGCAGAGAACTGCTGTTGACATTTGCCAAATTAGCCTGAGCCTGTTGGACATAGTTGGCATTTTGCATCAGGGTTTGTGCTTCCTGTGTCTGCAGCTGAATTTGTTGGATTTGTGCCTGGGTTAAGTGAATTTGGCTTTCCACCAGGGTACGATGGCGGGTATCATTCGATAAATTAGTTTTTTGCTCTAGAAGCAATTGCTGTTCTTGTTGAGCAATTTTTTGGTCTGCGAGTTGTAACAGGGCTAATTCATTCTGCTTTTGCACCAAGTGGTTGTACGTGGTCTGCCGCTGCTGTTGTTCGGCCGTCACTTGTGTCTGTAAGTTTTCCACTTGCACAATCAAATCATGTGTAGAATTTGACACCACAACCAAGTCGTGCAAGCGACTGAGAAAGTCGTCAAAACTGTGCGCCTGCAACAATACGGACAGGTAGGAGACCTGACCGTTTTCGTATGTAAAACGCAACTGCTGAATCATTTCTGTTTTTGTCGTGCTCAATTTTTTTTCGTTGGCCGTAAGTTCCCCATCCAACTGGGTGAGTTGATTGGAAACGGTGTGGATGTCGGACTGATTCTGCGTCAAAGCCTGTTTGACGTTGGCGAGAGAACTTGCGTAACGAGTCACTGCGGACTGGAGACTTTGAACGTGTGTCTGCTCGGTCGAAATCTGCGAATTGAGGGCGGCCGATTGTTGTTGCAGTTGGTCCAGCTGCGATTGCGCAGCAGCGAGAGAACTGGCATCAGCGGGCACCGTTGCGGCAATCGTCATGGCCAACATAGAACAGGCTGCAACGGCAATTTTCATAGGATGACGAGATTGGGTTCCAAACTGCAAGGTTCACACTCCTTGTAAAAGCTTTTTTTGTAAAGGTGTAACACCCCGCGTACAATAAGAGGTTGTCCAAAAAGGGGTCAGAACTCCCCGACGCATTACCGCGTCGTCGCCCCAAATGCTCCTTCACGTACCGAAAACGTACGCTCAGTGCGCATTTGGGGCTGGCCTCCTCGCACTGCTTGGGTCTGACCAGACCCCTTTTCGGACACACACAATAAGTGTTTGATAAGTTTAATTATTTTTAAATGCGCATTTTTGTGAAGGACTTCCTCGTTGGACGCATGCTTCATTGATTGCGTACTCCGAGTTAATTCGACATACAGGTCAGAAATCCTGTAGATGTGACAAAAATGTCATGAGTGGTTGCAAAATAGTCAAAAATCCACACTTTTTGCGGACGTGGAAAAGCGAGTCACGGGAAATAACGCTCCATGACTCGCAGGATCTTACAAATAAAAGGTTATATTAACCATTAAAGAGCAGCTCGCGATTGTCGCAAATTTATAGAGCAAATACGACACCACTACATCGAATTGTAACGGTCAGTCCAGGTGTTCGTAACCAGGAACCGTCAGAAAGTCTTCAAAATCAGCTCGGGTAGACAAGTCATCAAACAGGGCTGCGGCTTCCGTGTACTTGCCTTGAGCATATAAACGGGGACCCACAGTAACTTTAATTTTCTCCAATTCCTCTGGAACCATTTGCCGAAACAAATCCACCGTTACTTTGCGGCCGTCCTTTAGAAACCCTTTTGGATGGTGGATCCACTGCCAGACCTGGGTTCTAGAGATTTCTGCTGTGGCTGCATCCTCCATCAAGTTAAAAATAGGGACTGCCCCGGATCCACGCAGCCATGCTTCAATGTACTGAATCCCCACACTGATGTTGGTGCGCAACCCCTGTTCTGAAATGGTTCCCTCCGGAACGGCCAACAAGTCGGTTGCTGTCACATGGACCTCATCGCGTTTGACGTGAAGCTGGTTGGGTGTGAGCATCAGGCGGTCAAACGCCTCCATAGCCACCGGTACGAGGGCTGGATGGGCGACCCAGGTGCCATCATGTCCATCGCTGGCCTCTCGCTCTTTATCGGCGCGAACTTTAGCCAACGCATCCTCGTTGGCAGCCGGGTCATTTTTGACGGGGATTTGGGCGGCCATGCCCCCGATGGCAAAGGCGTTGCGGCGATGACAGGTCTGAATGGTTAACAGGGAGTAGGACCGCATGCAGGGAACCGTCATTGTAACTTGAGCACGATCCGGTAAAATCACTTCCGGTTGGTTGCGAAGTTTCTTAATGTAACTGAAGATATAGTCCCACCGCCCGCAATTCAGCCCAGTGGCGTGATCCCGCAGTTCGTAAAGAATTTCGTGCAGTTCGAAGCTGGCCAGAATGGTCTCAATCAGCACCGTGGCTTTAATGGTTCCTCGGGGCACCCCTAATTGCTCCTGGGCGAGGACAAAGGCATCATTCCACAATCTAGCTTCCAAATGGCTCTCCATTTTTGGCAAGTAAAAGTAAGGACCGCTACCGTGTTTTTGTAATTCAATTGTATTATGGAAAAAGTATAAGGAAAAGTCGAACAATCCGCCAGATACCGGCTGGCCGTCCACAGTGACGTGTTTTTCCACTAGGTGCCAACCCCTAGGGCGGACCATCAGAGTGGCCGTTTGGTCTTGTAGTTGATAATGTTTTCCTTCCGGACTGTCAAAGGCAATGTTTCTGCGAATTGCATCCCTTAGGTTGAGCTGTCCCCCAATGGTATTTTCCCAGGTGGGAGAATTTGCATCTTCAAAATCTGCCATGAAGCAGTTAGCCCCTGAATTCAAGGCGTTAATCACCATTTTCCGGTCACTGCTGGGCCCGGTAATTTCAACCCGACGTTCCTGCAGGTCTGCGGGTATGGGCCCCACCGTCCACTCGCTTTCACGGATGTGCTGCGTTTCTGGCAAAAAGTCGGGCAATTGACCGGCGTCAATCGCCGCTTCACGGACTTTGCGCCGTGCGAGCAGATCTTTTCGGGTAGTGTCCAGACGGCGGTGTAAATCGGCCACCAATTGAAGGGCTTCAGGGGTCAAAATTTCTGTGAAATCCGGGTGATAGGCCCCTGTTATCACCATGCCCTGGGGTGTGGAATAAGTTTGCGTCATCTGTTTCACTCCTTTAATAGTGTGGATCATTTCGAATGGTTTAAAGAATACCACATTGTTATGTAATATGGAATAGTGTTCTGCATTACAGAACATAGACATAAAATAAACTATCGTAGATGCTCAAGTGTGGTTAGATTCATTTACCTAACTGCATTCCAAGGCGGATGGGGTGTCCGTGTAAAGTTTCTGTACAGGCTCTGTTTAACTAAGCCATCATTCTCAAAGTCGGACACGCGTTTATCGCATATTTTGTGCTATGATTTTTTTATTAGTATTCAGAATAGCGTTCTGCCATACAGAATAATGATGGGGTAGCATGGAGTGGATGGGACAATGGGCACTGCGATGTGGGGGATGATGGTGGACGATTACACGGTAAAATCAGTTGAAAAGGCTTGCCTGCTCTTGGAGGTGTTGGGAAGCCATCCAGAGGGATTAGCAGTGACAGACCTGGCTGCAAGGGTGGGAATGTATAAAAGCACTGTCCACCGTTTGTTGACTACCCTGATGAAACGCGGCTTCATAGAACAAGTTCGGGATACAGGTCACTACAAACTGGGGTACACGGTGGTGGACCTAGGTATGCGTCTGCTGGATTCCATCGACTTACGCAAGGAATCGCGCCCCTATTTGCAAGAACTGGCGGCTACCAGTAATGAGGTGGTTCACCTGGCACTGTTGGAGAGGGGTGAGGTGGTTTACGTGGAAAAAGTAGAAAGTGACAACAGCACGCGCATGCACTCGCGAGTCGGTCAGCGAGTTCCGGTTCATGGAACCGGTCTAGGAAAGGCGATTTTGGCCTTTCTCCCCACAGAGGCGGCAGAAGAAATTATGCAGAAGTATGGGCTACCGAAATTGACCCCGGCCACGATTACAGATCTGGAGGAGTTTCGCCAGGTTCTCGGACAAACAAGGGAATTGGGCTATGCTTTCGATGTAGAGGAACATGAACCAGGGGTCTGTTGTGTGGCTGCGCCTATTATCGATTATACTGGGAAAGTGGTTGCATCTTGCAGCGTATCGGGTCCGACGACACGGATGACGGGCCAACGGTTGCGAGAATTGGCCCCCCAGGTGCGCACTGCTGCAGTTCGCATTTCTGCTCGCCTTGGTGGGGTGGGACCCCACCCGGAATTATCTCCAGTGTCGTGAAGGTTTTGAACAGGTGTCTTGGTTGAACCATTTGAATAGACTTCCTAAAGTCTGTGCAGGAATTTGATGGATAAGTCGCGAAATTCAAATTCGGTACAGAAAGGACATCAGAGGGAGGACAAAGGCATGCTGGAAGAAAAATTGCAAGCAAACGGTCCGTCGCCAAGACAGGAGATTGTCGACGGATACTGCCTTTTTCAAGGAGAATTGCGGCAACTCGCGGAAGCCAACGTGAGTATTGCGACCCATGCCCTGAACTATGGCACTGGGTGTTTTGAGGGGATTCGGGCTTACTGGAATGTGTCACAAGATCAATTGTATATTTTGAAAGCAAAAGAACACTACCAACGATTTTTGCGCTCTTGCCGAATTTTAAAAATTGCTTGTCCTTACAGCGTCGAAGAACTGGTGGATTGGACCGTTAAAATTCTGACGAAAAACGAGTACCGTGAAAATGTGTATATTCGCCCCCTGGCTTTTAAAGCTTCAACGGTGGTTAAGGTAACTTTGTCCGGACTGCGGGATGAAGTGGCAATATATTCCGTGCCAATGGGGGACTATGTGAAAACAGAGGGGCTGTCCGCTGTCGTTTCCAACTGGCAACGGGTGTCGGACAACATTCTCCCTTCGCGAGCCAAGGTGACTGGGGGCTACATCAATGCGGCCCTGGCAAGTGACGCGGCGGCTACTGATGGGTATGACGAAGCCATTATGTTGGCCAGTGATGGGCAAGTTTCAGAAGCCAGCTCGTCCAACCTGTTTATAGTGCGTGACGCTGTACTGGTAACTACACCCATCACAGCAGATATTTTGGAGGGAATTACACGCAAAACTATTTTGCAGGTAGCGGCTGAACTAGGCATTCCCTACGAGGTACGTCCCATAGACCGTACGGAGTTGTATGTGGCAGAAGAGATGTTCCTCGCTGGAACGGGGGCTCAAATATCTTCCATCACCAGTGTGGATAGACGAATGGTGGGTGATGGCCTTACGGGACCGCTGACTAGGCGCTTGCAGGAGTTGTATTTTCGGGCTGTTCGAGGGATGGAAGACGCCTATGAGGATTGGCTGACACCTGTCTACAGAAAGGAGTCAAAGGCGTGAAATACTTGTCCTTGTTGACGATTGTGAATCCGGAATTGAATCGTCAAACCCGTCCGGACCATTTGCATTATATCAGTGAGTTGTACAAGCAGGGCAAGGTGTTCATGGCGGGTCCCTATGGGGATGGGAGCGGTGGGGCCGTGATTTACGAGTGCACTACAGCGCAAGAGGCGGAGGAATTGGCCCACTTGGACCCGGCTGTAAGCTCTGGTGCCCGCACCGTGAAGGTACACCCGTGGAATCCCTTGGAGTTGCCTGTCCCATCTGTATAAGGAACAAGGACACGTTTGCAAAACATAGGAGATGATGGTGTGCAGCCCATGGATATTTTGGCTGTTCAGCGGGCCTTGAACCAGTTTGCCAATCGCGAAATATACTTGCACTTGGAAACCACTAATGGGGCCTATGCTGCACACCGTGGGGAACAAGCAATGGCGGTGTGTGCCTATATTCGCAACGGTCGGATTCGGTACCAACGGGGAACTCTCGCTGGTCACGGACCTTACCGGGTAGGATTGAAAATGGAATCAGGCTGGGTATATGGAGAAGGACTGACCGATTGGGAGATGGACGGTCAAGGCAGGCTATTACTGGCTGGCCATGACGCGGAGGGAAGATTAGCGATAGCTTTGGAACTGAGTGAAAGTCCCTTCGATTTATAAGAGGTTGTCCAAAAAGGTGGGAAACGGGATGAATTTTCATGAACGTCACGTTTTAGTAGTGTTTCCGCACCCGGATGATGAAACCTTCGGGAAGGCTGGTTTGATTGCCCAATATACCCAAGCGGGGACTCCGGTGACTTTAGTCTGCGGGACGTTGGGACAAATGGGGCGCAATATGGGGAAACCGTTTTTTGCCAACCGTGAGACCTTGCCCAGTATCCGTGAAAGGGAACTTCGCAATGCCTGCAAAGTTTTGGGGATTGCAGACTTGCGATTGCTTGGCTTCCGGGATAAAACATTGGAGTTTGAAGACCCAGAAATACTTGTCAACCAAGTTCAATCGCTTTTAGAGGAAATTCACCCTTCAGTGCTGTTGACTTATTACCCACAACATGGTGTGCATCCAGACCATGATGCGCTGTCTGCAGCGGCTGTCACAGCGGTGGCACGTTTGCCTATTACAGAACGACCGGTGGTGTACGCTTCCCCTGTGACAAAACATGCGCGTCAGGAACTGGGACCGCCTTCATTTGAACTGGATGTCACGCCCGTCTTAAATATAAAATTGGCAGCTTTGCAGGCCCATAAGTCTCAGACGGAGGCGATGCTGAAAGAGTGGGAAGCGAAAATTGCAAATAGTTCTGTGGCCCATGAGGAGATGATGAAATCTTTAAGCCACGAAGCTTATTGGACCTATCCTGTCTGAGACCCGCTGTCAAAGGCGACGTGAACTGTGGGAGTCCAAAAGAGAATGGAGGGCGGCTGGTGCTGGCAAGCCGCCCTCCTGTGTAGAGTTTAAAGTTTTTTAAGACAGTTGGGTTCGACCAATGGCAACTTGGAAAACGTCAGGACCTTGTTCCACGTAACTCCAAGTGAATTGGTCGGCTCTTTCCATCATAAATTGATATCGCAAGGGTACCGGGTCATGGTCATTGACTAAAAGCATGGTTTCGCCGGGATGGAGACTGTCGAATGTTTCTAAAATAACCTTGTGTTTCATGTTGGGTGGATAATCCATGGCTACAATTTTTGCGGAAAAGTCTGGCACCTGTGATAACCTCCCTGTGGGGGGCGGGTTCCAATCCCCCACCCCCTGTTCTTCTCAAATTCGCCTCTAGGTCTATGCTGTTGCCTGCGCTGGTGACTACTCACAGGGAAGGGGACAACCCCAATGTGGACGAGTTAACACGTTCACAAAATTTACTTGCTGAAAAACTCCCGATTCTTCGCAATCCACTCCTGTTCTGTGTCTGGCACAAAGTCATCTTGGAAAATTGCTGATACCGGACAAACTGGCTCACAAGCCCCACAATCAATACAAGTATCTGGGTCAATGAGGTAAGTTTCTCCTGCATCGTGAATAGCATCCACCGGACAAACCTCAACACAGTCGGCGGCTTTTTCATCAATACATGGGGACGTAATTACAAACGCCATGTGGACACATCTCCTTTCTCGGACCGCTTGAGGTATCTGTCATGCAAGAGACACCCTGTAGGCCCATTCCTACTGTATTCCCTTTTGAACACCCCAGTTGTGGTATAGATCACGCAGGCGCAAGGCAGACATACTGGGCGATTTCGAGAACAACCCAATTTCAGAAGGTTGTGATCCAAATCACAATTGGTTCCAACTTGTCCAAAATTGAGCCATACGGACCTACTATAATAGTCCTTAATGGTCATGTAAATATGCAGACTAATAATGAGAAGTAGTACGTTCGGCAAACAGAATAAATAAGCCATCTTGATCTTCTAAATCAGAAGTCCATAGGGTAGGCTTGTTTCTGTGAGGAACGGATTCATTCAAAGGGTATATTTGCACTAACTAATCTCCCATAAGTGTAGGTGAAAAAGATGAACCGGAGTGCTGTGATGTACCTGTCCATGTTAACTATGGTAGTGGCTTTTGTGGTGTGGTCTTTAATGTCTCCAATTGCACCACAAATGCAAAAACTGTACCACCTGACCGGTTTTGAGAAGAGTCTCTTGGTGGCGACTCCCGTTTTGCTCGGATCTATTTTGCGGGTTCCGCTGGGCATGTTGACAGACCGATTTGGGGGGCGCCTCGTTTACACCCTGTTGATGGTTTATCTGGTGATTCCCTTATGGGGGATTTCCACGGCGCACAGCTTTGACAGTCTGATTTTTTGGGAAGTCCTGCTGGGAATTGCCGGGACCTCTTTTGCGGTAGGGATTGGGCATGTTTCTGTCTGGTATCCGTCCGAGCAACAGGGACTGGTTTTAGGCATCACGGCCTTGGGGAATATCGGTACGGCGATTGCTGTTTTCAGCATTCCCGTGCTGTACTTGCACCTTGGCTTTGCAATGACCACTCGCCTGCTGGTCCTCCCAGTGCTGCTGATGGCTGCACTCCTCTGGTTTTTCACTCGGGACCCGAACCCAGCAGACATCAGAACTCATGCTTCCACAACTGCTACAGGACCTGTTGCGACAACATCGGGGGACGGAGCAAAAACCGTTAGAAAAGAGCAGGGGTTCTGGACGAGTGGTAGCCTGTGGGCGCTTGCGGCTTTCTACTTCATCACTTTCGGTGGATTTGTCGCTTTTGGGAACTATCTGCCGACATTGTTACAAGCACAATTTCAATTGACACCCATTGATGCAGGGCTACGGGCCGCAGGATTTGTGGTCCTAGCGACAGCCATGCGTCCACTGGGCGGATATTTGGCAGATCGGTTGAGCCCCTATTCATTGCTGGGCATCGCTTTTAGCGTGATAACTTTGTCAGCCTTGCTGTTTGCCATTGGCTTACACAGTATGTCGTTGACCACTGTGGCTGCCTTGGTGTGCTCCATCATGTTGGGAATTGGCAACGGGGCCGTATTTAAGCTGGTTCCTTTCTACTTTCCTTTCACGACAGGCAAGGCCACCGGTATTGTGGGTGCAATAGGGGGGATTGGCGGGTTCTTCCCGCCCCTGGCAATGGGAGCAATTCAACAGTCGACTGGCAGTTATGCGGGCGGACTGTTGCTGCTGGCGGTAGCCAGTCTACTGGCATTGTTACTGGTGGGGTGGATGAACCGTCATTGGCAACAAGGGATGAATCATGCGGTACAGGCTCGCTTTTGAAACAGGTGTGATAAGTTCAGGTTTGGACGTCAAGGGGTTGAAATCCCTGTACTTTAAAGTCCCTGTACCGACAAGATTTTGAGGGGGGAAAAGAGTGACAGAGTCAAAGAACTGGGTTACATCACAGGAGAGTTCCGGACAGAATGCTGCATTAGTTTTGGACCGGGAGGACCTGTTGGCTGTACTTGAACTGCGTTTCGGCAAAGTTGAAAATGAGGTGAAAGCGCAGATTGCGCTGATGGACGATGCCGGAGTTTTGCAACGGCTCATTCTGGTGGCCGCCAATGTGGCGGATTGGGACAGCTTTCTGGTTGAATTGAAGGCTGGGAAAGAGGCCTTTCGGATTGAATGACATCCGGGTTTGACATAAAAATGCAGGATGAGGAGGTTAAAATCGGGTGACACAATTAAATCATCCTTTACTGCGAGCCTTTGGTCACTTGTGGCGGGGTCCCCGCATCAATCAAAACTGGACTGAAGAAAGCGGCCGGTCTCGCGACTGGGAGGACCTGTATCGCGGGCGCTGGCAACACGATAAAGAGGTCCGCTCTACACATGGGGTGAACTGTACCGGTTCTTGCAGTTGGAAAATTCATGTCAAGGACGGAATTATTGCTTTCGAAACACAGCAGACAGACTACCCCTCTTTAGGCCCAGATGTACCCGAGTATGAACCTCGGGGATGCCCGCGAGGGGCCAGCTTTTCTTGGTACGAGTACAGTCCACTGCGGGTCAAATACCCTTATGTGCGAGGGGAACTCTTAAATCTCTGGCAAAGTTTTCGGGGGCAGGGCATGGACCCCTTGGTCGCCTGGGAAAAGATTGTGGCCAATCCGCAATTTAAGGCCTCCTATCAAAGTGCTCGCGGCAAGGGCGGTTTTGTTCGAGCCAGTTGGCAAGAGGCCACGGAAATGATTGCAGCGGCCAGTGTGCATACGATTGTGCACTACGGTCCAGACAGAGTGACCGGTTTCAGTCCAATTCCGGCGATGTCGCAGGTCAGTTACGCAGCGGGTTCCCGCTTTTTGTCTCTGATTGGGGGCACCATTCTCAGTTTTTATGACTGGTATGCAGATTTGCCCCCCGCCTCGCCACAGATTTGGGGGGAGCAAACCGATGTGCCAGAAAGCGCAGATTGGTATAATGCCAGCTACTTCATCATCTGGGGTACCAATTTGCCTATGACGCGAACTCCGGATGCCCACTTCATGGTGGAAGCTCGCTACCGGGGCACCAAGGTCGTTGGCGTCAGCCCTGATTATGCGGAATACATCAAATTTGCAGACCAATGGCTCCCCGCTCGGGCAGGTACGGATGCAGCTCTGGCAATGGCGATGACACACGTGATTTTGCAGGAGTTTTACGTGGACAAGCCCACGGAATATTTTCTGAATTACGCGAAGCAGTACACAGATTTGCCTTTTTTGGTCACCCTGCGAGTACAGGAGAACGGCAATTATGCGGCCGATCGGTTCTTGCATGCGGCCGACCTGGTCGGTCCAGAATTTGACGGGGCAGCCAATGGGGCCTGGAAAACCATCGTGATGGACAGCAATACGGGGGAATTTGTGGTCCCCAATGGGAGTCTGGGTTTCCGTTGGGACGGTTCTAAACATTGGAATTTACACCTGCAAACGGCAGCGGGTCAGCCTGTAGAACCAATGTTGAGTTTACTTGGTACAGAGGAACAGCGCCTGCGCGTGGATTTCCCTTTCTTCACGGAACAGGGCGCCCAAGTGTTGCAGCGAGAGGTCCCGGTTCGGTTTGTGTCCTTGGCCAATGGGCAGACCGTTGGGGTGACCACGGTGCTGGATTTGCTGATGGCACACACCGGTGTCTCACGGGGACTGCAGGGAGATTATCCAAAAGACTATGAGGATCCGCAGCCATACACGCCCGCTTGGCAGGAGGGGATTACGGGCGTGGACCGCAGGCTGGCCATCCAGGTGGCTCGGGAGTTTGCTGAAAATGCTGCAGCAACCCACGGCCGTTCCATGATTGCCCTCGGTGCGGGGACCAACCATTGGTATCATAGCGACACCATTTACCGAGCCATTATCAATCTAGTGCTACTCACAGGGTGTCAAGGGGTTAATGGGGGGGGATG
>QXHL01000003.1 GCA_003584005.1 Alicyclobacillaceae bacterium I2511 | reverse complement strand
GTTGGGTGGTGGAAATGATATTTTCCAGTTTCCGAGAAGAATCGGGAGAAAATGAGGAGGACGAAGACGAATGAGCGTTATTCCTTCTAGTGGAATTAGTTTTGGATTCACGCCGGGGGATTTACTCACCAACTCGAGCGCCTTGGTTACCAGTGTCGCAGGTTTCGTGCTATTGGCACTCGCGTTTCCCGTTGCTATGTGGTTCGTACACTTCATCAAGGGTGTACTAGCGAGTCGGCGTGGTAGGCAAGGCTAACAAAACAACAAGGGGGGAAGGAGCATGGCAAAGATATACCCATGTACTAAATTATTTGCCGCGTTTTGCTTGACCATGTTTCTCCTCCCCCCTATGGTGGTCTTGGCTGCGCCTACAATTTACAATCAGTCTATCTATGTGGGTAATGTTTGGACGGGACCCGGTACCTACGATGATTCCGTAGCGGAACAAGACGGTAATGATAGCACTGGAGAAATTTCTGCCAATGTGAACAATGGATCAGCAGTATTCACGAACATGGAATTACAAGGCCAGTTAGGCAGCGGTGCAACCATCACGGTACAATACTGGTCCACTACATATGGCAGTGGGGGAGTAGTCCTCTCTGAAACACAAGTGGGAAGTGCGAATCTAACTGCAGCTGATCTTGGGAAGCAACTGTCCGTGCCTGCCGGGGTAAATTCCCTCCGCTTCTCTGCGACAGAGACTGGAAACGAGGGGGGAGAGTGGTATCTAAACGAAACATGGAGCACAGATACGCAATTAAGCAGTACCGGAGAAATCTTATGGGAAAGTCCCCCTTGGAACACCTCCGCCCCAGGGAGCGGGAGTGTGACCACAAGTACCACAACCACCGGAGCAACAGCGGATATTAATGTGGTCGTGAATTTTCCGTCGCCTCCTAACTGGGATGCTATCACAAGCGAAATTGCCAATAAAATTTTGTCTGGAATCCCGGCTGTTTTACCTCCTCCTGGAGGTTTGAATAGCATAACCGTGCCTGCGGGACTTACAACCCCTAACTTGGTAGGGCCCAATCTACCCACCGCAGATACTAATGGTTTATCCACTCCCGGAGCCACTGTGCCAATCACTCCACCGGAGAGCATACCCACGAGTTATGAGTTCATTACGGGATACTCTGATATTTCTATCCCTTTTAGTAACAGCACACCTTTTAGCATTGGTGATCCAATTGCAAGCCTACCCTATATGCCGGTGGGAAGCATGCCGATACCAGGAGCGACTGGCACGGCTCCGTTTGTCCCAAGTGCACCTTCCCTTACCTATCCGGACCCCCAGCCTTCAGGGACGCTTCCAATCTTCTCTAGCGGGCCAATTCCTTCTTTGCCAGACAGTTCTGGGGGCCTCGGACCAGTGCCCTCTTTCTCCTCAACCGGTGTGAGTGATCCGGTTCCGAGTGAAAGTAGTAGCACGGCCCCCACATACACCTATCTGCCTGGAGCGACGGGCCCATCTTATACTTACCCTGGAGGTGGAAATCCATGAATGCAGGAGACATCTTTAACGCAGTGGAAAATCTGATTTCGGCCGTGGGTCCAGCGATTATGGTTCTAGCCATTATTGCGTCAGGAGAGCAATTAATTCTTCTACTGGTGAGAACCTTTAGGAGCGTGAGGCACTGATGCTTGCTACATTTGCAACTTATCTCTGGTCATGGCTCAGCGGCCTTTTCAACTCCTTAGGCAGTTTCCTAGCAAATACAATACAAGGTCTTGGCAATGTGTTTGGGAGCGTCATCCAGTGGTTAGCAAAAACCATCGGGGGATTTTTCTCTTGGCTGTTTTCGGGGATTAAGCAATTAGTCCAATGGCTAATGAATGGAATTGCCTCGTTTTTTCAAGCTTTGTTTGCTCCTATTCTCGCTATCATCAATGCTTTTTTCTTTTTTGTCGAACAATTAGGGGTCTTGTTGGGCTTGCTATTTCAACTTTTGCTACAAGTAGTCCATGTTCTTCTAGCGTTTGCCGCAGGATTATTCAAGACATTTACGGGGCTCACTGAATCAACTAGCAGTCCAAGTCTTCCAGCTGATGTTTCCAGTCCGTTCGCACATATGAGTACGGTTCTAGGCATGTTGCAATTGGACAATTTGGCTTATGTTTTGCGCTTCGGAGTCTGGATGCTCACTGCCCTAGCGGTGGTCCGCATGCTTGGAAATTTTGGCCTAGGAGGGAGTGGGGGCGAGTGATTACTTTTCTTCAGACCCTGTTTGACCCTCCAGAGCAATTGCTTCGTTATGCAATTGCCTATTTACAACACCTCTCGCTAGTGGCCGGGGCCGGTTTGACAGCTTCCGATTATTTATCTTGGTTGGGGGTATTGGATCCGGCTTGGCAAGGAGTCATTAATGCGTTATTGGGGAGTCTGACACTCTTAGGAATCCTGTTCATCGTTCGAGCGGTCTATCGTGTCTATCTCAGTCTCAAGCAAGGAATTCAGTGGTGGTAGGAGGAGATATGGATGGTTTTTCAATACTTTTTTGCTGTTGGTTCAGGGCTCTCATTGGGCGTAGCGGTGATAGCCGTCCCTCTGTTTGTGATACGTGAAAAGTTGAAGCATGGCGCTCAGTGGTCCACCCGATCTCTGCTAGGGGGATTTAAGCATGAATAAGCCCAAGGAAATTTCCCCACCCTCTCCTCGTGATTTTCTGATTCTCATGAACGGGGAAACGAAGCAGGCTGAAATTCTACAGATTGCAGACATAGGGCCGGAACGAATTCTCGCGCACGGAGCAGACGGCGTTCGTTCCGTTCCCTATGTTGACACAATACTTTTCAATGGTCCCGAGGGCCGCATTTTCGTTACAAATGCATCGGATAAATATGTGCAAGAAACAAAGCATTTGGCCCAAGTTGAGATGTCTACCATCATCCGGGAGGCTGTGCAATATCAGCGTCCAGGGGCCGCAGTCGAGCGGGATCCACTTTGGATGAAGATTTTTCCCTGGGTAGCCGTAGTGATCATGATTATTCTTTGGTTAGTGAAAAAATAGGGAGGGGACAGAATGAATGAAGACAGATTACAGCAGGTTATCGGGGCGGACCTTTTTAGTAGCGCACCTAATATTGATGGCCTCACCCAGGTACTCCGATTTATGGAGGGACACGCCCAACCCTTAAGTACCCCTCAGCTGAGAGCTATTGCTTATCTGAATTGGTTGGGTATGCGAGATATTCATGCGGAGTACCGGAATGGTCACAAGGGAAAACATCCTTATTCTGACCTGGTGAAGTGGATTTTGGATTCAGCGGTGGTCCATTCGGATCCGGGAGTCTACTTGCGCACGATTGAGGCAGTGATTCCCCAAAATCTATATGCTACTGTCCCCGCAGCCCCCCCTGCGGGAGATAAAAGGAGGAGGAGATAATAGTGAATTATTTTGCTGGTTTAAATTTCGGTTTGACTGCAGACCAGCTTTTGAGTAAACGCACTTAGGTTACTTCAGATCGCGAGCCCCTTTGTACTCCTTAAAATTTATAAAAATAGAAAACCATGTATATAAAAATGTTGTCATAGGAGGGGGATAAAATGCCCCATTTTTTTCTTATCGAGGGGCCTTTGGGTGGAGGAAAAACATTAACCGCCTCAATACTGGCTCACTACTGGAGACAAAAATCTGGCGGGGATGTGCGAATTTTTTCTAATTTTGAACTGAAGGAAGCTACTGTATTTGATAGCGTGGACCGATGGTTAGACGTGGCAGATGCGCGTGGTGCTGTCTGCTTGTGGGACGAGGCCCAAACCCAGTTTGACCGGCGTCGTTGGTCCCGCAATACCTGGATGACTACGATACTCAATATGACGCGCAAGCTTCGTGCCGTCCATATGTTTCTGAACCCAGTCGGCGTGAATTTGGATGGCCGTATTCTAGATTTAGTGGAAGTGCTCATTCGCGTGCGAAAAAGTCCAGGCCGATATATTGCTTTGGATGCCTACGAATACCAGGATAAGCGCTATGGCCCTGATGGGCGTTATTTGAAAACTTTAAGAATGCCCTGGTGGCGGGTGCAACAAATTTTCAAACTGAATCTATATGATACCGATCAACTGGTGTATCCGTTCCCAGTCCCGAAAACGGAAAGACAAGAAACAGAACTGATTCAAAAGATCATTGAAGCACAACGGGAGGCCGTCGCAAGGGAAAAAGGCCGGAAGATTGGAGAGGAAACAGGTGGCTGGATCAATCCATCCGATAGGACAAGAGAACGAGAAAAGGAACTCAATGCAACAGCTGCAGAAGAGACCGATGAATCCGGCAGCGCTGGCGTACTTGCATCCTTCCATCCCCTTAGCCCAGTATAGCCGCTATGTGACGCGCTACTACGGTAAGGAATTGAATGATTTGGGCACGTCCCTGTTGTCAATTGTGGGGTGGTATGCAGTAGCTCGTCCCCTGGTCCCTCCCACTGCCCGCCTTCATTTTCAGGAACGAGTCATAAAGGTGGGCCGCCGCATCTACTACCTTCTGCAGCCAATGGAATTGTCCCATCGGGCTGTCTTACGGGCCAGGGAGGGCAATGGACCATGGCTGAACGACTGGGAAGACTAGAGGTAGGGCCTCGCACACGAGACATGGGAATTGCTGTGGGGCTCTATATGCTTAATCGTGTGTTAACCCTTGTTGGGCCCCTGGTTCGTCTGCACGGGCAGCTTGACTTCTCAAAATTGACCTATTTAAGTGTGATATGGGCGGGAATACACGATGATGCCACCTGGTACGCCGCCATTGCCGATAAAGGGTATTGGCGACAAGTAACACCCTTTTTCCCCGCTTATCCTACCCTGATTCACCTCACTCAATGGGGGACCGGACTTAATCTAGCGGATGCCGGCCTCTTTGTTGCGAATGCATTCTTTGTGTTGGACATCTATATGATGATTCTTTTGGGTAAAAGGGTATTTAGCCACCGTGTAGGCGTTATGGCAGCGGGGTTATTGACCCTTTGGCCTGTAGCATTTTTTATGACAAGTATGTACACGGAGCCTCTTTTTATTTTTGCAATTTTGGGGAGTTTACTTGCCTGTGTGGAGAACAAACCCATTGCAGCGGGCTTGTGGGGAGTTTTGGCCGCTCTCACGCGTAATGAAGGAGTGCTTTTAGTGCTCCCTCTATTAGGCCTGGCGTGGAAAGACTGGCGGGCATCTAGGCGGCTCCCCCTTCGTCCAATACTTGGTATCGGATTGGTGGCTGGGGGAACTTTGCTATATATGTTCTACCTGTTGGCACGGTATCATAATCCTCTTGTTTTTGTGAGTGAGGAACACTTATGGGGGCGTCAGTTTCTGGTGCCATGGTTGACACTTTGGCATGGATTCGCAGCCCTTCCCTGGCTTCTGGAGCATACCACATGGGCTGGGCGAGTGTACTATCTCTTGCAGGTTGGCGGTGTCATTGTAGCTCTTGCAACCCTTCCGTGGGCTTGGACACGGGTGCCCCATTCTTGGTTTTGGTTCCTTGCTTTTATGATTGTGATTCCCTTATCCGATCCTGGAACGGGTGTCGAAACCATTGTTATGAGACCCCGACACATAGAGGATTATTTTTTTAGTTTCGCACGTTTTACTTTGCCAATGATTCCTTTGTTCTTTGTTTTGGCTCAGGGATTGGCGAAATGGCGTCACAGTTGGGCTCGCAACTTGGTATTTGGTCTTAGCAGTGCTAGTTTGGCACTTTTATCTATTCCCTTAGATTATCATATATTTCTTGGTTAATCACGAATGTTAATCCGATCTTTGGAAGGGATGTATTTGAAAAATTTATAATTTGTATTAACTCTGTCTCACTCGTAGGTGCCTATATCAACTCAAAACGAAAGCAGGAATAAGAAATGGTTAAAAAATATTGGAACAGAAAGCTTTGGCGATTGCCGACATTTATACTCGGAGCACTGGCTGTTACGGCTATTGCTGCGGGGGAGAGCACGGTGGCCCAGGCGGCCACGATAACTACCTACGGGATAAAACCTCCCTATACTGGAGGCCCCTACTTCGCGCAAGAACCAAATGGACAAAGTTATGTAAAAACACCTGATGGGAATCCCATTTTATCCGTTACCATAACCCCTGCTATGAGCCTAGTCGGGGGCTGGGTGTATTGGTATAATGCTTCAGGTCAAGAAATTGAGCAGACTTCAGAAATAATACTGCAGGGTACCTTTACGGCTCCCGCTTCAGCGTATTATTTTGCTTTTGAAGATACAACTCCAACTCAGATTGAATGGTACTGGCTAAGTAATATTTCCACTTCTGGTGGGTCCTTTACTATCCCAGAACCAGCCACACTTCCCGACAATGGCCCCTTGGGTACGACTTTAGCTCCTGTGATTACCACGGCTCCTCCGGGAGCTCCAGCCGGACTCGTCGTCTCATCCTTAAAGTCCGAATCCGCTCTTCTGTCGTGGAGTAACATAACATCAGCTTCGGATTACAACGTTTTTTTAAACGGCACAAAAGTAGGCACAACGGCAGAAACAAGTTACTCTTTAACTTTTCTCAAACCTAGCACTTCTTATAATGTGACTGTAGCCGCAGTCAATGGCTCTGGAACGGGGCCACAGAGCGGGCCTATATCTTTCACCACGCCTGCCCTCCCAATATTAAGCCCTCCTAGCCAGATAATCGTATCAGGGACCTCAGGCGGGGCAGGTGTCATTTCGTGGACTCCTGCATCTAATGCACCATCCGGCACGACATACACTGTTACGGCCAATGGCCAGCCAGTGGGGACGACAACAGGATCCAGTCTAACTGTTCCCAACTATGATCCTAATGCAGTCTATAGCGTGACGGCGTCTTCTCCGGGCTATTCGGTTTCGCCACCAGCGAACACACCTGGTATAGGACATTTTACCCTTCCATTTGGGAGTGGGGACCTTCTGAGCACTGTCGGGTCCCTCATGTCGCTGTTAGGTGGCTTTTTGCTCTTGGCGCTTGTTTTCATTATAGGCCCGCGTATCATCCAATGGCTATTGAATATAGTGCGCTCGAGATCACCTAAGAAGCAATCCAACGTTTGGGACAAGCCACTGCAGGGGACTTTATCATCATATCCGGCAATGGACCCCACTCTAAATATTGATAAACTATCCACCGGTTATGCAGACAAATCACAACTCGGACGTCAAGTCCCCACCCATGATTATCTGGGTGCTACAAAATTTAGCAGTCCATCTAGGGCGCAGAGTTTACTACCTAAAGGGGGACTGGTTGACTTTAGAAATTTTACTATGAAAACTAGAAAAAGTGAGAATTTAACTTCTCCCCAAGGGGAAATCATCTCGAATGTCACTACCGCCGTCAGGAGTTCTCGGCCACTGGAATATCGAGAATAGACAACGGACAGATAACGTATAATGCGGAACTCATTTCCTTCTTTATCTGTACCAATGGGGCTGCTTAGAGACACGTCTTTACGGGTCTTTTTCAGGGCCCTCAGCTGCATGAGAATTTCATTTTGTATGCATCGAGCTGCATATGTGGCGAATTTAGTGCCTTTGGTCGGCTGAAAGGTATCAACCGCTTTAATCAATCCGACCGTTCCAATGGAAATTAGGTCATCGTGATCAATGCCTGAGGAATCAAACTTTTTTGCGACATGTGCCACTAACCTTAAGTTGTGTTCAATGAGTGCCTGATATGCGCTGCGGTCTCCGTGATGCCAGCGGTCAAAGTACTCTTTCTCCTGCTCCTTAGTCAGCGGCTGTGGAAAGGACTGGTGGATATAGCCACTGGTTAGAGAAATGTCTCCCAACGACAATGCTAAGATGGTAGCCAGTGAAAGCAATCCGTACACCCCCGAACACTGGACCCACAGATATTATCCACAGGCTATGCTCGGGTGTTGAGAAGTGTGAGAGCAAACCAGGTATGCTAAAAATGAGAAAACAATTCTGCTATCCACGGCTTAATAGATGATTCAGAATCACAGTGAACAAATTGCACGTTTGCAGGGTCTCTTAATATGAAGGAGAAGGTGAGAGTATGCTCAGGCGTTTATTGCGTCGGTTACATCTGCGAAGGGTGTCCGGAAAGGCTTTGGCTGCACAAGTGAGAGATGAAAACGACGACCAACGTCCAGCGGCGTGTGCATGAGTTTTGACCGTTGAATTTTGAACTCTTAACCGGATGACTTGTTGCCGTCTAAGCCCCCTGGCGTTGAAAGGGAGCTTTTTTTATTGGTTGCAAGTAATCGCGCGTTCGCGATTACTTGCTTCCCGTCTCTACGGAGTCAATAAAGTGAAGCAGGCTGGCGAAATAGATGTCCGGATCATCCCACATGGCCATGTGGCTACCATTGGGACAGACCGTTACATGAGAATTGGGGATGCGCTGTCCCATCTCTTCAATGTCCTCCACAGACATCGTGTCATACTGCCCTACCAAGAGCAGTGTCGGCATCTGCAGACGATACAGGTCCGCCCAGCGGTCCCAGTCTTTAAAATTTCCTGTAACTAGGAATTCATTAGGGCCCTGCATAGTATTGTAGACCTGTGGGTTGAAGTGAGAAAAGGCCCGTTGTACTGGTTCTGGCCAGGGATTGAGTCGGCAAAGGTGTTGTGGATAGAGGTGTTCCATGAGAACCTGTTGATAGGCGGATGCCTCGTAGTCTCCGACAGATTCGTATTGTTCCATCAATTTGAGCAGGTCTTTTGGCAGTTGTTGGCGTAGACGGTTAATACTGCGCACATACGCCGAAATGGATGCCGTCATGTTGGAGATGACAAGTCCCTTGATGGCGTTTGGGTAGTGCAGAGCGTACTCAATGGCCAGCATCCCGCCCCAGGACTGGCCGCAAAGATAGAAGGAATCGAGGCCAAGAAAGCTGCGCACCTGCTCCACTTCCTCGCGAAAGCGATCCACATTCCACAAGGAAGGGTTATCTGGCTGATCCGAAAAGTAGGAACCAAGCTGGTCATAAAAGTACAACTCGACGCCATGTTGTGGCAAGTGATCTGCAAAGGTCTCTAAATACTCATGGTTGAACCCAGGGCCCCCGTGCAGTAGCAACATTTTCGTCTTGCTTTCGCCAACCCGCCGGGTCCACACATGGTGTCCGTCCGTAAGCGGAACAATCCGCGAGGCATTACGCATTCATGTCACTCCTCTTATTAAAACATTTCTTGCCGAGCGATGGTTTATAGAAGATAGAACAGAAATGAAGTCTCGCCTATAATCTGGTCTCTGACCCGCTACTTTCTGGCCCGTATTCCCGACAGGGTGGGCTCAGGATGGAGGGCCAGAAGTAAAGTGGCGGGCCATTAGGCAATGAATGTTTCGGACCTACACTTTTAACGCAAGTCAGGCAGTGAGATACCCAATTTTTCTACCCAGGTGCGGGAGATTTCCATGCGGGCAGTCTTTAGTGGATCGACTACCTGGCAAATGCGTAAATTGCCTTGGGCGCTGAGCAAGAAGCTAGAGTCGGCTAAATTTAGGTGGGCCTGTGCTTGGAGCCAGTGGGTCATGTGTTTGGTAGCAAGTGTGGCTGCCTCGTCGAGCGTGGGCGCGGAGGCAATGGTCATCACCTCGTGATTGTCGAACACCATGGGCACGGGCCAGTCCAAGTCCTTCAACACCTGCAGGCGGACCGTGACCGTGGCCGCAATCTCCACACCACAGACGGCTACTTCACCGTCCCCCATGGCGGCGTGCAGGTCCCCTAGGGCAAACAAGGCTCCTGGCACCTGGACAGGCAAGAGGAGTACGACCCCCTCGGTGATGCGTTTGCAGTCCATGTTTCCACCATGGTCTCCGGGCGTTCCACAGGGCACAGAACTATCACGTGGCGCGGTACCGATGACGCCAATCATAGGGTTGATAGGCATTCGATGGCCGAGCAGGTCCATCTGGTCATCTGTCACGGGAACTAGACGAATGGTGTTTTCTTGCAGTTCGTCCCCTAAAACGCCCAGGTTAGGTCCTGTGGTCATGACTCCGTGATTGTCCAGGTCAATTTTCTCGATGCTCACCGCCAAAATGTCCCCAGGCTCTGCTCCAGCCACGAAAATAGGCCCCGTGGCCGGATTGATGCGATCCCAATCTAAAGTGCCAAACTCCTGTTTCTCAGACTGAATTTGGTTCTCGAAGCAGTCGGTGGTGGATATCACTACCACATCGCCACTGCGGACGTGTAACGCGGGTGCGTTATCGGGGCCCATGGCATAAATTAAATGCTGGCTGCTTAAGTGATGCACAGTCATGCGTATCCATCCTCTCCTTAGTCGGATAAATCCTGAAAGACTTCACACAGATAGATCCATGTCCTTGGGTTTCACGCTCAGTCCCCTGCTGTTGATGAGCAAAACGACGAATCCCACAATGAACCAAGAGACACCAAGGTAAAAAGTGAGTTTGTCGAAGTTCAACCAAACGTATAGTAACACGAGGATCCCAAGAAAGGGCATCACCAGGTGTGCCCACCAACGGCCACTGCGCCGTTTGACAAAGAAGTAAATAAACACGGTGAAATTCAAAGCCATAAAGGTGGTTAATGCGCCAAAGTTCACCAAACGGCTGAGATTGTTAATGCTGAGAAACGAAGTCACAACTATGGACAATACGGCCACTAGGAGCGTGGCGATGATGGGGGTTTGAAATTTGGGATGAACCTTGGACAGAATAGAGGGCAAGGTTTTGTCCCGACCCATACTAAACAGCAACCGCGAGATGGCCGCTTGTGCAGCCAACGCATTGGCGATACCCCAGGCTACTACAGTCACTACCAGCGTTAATAGTTTCAACCAATTCCCGCCGACGCGCTCGGCGACAAAGTAAAAGGCGACGTTGGGGTCTGGGAAGTGCATGAAATCGGGGTAAGCAACGGCCGCCAAATAGGTGAGTAGCATGAACAAGACGGCGACAATGACCAGCGACCAGACGGTTGCTTTGCCAACGGTTTGCCGTCCTCCGTGTGTCTCTTCAGCTAGGGTGGAAATGCCATCAAAGCCTAGAAAACTCAGTACGGCAATGGACGTGGCTGCCCCTACCATACTCAAACTAAAGCCATGGGGATTGAAAACTGGAGTCAGGGTGAAGTGGGTCCCCCCCGTGCCGTGGGCAACGTATACTAAGGCAGCGACTGAAAAAATGACAAATGTCAACAACTCTACGATTAAAATCACCCAGTTGGCGCGATTGGTCATCTGGATGCCGCGAATGTTGATGGCCGTGTTGATGGCGACGAATACCACCACCCAGCCCCAGGTGGGGACACCGGGAAGCAACACATTGAGCCAGGATGCAGAGACCAAATAAAGTAAAGCCGGAATGAGAATGTAGTCGAGAAGAATCATCCATCCGGCTAAAAAACCTATAAACGGGTTCCAACCGCGTTGGACGTAGGCGTACGCGGACCCGGCCACCGGAAAAGCCTCAGACATGCGATAGTAACTGAACGCCGTGAAAATCATACCCACCAAACCAATGAGGTAAGCGAGCACCACCATGCCGTTGGCCGTTTGAATCACCTGACCGTAAATACCCATGGGAGCGATAGGCACCATAAAAATCAACCCATATACCAAGAGATCCCAAAAGGATAAGCTGCGCTTTAATTCTTGCTGATAGCCAAATTGTTCGACGGTAAGTTCGTTCTCCACGGGACCTTTTTTGTTCACTGCATGTCACCCCTCCGCTAAGTCATTCACCGGACTCTGTCTCTGTTTCTGTATCGTTCCGAGCCAACCAAAGTTAAAATATATCCGCGTACTCTTGTAATTCCCAATCTGTTACATGACGCATAAAGCGGTCTACCTCCGCAAATCGGAGCTTAAGAAACTGGCTCATGAAGTCTTTCCCCAGTGTGGCATGCGCCCATTCGTCCTCTTTGAGTGCCAGAAGTGATTCAAATAGCGACCGTGGCAAGGGCGGATAATTTCCCAAATTGGACCCTTGTGCGGGGGTTCCTGGGTCAATATGTTGCTCAATGCCGTCTAGACCAGCCGCGAGGGCCGCCGCCAACGCTAGGTAGGGGTCTGTGTCCGCACCAGGCAGCCGATTCTCTACCCGTGTATTTTCCTGTCTTACCCCAGGGACGCGGATCATCGTCTCGCGCTGATCATATCCCCAAGTGGCGGTATAGGGGGCAAAGGTATGGGGCTGTAAACGTTTGTAGCTGTTGACTGTACTGTTCATCAAGGCACTGATGGTTCTTGCATGTGCCAATTGTCCACCGATAAACCATTTGCAATCCTGTGACAAGCCATCTTGTGCTGTGGAATCGAAGAATGCATTCGAACCGTCTGGGCGGTAGAGTGCATGGTGCAGATGTGCACCACTGCCACTGAACCCATTGAGGGGTTTGCTCATAAAGCTGGCCTTCAGCCCATTTTGCGCAAATACTTCTTTGATGGTGGTTCGGTAATAAAATGCCATGTCTGCTATTTCCACCCCCCAAAAGGGTGCATAAGAGATTTCGAACTGGCCAGGTCCATACTCTGTATTTGCGACTTGCGGTGCTGCTCCCATGTCTTCCAGCGTTTTCAGCAGGGACATCAGTAAGGGTTCGAGTCTGGACTGTTTGACCTCTGAGAAACACTGTAGTCCAGACCAAGCGGGCGGATTCAACCTGGGGGTTGAATCAAGGCTGGGCCTGTCGCTTAAACTTAGATCCGTGCGCACTGGGGACATAGTGATTTGACCATTGGCCTGGGCACCTAATGAAGGGTCCATAAAAGCGTAAAACTCAAATTCAAAAGACCCCTGCAATTGAAATCCGGCACTTTTCATGCGATTCAGTAAACGCTGTAGGACGTGGCGTGGGGCGTACTGCACCGGTTGGCCGGAGTCATCATACACATCGGCAATAATTCGGGCCACCCCTGGCGCATAAGGCAAAACAGAAAATGTCGACAAATCTGGCTGCAGGTGCCAACTCGGATAGCCACTATGCTCTCCTGGCCCAGCTCCGGGAACAATTACAGCGGAGGAGTCAAAAGCGAATAACGCAGATGGGATGGAGAGTCCGTGGGTCAAGACATCCTCAAGAAATTTTTTGGCAGAGACCTGGCGTGACCGTGAGACATTGCTGCTATCCTGCACACAAACGCGGATAGACTGAACGTGGTGTGTTTGAATGGACTGTTGGATAAATCCCAGCCAATCGGGATTAGTCATGGGTTCCCCTCCTTCGTCGGGCCATACAAAAACAACTATAAGCAATTTTCGTGCCAATTTCGTACACAACGCCGTATTTCGCGATTTATTCTGTGGTAGCAAGGGGATTTTCATAACACCTCATGACATCTCATGACAATGTTACGAACAATAAAGGGCTACTTTTGCAAATTCGGTTCACTTTTCTACCAATTTGGTTTATTATAAAGTTTAAAAGAAGGGATGGAGGCCCATGACCCTTGCGAAAAACACCGCAGATTTAGCCATCTGCAGCTCTTCCTATGAGTCTCTTTTGATAACTGCCCAACATGTGGCTAGGTTTCCTTCTACGGTCTTGATTGAAGGGGAAACGGGTGTAGGGAAGGAAGTCATTGCCGAGTATATTCACAAACATAGCCCGCGCGCCAAGATGCCATTCACTAAGGTCAACTGTGCATCTATTCCAGAACACCTGATGGAATCGGAGTTGTTTGGTTACGAGGGTGGGGCTTTCACCGGTGCAAGACGAGAGGGTCATATGGGTCTGTTTGAGCTGTCTGACAAAGGGACCTTGTTATTGGATGAAATTTCTGAATTGTCCCCGCTGTTGCAAGCAAAGTTGTTGCGAGTATTACAAGACCGCGAGGTGCGTCGAGTCGGCGGAAGTTGGTCTCGTACCCTGGATGTACGAATTTTGGCCTGCACTAATCAGGACTTGAACCTCCTCGTCCAGAGGGGGATCTTTCGTGCAGACCTCTACTACCGACTGCGGGTGGTGTATCTGCCGGTGCCTCCTTTGCGGGATCGCAAAGGGGAAATTTCAGGTTTGTTGTCCTACTATCTTCAGCGTTTCAACGAGGAGTTTGGGATGGCGAAAGCAATGTCTGAAAAGGCAGTGCAGTGGCTAACAGAGTATTCCTTTCCTGGCAATGTCAGAGAGCTGCGTAACCTGGTGGAGTCGTTGTGTGTGCTCAGTTTGGGGGACACCATTGACAGCGCAGATGTCGAGAGGCTTTTGCCCATGGTTGAGTCACATACCGAGTCGAAGAATTCCTTGAATGTGTCACAGTTGAATACTCTCGACACATCCTCACATCACAAATCCTCACAGGATGCATCCTCACACTACGAGAAGTTGCAACCTACCTTGGCCCAGGCCGTAGCAGCTGTAGAGGAGCGAATGATTTTAGAGGCACTCCAGCAGGAATCCAGCATTCGTTCCGCAGCCAAACGCCTCGGCACCAACCATGCCACGCTATTACGAAAAATGAAACAACACGGGATATCTGGACGAAACCCCAAAGGGGGCTGATACTGAAGTCCTTGTACCTCTTTAGAGGAATAACAGTAAGTATAAACCATTCATTTGGAGCACCTCATTCCGCAAACAGCGGGTCACAGGGCGGGTCGGCAATGTGGCGGTTCAGGACAACCCTGCGGCACCCAGTCGCGGGAGTTTTGTGGATTCCAATCTGTGCTTGAGGGACTGTTGCAGGCCTGGGAGGGGCAGTCGGGTGACAGAGATGACACCTTGGTTCACCATGGAGCGGTCTGTATTCAGGGATTCGTCTGTGGGATTGACTTCATAAGTGAAACGTAACCACTCCCCGGTGTCTGAATTTTCTCGCACATCAATTCTCTGCTGTGGCGGATTACTAGAAAGCTGGCTCCAAGCCCAATGAGTTCCTCCATTTGTGGGGATGTTGATGTTCAGTAATTCCCCAGGACTGACCATCGCCTCTTGTATCCAATCTGGCAAATGGCGGGAAACGGTCTGTACGATTGCATCCCATTGGTCTCCTGGATTGGCAGATAGGGCAATGCTGGGAAGCCTACGCATTGCTGCTTCCCGTGCGGCACCGACGGTTCCGGAGACAAAGGTGTCTGTACCAAGGTTGAACCCGTCGTTGATGCCGGAAATGAGGAGGTCGAATGTCTCCGTCAGGTAATCTGAACAGGCCACTCGGACGCAATCTGCGGGGGTTCCCCACACTACATATCCGTCTGCGCCTGCTACATGAATCCGACGCACCCGCAATGGCCCCAGAGTGATGCTGTGGGATTGGCCGCTACAGTTATTTTCCGGGGCGACAAAGGTCACGTGATGTCCGTGCATTTGCAAAACCTTTTTCAACATCTGTAAACCAGTGGCTACATATCCGTCGTCGTTCGTGATGAGAATGTGCATTTAACCCAACCTCCTTCAGAATTAATGTCTGTTTGTCAATCAAAATCGAAGCGTGGATGTGAGCAACGTGAGCGGTGTGGCTAAACTTTCCTTTGTAAAGGGGAGATGGCTGCGGCTCACCTCACGTTTTTCTCACAGCCTTCTCTCGTTTCGACAGAACCAGCATAGCACACACACTTTAAGGGGGTGTGAAGGGGAAACGGACTCTATTGAGTTTGTGTGAAGGGTTTGCAAAGATTGTGTGAAGTCCACAAACCCGCTATCTTCTGTCATGGCTAAGTTACGCAAGTCGCTGGCTGCACGGGTCAGGTTTGGCACGTTGAGGTCTAGGGTGGCCGTTTCATTGACCTTTGTTGAAATAGGCGTCACAGCGTTCTTATTGACTTTTTTTATTCATTCTTGACACTTGAACCAAAATCATTTAAAAATAGATTGTATTCATCGATATTTTTCGATGAATACAATCTAAGCCCGAGGTTTAGCTAACGTTAAATGTGCACATTCCAAGTTCAGGGCAGTGACACGTTGGATGGGGATGGATAACAACATGGATGCAATAATCATTATGCGGGCTTTGGGGCACCCGCAGCGTTACGCCCTGTTTTCTGATCTGCTCACAGGCACCCACGCATCTTGTTGTGATGGAATTGAGTTAGACGAAACTGCATGTTGCGTGCTTGACCTAGCGGATCGCCATCCACTGGCACAGTCCACTATTTCCCATCATCTGCAAATTCTAGTGAATGCGGGAGTTGTGCGTCGGGAGCGCCACGGCACTTACCAGGTCTATCGGGTGGATGAACCCACCTGGGACGAGTTTCGTCAACACCTGTGGGGATTAAATTTGGTTCATGGGAGTACTGGGGCAGGGACTCCCGCAGGACGCCTGAATGTGAAACAGGGTGAATAGAATTTGCAGGATGAACCTTCATGTCGTTGAGAGCGGCACCAGCAAGGGAATGTAAATCCACGGAAGTTTATTTACTGGGAGTTTTGAGAGGAGTCAATGCTGGGATGGATTCTTTATTGCAGGATAAAGTGAGGCAAACGGTACGAGACCGTTACAGGAAGGTTGCGCTCCAGGCAGATACGGAGAAAAATGAGAGTGGGGGTTGCTGCGGATCGACATCCGGTTGCTGTGGGACGGCCAATGATGTGCAGCACATTTCAGCCCAGTTGGGATATTCGGATGTGGAATTGTCCGTGGTGCCGGAAGGAGCTAATCTTGGACTGGGTTGTGGCAATCCTCAAGCGATTGCTGCCTTGCAACCGGGGGAAGTGGTGGTGGATCTCGGCAGTGGAGCGGGCTTTGACTGCTTCTTGGCAGCACGGAGGGTTGGCGAGATGGGCCGGGTGATTGGCGTCGATATGACGCCTGAGATGATTAGCAGGGCGCGCAACAACGCCATCAGCGGAAATTACCAGAATGCCGAGTTCCGCTTAGGCGAAATTGAACACCTGCCTGTCGCTAACGCAACGGTGGATGTCATCCTGTCTAACTGTGTCATCAACCTGTCGCCAGACAAACCTGCTGTTTTTCAAGAGGCGCTGCGTGTGCTCAAGCCAGGGGGGCGGCTGGCCATCTCTGATGTCGTGACCACCGCCGAGTTTCCTCCCGCCATTCAGCAGGATCTGGGTGATTTTTACTCCGCCTGTGTTTCTGGTGCTTCTTCTATTCAAGAGTTGCATGCGTTGTTGGCAGCCAGTGGTTTTACCGATGTTTCCATTGAATTAAAGGAAGAGACCAAAGAAGTGCTAAAAGACTGGGTGCCTGGCGCACATGTGGATGACTACATTGCGTCTGCCACCATTCAGGCGCGCAAGCCGTGACATCCTGTGTTCTTTTACCCTGACATCGTGAAAACGATGCGAGGAATAACCAGGGGATTGGTCGAGGAACCTCGAACGCATATCTTTTGATATGGTGGATAATCGGACACACCACAGCAAAACCGATCCGTTCGTTAAATTCTTGTTCAGACAATACAATGGCAGGGCGATGACCAGCCTGTTCATGACCGGACTGTGGATTAAAATCCAGTCAGACCAGATCGCCTCGCCTTGGAGTTGTCAAATTAGATCTCTCCCTTTGACGCCAACGTCTATTTCCTTATGGAGAGAGTCTGGCGTAATTTTAGAGAGCAACATTTTCAGATGTTCACGTAATTCCTCGTGGGCCTTAAGAACGAAACCCCGCATGCCAACAGGACTGTACTTCTTGTGCAAGTTGATGGTCTGTCACAGACCTGGGGAATCTACTGGGGGCTGCATGTACATGGATATCGATTAGCCCGGTCATTTCCATGATTTCACTGCACTTCCTTATCGTAAATTAATTGTTTCAGCTGATTCGTGTGCAGATTGAATCGACGGTCGAAAATAAGCGCCCTCAGGTCGCTAATAGCCCCTTTCAAGCCACGGATCGCATCAATAAGCGACCGCCAAGCTCTTATTGCAGCAAATTCGGTGCAAACAGGGGGAGGAACGTGCAATAGACGACATTCGCACCCTTATTTGCGTTTCATCTCTCGTTATTGGATGATTTAGCGACTGGGGAACCCTTAATTCCAGAGGCGCAATCATCAACCCTTTCCGGACACGCACTTTATGACAACTTATCAGAACATTAGTCACTTTGCTATACTGAGTCTATCCCAGTAAATCCTACACGTGTATTGACACCTCTTATTGGAGTGAGAGGTCTCACCAAATGTGTCCGTGGAAGGGGCAAAAGACTATGCAAATCGACATCAACAGCGATTTGGGGGAAAGTTTTGGCGCTTACAAAATAGGTCAGGATGAGGCCGTCATTCCGATGGTTTCCTCTGTCAACGTGGCTTGTGGCTTTCATGGAGGAGATCCCTTGGTGATTCGCAAAACGGTGGAAATGGCCAAACGGTATGGTGTGGCAGTGGGGGCCCATCCTGGATTTCCGGATTTGCAGGGATTTGGACGCCGAAATATGTACTTGCATCCCGATGATGTTTATGCGTCGATGATTTATCAGATAGGCGCCGTACGGGCGTTTACCGATTTGTACAACTTGCCCTTGCAACACGTCAAACCCCATGGGGCCATCAATAATATGGCTGCTGTCGACATGGACCTGGCGAGAATCCTTGCACAAGCGATTTATGATTACGACAAAAATCTCATCCTGCTCGCGGTGGCTGGTACCAAGCTGGCCCAAGCTGGCAGGGAGGTGGGGCTGCAGGTGGCCAACGAAGTGTTTGCGGACCGCACCTATGAACCCGATGGGACCTTGAGAAATCGGAAATACCCCGATGCTTTGATTCGCGATCCCGTTGTGGCCGCCCGTCGGGTGGTGGAAATGGTGAAGGATAGGGTCCTCGTGGCGATTGACGGTTCAAAGATTTCCGTGCAGCCGGACAGTGTTTGTCTGCATGGAGATGGGGAAGCCGCAGTTGCCATCGCACGGACGTTGCGGGAGGAATTGACGAATCACGGCATTGAGATTCGTCCCTTGTTGGATGTTCAACCATGAGACGTTTTCCTTCTGTCACCCTTCACCCTGCCGGAGATCAGGCACTGTTGGTAGAATTTTCAGGAGAGGTTTCGCCTCTGTTGTCCAGTCGGATTCAGTCCCTGGCAAATTGGTTCGCTCATTTTGTGGGTGCTGGAGTATATGAATGCATTCCCGGTTTTAAAACCCTATATATTGAATACGATCCGATGGTTTATACGTTCTCTGTCCTGCAAACCGTTGTGCACCAAGGTTTGCAGGAGGCCCAGGGGATTCATGCTCATGCATCAAAGGTAATTTTCATTCCCGTATGCTATAACCCTGAATTGGCGCCGGATTTGAATGATGTGGCAAAGCTCAACGAACTCACAGTGGAAGATGTCATACGGCTGCATAGTCAACCCCAATACTATGTGTATTTCACCGGATTTCTTCCGAATTTTCCGTTTCTTAAAGGAATGCCCCAAGAAATTGCCACCCCCAGACTGGCCCGACCACGGGTGTTGGTCCCTGGGGGTTCTGTGGGCATTGCTGGAGAACAGACCGGATTTTATCCTGTGGACAGCCCTGGAGGGTGGCGAATTGTCGGACGGATTCCGGTGCGGATGTATGACCGACGGCTAGAACAACCGTTTTTCGTGCAACAAGGGGACTGGCTGCAGTTCTTCCCTGTTTCTCGTCAGGAGTATGAGGATTTGCAGGCGTTAGACGCAACGTCCCCGTATGAATTTCGGAGGAACGCTTTGTAACGTTTAGATTAGATCTTGTCAACGGGGGATGGATAGATGACTTAGGTGGAAGGCTGGCGGTGAATCATTGTGGGAAATCATTCGTGGGAGGTTTCGACATGACCCTGCGCGTCATAGGCCCAGGACTGCAGTCTTCCATTCAAGACTTGGGACGTCGAGGTTTTCAGCGCTTCGGACTGTCCGTTTCGGGTGCTGCCGACAAATATGCGCTGCGCTTTGGCAACCTGCTGTTGGGCAATCCGTTGAATGCTGCGGCCATTGAAACTACACTGTTTGGTCTGGAGCTGGAGGCTCTCGACGACTGCGCTGTGGCTGTCACCGGCGGGGATTTGGGACTTCAGATAGACCACAACCCTGCCTCCACTTGGCGAGTGTTGCAGCTGCAAATGGGGCAACGGCTGCGTTTTGGTGGGGGCCCCAAAGGGTGCCGAGCCTATGTATGTGTTCAGGGGGGCATTGATGTCCCCATGCAATATGGCAGTCGTTCGACGGATGCCTTGGTGGGCTTGGGGGGAATCGATGGGCGTGTGTTGCATGCTGGGGATGTGATTTCCACAAATTTTCATTTGACGACCAGGTGGCACAGTGGGCCTCCCTTGGAACGTCGTTTGGTTAATCCTCGCTTTGTTCCACAGTATGTGAAAGAACAGACCCTGCATGTGATACTCGGCCCTCAGGAAACGGCCTTTACTCCCGAAGCCATTGCAACATTGTTAGCGTCGCAATATCGGGTGAGTCCCGATTCCAATCGGATTGGGTGCCATTTAGAGGGCCCCTTGCTGCAGCACAAATCTGGCGCAGATATCTTGTCAGAGTGCATTCCTGAAGGAGCCGTTCAGGTGCCTTCTGCGGGGAAACCACTCATTCTCCTGGCGGGACGAAGGGGGATTGGCGGATATACAAAAATTGCGACAGTTGCAGGAATCGACATTCCCAAAGTTGCCCAGTCCAGGCCTGGGGATTGGCTTTCATTTGAGGCAGTAAGCGTGGAACAAGCGCAGTCCTGGTGGCTTGAGCAAGAACACTTTTTTCAATCCGCTGAGGCAATAATGGCTACGAAATGATTACTCCGAAGCCTAATATTCTGGTAAAATAGTCTTGTGGCACAATTAAGAAATTCAGTCACCGGTCTATGGTCAGGTAAATGCATCAGGTACCACTACTAATTTCCTGGGGAGGTGTGGTCAGGTATGTATGAAGATCGCATTCGTCACGCCGATTTACGAGGCCAAATTGTTTCTGCGGAAGAGGCACAGGGCTGGATTAAAAATGGAATGAGTGTGGGAGTGAGTGGAGTTACACGCTCAGGGGACGTGAAAGCGGTTCCAAAGGCCTTGGTGGCTGCAGTAAAAGCGACAGGGAAACAGCGCAAAATTAATCTGTACACGGGGGCTTCTTTGGGTGAATCTGATGCTATTTTAAGCGGAGCAGGTGTGGTAGATCGACGCTTGCCCTATCAAGCGGACCCAGTGACAAGAGGATTGATTAATAATGGGGAGATTCGCTACATTGATCAGCACTCCAGTAACACTGCGGAAGTTTTACGCAGTGGTGTGTTGGGACATCTTGACCTAGCAATTGTAGAAGCCGTTGCCATCACCGAAAACGGTGGCATTATTCCCACAACTTCTGTAGGAAATTCACCGATATTTGTGCAAGAGGCTGGCAAAGTGATTGTAGAAATCAACTTGGCCATGCCAATGGAACTAGAAGGGCTACATGACATTTTCATTCCGGGGGAGCGTCCCAATCGCCAGCCTATTCCAATCACACGTGTGGCGGATCGGATTGGAGTTCCTTACATTCCTTGTGATCCGGATAAAATTCTTGGTGTGGTCCTTACTGATGAAGCAGATTCTCCATCAGATTTTACTCCCGTAGATGCAGATACGCTCACCATGGCTGGATATATTCTTGAATTACTGGATCACGAGGTGAAACACGGTCGCCTTCCTTTAAGTTTAGGGCCTTTACAAAGTGGGGCTGGACAAGTCGCAAATGCGGTTTTTAGTGGACTTCGAGAGGGTCCTTTTACGGGTCTGACGGTGTACACAGAAGTTGCCCAGGATTCCGTATTTGAACTCATTGACGCAGGAAAGGTTTCCTACGCATCTGCGAGTTCTTTAACTTTGTCAGAAAGTATGCGGGATTACGTTTTGTCACATATCAAACAGTACCGAAATAAATTTGTCTTGCGTCCACAAGAAATTACAAATCATCCCGAAGTCATTCGCCGCTTGGGTGTGATATCAATTAACACCGCTTTAGAGGTGGATGTGTATGGAAATGTAAACTGCACCCACATTGGGGGCACTCAGATGATGAATGGCATCGGGGGGTCTGGAGATTTTGCTCGTAATGCAGCACTATCTATTTTTGTCACAAAATCCGTGGCTAAAGGTGGAAAAATATCGAGTATTGTTCCCTTTGTTTCACACGTGGATCATATTGAACATGACGTGGATATCATCGTTACTGAGCAGGGAATTGCGGATTTACGTGGGCTAACCCCTCGAGAAAAGGCGCGAGAAATATTAGCACACGTCGTCCACCCCGAATATCGGGAACAGTTGGCAGACTATGTGAACAAAGCGACAACCACAAACAAGGGACAAACTCCACATCTTTTGTCAGAAGCCCTTGCTTGGCACATCCGATATGAAGATAGTGGGGATATGCGCCTACGTTAAACGTCGGGGGTCGATTCCGTCTATGTGTAACAGGGGCACTAAACCTTGGGCAATGAGGGCATGTCCACGGTTGTTGGGGTGTACGGGTGCCGTAGGAGCGTGCAAGGCATCTTCCAAACGCCCTGTGCGGTACCCGGCAATCAGTTCGTTTTGCCGTCCCCTAAACCACTCAGCTACTGGAGCCACTGAACATCTACTGAGGGAGGCGGTCTGGATAATTGCGGTGTTCAGTGCTCCCACGGCCTCCACGGCCAAGGGGCTATTGGGAAAGGGGTTGTACTGGGTACAGACAATTAAACGATTTTGGCACAATTTACGGGTAGTGGTCAATAACAGGGCCAGGTCACGGGTATAGCGTTTGAGGGCAACAGACGCAGCCCTTTGGAAAGGGACTCCGCGTAAAACGTTGCTTGCGGCATGTACAAGGTCATCTGCGCCAACCCAGACCGTAATGGCCTGTGCCTGTGCGAGTGGCAGGAGGCTGTTGTCAAACACTGCGGCCTCTAAATCGGCACTGGTCCAACCAGGTTGTGCGAGGATGGTACCATTTGCGGACAGGCCGTGACTGCGCAGAATTTGTACGACGCGAGAGGGATATGCATAGATAGGGGCCGTTGCCCCTTCACCTGCCGTAATGGAGTCCCCAAGGGCTGTATACAAGAACATCGGATATCCCTGCTTTCTATTAAAAACACTTTATTTTCATGGGAAGAAGTCGACTAAACTGCCGTATCTGAGGTGTCTTTAGCATTCTTCTTAAGAAAATGAAATTTCCTTTGCAGGGATGACGGTGCTTGCCTATTTTCTATCTCCCTGTGTCCTGTTTAATCTTTTATTTGCTCATTTGACCCTATAAGAGCGTGTCCGGAAAGGGGTCTGGTCAGAACCCTTTCCGGACAACCTCTATAACGCCTGTAGGCTGTGTCCTTTGTGTTGGGACTGCTTGAGCTTGAGTGTATGGAGCGTTACGATGGTAGCGTGAATATTTGTGCAACAGTCGTTCCAAATATAGGGGAGGTTGACCTGTTGACCATTGATTTTATCCGCATGAAAAAGCACACACATTTTCTTGATCCAAGAAAGAATTTTCAAGAAACCGTGATTGAAAGTGAAATTCGGGTTGATCCGTTGACACAGTCTACGGGGCGAATTGCCCATTTCAGCAAGTTGGATTTTCCTGCAATAGATGTGGAGGAACTGTCTAAACAGTCATTGGCGGGGGGCTTTTGTCCCTTTTGTCCAAACAATGTGGAGTCGGTCACACCAAAGTTTCCGTCAGACATCACAAAGCAGGGGCGCTTTCGCCAGGGGGAGGCAGTGGTCTTTCCTAATCTTTCCCCTTATGATGCGCATAGCGCGGTCACCGTGGTGAGCCGTAATCACCTGGTGCCAATGCAGGATTTAACGGCAACGCGTTTGACGGATGCGTTGGAGGCCTCTATCCAATATTTCCGGGCCGTTCATCAGCGAGACAAGCACTTGGGGTACGGGCTCATTAATTGGAACTACTTTCCTATGGCCGGTGCCAGTTTGTTACATCCGCACTTGCAGGTGTTTGCCACAGATACCCCTGGAAATTATTTAAAATTAGAAATTGAGGGTAGCCGCGCCTATCGCCAGCAGACAGGCAGATCTTTTTGGGAAGACTTTTTGGCTGAGGAAAAGCGTCTCAATGAACGTTACCTGGGAGACACGGGCAGTGTGTCTTGGGTGGTCAACTTTATTCCCTTTGGGTTCATTTTTGATGTCACAGCTGTGTTTCGAGAGCGCCTGACTGTTTTGGATCTGACACATGACGATGTATTTTCTTTTGCACAGGGCATGCAACCCGTGCTGCGGTATATGCAGGACCATCACATTTATAGTTTTAACTTGGCCTTGTATCCCTCCGCAACACCAGAAGATGATGTATGGGTCCATGCCCGCATTTCCGCGCGGGGTTCTTTCAACCCAGCGGTTCACGCCGCTGATGTGGGGGCCATTCGCCACATGTACAACGAACCCTTTGCTATGTTTTATCCAGAACAGGTGGCGGAGGAGATGCGTCCGCTGTTTTTCTAACTTTAGGTGGGATTTCTATTGACCAACCGTCTGCAGCCAAGTGGCTGTTAGAAAATATAGTTTGGGCATCTGCAAGCAACTGTTCTAGGTCTGGGCCCTGGTAACGGCTACTGATGTGGGTGAGGACCAGTTGTTGTGCACCAGCTGCAATGGCGGTTTTGGCGGCCTCAGCGGCCGTGGAATGATGATAGGCTAGGGCCAATTGCTGGTGTTCGTTTGCAAAGGTAGCCTCGTGAATGAGTAAGTCGGCATTTCGTGCCAGTTCGATAGTATTACTACAGGGACGTGTATCCCCTAGAATGGTGATGACTCGTCCAGGCCTTGGGGGGTCCCGAAATTGCTCGGGGTCAATCTGCCGGCCATCAGGCAAAGTTAGGCGCTCTCCTCGCTGCAGGAGGCCGTAACTGGGACCGGGCAACACCCCCAAAGCGGACAGTCGCATTGTGTTCAGATGACCGCGTGTGGGTCTTTCTGACACTCGATACCCAAAAGAAGGTATACGGTGTTCCAAACGTGCGGCCTCCACTTGAAATTGTTCATCGGACCAGACTAAAAAGGGGTGGGTCTGGTCACCGGGAGAGGTCACAGGCAACTCCACTATCTCGAGGGAATAGACAAGGTGTGTGCCAGTGGTAGCCAGGCAGGTATCTACATATCCCTGTAACCCCTTGGGGCCAAACAGTGTCAGGGGTGTTCTGATGCCCTGAAGGGAGCGACTGCTCAACAAACCAGGAAGTCCAAACAGGTGGTCCCCGTGCAGGTGTGTAATAAACACCTTGTTAATTTTGCTGAGTTTGATTGGGGCAGACAAAATTTGCTGTTGGGTTCCCTCACCACAGTCAAATAGCCAGACGTTTCCTTGCTCCGTCAGTACTCTGAAGGCCAAGGCACTGACATTGCGAGTTTTAGTGGGGACGCCAGCGCTCGTGCCTAAAAAGTACAGGTCCATTGGATATGCTCCACTCCTCGTTTACAATGGGACACGCTTTCGGGGTCTCAGTGGATATTATTGCGGATTTTGTTTTTGCGTGCATGGGTTTAGCAGAAAAATTTGTTTACCGGCTGCGTCGTTGACGTTCATTTGGGTCTGGGAAGTCATCTGGATCTTCTGCATCGGGTTCAATCATATGTCGACCTCGTTGCGTGTCTAACACTCCGGCGTGAGATTTATGCCCTGGTGAGCCGGGAACGCCAGCCCTATTTTCAAAGGTTCCAAAAACGACAGGTTTGCCATTCTCCACGACAGTTTGTCCTTTAGCCACAACTTGCTGAATTTGATATTGCGCGTCTGTTAATAGGAGGTCTGCGTCGAGACCGGACTGGATGCGGCCCTTGTGACCGAGTTTCAGGACCCGAGCTACATTTCTTGTGACCAACGAGACGGCGGTTGGAATAGGGACTTCTTCCTGAACAATGGCATCCCGAATTTCCTCCCAAAGGGTTGCAATGGAGCCAATTCCCATGGCCACGAGTCGACCGTGATTGTCAAAAATGGGAGAGCTGCCGTTGCTGTCTGAACTCATAGTCAATCGACCCTTATCCACGCCTTCATCCAGTAGGTGGCGAATGGCTTGGGAAGGTTTTACGGAGATATGGTCATGTTCATCCGGCCGGATACCTGATGTCACATCTACAAACCCGCCTTTGCGACCCCAGCGGATGGCATCCTCGAGTAAATCGGGGTTACGGTTTAAATGGGTAGGGGTGAACACTGATAGCGGAAGTTCTGTCTTTTTTAGGACTTCAAATAAAATGGCCAGTCTACTGTCATCGTCTCCCAAGTGCAGGTGTAGTACACCGGCCTTTCCAGCTAGAAGACCTCCCACCCTGGCTTCGCTGGCTAGTTCCGCGATATCCTGATTACTGGGATGGCTGGAACGGGAGTCAGAAATAGCGATTTCTCCGACGCCAATTACCTTGTCAATCAAAACGATGTCGCTGCGGGGCGTGCCCGTGATGGTTCGGGTGGGAATTTGGTATGCGCCACAGTAAATGTAGGTGGTGACTCCTTCAAAATCCAGCGCGTTCGCCTTAGCCAGCAGTTCTCGGGTGGTACGTGTGACGCCGTCTGTGCCCAACACTCCGACTACGGTAGTCACTCCAGCTGTGGTGATGTGACTCAGTGAAATTTCCGGGGTGCGATAGTGAAATCCCCCTTCACCACCGCCTCCTGCTATATGTACGTGTTGATCTATCAAGCCGGGAAACAGCAGCAGTCCTGACGCATCAATCTCCTCAATATTTGGCACATTTCCATGCAAAGATAGGTCTTCACCCACTGCTAGGATCTTGCCGCCGCCTAATAGCAGGTCTTGCACGCCTTGGTCTTCCGGGGCAAACAGATGGGCCTTGCGAATGATTGTCAGGCTGGCCAAGAATTATCAACCTCCTTGGATTGAAGTAACTTGCCACAGGTGTGCACTTCCAGTACTGGTCCACAAGAGACTCAGTAAACTCTTTGGTAGGTCCCCTGTCTTTCAAAGGGCCTTTTTTAGACATACCCCTCTAGTTTAAACAACTCAAGGGAAATTCAATCCTAATCGTAGAGGATGGCGGTTGTCAGTGCGTCACCAATTCCGGTGCGGGTGTAAATTGTTCCCACTGGGTGGAATTTTGTATACGGAACTGTAGGTCATTTCCACTGGCCTGTGCCTGGCTGGTCCACGTTCCTAACCGGATGGCGGTTATCTTTCCACTGATTACGTTGAGGACAGACTGTTTTCCCTTGAAGTAGCGATTGTCTGGGGGAATCATGGACCGTTGTCCCCAGTAGACCAGTTGTTTCCCAACGGCAAGCCAACTGTACATGCCTTTACCATTGGCGAGACTGGCTAGTGGCTGGAGGGATAGGTCTTGCTCTTTCCACAAGTACGTCCAAGTAATGTTTTGTGTTTGTTGCGGTTCGTTGACTGCAATTGTGATAACGGCACCCCCTTCTGTAGCATATAGGGAGGATAGGTACAGGTAAGCTTGTCCGGCAGGCAAAGGAGTTTTGCTGTTTACCAGGGTTTCACCACCGCTGGGTTGTTGGCTTCCTAGGGTCGCAGGGGTGGACGTCGGGGAGGTGTTATTCTCAATGCTTATCTTGTCCGTACCCGCAGTAGCTGTAGGGGTGTCGCTGGCTGTTGTATTCGATTGAACTGAATTAGTCAAACGGGTTACCGAGGTTGTGTTGGCGTTCTTTTGCAACAAATTCGTCGGTGGGGTATACCAGCCAGTCCACGGAGTGTTTCTTATATGGGTTGCCAATGGCAAAACTCCGAGCCGAATGGCTCCTTGGGTGAGTTCCAGATGGCTCACTGTTGTGGCAGGGTAGGGGGTATAGTATAAAGTTGTTGGTTTTTGCGCTGCCCCCAAACCACCTTGAGGGGTCATGGCTGTGGCGGGGACCACAGCCCACAATACCCCTTGCTGTAAGGGAATTGCCAAGAGACTATTTTTAGTCATTTCCGCAGGGACACTTAGTGTACCCCCCGAAGGAATTTGCAGATTGGCGGTAGTGAGCGTGGTTTGGGGCTGGGATCCGTACTGCTGGACGGCGCAGGCTGGAAGAACTGCCTGTCCGCTAGTAGGCCCAGGGATGGTTTGAACGATTCCCCCCTGCACAGGTGTATAGCCTACGTTTCCGGAACGGGTGGATGCAACCGTTGCCCCTGAAGATGAAGCCATTGTGTTTGAAGAGGATGAAGTCGTTATATTTGAAGATATAGAAGACGAAGCGGGGACTTGTGTTTGGGATGTAGTGGATTTGCTGGGTGCAGTAGGCGTAACTGAAGATTTGTCTGTGTTGTTTGTCCCAGTTTTAGTATTGGGAAGCCCTAAACTTTTAGATTGAGACAGGCCGCCACTGCTTTCTGTGGCAGCATTTGTTCCCTGTGTCTGTCCCCCACTATCTGAAGGGGCCTGAGTAGTCGTGGTTTCAAGTTTGGCAGCGATTTGCTGCTGATGAATCCAATGGGCCCCAATGAGGATGCCGGCGGAACCAACTAGCGTGAATAAGGCGGGTACGCCGCGCCGCAGTAAGGAAATTAAAAACTTCCTATTCATTTGTTTCACCTCAAAAAAAGCATAACACAAATTTGTTCCACAGTGCGCATGTGGGACTATTTGCCCACGTGGGCAGTCCACAGGTGTATCATGAATTTGTGTAGGATTCAGACCGTCGGGTGAAGGCCGATTTACGGATAAAGTAGTTCGGCTGTGCCTGAATTTGGAGGAGATCTGTTCTAATGCAAAGCCCATTTTTCGCTTTGGTATATAGGCTACGTTCTACCCTGCGCTGGAGTGGCATGAACGCCCTGCAGTCTGAGGATGTCGCACAGCACAGTTTTGGCGTGGCTTTGATTGCCCAAGCCCTGTGTGCTGTGGAACAAGAAGTATTTCATCGAAGTTTGCCCACGGCAGATATTCTCGCAGCCGCATTGCTCCACGATGCCTCAGAGTGTATTTTAACCGATGTGATAGCACCGGTGAAAAAATACAGTGTTGAGGTGGAGCAAGCATTTTCTCACTTGGAACAAGTGGCAGAAAAACAATTGCGCAACACGCTGCCCAATGCCCTGCAGCCAATGTATGAACAATGGTTTCAACGCTCAGGGGAGGTGTTTGACTACGTAAAGGCAGCAGATAAACTGGATGCTCTGTGTAAGTGTCGTCAGGAGGTGAGGCGGGGTAACCAGGAATTTGCATTGGCTGCGAGTCAAATTGAGTCTTCCGTGCGTGTGTACGCAGACCGTATGCCGTCTGTGGCCTATTTTATAGATCATTTCTTAGAGGCTTTCGACCACAGCGTGGATGAATATCGCTATTTAAAGTAAGCCATATCTAAATAAGCTGTAGTGAGTGGAATTTCTTTGTGAGTATAAAAAAGGCGAGCAGAGCCCTGGGAGCCCGCTCGCCTCTTTTAAAATCTACTCATTTGGCGGATTGATAGCGTTTTTCAACTTCTGCCCAGTTGATGACATTCCAAAACGCCGAAATGTACTCGGGTCGCCGATTTTGATATTTCAGGTAGTAGGCGTGCTCCCACACATCCAAGCCGAAAATTGGCAACTGGTTTTCCATGTAGGGGCTGTCTTGATTAGCCGTACTGATGATGGACAATTTGCTATCCTTTACAACAAGCCATGCCCAACCGCTACCAAAACGGGTCGCAGCAGCCTTGCCAAATTCCTCCTTGAACTTTTCAAAACCGCCAAAGGTAGTGCTCAGGGCATCTGCCAAAGCACCAGAGGGCTGACCGCCTCCGTTAGGGCTCATAATTTGCCAAAACATGGAGTGATTTGCATGGCCGCCTCCATTGTTGCGGACGGCGGTGCGGATGGACTCTGGTACGGTGTTAATGTCATGTAACAGGTCCTCAATAGACTTGGACTGCAACTCGGGGTGTCCTTCCAAGGCAGCATTCAAGTTTTTGACATAGGTACCATGGTGACCATCGTGGTGAACTTTCATGGTCATTTCATCGATATAGGGCTCCAATGCATCATATGCATAGGGGAGCGGCGGTAACTCATGGGCCAATTTTAGTTCCTCCTTCAATTACAACTTTTAAGACTTCCAAATTCATTTTATCGCAATAATATTCCCGTTACTAGTGCAAAGAATGTCGAATTAAAAAGTCAATGGAAAGAATTCGAAGAAAATATAATAAAATTGTAATTAGATATTTTTATACATATTGCTTTACAAAAAATATCTGCTCACAGAACAGACATCTTTATTGGCAAGTCTTTATTGAGGAATTTTCCAGGCAAATGGTGAAATTTAATCATGGGTAACTGAGGATGTCTGAACTGATTGTGAACCCACAGCTGCTTGGATGTGGGAAAAGCCATCTCTCTGCAACAGGTTAGCGAGTCCGGTAACAATTTCCTCAATAACCCTGGGACCGCGATAAATAAAACCGGTGTATAGTTCAACTAAACTTGCCCCAGCACAGATCTTTTCATAGGCATCTGCGGCATTAAAGACACCCCCAGAAGCCACAATTGGAACATGACCAGAGGTGGCCTGGTAGACCAAGCGAACCACATCTGTGGAACGCTGACGCAAAGGGTGCCCGCTTAATCCACCGGGCTCACCAGCATGTGGGCTGCTGAGTTGGAAATTTCTTGTGATGGTGGTGTTGGTGGCCACAAAGCCATCAATAGGAACCTGTAGCAGTTGGCGGGACAGTTCTGTGATGGCATCGTCAGTGAGGTCAGGAGCAATTTTTACTAAAATTGCCGGGCGATGTGGCCGGATACGGTCTTGGTGCAGCGCAAATTGTCTGTCTCGAGCCCGCACCACCTGCTCTGCTAAGGGCAATAGGGCTTCAGTGGTTTGTAGATCTCGTAAACCTGGAGTGTTTGGCGAACTGACATTAATGACAAAAAAATCAGCAAGCAGATACAACTCATTGACCAATTGGGTATAATCAAACACCGCTTGGGTGTTTGGGGTGACCTTGTTCTTGCCAATATTAATGCCTACAATTCCCGCTCGACGTCGGCGCAGCAAGTTTTGGCGAAGTGCCTCCATGCCCTGATTGTTGAATCCCATTCGGTTAATGAGGGCTTCGTCTTGAACCAATCGAAACAAGCGTGGTTTGGGATTTCCTGGTTGGGGTTGGGGTGTGACTGTGCCGACTTCAAGAAAAGAGAACCCGGCCGTCAGCAAACCGTTGATGGCCACCCCATCTTTATCCATTCCGGCGCCTAGGCCAATGGGGTGAGAAAATTGTAACCCCCAGAGGTCCTGAGCCAGAATTTTAGGAACCTGCAGTGGCGGTGCCAGCAAACGTACCATTCCCGGAAAGAAAGTTAGTCCCCAAAAGGTCATCCGGTGGGCCGTCTCAGGATGGAGTTGAAAGAGCAGTGAGCGAATTAGCCGATACATAAAATCATCATCACCCCAATTTTATCCTAAGCAGTTTACCATAGCACAAGGTGTGGAACAATTGCTGTTCACCTAACTGTCATTTCTTCGTTACCTATTATTTTAATTTATTGGGTTTCCTTGTGAAAAATCGATATGTGCTGTGTAGGAAAATCTTGGGTTCTGCGCTGCGTTTGTGAATGTGGTAGACTCGTGAAAGGACGGACTTGTTTCAATGTTGTAGGTCTGTCACCTAAAGCCGGTTTGCTCCGTCGATTATTATGGAGCCGGTAGGGAGGTGCCCCCTGCGTGGAGGAAGGCAGACACGCCAGCTCCGAAGCGGCCGTCCAATGTTTAGAGGAATGGATGCAGGCGTATGGAGCGGATGTCATCCACTTGGCGTACACTTATGTAAATAATTATCATTTAGCACAAGACATTGCACAGGACGTTTTTTTACGTGCCTTTCAAAATATGGATGGGTTCCGGGGAGAAGGGTCTGTGAGAACCTGGCTGTTGGCCATTACTGCAAATCGGGCAAAAGATTATCTTCGTTCGTGGGCGTTTCGCCACGAATTACAGGACCCCAGCCCATTTGAGAGTTTGTCTGGAACTGAGACCCCAGAAGCACAGGTGATGAACCAGCTGGCCAAGGATGAACTGTGGCATTCCGTGTTTCAACTGCCGCTTAAGTATCGAGAAGTGCTGGTGTTGTATTATCTACGGGAGTTGAGCCAGCGAGATATTGCTGCAGCTTTAGGGATTACGGAGGAATCTGTGCGAACTCGTCTGCATCGTGGCCGCCAGCAGTTGCGCAAACTTTTGGAGGGAGGGGACCCCTTGTGAGGCAAGAGGACGATCTTAGACGGAAGATGAGTCGGATTACCCGGGTACCCTTTTCTGAGGAATTGCAGCGACAAATTTTACATAAAGCCCGAACGATGGGGCAGGATGCAAACCAAAATTTGTCGTCCAATGTTATACCACATCGCACACATCGTCGTCTGCGTTGGCAATCTTGGCTGGTCGCAGGTGTGGGTTCGGTAGCTGCAATGGCGATGGTATTTTCCGCGTGGCAGTTTGGACAGCGTGGGACCACAGATATTCTTGGACTACCGACGGCTGCAGAAACGGCCGCACAGCCTTTGGCGGGTACCTATGGATTGCAAGCAGCCGATATTAGTGTGGGGTATATTGGTGTGGAGAAGCAAGCTGGCACACAACAGGGCCACCTGGTACAGGCAATGTTAACCAATATGGGAACAACTCCATTGAGACCTCGGGATTTGTTTGGCGTTTTAGCGTTCTCTCCTGGGGGCAATGCTCAAGGCGTGAGTGAAGATCCCTTAACAACGGCAGATTGGGCAGCTTTTGTGGAACCCCCCGACCAAGTGATTTTGCCGGGGCAGTCGGTGTCCTGGTCTTTTCTACCCATTGGAGCACCGGAAAACGCCTCGGGACATTTAGATGAACAACCAAGTCTGGTATTTTATCGTACAGGGCTGGTTCCGCCTCCGCAAGCGGATCAAGTGTGGACCCGTCCCCAAGTTAAAATTAGTAATGTTGCTGCACAGGTGCTCAGTCGTTGGAGCACAGGCCAATCACTGCGGGTGGATGCACATGTGACAAACGTCTCGGCTATTCAACTTCCCTTAAGGAAAACCTGGGCATTGGTGTGGTTTGCACCCACTTCTTTGGGAAATACGGGGAATCCATCTTTGGGATTGGATTGGACGGGGCCGCAGGTGGTTCGCTTTTTGTCCACGGTGCAGCCTACGGACGGTCCGAGCACACTGGCACCAGGACAAAGCGCTGAGGTGTCTTTTCAATTGGTGGCAGGGGCAAAGACTTCATTTCAGCAGTTGAATAGTTATGTTACTTTGATTTGGCAACCAGGCGGGGGCGCTTCTGGCAAAAGCAATTAAAAAGATGTGCGCAAACTGGAGGGCATACAGACTTTGACCACACGGTTTAGTCTCACAGAGTTGGCTGAAATGTTTGGACAACCCGTTACGGCGGTGCGGGAGGCTGTGGAACAATTGTCCAGAAGGGGGGAGTTGAGCGCAGAATCTTTCTTATTTGGGCAACGTAGTTGGCGAATCGCACCCTCGGATACCCGCAAAATTAAAAATCACCTCAATGTAGCTCAACGGAATCCTAATCTGAATTTGGGTGTGGGGAGCATGGAACCTCGACCAACTCGGCGCAAACAAATTCGCAAAATCATGCCGGGAGAGAGCTTAGATTCATGACCCCAATAATTCTTCTAAGTGCGTGGGTTTGTTTACGTTGCACCCCTGACCCCACTGATCTACACTATAAGCCGGAATTAACCCATACACTTCGTCTGGGTGGGCACCGATTTTGATGGATTGTGACTGGACGAATGACCCAGCCTTGCGTTAATGTGAATGAGGAAATTGTTTGAGTCTTTTGGAGGGGGAAGGTGAATCACTGTGGTGACAGAAGATATGGTACGCACCGTGTTGATGGATGTGTTGGACCCGGAAATTCAAATTGATGTGGTTAATCTGGGAATGATTTATGGGATAGATGTCTCGGAAGATGGAAAGTATGTAAAAATCACAATGACGCTAACGGCCATGGGGTGTCCGCTATTTGAAGACATCCAGAGACAAGCTATTGATCAAGTTGAGTCTTTACCTGGTGTAGAGAAAGCGGAAATTGAGCTCACTTTTGATCCACCCTGGGATAAAGAAATGATGTCTGAGGAAGCTAAACTGGTGTTTAAATACCTGTTTTGATGGATCAGTTTTGATGCACATGGATTGTTATTGAATAGAATTTCTCGTCACAGTTTGTCGCGGTCTTTGCATTGCAAGGGTTCGAGTTTAAGTGGTTTGAAATAGATGGGGTAGCTTAATGGGATAGCTTGAAATTGATGTGGGATATGTTATGCTTGACGTGCAAAGGTGACTTATGTAGTCAACATTACCTGTGTAACAGGTCCACGCACACACTGTGCAGGCCTGGTTGAGTTAAAGGAAGGGTGGTCCGTCATGGCGGCTCCAGTATTTGAAATCAAACAACTCCACGTTGCCGTCGAAGGCCGAGAAATCGTGCGGGGTCTCGATTTGACGGTTAAAGGTGGAGAAATTCATGCAATTATGGGACCAAATGGTACCGGAAAAAGCACTTTAGCTTCAGCGCTTATGGGTAACCCTACGTATCAAGTGGTAGGGGGACAGGTCCAACTCGACGGGCAGGACTTACTTGCGATGTCGGTGGACGAGCGGGCACGGGCGGGTCTATTTTTGGCTATGCAGTATCCTGCTGAAGTTCCTGGTGTTTCAAATGCTAACTTTTTGCGCACAGCGGTCAATGCCCGTTTGGGGGAGGGGCATGAGATGCCAGTGATTAAATTTCACCGCATGCTCATGAGCAAAATGAAACAATTGAGCATTGATCCTTCTTTTGCAGACCGCTATCTCAATGAAGGATTTTCAGGCGGCGAAAAAAAGCGTAATGAGATTTTGCAGATGAGTGTCTTAAATCCTCGCATCGCCATTTTGGATGAAATTGATTCTGGTTTGGATATCGATGCGCTAAAAATTGTGGGGCAAGCAGTCAATGATTTGCGGTCTTCAGAAGTTGGCTTTCTCATTATTACACACTATCAACGACTACTGCAGCATATCGTACCGGATTTTGTGCACGTGATGATGCAAGGGAAGATTGTTCGCTCTGGCGGACATGAATTGGCGGCACAGTTGGAAGCAGAAGGTTATGATTGGTTAAAACAAGAACTGGGTATTGAAGATGAGACGGTAGGCGCGCCAGCGTAAGGGGGAATGACAACCATGGAACAGACAGTGGCAACCTCCCCGCTTGTCACAGACATTTCGGCCCGTTTTCACGAACCGGAGTGGCTTTTGCAGCAACGGTTGGAGGCATGGCAGACATATACAGAAGCGAAAGTGCCACGCTTAGAAAAGACAGATCTGAGTCGACGTTCCTGGGATATCGACCCGCTAAAAGGTGAGGTTCAGTCCTCTTCTGGGCTGTCTGAATCGGTGTTGTCGCAATTACAACAACAGCCAAGGGTGCATATTCAGGATGGGCAGGTTGTTTCCACCTTTCTCCCCGACACATTGGTGCAGGCGGGCGTATTACTGTGTGACCTGCAGCGCGCAGTGGTGGAGCATGGGGACTTGGTACAGCGATATTTGGGTTCGGTAGTGACTGCAAAAGAGAGCAAGTGGACGGCACTCAATGCTGCAGTTTGGATAAATGGAGTGTTTTTGTACATCCCAGATGGTGTGCAGGTAGAACCAACAATCCACTACATTTACGAGTTCACAGACGGTGCTGCAGGGGGGGCACCCCATTCTCTGGTGGTTGCGGGGGAGGGCAGTCGCGGGTCCATTGTGGAAGTTCTGGTGGCAGGGGACAGCCTGCAAACCGATAAAATTCATACGGACGTACTGGAAGTGGTGGCACACCCGGAAGCGCACCTGACGGTTTCATGTTTGACACAATACCGCAAGGGCCCCACTTATTTTACGGTGCGTCGAGCGCGGGTGTACAAGAACGCCACTGTAGATTGGGTGTTTGGCGACGTGGGGGACGGCTTTACGGTGGGACTACTGGAGAGTGTCCTGCAGGGGGACGGATCAAAATCCACTTTGCACGGATTTGGTCTTGGTTTTGGTCGACAGCATTTCGATTTAACAGCCAGCATGTTGCATCAAGGGCGCCATTCGGAAAGTGACATGGTCCTGCAGGGGGTTTTGCGTGGGCGTGCATATTCGGTGTACCGGACTTCCACGCATATTTTTAAAGGAGCCATTGGCGCAGGCAGTGAACAAACGGATCGCATGGTGATGTTGGATCCACATGCTAGGGCAGATGCCATTCCAATGTTGCTCATAGATGAAAATGATGTACAACGATGTGGCCACGCGGCCAGCGTAGGCCAGTTGGACGAAGAACAGGTTTATTATTTGGAATCTCGCGGAATTTCCCGCCGTGAGGCAATGCGCATGATTGTTTGGGGCCACGTGGCACCGATGGTGCTGGCCATACCCTCTGCACTCGTGCAGGAACTGGCCAATGAATTGATTGACAGGGAGTTGGCCTAAGTGAATGTCGAAACTCTTCGCAAAGATTTTCCTATTTTGCAACAAACCATCAATGGTCATCCCCTGGTCTATTTGGACAGCGCGGCGACCTCACAAAAACCGATTCAGGTATTGGAAGTTCTGGAACGTTATTATCGCGAAGACAATGCAAATGTCCATCGTGGGGTCCACACGTTGGGGTCTCGGGCAACGGAGGCCTATGAATTGGCCCGCGAAAAGGTGGCCCGGTTTATTCACGCACCTTCGCCCGAACAAGTGATATTTACGCGTGGAACGACCGAGTCCTTAAACATGATTGCTTATGGGTATGCCCGCCCACGATTTAAACCAGGGGACGAAATCGTTCTGACACCGTCGGAGCATCACAGTAACCTTATTCCTTGGCAACAAGTGGCGAAAGTCACAGGGGCAACTTTGAAGTACATTCCACTCCAGCCCGATGGGAGCATTCGACTGGAAGATGCAGAACAATTGATTACTTCCGCTACAAAGCTTGTGGCGGTGGCACAGGTTTCCAATGTCATGGCGACGATTCATCCCATCAAGGAACTGGCACGGTTGGCACACCGGGTGGGTGCGGTTTTAGTGGTAGACGGTGCGCAAAGTGTGCCCCACATGCCTACCGATGTACAGGATTTGGACTGCGACTTTTTAGCCTTTTCGGGGCACAAGATGTGTGGCCCCACGGGAATTGGTGTGTTGTATGGAAAGGCCTCTTTGCTAGCAGCCATGGAGCCGGTGTACTTTGGAGGTGAAATGATTGAGGTGGTGGAATTGTATGACGCCACCTGGAAAGAGTCCCCTTGGAAGTTTGAGGGTGGGACGCCCATTATTGCGGGTGCGATTGGATTGGGTGCTGCAGTGGATTATTTGGAATCCATTGGGCTGGAGGAAATTCGTAAACACGACGAACAGCTTGCCCAGTACACCGTGAGCCGTTTACTTGAGGTAGAAGAATTGACCGTTTACGGTCCGGGTTTGGGTGTGGAACGGGGAGGGCTGGTTACCTTTAACTTGGGGGACATTCATCCACATGATGTGTCCACGGTGCTTGATGCAGAAGGTGTCGCTATTCGGGCGGGTCACCACTGTGCACAGCCCCTCATGAAGTGGTTGGGTGTGGGGTCGACGGCGCGGGCGAGTTTTTATTTGTACAATACTGAGGCGGACGTGGATGTTCTGATACACGCCTTACAGTCTGCAAAGGAGTTCTTTCAACATGCAATTAGATGACTTATATCGCCAGGTCATCATGGATCACTACCAACATCCTCGCAATCAGGGGGTACTGGCGGTAGATGCATTGCAGGTGGACCTGCGCAATCCCAGCTGTGGGGATGAAATTACTTTACAGTTATTAGTGGAAGACGGGATTGTCAAGGATGTTCGTTTTCGTGGTGCGGGTTGTTCTATTTCTATGGCTTCAGCTTCCATGATGACGGAAGCCGTTAAAGGCAAGTCGGTGGCGGCGGCGATGCAAATTGCTGGGGAGTTTCATGCCATGTTAAGAGGGGAATCGACGGAAGACGAGGAAAATGACCTGGGGGATCTGGAATCTTTGCACGGTGTTTCTAAGTTTCCCGCACGGATTAAATGTGCCGCTTTGGCATGGGACGCTTTGGAGAAAGCAGTGCGACCTCGCAGTGCCGATTCACCAAATTGATTGAACTGAATGCAACACTTTTTAAAGGAAAGGTTTGAGCGGAATTTTTGAATAAATTTTTTACAAAGTAGGCATTAAGGGAGGTTATGTGGGTCATGGCCAAGCCAGTGCCAGAACTGGAAGAATACCAATATGGATTTCACGAACGGGATATTTCGGTGATGAAGTTTGCAAAAGGATTGTCTCGTGAGACTGTGGAACGAATTTCCATGATGAAAAACGAACCCGGATGGATGACGGATTTTCGCCTGCGTTCGTTGGATATTTTCTATAGTAAACCAATGCCTTCCTGGGGTGGGTACCTGGGTGACCTGGATTTTGATAACATCACTTACTACGTGAAACCCACAGAAGAAAACAGCCGCTCATGGGACGACGTCCCAGAAGAAATTAAGAACACTTTTAATAAATTGGGGATTCCAGAAGCCGAGCAGAAATTTTTAGGCGGGGTAGAGGCTCAATACGAGTCGGAGGTGGTCTACCACTCTCTGCGCGAGGACCTGCAAAAAATGGGGATTTTGTTTACAGACACAGATACGGCCCTTAAGGAATATCCAGAGATTTTCAAAAAGTATTTCAGTACAGTCATTCCTCCTGAGGACAATAAATTTGCCGCTTTAAACAGTGCAGTGTGGAGCGGCGGTAGCTTCATTTATATGCCTAAGGGAGTGCGCTCGGACATTCCCCTACAGGCCTATTTTCGGATTAACTCAGAGAACATGGGGCAGTTTGAGCGCACCCTGATTATTGCGGACGATGACAGTTTTGTACACTATGTGGAGGGCTGTACAGCACCTATTTACAGTTCCAATTCATTGCACTCTGCTGTTGTAGAAATTATCGTCAACAATCGGGCACGGGTGCGTTATTCCACCATTCAAAACTGGGCTCCTAATATCTATAATTTAGTTACGAAGCGAGCCATGGCGTATAGGGATGCCACAATGGAGTGGGTGGATGGCAACATCGGGTCTAAGTTGAGCATGAAGTATCCCAGCGTATACCTGATGGGTGAAGGGGCCAAAGGTTCAGTGCTGTCGATTGCCGTGGCAGGGCGCGGTCAACACCAGGACACGGGAGCAAAAATGGTTCACAATGCCCCCAACACAACTTCTACCATTGTTTCAAAGTCCATTAGTAAGCAGGGTGGGAAGACAACGTACCGTGGTCTAACCAGCTTCGCACCCGGTGCTACAAATTGTAAATCCAATGTGAAGTGTGACACCCTGATTATTGATGAGAACTCAACGTCAGATACGTTGCCCTACAATGAAATTAAGAACGATGCCGTTACCTTAGAACATGAGGCAAGCGTATCAAAAGTCAGTGAGGAGCAACTGTTTTATCTGATGAGTCGTGGTTTAAATGAGGAAGAAGCGACTCGAATGATTGTCATGGGCTTCATTGAGCCCTTCACAAGGGAATTGCCCATGGAGTACGCGGTGGAGATGAATCGCCTCATCAAGTTTGAAATGGCAGGCTCAGTTGGCTGATAAAGAGCTGTTGTAGGCCAGGGGGTGTGTTTGTGAAAGTGTCACGCCGAACAGAATATGGATTGCGGGCTATGGTTTCTCTGGCACAACTTGCGGGTCATCAGCGGGCGGTTCCCTTGCCCTCCATTGCGGAAAAAGAAGGGATACCCGAGCAATTTCTAGATCAGATTGTAGCGCAATTGCGTAAAAACGGGTTTGTTAAAAGTGTGCGTGGAGCCAATGGGGGGTATTTGTTAAGTCGACCTGCAGCGGAGATCTCCGTGGGAGAACTGGTTCGTGTTTTAGAAGGTTCTTTGGCTCCGATTGAGTGCATAGACCAACAAGCAGGGGATCCAGAAAAGCTGTGCCGGCAGTATGGGGTGTGTCACACGCGCAACGTATGGTTGCGCGTGATGGATGCGATTACTCGTTCACTGGATAGTTTGACATTGGACGATGTCATGCAAGAAGAGTTGCCGCTGGATTATGTTCCTTCCTTGAAGCGAATGTCTGCTGCACGGATGGGGTAGCGGTAGCAGACAGGCGGCCAACAGACTATCTGGTTTGGTGTGGAAAGGACGAAAGAGGATTCAAGGGTACCCTCCTGAGTCCTCTTTTTGCCACGAGGTAAGCTTTGCCGTGAGTTTAAGTCGTGGAGAAAGTTGTCGGTTCACGCGAACTAAAGGTTCACTCGCAATTTCGGAACCTGTTGAATTTCTGTGAGTGCTTTGTCTCTGCGCTGGCATGCGGAGAGGTATGCGCTATACTGTTCAGACAAGCGGGGAACCTGTTGAAGAATCTTATCCTCAATCACGAGGTGCTGTTCCATGCGGTCGTAAGAAACGTGATATCCAGGATTATATCCGTGGTCCCGCAGGGTATTAAGTACTTCGGACAGTAGTGTGTTGACCGTGATGTGTGCATTACCCCACTCCTCGGAGGACTGCAAAAGCTGTGTTTCAGAATCCATACAAGTCCATCCTTTCCTGTCGTGGCAAAATCACACTGGAAATGTAATACTGCAGTGTCTGAGTTGTCAAATTTGAAACCGCTTCTATCCACTAGTATAATCGAACTTGCCTGGAATCGCTAATTTCTTGGCAGATTGTTGACTTTGAAAAATGGAAAAAATGAAAAGGAGGAATCTAACGTGCCCTTGGTAGGACAACCGGCACCAGATTTTGATATGATTTGCACCAAAAATCTGGAAAGCCTTGACGAACATGTACGTCTTTCGGACTACCGTGGAAAGTGGCTTGTGATATTCTTTTATCCCGCTGATTTTACGTTTGTATGCCCGACGGAAATTACAGCAATGAATGATCACCTACAGGAATTTGAAAATTTGGATGCTGAAGTTCTGGCGGTTAGTTGTGATTCCGTATACAGCCATAAGGCTTGGATCAATACACCTCGCAGTGAAAACGGCCTGGGTGTCATTGATTATCCAATAGCAGCAGATTTTACTAAAGTGGTTTCGCGCAAATACGACGTTTTGGTTGAGGATGTGGGCCAGGCACTGCGGGGACTGTTTATTGTGGATCCAGATGGAATTCTCCGCTATCAGGTGGTTCATGATATGAATATTGGCCGAAGCGTGGATGAGACCTTGCGAGTATTGGAAGCTCTGCAGTCCGGGGGAATGTGTGCGGTAAATTGGAAACCTGGGGATAAGTTGTTGGAGGGTTAAGTGGGTGGTTACACCCGCTTGTGGCAAACCAGTCAGGTAGACAATGCCCCAAGGGGGTGTGCTACGGCTGCATGCCAGATGCAAGCGGGTTTTTGTATGGCTACATCAGGGGAGTAGGGCCACCTATTTCGAAGGGCACTAAATTTGACAGCGTAAAACGGCTGTGAAATTCAAATTAAAGGCAAGGGGAATTTAAGTCAAAGGCAAAGTGGGCCGATGGGAGAGAGGAGTTGGAGTAGGGTGAATATTTTGGTGTGTTTAAAACAAACTTTTGACACGGAAGAGCGAATTGTGCTTGAAAACGGTCACGTGAAGGAAGATGGCGTGCGTTTTGTGATTAACCCTTACGACGAATACGCCGTGGAAGAGGCGCTTAGAATCAAGGAGGAGCACGACGGTCAGGTGACATTGGTGTCTGTTGGTCCCACTCGGTTTGAGGAAGCAATTCGAACTGCGCTGGCGATGGGGGCAGACGAGGCAGTGCTGGGGGATGACCCAGCACTGTTTGGGGATGAGTTTACGATCTCTAAAGTTTTGGCAGCTATCATTTCGCAACGGCCCTATGACCTCATTTTAGCTGGAAATCAGGCGGTCGATGACGGTTCAGGACAAGTGTCCGTACGACTGGCTGAGGAATTGGGTATCCCCCACATTTCTATGGCCACAAAGGTGGAAGTGGAAGGCAACAAGGTGACTGTGCACCGGGATGCAGAGGGAGATACGGAGATAGTTACAGGGGTCTTGCCGATGGTCATCACTGCTCAACAGGGGCTGAATGAACCCCGCTATCCTTCCTTGATTGGCATCCGTAAAGCCAGTAAAAAGCCTTTAACACATGTGACTGTGCAAGACCTAAAATTGTCTGCGGAGGATTTGGCTGGTCGAATTAACGTCCTTGAAACCTATCTTCCTAAGCCCAAAGAAGCAGGTCGGGTGCTCAGCGGTGAATTGACCGACGTGGTCCGAGAACTGGCTGAGGCACTGCACACTACAGAAAAAGTGGTATGACCTGGCGCACAACCAGGATGGTGTGAGAATTTGAGCTTTTGTGCAGGCGTTGGGGGTATAAGGCATCATTGCAGACAATGAGTCAGGAGGGGAATTGCATTGGCAAAAGTACTTGTGGTTGCAGATATGCGGCGCGGAAAACTGCGCAATGTAACATTCGAAATGCTGGGTGCTGCCAGTGCCATCGCTAATGGGGATGCGGTAGCCATCACTCTACTTGGCAAAAATGTGGCTGGATTGGCCAAGGACCTAGGAGACTTTGGAGCGGATGCGGTGTACGTAGTGGATGCCCCTGAATTAGAAAACTACAATTCTGGGACATATCGCAAGGCGCTGCTCACAGTCATTGACCAATTTAACCCAGGCGTTCTATTGCTGGCCCACTCTGCTATTGGCCGGGACTTGGCACCCATGGTAGCGGCGCGGCTGGGTGCGGGGCAGGTATCTGATATAACGAGTTTTGAAGGAACAGGGGAAAACCTGACTTTTGTGAGGTCCATTTATGCGGGCAAAGCTTTTACTAAAGTGTCGGTAAAACAGGGATTAGCGATTGCCACGGTTCGCCCAAATAATCTGACACTGCCTGCTGGGGGTGTTGGGAAACCAGGTACGGTGCAAAACGTCAGTGTATCTTTTGAACCAGCGGACTTAGCCACATTGGTGAAAGAAATCATGGCTAAGGCCAACCAAGGGGTAGACCTGACAGAGGCCAAAGTGGTTGTTGCTGGAGGTCGGGGGGTGAAGGATGCTTCAGGTTTTACACTCCTCGAACAGTTGGCAGATGTACTCGGAGGTGCGGTGGGTTCTTCTCGGGGAGCTTGTGACGCTGGATACTGCGATTACTCTTTGCAAATTGGACAGACTGGTAAGGTCGTGACCCCGGACTTGTACATTGCTTGTGGAATTTCAGGGGCTATTCAACATTTGGCGGGAATGTCTAATTCAAAGGTAATTGTCGCGATTAACAAAGACCCTGAGGCACCTATTTTCCAAATGTCTGACTATGGTATTGTGGGCGACCTGTTAGAGGTTGTGCCCAGGCTGACCGAAGAATTTAAAAAAATTTTAGTTTAAGAGGTTGTCCAAAAAGGGGTCAGACCCCTTTTTGGACACACACTATAAATGTGCAGGGAGAAACATCCTTTTTAGAAAATTGCAAGAAAAAATCCAGCTCGTCGTTTTTAAAACGGGCTGGATTTTTCACATCTTCCCTGTACGAAGGTTGCTAGGTTAGTTGAGCGATTGCACAACTGCGGCAACTCCAACGGTTGCACTTAAAGGAACATGTGGAGAGGGTCTAAAAGTTGCAAATCCTACAATGATGACGAGGGCTGCCATGACAATCCACATGAAGGTACGCACTGCAGATGCCTCCTTTTTCCTGACCGAGATAAACTGGGTGATCCCTTTGAGTCGATTGAATTTTTTACTGAACAAACGGTCAAAATTTGAAATCCTCAAGCAGACAAAACTATCATGGTGTAAAATAAACATGAAGGCGGTCCCATTGCGGTAATACCCAGTCAATCAAGTCGGGATAGATGTTGAATATGCAAACATTTCGTTTCCATTGTAGCAGAACAAAGCTCCCAATGCACAGGCAAGCGTGGGCGGCCAAATAGGGATGGGTATGCGTGAATGGGAATGACCCGAAAAATAAAGGAGCAGATGGGCTTGCCACGTTTTAATCCCTTAGACTGGATACATCAGTGGGACAATTACGAAATGATGATGTATGCAGAGGAAGAATCTGGGGAACCAGCAGGGATTTTTATGCAGGTTTCTCGACGCAGTTCCTACCCAGGGGCGGAGCAATGGGAAGTCTTGTATCAGCGCAAGCTAGCCGACATTTCTATGCAGACAGAATCTATACCAGGGAGTGAATTGTGGCAGGAGCAGGTACTGCGCGATTATCTGCAGCGTTTTCCTACTTTGGTAGTCGATGAGAAAGAATACGTTCAGAACTGGTTCAGTTCATCAGGTCTGATGACTGACAAAGAAAAGGGAGACGCAAATACATGATTCCAACCAGAAAGAGCTTAATATCCTGGAATTGTTTGGTGAATTAGAATTGATTCAATGACTTAGGGAAGTTTCAAAAATCCAGAAAATGTTTTATACCCTGTCTGCCTAGAGGTGAATTCAAGTGGCAAAACAGCGAAAAAAATCCTCGCCTTCGCATGGGCAAAAAACAAGTTTGGAACGAGATAAACCTGCGGAGGCGTATGATCCAATCCCTAACCGCAAGCCTCAATCGGATGCCAAGCCTGCGCACCTTGCCAATGAGTCGCCCACTGAATTGGCAGAATTTCTAAGCGATGATCTGCGCAAACAGCTGGGGGCCTTGAAGGCCGCTATGGTTGCGGAACAAGTGCAGCAAGCGCAAGCAGCGTTATCGATGAAGACACTTGGAGACAAAGGGCTTGCACGGAACGGTTCAAAGCGCAGTGAACCCGCTGTTGGAACAAATGCGCAGGCTGAAGTGTCGATGAATGAGGAGCAGAGTTTTGCTGAATTGTTCAATCCTGGCGACGAGGACGAGGCATCTTTTGCAGACCTGTTGGACACATCAAGCCTGGATTGGCAAACATTCAAAGACCAAGAACCAGCGGAAAAATTAAGGAGGCATAAATCATGAATACGGGACAAAAAGCACTGGACACTCGGCTTGTACATCCGCCAGACAGTCAGGGGGAGGGGCGCTTACTGGGTGCAGTCTCTCCACCTATTTTTCAAACATCGACATTCGTCTTTGATTCTGCGGAGCAGGGTGGAGCTCGTTTCGCTGGCACGGAACCCGGGTATGTGTATTCGCGTATCGCCAATCCTACCGTAAGATTGCTGGAACAGGCTGTGGCAGATGCGGAGGGGGCACAGGCAGGTTTGGCTTTTGGTAGTGGCATGGCAGCCATCTCCTCCGTGTTGGTACAGTTGCTGCGCTCTGGAGACCATGTACTGGTTTCGCGGGGCGTTTATGGCGGCACTTTTGCTTTGTTGGAGTTGCTGGCAGAAAAGTTTGGGATTCACCACACCTTTGCAAAGCTCACGGATGAAAGCGCTGTGCGGCAGGCCTGGGGGGAGCAAACGCGACTCGTTTATGTCGAGACCCCTGTCAATCCCACGATGGAGTTGGTGGATATTGCGGCTTGCGCGCGTGTCGCACATGAGCATGGAGCCCTGTTGGTAGTGGATAACACGTTTGCCACGCCTGTGTTACAACGCCCCTTGGAATTAGGTGCCGATGTGGTCATACACAGTGCCACCAAGTATTTAGGCGGACATGGGGATGTTATTTTGGGATTGGCTGCCGGTACAGACGAATTGATGAGTCAAATTCGACTGGATGCCCTAAAGGATTTTGGAGGCATCACCAGTCCCTTTGACGCTTGGTTGGTGTTGCGTGGAATGAAAACCTTGGCCGTACGGGTCCGTCGACACACCGAGTCGGCCCAGGAAATTGCCACCCGACTGCAAGAGCATCCGCAGGTGGTAGAGGTGTACTACCCAGGACTTCCGGACTTTCCGCAACAGTCTCTCTATCGTCAACAGATGCACGGTGGGGGTGGCATGGTCAGTTTTATCATTCGGGGTGGTGACGAAGCCGGAGTGAAATTTATGGATCGTCTGGAGTTGTGTGAACGGGCCGTCTCCTTAGGGGAAGCCCATACTCTAGTGGAACATCCGGCCAGTATGACCCATGCTGGAATTCCTGCAGAAGTAAGGCGGGAGATGGGAATTCGCGACGGTCTGGTGCGGATTTCTGTTGGGTTGGAAGATGTGGAAGATATCTGGGCAGATTTAGAACAGTCTTTTAAATCAATAACATGAAAATCGGATTAATTATCCATATGTTTTCGAGGGGCGACCGAAATTGGGTCGCCCCTTTGATTCGTTAAAGCGATAATGAGATGGAGTGATCTTATGCGGATTGACCAACAAATGACAACTACACAACAGGTGACTTTGAACGGTGAAAGCTTGACTTTGGAAGAATTGTGGCTATTGGCCCAAGCAGGGGCGCAGTGTCAACTATCCCCCTTTGCCTGGGAGAAGGTTGCCGACAGCCGCCATATCATTGAGCAGGTCCTCGCCACTGGTGGACGAGTGTACGGTGTGACGACAGGTTTTGGCAAGTTGAGCGATGTACCCATTGAAACGGGGGATATTCGCAAGTTACAGTCTAACTTGTTGCGTTCCCATGCCATGGGTGTCGGTCAGCCGCTCCCTGTGGAAGTGGTGAGAGCCATGCTGGTGTTGCGAGCCAATGCGCTGGCCAAAGGGTACTCCGGGATTCGACCAGAAACCCTTAGTTTACTCCTGGAACTGGTCAACCGCCATGTACACCCCGTGATACCAGAAAAGGGGTCCCTGGGGGCGAGCGGGGACTTAGCCCCGCTGGCACACATGGCGTTAGTTTTGGTAGGTGAAGGGCAGGCGGATTATCAGGGGGTTCGCATGGCGGGGGACAGGGCCTTGGCTGCCGCAGGACTGCAACCCGTAACTCTCGAGGCCAAGGAAGGTTTAGCCTTGATTAATGGCACCCAGGCGATGACTGCTGTGGGCGGACTGGCCACCTATGAGGCCCTACGCTTAGGCCTGGTTGCGGATGCGGCTGCCAGTTTAACAATGGAAGCATTGTCTGGAATTATTGACGTATTCGATCCTGAATTGCTGGCGACGCGTCCCTATCCGGAGCAACTTCAGGTAGGGGAGCGGATGCGTCAAAACCTGGCGGGTAGTCGCAGAGTCACACACCAGGGTGAAGTGCGCGTACAGGATGCTTACTCTTTGCGCTGTGTACCTCAGGTCCATGGGGCCTCCTGGCAGGCGGTTCGGGACGTTGTAAAGTGCTTGCAAGTGGAACTGAATTCGGCCACAGACAACCCGTTAGTATTGGCAGATGGACGCGTCCTTTCCGGCGGCCAGTTTCACGGTGAGCCAGTAGCCATGGCCATGGATCATTTAAAAGTGGCAGCAGCGGAATGGGCCAGTATCAGTGAGCGCAGGGTGGAACGACTGGTCAACCCACAGTTGAGTGGTTTGCCCGCTTTTCTAGCAAACCACCCAGGACTGGAATCCGGGTTGATGATTGTTCAATACGTAGCTGCCGCGCTAGTTTCGGAAAACAAGGTTTTGGCCCATCCAGCCAGTGTGGATTCCATTCCTTCCTCAGCCAACCAAGAAGATCACGTCAGTATGGGGACCATCGGGGCGCGCCAAGCCAGGGAAATTGTGCATAACGCACTGCGAGTGGTCGCCATCGAGTGGATTGCTGCCGCACAAGCTATTTGGTTGCAAAAAGCCGAAAACGATGTCTCTCCCATCACACGGCGGCGCCTGCAGTGGTTGCGACAAATGGTGCCGCCTGTGGAACGGGACATGTCTTTAGGGGACAAAATTGAGCAGGTTGCACACGCCTTTTTGGAAAGTGATGGGTGGCAATGACCCGGGTTTAATCGTTGTTTTCACCTTGCTTACTGTCGCGGTCTGAAGTTTCCGTCCCTTTAGCGGTGCTTGTGGTGGGTTTGTGAACTGTTCGAGATACAGTTTTTGCAATTTCATCCACGTCCAAAGCGCGTTCCAAAGCGACAGGGTCAATCCCAAGGGACGCGCCAGCAGCCTGGAGGCTGAGGTGTTGCGCCAAGGCATGTTTTACCACCTTGGCGGCCACTTCATAGCCTACGGCGGTGTTCAGGGCGGTGGCCAGGGAGAGGGTATTTTCCGCATAGCTCCGACACTCGGGGACATGCGCCTGAATCCCTGCAATGCACTTGTCTGTTAGTGATTGGCTAGCGGTGGCTAAAATCGTTAATTCGTGCAAAAAATTGGCCGCTATGACAGGCATCATCACGTTTAGTTCCAGTTGTCCCGCTCCGCCTGCCTGGGCTACGGTCAGGTCACAACCCTGTACCTGGTAGGCCACCATATTCATCATCTCTGGCAGCACCGGATTGACCTTGCCCGGCATAATAGAGGAACCGGGTTGAACTACAGGCAGTTCAATTTCTGCCAAACCGGTGCGGGGTCCGGAGGACAACAGACGGAGGTCATTGGCTAGTCGCTGCAGGGCCAGGGCCAGGTTACGTAAAACGCCACTCACCAGCACTATTTCATCCGGATTTTGGTTGAACGTAAAAGGGTTGGCAGGTAATTGGTAACTTTGACCTGTATAACTTGCAATATAGGCCACAGCCCGTGCAGCAAAACCAGGCTTTGTATTGATGCCTGTGCCAACAGCGTTACCCCCCAGCCCAATGTACAGTAGATTGGCACTGGCTTGCTCCAACCAATAACGATGACGTCGAATGTTGTCTGCCCAAGCGGAAAATTCATCTCCCAGAAACATGGGCACCGCATCTTGGAGGTGTGTTCTCCCCGCCTTAACTACACTACCAAACGTTTGGCCGCGCTCCCTCAGGGCCTGTTCCAGTCCCTGAAGTGCTGGATCTAGCTGGTGTGTCAAAAGGTCCATCCCGGCAATCTGCATGGCCACGTGGATGGTATCATTGGTGGATTGCGACATGTTCACGTCGTCATTGGGGTGGACAAGCGTGTAGTCGCCGCGAGACCCTCCCAGCAGCTCTGCAGCGCGGGAGGCAATTACCTCATTAGCGTTCATGTTTTGCGATGTTCCCGCCCCGGCCTGGTAAATGTCAATGGGAAACCAGGAGTCAAATTTACCTGTGCGGACTTCTTCTGCAGCTTGACTGATGGCCAAAGCCTTTTGGGCATCCAATACACCCAGGTCTGCGTGTGCCTTGGCAGCAGCCCATTTAATGAGGGCCTGGGCGTGAATAAAGACGGGCGGCAGGTGAAGACCACTAATGGGGAAGTTTTCTAATGCGCGAGCCGTTTGCGATCCGTAGTAGGCTGTAGCGGGAATTTTTAGGTCTCCGAGGGAGTCGTGGGCAATCCGCTGGCTTGTGGACATGGTGGGTACCTCCTTCAATCGCTAAAACTTAGGATGTACTTACAGTATGACCCAGAAGTCTCTGGAGTAGAAATCATGTCTAGGAGGTGAAAAATCGCACATGAAATAGAAGCCCAATAGGTGCGGTGTAACGCATCAATGCTTGAAAGCCGTGGTATAGTAAAAAAGACATTCTGAAGGCCGGATGTGACTGGGCAGGAAATCCAACTGAGCAGGAAATCCAAAAGTTTTTTTCAGGGGCAGGGATGTGGAATGAGTCTTCCACAGCTCTTAAAATTATTCACACAGATGGGATGGATTGATTATGACCTCATTTCCTCAGGAGGCTTCTGACTTACTTTCACCTCTGCGAGAGTTGGCAAAGCTTCCGGCATTCCCACCTGTATTGGGTCAACCCGTTCGTTCTGCCGCGACACTGCTGTTGGTACGCGACGGGCCAGTCAATGAAGGGTTACAGGTGATGGCTTTGCAACGATCCAGTTCCCTGCGGTCGTTCGCGGGGTTTTATGCTTTTCCGGGCGGGAAATTGGCACCGGTGGACCAGAAGTTGGCCGAAACGTTCTGTTTCGGCCAAGTTGCGGCTGAAACAGCAGAAAATGCAGCCTTCGCGGTGGCGGCAATCCGGGAAACAGCAGAGGAAATTGGTTGGTTGGTGGCCATTTCGGCATTTGCAGGGGATACGGCAGACCGTTTGCTCAGCCAAGATGAGCAAACGTCTCTGTTGGAGGATGAGCAAACGCTGCCCAGACTGTTGCAATCGGACAAAAAATTGATTCACTTGAGCCAACTGCGGTTTGTAGGTCGCTGGATAGGCCCCCATAGTCAGCCTGCAACGTTTGATACACGGTTTTACATTACCTTTTGGCGGGGTGGGAATGAACCTGTGCGAGTGATGGCGGAGGAGACGGCAGCGGCCCACTGGGTTTCCCCAAAACGGTTGATTGAAGCGATTGGAGCAGGTCGGTTATTGGCAGCTCCCCCCACTTTAGCGATGCTTGAGGGGCTTAGTCAATATTCAAATGCGAGCCGTTGCGCCGCTACTCTGTCTGTCCCAGACCCCAGTTTGAACCCCTCGCAAATGAATCCACAGGAGAGGAACCAAATTTGAAATGACGCAAACATCCTTGGTGTCGACTCGAAAATACTGGATGGGGCTACCTGCAGACGAACATGTTGTGTCGCGGTTGGCTCAAGACTTGAACCTCCATCCCTTAGTGGCGCGAGTGATGGTGGCCAGGGGATGGACGGATTCAGTGCGCGCGCTGGAATTTTTGCAGGCCGATCGATGGACGCTAGCCAATCCATTGACGATGTACGACATGTTAGGGGCTGTGACGCGAATTCACAAGGCGGTAGCGATGGCCGAAAAAGTGCTGATTTACGGGGATTATGATGTGGATGGAACTTGTGCCACGGCTATTGTGGTGAAAACCCTGCGTAAACTTGGCTTGGACCCGGAGTGGTTTGTTCCCTCTCGCTTCCGTCACGGCTATGGACTGCATCCTGAAGTGGTGGAACAAGCCCAGGCAAGGGGCGTTTCTTTGATTATCACTGTAGATACCGGCATCACGGGTTACCAGGCGTTGACACGTGCCCGAGAGTTGCAGATGGATGTGGTGGTCACAGATCATCACCAAATAGATACCCTGCCAGAGGCAACTGTGGTGGTCCATCCGGGGCACCCACAGGGACAGTATCCTTTCCCACACTTGTGTGGTGCGGGAGTGGCTTTTCAACTAGCGCGAGCGTTATTAGACGAGTTTCCGGAAGACCTGGTTGAGTTGGCTGGTCTTGCAACGCTTGCCGATCAGGTACCTTTATTAGGTGAAAACAGAGTGTTAGTGCGTGAAGGATTAGATCGTCTACGCCGTGCTCCAGGCGTTGCCATGGCCAGTCTGCTAAAGGTGGCTGGAATGATTCCTGCCCGGGTGGATGAAACCGTATTGGCGTATCAAGTGGCCCCTCGAATTAACGCTGTGGGGAGGCTGGACGATGCCAACCTCGTGGTGGAGTTATTGTTGACGGAAGACCCAGTTAGGGCGGATGTCCTAGCAAAACGGGTAAATGGATACAACCAGCGTCGGCAAAGCCTGCAAGCGGCGGTGGAAGAGGATGCGCTGGCGCAAATTGCACTTCAACCTGATTGGCTTGCACAACCAGGCTTGATGGTGGCTGGTGTGGGCTGGCATGAGGGGGTCATCGGCATTGTCGCCGGTAAATTGGCGAGTCGCTTTCATCGTCCCACCTTGTGCATCTGTGTGCACGATTCGCTAGCCAAGGGGTCAGGACGGGGGATTGCCAATTTCAATTTATATCAGGTGCTTGCACAGGTACAACAGGAAAGTAGGATTTTCACCGCTTTTGGAGGGCATCAGGCTGCCGCTGGTTTCAGCCTTTTGGCGGCCAATCTGGAGGTTTTGCGGGACCAATTTTTACGGGCGGCGGCTGGCCAAAAAGAGGTAGATGTACGCGGGCAGAGGGTCTGTGACGCCCCCCTGAATCTTGCTGATGTGTTGCCTGAGGTGTTGCCTGGGTTGTTGCGCGATCTCCAAAGGTTGGCACCCTTTGGACAGGGGAATCCGCAACCGGTATGGTTTGTCAAGGATGCTGTGGTGACCGACGTGCACACCATGGGCAAGACAGGACAACACCTAAAGGCTTGGCTGAAAACGGGGACTGGTTCGACACAGCCCATAGTGGCCTTTGGATATGGCGATGATTTGGCGGCATTTTCCCCAGGCAGTCGACGTCATCTGCTGGTCGCTTTGGAAGAGAACCATTGGCAAGGGCAAAGTAGCCTGCAACTACGCCTGCTGGATTGGAAATAAATGCGTGGTTCAGGATTCCGGGTGGGCAAAGAATCTGCTGGCTGCCACAGCTCTTTGCCATCCAGCATACAGTGTTCGACGTTTGGTGTCCTCCATTTGCGGCAAAAATGTCTGCTCAATTCGCCAGTTTTGTGCAATTTCCTGTGGGTCATTCCAAAAACCCACGGTCAGACCAGCCAAATAGGCAGCGCCTCGGGCTGTGCTCTCCAATATCTGCGGCCGTTCCACAGGCACGCCTAGCAAATCTGATTGAAACTGCATGAGAAAGTTGTTGGCTGCACCACCGCCGTCTACGCGTAGGGTTTGCAAATGCATGTCTGCATCGATCTCCATAGCGGACAACACGTCTTGTGTTTGATAGGCCAAGCTTTCTAGGGTGGCACGAACGATGTGTTTTTTATGGGTTCCTCGCGTGATGCCAAACATGGCTCCCCTTGCGGCAGTATCCCAATAGGGTGCACCCAGTCCGACAAAGGCAGGGACCACGTACACCCCCTGTGTGGAGTCAACCTGAGAGGCGAAAGAGTCACTTTCTGCTGCAGTTCGAATCATTTCCAAGCCATCTCGTAACCAAGAAATAGCAGAACCAGCGACAAACACACTGCCTTCCAAGGCGTACTCTACTTGTTTTCCCATTTGCCAGGCGATGGTGGTGAGCAATCCATGGCTGGAGTGCACTGGGGTAGTTCCCGTATTCATTAACAAAAAGCAGCCAGTCCCGTAAGTATTCTTTGCCATTCCAGGGCTAAAGCAGGTCTGGCCAAAAAGGGCCGCCTGTTGATCTCCAGCAATACCTGTGATGGGGACGGTGCGACCGAAAAACACCTGTGGGTCTGTGTAGCCGTGAACCGCCGCTGTGGGGCGAACCTGTGGCAGCAGTGACGCAGGAATGTCTAAAGCGGCCAAGAGTTCTTTGTCCCAAGTTAATTCATGGATATTGTACAGCAGGGTGCGGGAGGCGTTGCTGACATCCGTACCGTGGGCCTTACCGCCGGTAAGTTGCCACAACAACCAGGTATCCACCGTTCCAAACAGCAGTTCTCCCCGTTGCGCCCGAGTTTTGGCCTGTGGGACTGTTTGCAGAATCCATTGCAGTTTGCTAGCGGAAAAATAGGGGTCAATGCGTAAACCTGTTTTTTCTTGAATCATGGGTTCCAAACCCTGCAGTCGGAGGTTTTCACAAAGGTCCGCAGTTTGCCGAGACTGCCAAACAAGGGCATTGTACACCGGTTGTCCGGTTTTGCGGTCCCAAACTAGGGTGGTTTCCCGTTGATTAGTGATGCCAATGGCAACTACCTGGTCTGCATGAACGTCGGCTTTGGCCAACACCTCTGTCATCACTTGTCGCACGGTGTTCCACAACTCCAAGGGGTTGTGTTCCACCCATCCTGGGTGTGGGAAATACTGTGGGAACTCCATTTGCGCGACAGATTGGATGTTGCCAGCATGGTCAAACAACAGGGCTCTACTACTGGTTGTGCCCTGGTCAATCGCCAAAATAAAACCTTTTTGTGACAATGGTCTCAGCTCCTTTAACACAGTAACGAGTGAATCATCATCCAGCGAATTATTATTAAAAGATTCGCGTTGCACACCTTGGTTCCTTCTTTACTACCATAGGGGGGTATGGTATATTCGGCATATAAATAATAAATATTTTCCCCTCCATGTGGGGTAACAGTGAGGTGAGACATGTGGAAGAACTCAAGGTCACAACTGTAGGACAGGGTCACAGCTACGGTTCCTATAAAGATGACTTGCAAGCCCGCTTGAAACGAATTGAGGGTCAGGTGCGGGGAATTCAAAAGATGATTGATAATGACCGCTATTGTGTGGACATTCTTGTTCAATTGGCGGCTGTGAAAAGCGCTTTGCAACAAGTGGCGCTCATGCTATTGGAGTCCCATACCCGCGGTTGTGTGGTGGATGCCATCACTTCACACGCGGGGGCGGAGGAAAAAATTGATGAATTAATGGAGGTTATTCGTCGTTTCACAAAGTCGTAATGGAGGTAAAGGATTTTAATGGAAGTACAAGGTCGTAACAGGAAATGGGGAGAATGGTCATGGGAAAACAGGTTGAAGTCACACTTCCAGTGGAAGGCATGACCTGTGCCGCTTGTTCGGCCCGGATTGAAAAAAACGTCGCCAAGCTACCCGGGGTAGAAAGCATTCATGTGAATCTAGCTTCCGAGCGGGCACGGGTGGTGTTGGACGAACAAACCACTTGGCAGGACGTAGTGCAAAAAATTGAAAAGACGGGTTATAAAGTGCCCACATCTCGCGGCGAGTTTAACATCACAGGCATGACCTGTGCCGCCTGCGTGGCGAGAATTGAAAAAGTGGTGGGTCGGCTGCCCGGGGTGTCCTCCATTCAGGTTAATTTGGGAACGGAGAAGGCAGGAGTGGAATTTGTCCCCGGTGTGGCGGATGTGCAGGCCATCATTGCTGCGGTGGAAAAGGCTGGATACGGAGCTTCACAGGCCTCACAGTCACAAGCTGAACAGGAGCGAGCGAAAAAACAACAAGCTTATCGACGCGATGTTCTGAAGTGGGTGGCCTCGGCGATACTTACGCTGCCCTTGGTGGTGCAAATGTTTATTATGCTGGCGGGGGGGCCAAGATTTTTGCCCAACTGGGCGGCTTGGGTGTTGGCCACACCGGTGCAGTTTTATATCGGTTGGCGATTCTACATCGCGGCCTACCACTCGCTGCGAGGCGGTGCCGCAAATATGGACGTTCTGGTCTCTCTGGGCACGTCCGTCGCTTATGTGTACAGTGCTGTGCTGACACTGATGGGTCATTCAGATGTGTACTTTGACAGTTCGGCCACGGTCATCACGCTCATCTTTCTCGGCAAATTGTTGGAGGCCAAAGCCAAGTACCGCTCCGGGGCAGCCTTGGAGGCACTGGCCAAATTGGGTGCAAAAACCGCTCATTTGCTGAAAGACGGCGAAGAGCTGGATGTACCGGTGGATCAATTGCGCCCCAACGATTGGGTACGGGTCCGTGCGGGTGAAAAGATTCCCAGTGATGGTGTGATTATGGAGGGAGTGTCGGCACTGGATCAATCCTTTTTGACCGGGGAATCGATTCCGGTGGTCAAAGGGGTGGGGGATGTGGTGGTTGGCGCCGCGGTCAATCAAAATCAAACCCTCGTGGTCAAAATTACCAAGGTCGGATCGAATACGGCTTTAGCTCAAATTGTGCGCCTGGTAGATCAGGCGCAGAGTTCCAAGGCTCCGGTGCAGCGCTTGGCCGACAAAATCAGCGGCATTTTCGTGCCTTCAGTGATGGGAGTGGCTTTGATTACGTTTCTGCTGTGGGGACTGATTGGGGGTGCCTGGAATCAAGCCCTGATGGCGGCTGTGGCGGTATTGGTCATTGCCTGCCCGTGTTCCTTGGGATTGGCGACGCCGACGGCCATCATGGTGGGCACGGGGGTTGGCGCGGAGTCTGGCATCTTGATTAAGGGTGGCGAGGTGTTGGAACGGGCGGAAAAAATCAATACGGTGGTGTTTGACAAAACTGGGACCTTGACCACGGGGAAACCACAGGTCACGGATGTGTGGGTTGCACAGGGGGTGTCAGAAACTGAGGTACTGCGGGTAGCGGCAGCGGTGGAGGCGCAAAGCGAGCACCCGTTGGCCAGCGCAGTGGTGGCCTATGCTGGGGCACAGGGGGTGCACTGGTCCGATGCCACACAGGTTAGCACCTTGCCTGGGAAAGGAATTGAGGGCAGGGTTAGCGATGAAGTTGTTCGTATTGGCAATCCGCGTTGGATGGCAGAATTGGGCTTGTCTGAATTCACCAAATCAGGGGGGGCACTAAGGGGGCAAAACGGGTCCCTGGCGCTTGCCACTGACACACAAGAGCAGGGACTGGATTTGTCTTGGTTGCAGGTCATTACTCAGTGGGAGGAGACCGGCAAAACAGCGGTCTTAGTGGCAGATGCTACGCGTGTGGTGGGAGCCATGGCGATTGCCGATACGCTGCGAGCAGACGCAACAAGAACTGTATCCACGTTGCAAAAGATGGGATTGCGAGTGGTGCTCCTGACGGGGGATAATCGACGGACTGCGGCGGCCGTGGCCAAGACAGCTGGCATTGATCAGGTTTTGGCAGAGGTGTTGCCTGCGGACAAGGCGGCAGAAATCGTCCGTCTCAAGGAAGCTGGCGGGGTGGTGGCGATGGTGGGTGATGGTGTCAATGATGCCCCCGCCTTGGCTGCGGCAGATGTGGGCATGGCCATGGGAAATGGGACAGATGTGGCCATTGAGGCGGCTGGTATTGCCCTATTAAGACCGGGAACCTACACTGTGGTGGACGCAATTTTACTGTCCAAGGCTACCATGCGTAAGATTCGACAAAATTTATTTTGGGCTTTTTTTTACAATGTGCTCGGCGTCCCTTTAGCTGCATTAGGCATTCTTAGTCCCATTATTGCGGGGGCGGCCATGTCGATGAGCTCTGTCAGCGTGGTTTCCAACAGCTTGTTGCTGCGTCGGGTGGCGCGGCACATCCAACCATGAAGGGAGGTGAAAACATGGAGACGCAGGTATTGAAGGTAAAAGGAATGACTTGCCAACACTGCAAGCGGGCAGTGGAAGGCGCTTTGCAGGATTTACCGGGAGTAGCGAAGGCCGTGGTGGATTTGGAAAAGGGAGAGGTTTCGGTAAATTTCAGTCAGCCCGTTGCGCAAAACGTTTTGGCGGCGGCCATTGATGAGGCAGGCTATGAACTGGTGTCTTAAATAAGCTGAATAGGCGCAGGTAGTTAGGGGGGGACTTCTGTTCCCCCCGCTTACTGCTGCACAAGGTCGTTTGCGAGGTTCGCTCGCACCAAAGGAATTTGCTTTGTCTAGTTGCGTTCACCCAGTCATCAAGGGTACAGTCAAGAATAGTCGGAAGATAGGGGAAAACAGGAAAGGATGAGCGAGGCGTGAACTTGACGCAGGCAGAAGACAGGTTGCTTTCTGTGGCCCTCACAGCAGCCGTAGAGGCGGGAGACCATTTTCGGGTCCGAATTGGTGCTTTAAAAGATGTGAAGACCAAGTCTTCACCAGCAGATCTGGTGACCAATGTGGATCCAGAGTGTGAAGCGCTCATCTGGCAACGGGTGCACGCAAACTTTCCTGAGCACACCCTGCTGGGGGAAGAACAGATTTCACCTGGAGCCGCTGCCTCTGTGGCGGCTACCGCGAAGGCTGCCGCGGCAGACCACTTGTGGATAGTGGATCCGTTAGATGGGACGACAAATTTTGTGCATCATATGCCTTTATCGGTGGTTTCCATCGCTTACGCCTGCCGTGGCGTGGTCCAAATGGGTGTGGTGTTTGATCCGTACCATGATGAATTGTTTTTTGCCCTCAAGGGACAGGGGGCTTATTGTACAAACCGCCATCAGGCAGTGGCCTGGAGCGCGCACGGGTTACCTCAAGCTGCGGAATTGCTGTCCCACGGGGAGGCGGATGGCGCACAGCTGCACACACTTCCCGGTCGAAATATCCAGTCATCCGCAACCCAGGAGATTCGCCAAGCCATTGTCGCCAGTGGCTTTCCCGCTCGCGGGCAACGGGCCAGGGAGCGCACAGAGGTGGGATTACAGGTGGCTGCACGTGCACGCCATCTGCGCGCCTTGGGTGCGGCGGCTTTACACCTGGCCTGGGTGGCCAGCGGTCGGATAGACGGGTTTTGGGAATACGATCTGAACGTCTGGGACGTGGCTGCAGGTATGTTGCTGGTTCAAGAGGCGGGTGGACAAGCTGCGGCATTGGGGGGCGGGGCCTATAGCTTGCAGGTACGGGATGTGCGCGTTGCTGGTACCGCAGACCTAGCGGCGGAACTGGACGGAGCGCTTCTGATGTAAGGGGTGGGACCCACTAGACAGTGGGGCTGAATCTGAGTGAAGGAGTGGGTCTAATCATGAAGGAATCCACGCCAGACTTGGACTTATTTACAAGTCGTCAAGGGTTCAATAGGGGAGAATTGGGTAAAGAGCGGGCCAAGCAGCGGGCGAATCAATTAGCGGGTTTGCCCATTTATCGCGATCGGCCGGTGGCTCTGTTGACAGACTTATATCAATTAACCATGATGTATGGTCAGTTCAAAAATGGGCAACACCGGCGGCGAGTTGTCTTTGATATGTTTTTTCGCAATAATCCCTGTGGCAATGGCTATACCATCGCGGCTGGATTGGAACAAGTGGTCTGGTACGTGGAGCGATTGCATTTTAATGATGAAGACATTGTTTACTTGCGCGGGCTAAAACTATTTTCGGAGGAATTTTTACAGGCCCTGCGCGATTTTCACTTCTCCGGGAATATTGACGCCGTGCCAGAGGGTACGTTGGTTTTTCCAAATGAGCCTTTGCTGCGGATTGAAGGTCCTGTTTTCGAGGTGCAATTGGTGGAGTCAGCCTTGCTGTCCTTCGTGAATCATCAGAGTTTAATTGCTACGAAGGCGCAACGGGTGGTGGATGCGGCCGCGACTGCGACAGTTAAGGGTCGACCCGGCCCGGTGATTGAAATGGGGTTGCGGCGGGCACAAAACGTGGATGCCGCGGTCTTCGGAGCTCGCGCAGCTTTTATAGGGGGTTGTCAAGCTACCAGCAACGTGCTGGCTGGCCAAAGTTTTGATATTCCGGTTTCAGGGACACAGGCCCACAGCTGGGTGCAGAGTTTTCCCAACGAATTGGAAGCCTTTCGTACTTTCGCAGAGGCTTTTCCCAACAATGTAATTCTTGTGGTGGATACTTATGATGTATTGCACAGTGGCGTACCCAATGCGATTACCGTGGGGCATGAGCTAGCCGCACAGGGACGCAGTCTTAAAGGGGTCCGTATTGATAGTGGCGATTTGGCTTATTTATCTAAACGGGCTCGAAAAATGTTGGATGAGGCGGGTTTGCCCGATGTGGGAATTGTGGCATCCTCGGATTTGGATGAGTGGACGATTCGAGATTTAATTATTCAGGGTGCGGAAATCACTGCTTGGGGTGTTGGCACACACCTGATTACCAGCTACGATTGCCCAGCCTTGGGCTGTGTATATAAACTTGCCGCACAGGAAGAAGCGGGGGTTCTGCAACCAAAGATTAAAGTCTCTGAAAATGCCAGCAAAGTGACGAATCCAGGCAAAAAAAAGGTGTTGCGGTTTTATGTGGACGGTCAGGCATCTGCGGACCTGATTTGTTTAGAGGAAGAACAGTTTTCACCCTCCCGGCCGTTGGAGTTGTTTGACCCTGTGCACACTTATAAGCGCAAGGTCATTCGCAACTTTGAGATTGAACAATTGCTGGTTCCCGTGTATGTTCAAGGTGAATTGGTTTATGAGTTGCCGACTTTGAGAGAGATTCGTAATCGGGTGGAAATGGGATTATCCCAGTTTGCAACGGAAGTGTTGAGACACACTAACCCATACATTTACCATGTGGATTTGTCCCAGGCGCTGTGGGACTTGAAAAATGACTTGATTCACGTTTTTCGTCCGGCTACCCAGAGTTAATTTGAGGAGGGTTGTTATGAAGGTCATTCGCATTACGCCGCGGGGGTATTGCTACGGGGTGGTGGATGCCATGGTGTTGGCCAGACAGGCTGCGGAAGACGCGTCACTGCCACGTCCCATCTACATTTTGGGCATGATTGTACACAATCAACACGTGGTAGATGCCTTTCATCAGTTGGGCATTCACACCTTGGATGGGGCGGATAGACTGGCACTGTTGGAAGAAGTCCAGCAAGGCACCGTCATTTTTACCGCTCATGGAGTTGCGCCAGAGGTGGTGCGGCGGGCGAAAGAACGTGGCCTCAAGGTGTTGGATGCCACTTGCCCGGATGTAACTAAAACACACGATTTAATTCGCAATCATGTTCGCCAGGGTTACGAAATAGTGTATATTGGCAAGAAGGGACACCCCGAACCGGAAGGGGCCATGGGGGTGGCACCTGGGCACGTGCACTTAGTGGAGAAAGAAGCAGATGTGGTGGCACTTCACTTGCATACGGATAAGATTGCCATTACGAATCAAACGACTATGAGTCAATGGGACACGGCCGAATTGATGGAAGCAGTGCGGCAAAAGTACCCGCAGGCTGTCGTCTACAACGAAATTTGCATGGCGACGCAAACTCGCCAACAGGCTGTGGCAGAACAGGCGAAAGGGGCTGACCTGTGCATTGTGGTGGGAGACCCGCGCAGCAACAACACCAATCGTCTGGCTCAGGTGGCCCAGGAAATTGCCCATACCCCGGCACATCGCGTGGCCGATGTGAGTGAAATGGACCTGACTTGGTTGGATGGAGTGAACTCGGTAGCTGTCACTGCAGGGGCGTCCACGCCCACGGCTATTACGAAAGAAGTGATTACTTTTTTGGAACACTACAATCCACAAGACCCACAGACTTGGCCCCACAAACACCAGGCCAATCCAGATCGGCTATTGCCCACCGACCGTCGGTGAGGGCGATGGGAAGGGGCGAAAAGGGTGTCGCTCATCGTGTATGCAATGTTGGTGGCGTTGCTGATTTTAACACTTCTCTCCATGTGGCTGCGGGGTAAGTTGTGGCGACCTTTGTTTACGATTCTAGCTGTATTGATGGCATTTGCTTTTTTTTCACTGCTTGGTTTTGTCGTCGGGGATTACGCGGGAAATAATGGCTTGCATTTAACTCATCTGCTATTTTGAACCGATTGCAGAAGGGTTTCGTATAGGATGGCAAACTGACGCGCTGTTTGTTCCCAGGGGAACTTCTGGACGCGCTTTTTTGCTCCTGTGCAGGCTTGTAAATAAGTTTGTGGATGTTCCAGCCAGTGGTTGAGGGCCCGCACCCAATTGTGTGGGGACTGTGGTGTGGTCACCAATTGACCACAGCTTTCATCAACAATTTCCGGAATTCCACCAATTCTCGAGGCAATGACGGGCAACCCTGCCGCCATCGCTTCAACGTTGACTAAACCAAAGGCCTCTTTGTACTGGGATGGGCAGACCAATGCATGGTGCTCCCACAGGTGTGCAGGTAATACACGGGGTGGCAGAAACCCGAGCCGGTTGATGTGGAGCCCCTTGCCGAGCCGTTCTATGGTCATGCCGTAAGCCCGTTCCCATGGGGGTGTTTTGCCAACCATCGTTAAGTGTATTGACTGTCCTTGCAACTTCAATTGGTGTAGGGCTGTGAGCAAAACGTGCACACCTTTTTGGGGAATGATGCGACCTACATAAATCAAACGCAGTGGCGGTGGGGGGGGAAGGGGGGCTATGCGCGGTGTGAACCTCTCTAGGTCCACACCAGGATAAATGACGTGACCGTTTTCTAGGGGTGTGGACAGGTTGAAGTGATGTGCCACAGTGTGCGCTAAATAATGGCTGTTAAATACCACCGCATCTGCGCTGCGCAAAACTTGGCGAGCAAGCTTTGGAGGTATATGGCGGGGTCCGAGAAAGGTCATTGAGTGTAGGTTGAGTACCACCGGGACTGTGGGCAGTTGGTGTGCAATCGACATCACCAGGTTGGGGCGATTCTCGATTTGTACCACGTCCGGATGGATGGATTGCAAAAGATACAAAAGGCTGTGACGATACGTCTGTGCAGGGGGTAGGGGAAGTGTGTGGGGGTGGTTTTGCAATCCTTGTGGGGAGTGCAAAACCACCCTGGACTTGTTTCCTGGGCTGATGAGATGGGCCACTATTCCGGGATGATTTTTTAACAGTTCGTATAGGGCTTGTAAATAAATTTGTACTGAACCACCGCGAGTTGGCGGAATAGGTAGGTCTTCTGGGGCAATTAGGACAACTTTCAACGGCCGGTTCCCTCCCTAACATTTCACGTAATCTCACGCTATTACTGTATGTGAGTGCCGCTTCATTTTTTCGCCTCCACTCCAAGGTCTATGGTGCCCATTCCCTAATCCCTGACCCAGCATACCGTATAGACAGACAGGGAGGCGCAAACGCCAATTTTCCAGTGCTCAAATTGCCCTTTTTTTAAAGGGTTCCACAATTCGCCGAAAAACTTAATCTGCACAGCAGCGAAAGGGGGCAGCAGGAATGTTGGTAGCTGTGACTGGGGCAGGCCCCAGCCAAGGAAGCAAGCGTCGGCAATTAGCATTTCAGGCTTTGGCGCAGGGCGCCGCAAAGGTGGGCCTGTCGATGCATGTGGTGACACCCGGTGTGCGTTCACTACGGACAGGGCAGGGGTGGTATGGATGGCGTTGGCAGGGGAATGTCTTGGGGCCTGCTTGGCGGCTCCAAGGGGCTAGCGTCACGCCGCAAGCGGACGTTCTTTATGACGCTATGTATTTAGCGGACCTGCGTCATTATCGACACACGTACCGACGTTTCATTGCACAGGCGCGCACACAGGGATATGTGGTATTTAATCCTGGTTTGCCCCACAAGGATGTCCTATACGACTGGTTGGCAGGGCACCCGGATTTGCACATGTACTTGCCTGTCACTTGGCACTTATCAAACCCGCATCAGGTGGAGCAGGCCCTCTCTCGCTATATGCGGCTGTGGTTGAAACCGGTCTACGGTTCCGGTGGCAGACACATGGTGTACTTGGAGAAAACCAAAAATCAGATGTGGCACCTGACAGGGGAACGGTTTTATGGCAACCGTCTGGACATTTCCTTGGATTGGAAACACCTGCACCAGTGGCTAACGCAGTTGCAACAGCGACGGCCCTACCTACTCCAGGAAGACATTTCTTTGCTGCGTACCCCAAAAGGCAGTCGAGTGGATTTTCGTGTGACGCTGGTGCGCAATCAGCGCGGTCTATGGCAAGTGATTGCCATTACGGCGAGAACAGCGGCTCCCCAAAGTCTGCTCACAAATTTTCATGCGGGGGGACAAGTAAAGTCCCTTACAATTCTAAATGAAGAAAATTCATCTTGGTTACAGTCTTTAGGAATGTATAGCAATAATTTAGCCACAATGCGAGAGTTGGGCTTCGCTGTGGCAGGTGTGTTACAGTCACACGAGCCACTCTTAGGCCTGGTTGGACTGGATGTGGGGCGTTCTGAACAAGGGCGTTGGTTTGTGTATGATTGGAATGTTAGACCTGGACGAGACATTTTGACAGATGCGGAGTTGGTGGAGTGTATGACCACAGTTGCTGGCTATGCCCATTATTTGCATCAGAATCTGGGGCGAACCCAAGTGCGGTCTATGCTTACCAGGGATGTTCATGAAAGTTCAGCGCTTGCTGCCCATTGACGGGCCCATGCCAAACCCTCTAAGCGGACAGACCAAGACTGCCGCAAAGGGGGGAGTTCCGGCGCTGGCTGACCACGAAATAGTTTGCGCAGACCGTTCCAAGCTTCCCAGGGCAGATGTAAACAGGCAACCGTTGCCAGGCGTTCTGCTCTCGGCAGGGGGCGGAACTCTGTGTATCCGCGCATAAAATTGGCCATCAGGTCAGGGCTAAACCCACACACATTGGCTAAGGCCTTGGCTAATTCGGTGGCGGGGCTACCGGGGTGTGCACGGTCCCAGTCGAGGAGCACCACATTCGATCCCACTTGGACAATATTGGGTATTGTGATGTCCCCGTGCAGCCAGTATGGATGGTTCCATTCTTGGTGTAGGTGTCGCTTGACCTGTGGCTGGGCGAGTCTCATCAGTCCTTGCCGCGTCATCTGTTGACAGGCGGGGCCGTGTGCACGAAACCATGTCCCCGTGACGGTGGTGTCCTTGCATACGCGCACACAGTCTTTTTGAAACAACGCCGCCCGCTTTTCCAATTGCTGCAGCCAGAAAGTGGGATGAGGTTGGGTGACAGGGCGGTTTTGGTTGCGGTTATGAGGGTGCGGAACAGCCTTGATGGGGGGGCTGGCGGTTAACTGGTGGAGCTTTGCCAGTGCTAAACCGACTGCATTGCAGGTGTCTCGAGTTGGCACAAAGGGGGTGCCTTGAACCCAATCTGTGACATAGTACCGGTGGCCTGTAGTGGCGACAAAGGCTGCCCCATCCAGTGTAGAAAGCCAAATAGGTGCATAGGGATAGTCAATCTTGTGCAGGGTTTCGACGAGTCTTGCCAGTTGCTGCAGTTGCTGAAAGTTACCCATCCATGGCTTGATGACCCGCATTCCCTGTACTGTGCGAACACCATAAGCGACTTCGTGCGCGTAAAGGGAAGACAAGGGGGAGGCTGTCAACAAGTCTTCCCCGTACTGTTTGAGGACAATGGCCAGGGTGTGGTAGGGAATAATTCTGATTTTCACAGCTGGTTCCCCTCCTCAGGTGGCAGCAGGTGCGTTTGGTCGCTTGCGTGGTGAAGGGTTGGAATTTTGGACAGGAATGCATGCATCTCGTCTAGTCTACGATTCTGTGGGAATCCGCCCCGTAATCCCTTGAGTTGTGTCCACAGGTCCAAGGCTTCCAAATGGTCTCCCACAATCATTCGAGTCAGTGGGGCCCCGTAACGACGACTGTGCCAACGGGGACGGTAGCGGTTGGGGGAGACGACATCCACCTGGTGCACGGCGCGTACCTTTAGTCCTAGGGAAACAGCATGCACCAAGGCCTTGGGCGGGATTGCCAGATCTGCTGTCGCCAAACTGGCAAGGGCCCGCTGACTGAGGGCGTGGGGAACCGCGGTGAGTGAGGCCATCCCGAGGTCTGGTCGATCCAGGACTAGATTTAAAAAAGTTTTGACTGTGGATACGGGGTCTCTGAATTGGCTTGGAAGGCCATTGAGGGCCACGTCAACCCCATCTTCAAGAACACTGCGTGTCATCACCCACAGGTCGTCCGCTGGAATAGAAAAGTCTGCGTCAATAAATAGGGTACAGGCAGGTGGCGAGGTTTTGCGGCCCACTGCGGAACTTTCGTCATGACACAGCAGGTGGGCTCCAACGGCTCGTGGCACATCGTGTCCCAAGCAGGTTTTATAAGTGGTCACTTTTGCACCGTAACGCTTTGCAACGGTGTCCGTCTCATCTTCTGAACCGTTGGATACCACTAAAGTCGTCGCACCCAACTTTTGCACCTCTGTGAGAACTCCAGGCAGGGATGCGGCTTCATTGGAAGCCGGAATGACAGCGGCCAAAACAATAGGATGGGGAGGACTGTTTTCTAATAAATTTTGTGTTTCTGTCTGCTCTCCGGGTGCGCCGAACATCTCGTTCAGTACGTTGTGCTGGCGCCAGTCGGCAAATTTTCCACGCGGTGTGTCCTGTTGCGCCATGTACCAGGACAATGCCTCAACATGATCACCTAGGATTAGCCGAGCGGTCGCTCGCGTTGCCGCAACGGATCGACGACGATTACGCTGGTGAAGGTTAATCCCTGTGGCTGTCACTACCCGCAGGTTGTTGAACAAGGCCGTGGCTTGTGCCAAGGGGGGGATGGCTAAGTTGGATACATCCAGCACAGCTAATGCCTTGCGACGCATGGCGTAAGGTACGGCAGTCATGGAGGCGGCACCCAGGTCAGGTCGTCCACATACCAGGTTAAGCGTTCGTTTGGCCACCGCTGTAGGGTGATGATAAAATAGACTGCGAGGTGAGGGGTAGGCGTTTAATGCAATATCCGCCCCCTGCCGTACATGCTGGACAAACGCTCGCAGTTCGTGGATTTGCCAAGAAATATCAGCGTCTAAGAAAAGTAAAATGGGACCTTTTGCGACAGCGGCGCCAATCGCCCTGCCACAGTCATGGCCGAGTGGGTGGGTAAATTGCACAACCCGTGCGCCTGCAAGTCGGGCTTGTCGGGCGGTATTGTCCCGGCAACCGTTGGCCACCACAATCACCTCTCGTACCGCAGGCCATTGGCGTAAGCGCCGCACCAAAGGTGCGATGCCATGTGCTTCGTTGCGGGCTGGGAGAATTACGCTGACGTCTTTGGACTGGACCGGGCGCAAACTGACTTGGCGCCTACCCAGCCAGTTTGCGCGGAGAATCTTGCGTGCTCTCTGATGTGGGGTTAACATGCGGGTCTGAATGCTGTTCATTCCCCCTCCCCTCCCTCTCGAGATCTTATGTCCGCTACAAGCGTATAGGGGGCTACAGGGGCCCAAAGAGGGGTGAAAATTAGGGCAAGATTGGCCAGACACAGCCTCGGTTGAGACAGAAAAAATAAAACGACCTGCCATGGATTGGTCAGGCCGTTACTGAAAGAATACAGGTCATGCCTGTTCCAATAGCATAGCAATGGGGACCGCAGATTCATGGGCGGTGGATTCTCGAATTCCCCACGCCATGACCCCGCGCAATTCCCGCACAGTCAGTCGGTCTAGTTCTTCTGTCAAAGCATAGGTGCGACCGATTTGAACTTGAAAGGAGTCGTGGATAAGATAGGATTTTGCCAGGTACCACCGTTTCATTAAGACCTCGTATTCGATCCAATTTTGTGCGTCATAAGCCGCTTGTCCCTTGTCCCTGACTTGGTCCATTTCGCGTTGCAATTGGCCCTTAGTCATATCGCTGAGTAGCATAGGGTGACCTCCAGCGTGATTTGATGAGAATTTACTCCAACCCTGTGCACCTATGAACCGTTGTTGGCTGTAGCGCTGACCTCTATGTACAGGCGTTCCACGATAACTACGGTGGTCACGCGTAACGTAAAGGCTTGCTGGTCTACGGTCAGGATTCGCCCATCAATGAGGCGTGACGGCAAATCCGGATGTTCCTGCAACGAGGTGAGGGGAAAACCAATCAAGAACTGCAACTGTTGTTTGACAAACGTAACAGTGGCCATTTCCACCAGCCCATCCGGAGTATTTGCTTGGACGCGAATACTCAACACTGTGGGAGATTTATTGGGCTGGTTCAAGCGGGCCGCAAGCTGAACATTTTGTTGCTGCAACTCGACATTGTTATTATCGCACGCCAACAACTGTTGGTTCAACTTGTCTACTTCTCTACCCGCGTATGCCAAAGTGGCGCTGGCACCGAACAAGATGCCCACCAGGGTGGCGGCAATCATGGCCCGATTCACGGGTGCCCAACCTCGCCTTCTGCCAGCCACTGGATCATTAGGGCTCCAATTTGACATCCTAAAAAGGCAATCATTAAATAGGTCATTTGCTTGCCAACCATGTACAAATCGTGTTTGAGCAGACCAGATTCCAGTGCCCTTAAGGTGTCCATGGTGCCGCCGAGGGCACTGACCATGGCCCAGATTTTCAATTGATCCGATAGACGCAGCATGGTGGCGAGGGGCTGTGAGTGAACCACTAAGGCACCGAGGCCGCCCAGGAGAGAACCTCCCAGAACCATGCCAAAAGACACAAAAAAGTCAATCACCAAACTGGCGAGGGTTGTCATACTTAATCACCGTTCCTGGTAGAGTAGGCCGTAATGAAAGATACGGGACAAACTGGACGAATATGTCGGTATAATGAATTTGCACGGAAATTGTGCATCTGGATTAGGTCCTGTGCAGCAACGGAATGGACCCTTTTCAGACAGCTTCCAAAATAGGGGGTTTTTATATGTCACGAGGTACACCGTGGGGGGCGCGTTTGGCCCGTTTGCAAGAAATGTTGGTAAAAGCAAATTTACGGGGGGTTGTGGTGACCTCACCCGCGAATGTGTATTACCTGACAGGGGTTTGGTTACAGTCAGGTGAGCGGGCCAGTGCTGTGGTGGTGCCGGTGGTGGGTCATGCACGATGGGTTGTACATCAAATGTTTGCCGCGGAAACTGCGGGGGCATTTATACAGACAGAGTATTGGCAGGATGGTGCAAATCCGTATGTCCTCATGGTCACAGCCCTGCATTCCGCTGTAGGGCTGGGACAAGTAGGGGTGGATGGTGCATGGGAGGCCCGTCACCTGCTGTCTTTCAACCAGGCTTTAGCAATTGTAGGACAGGGAAACCCTGGTGTTTCTCTCTCCCGTTCGGTTAAAGTGGGTGCGTCTGAATCTGAAGTGCCAGAAGTTGTCGAGTGTCCCGGCTTAGCCGATGTTTGGTTATCTGAACTGCGGTTACGCAAGGAGGGTGACGAATTAGGATATCTGCAAGAGGCCTCGCGTCTGGCGGACCTGGTGGTGGGGCAAATGAAGTTGCGCTTGCCTGGGTTGCCTAATGAAGCGGCAGCGGTTCGTGAACTGACACAGTTGTGGCAGGAATCTGGTGCACAGGGTATGTCTTTTCCTCCCATATTAGCCGCAGGCAGTAACGGGGCGGTGCCACACCATGAACCCAATGACTCACCACTCGTGTCTGGGTCCAGTGTCATAGTGGATACAGGAGGAATTTATCAACACTATGTGAGTGACATTACGCGTACCTTTTTACTGGGAGAACCAGAGGAACTATTACGGGAGGTCTATGAAACGGTGCTGGCCGCAAACTTGGCAGGGATAGCTGCAGTCAGGCCTGGAGTATCCTTAGATGTGGTGGACCGGGCAGCCCGACAGGTGATTACACAAGCCGGGTATGGTCCCTATTTTACTCATCGCACTGGCCACGGTGTAGGATTGGAAATTCATGAACCCCCCTTTGTGGTGGCAGGTAATGACCAGGTTTTACAACCGGGAATGGTGATGAGTGTAGAGCCAGGTATTTACCTCCCAGGAAAATTTGGGGTGCGCATTGAAGACCTGGTGGTGGTGACGGAAGACGGGGTACGGGTACTTAATCATGCCCCAAAACAAATTGCAGATGTAATTATTACACAGTAATGCGCATCAATAGAAAGAGCAGAAAGAGCGCATCAATGGATTTTCTCTAGTTCATCAGAAAAGTTCTGTGAGGAGTTTGTTCATGGACAAAAGCTACGATGTGGTAATTGTCGGAGCAGGTCCGGCAGGCTTATATGCAGCCTATGAATTGACGCGGCAGGCGCCGGGGGCCAAAGTGTTGTTGCTGGACAAGGGACTGGCGGCGCAATACCGTCATTGTCCAATCATGGAGGGGAAAATTGAAAAGTGCCCGCCAGCAAATAAAATTAAAAAATATGCGAGCTGTTGGCCTGCCTGTGGTGTTATTAATGGGGCTGGGGGTGCGGGTAGCTTTAGTGACGGGAAGTTTAATATTACCGCAGAGTATGGCGGCTTTTTGACGGAGTACTTAGCACCCTCACAGGTGCTAGAACTCATTCATTATGTAGACCAGATTAACTTAGAGCATGGGGCACCCGGTGCGGTCACAGACCCCACCACGGCAGCGGTGGCTGCCATCGAGCGGCGGGCAATAGCCGTAGGCTTGAAGCTCTTGCGAGCCCAAGTGCGACACATTGGCACGGATCGCAATATTAAACTGATGGAGAGCATATTCGCCTATCTGGAAACGCGTGTTGAGTTGCGTTTTCGGACATTTGTGGAAAATCTTTTGTTGGCTGGACCACGAATTTTGGGTGTGCAGTTGCAAGGCGGCGAGAAAATTTTTGCGCGCTATGTTCTCTTGGCACCAGGGCGGGACGGGTCTGCTTGGCTGTCCGAATTATTTCGTTCACACGGGTTAAAAATGACCAATAATCAGGTAGACATTGGCGTGCGGGTGGAGACCTCCAATGTGGTCATGCAGGAAATCAACGAACACCTGTACGAGGGAAAGTTTATTTTCCAATCTCCTTCCACAGGTTTGCGAGTGCGGACATTTTGTTCCAATCCTTCCGGCCATGTGGTGATTGAAAACCACACGGGCGTGATGGCCGCAAACGGGCATGCCTATAAGGACCCAGCTCTCGGATCAGAAAACACTAATTTTGCTTTGTTGGTCAGTCATCGTTTCACAGAGCCGTTTGACCGACCTAATGAGTTTGCACGCTCTATCTGCAGACACGCCAATGAACTTTCCGATGGTTCCATCATTGTGCAAAAGTATGGAGACTTGCGCAAAGGGCGCCGCAGTACGTTGGAGCGGATCCGCGAGGGATTCATTGAGCCCACCCTCAAGGAAGCGGTCCCGGGGGATTTAGGATTGGTGCTGCCCTATAAGACCATGGTGGCTTTGCAAGAGATGATTGCTGCCCTAAATTGGGTGACGCCCGGGGTGGCCAGTGACCACACCCTGTTTTACGGTGTAGAAGCCAAGTTTTACGCCGCCCGGGCGGAGGTAGGTAAGGATTTACAGACAGCGGTGACAGGATTGTATTGTGCTGGCGACGGACCGGGGATTTCCCGAGGGATTTCGCAGGCCGCCAGTAGTGGGGTTTATGTCGCTCGGACGATTGCTTCGCTTCTGGGGTATGCAGTAGTTTCTTGACTCCAGTCCTTCGAAGAGAGGTTCTCGAGGGGGGAATAAGGTATAATGGAGGGATAGGGCAATGGCCAGTGAAACGCTGAGGAGATAGGAAATGGTTGGCAGTGGGCAAATGAATCAAAAGCAATCAGAGGTTTCCTTGTATGGACGTTGTTTGTTCGACACCCCTTGGGAAGACCAAGGAACGGCAAAATTGTGGATCTCTGCTGCCGCCGACTGGGTTCAGATCGGAACATGGGTTTCTGAGCAAGTTGGGATGGAACCTCGACTTGGAATGGAAAATGACCAGTCGGTGATGTTTTGGGAAATCGAGGGTGACAGCTTTGTGAACTTGGTTTCTGATTGGGCTGGACAGCCTAAAAGCGAATTAGCGCTGTCCCTATCCCCGGAGTTAGATCTGTATGTGCGGGGGGCTCGCTTAGCTACGGTAGCGATTGCGGCCAGAGATGTGCTGGCTTTTGCGGCAGGTAGCGGTCAGGAATGGCTGCGGGTGTTTATGCACTGTCTAGATTTAGCAGATGCGACAAACCCTGATTGGGAAGCGTGGGGTGGCGGACAAGGGACATTTGTGGCCGCTTGGATCCCTGCTTGGTCCAAAGAAGATTTGCGGGTCTTGCGTGCTGTGTTGGGGAGTGTAGCGCAACAGGTGTGGCCTGTAAACGTTGGGACAGCTGGACAGGAAAACCAGGCAAAGTGTGCAGGGTTGGCCATGGAGAGGTGGCTGTGGCGATGTATAGATTGGCATGCTAGACAATTGCTTGGGCCCGCCGGTCCCGCGGAATCAGCTCGTCTGTCGGCTTCTCCCTTTCGCGTCCGTTACCGAGGCGAGGAAGAAACCGTCCATCACTGGCAGTCTGCTTTAGCCGTGAAAAATACATCGGAACAACGAGCATTTGCTGCCGACGGGTGGTTGTTGTGGCGAATGATTCACGAAACCTTTCAGTCCAGTGGTTGGCGAAAAAATTTATTGTGTGACCGTTCGGGCAATGGGCATTATCACTTAGAATTTGACTTGTGTCCGCCGGGTGTACAACAGAAAGAGGACTCAGGCCAATTAGATTGGCAGCTGCGTTTTTATGTGGCACACAATGTTTGGTCAGTGCGTGCAAGGCTGTCCGAATGGTGGCAACAACCTGGACGTACGTGGCGGGTAGGGCGAGAATGGTTAGTGGAACCGGATTCCTGGTTTCTGCCTGCACTGCAACAGGCGGGTCAGGTGGCCCCCGAGATTGCTCACAGCTTGCAGCACAAGGCACCCTCTGCGGCTCAAATTGGGGCACAGGAGGTCGTACATTTTCTCACAGAGACTGTGCCTGAATTATTGGGGCAGGGATTTGTTGTAAAGTTTCAGGATTTGCAAAACGTGTCACTGCAGGACATTCGGATTCGTGTACGGGTTGGCAAGACACGCCGTAAAGTGACCTTGCCAAGCCGAAATGGTGTGGGGGAACGGACAGGCGAAGGATTTTTTGAAACCAACCAGTTGGTAGAATTCGACTGGACAGTGGCTATTGCTGGAAAAGAAATCTCTCGCGAAGAATTTGAGAACATGGTGCGCCAACGCACACCTTTTCTGGAATTGGAGGGGACTTGGAAACTGGTCCCCTTGGAACACCTCTGGGAAGCCTTGCAACCCTTGCGTCAAGGGAATCGTGGCACCACTGCGAACCTGCTGTCTTTGACGCGCAGTTTGCTGCAGGTGGAGGCTGGGATGCTGGGGGGGGCTGCTTTAGAGGTTGAATTGGCTCCTGTGGCACAAGGGTTGCGTGAGGCTTGGGAAGGTTTGCTGTCCCATCAACAACCGCCGCAAGTGGCGATACCCTTAGAATTTAGGGGGAGTCTACGCAGTTACCAAGCTGAGGGGTTGGCCTGGTTGGTGCATCTGCGACGAATGGGGCTCGGGGGAGTGTTAGCCGATGATATGGGGTTGGGGAAAACCGTTCAAGTGTTGGCTTACCTCCAGTATTTGAAGCAACAGTGTCTTGCCCAGGGGCCTCATTTATTGCTGTGTCCCACTTCTTTAGTGACCAATTGGCGGGCTGAGGCAGGTCGCTTTACCCCCGCATTGAAGTTGTATATTCACCATGGAGCAGACCGCAACAACCTAGATGACAACGGGCTTCTGCCGCTGGATAGGGAGTTGACCAAGGGCTGTGACGTGGTGTTGACCACCTATGCCACGGCCGTTCGAGATCTCGACCAATTAACCGCCAAGGCGTGGGATGTGGTGACCATTGACGAGGCACAGGCCATTAAAAATCCTGATACAAAGCAGGCCCAAGCGGTACTGCGTTTGCATTCACACCACAGGTTGGCGCTGACGGGGACGCCAGTGGAAAATCGTCTGGAGGAACTGTGGTCAATTTTACAGTTTACCACGCCAGAGTATTTGGGGTCTCTGGCTTGGTTTCGTCATCACTTTGTTGAGCCCATCGTGTCACGAGGAGAAACGAGGGTGGCCAAACAACTGCACCAGGTTCTGCAACCAGTGCTTTTGCGCCGAACAAAAATGGACCCAGACATTCGCTTGGAGTTACCGGACAAGTGGGAAGTGGTGGAGTATGCTGGGTTGACGACAGAACAGGCTGCCTTGTATCAGGCGGTGATTAATCGTCTGTTTGCGGGCTTAAACGAAACTGTAGGCCCAATGTCCAGACGGGGTAGAATTCTGACAACACTGGTGCGGTTGAAACAGGTGTGCGATCACCCCTGCTTGACTTCCGGTGGCAGTGCGGATGCTGGCAGATCGGCAAAATTGCGACGCTTGCTGGATTTATTGGAAGAGGTGGTGGAAGAGGGGGAAGCAGCCCTCGTATTCACACAATTCCGCGGCATGGGGGAAGTGGTGTGCAGTGCCTTGGAGCGTCGGTTTGGTTGGCGTCCTGATTTTCTACACGGGGGGTTAAGTACCGGACAACGGGCGCGCATGATTGAGGATTTCCAAACACATGTGAATTCGCCACCGGTGTTAGTGTTGTCGCTCAAAGCGGGTGGACTAGGATTAAACTTGACTCGTGCGAATCACGTGTTTCATTTCGACCGCTGGTGGAATCCAGCGGTCGAAGATCAGGCAACAGATCGGGCGTTTCGAATTGGTCAAGTGCGAGATGTACAGGTGCACAAGTTCGTTTGTACGGGTACCTTGGAAGAGCGAATTGATGACTTAATTCGATCGAAACGAGCTCTGTCGGCCACGGTTGTGGGACAGTCGGAGGGCTGGATAACAGAAATGGACAATGAGTCTTTACGAGACTTGTTCTCCTTAGACCTGCCTGCGGCACTGGAGGAGGAAGATTGATGGTGAGTGGGGGTTCGCCTAAACGAAGGCGTCCAGCGGCACAGTCTGGCTGGGTGTCTGAAGCCTGGGCCGGTGTGGTAGCGGGGGCAGAAGCAGGGCGGGCGCGTCGCGGACGTCAGTGGGCTAGGCAGGGAGCCGTCACACAGTGGCGGCTGGAAGCAGATACACTGTGTGCGGTGGTGAAGGGCAACGGATTACCAGCAGGCGGTGTAGAGGTGCGGCTGCCGCGTATCCGAAGTACTGAGTTTCAGCAACAGATGCTGGCCAATCTATTGGCAGACAGACCCGATTGGCTCGCCAGTATGTTGGCCAACGTGTGGTCTCCAGGGGTGCAAGAAGCCTTGATGCGGTCGGAAATTTCTCTGTTTCCAGATACAGCACAGGTGTTGGCGAAGGCTGAGTGTACTTGTGGCGATCCCGCTCGTCCCTGTGCCCACATGGCGGCTGTGGCTTATCGCTGGTTGGCAGAAGTTCAATCGTCCCCCCTACAGGCGCTGGAGTATGTCGATATTGAGAGACAGTCGCTGCTTGAACGGACCCATCAGTGTAGTATGGCTGTTCCCAGCAATGTGGGTGCCTCGATTCTAAATGAGGATACAGCCTGCAAGGATGGTTGGACACAAGCTGAATACCCTAGTATTGATGGATTGTGGCTGGAAGAACGGGCTGTATTGTGGGAATTGATAGCTTTGGATGGGGAAACTTCATTGACTTGTTATCCCGATTTGCGTCACACCCTGGATCCAGAATGGCAAACAGGCAATTGGAAGGCTTGGCGAGTGCGTTACCTGGCGTGGCGAATTGAGGATGATGAGAAGGCACAACTGCAAACGTAATTTTAGTTGCCCTGCAGGGGTTGCAAAGCATTAATTGCAAAATTGTATAATTTCATACCACTGAAAACAGGGAGTTTCACCAAGAAGGCGAACTTTTTCATCGTGAGCAATAGGGGTTCAAATTGAACCCACACGAGGAAGGGGTTTCCCCGGTGAAACATCGCGATAGCATCTTTCTAATGTGTCATCGCACTATTCTGCAGAGTCACCGCACTATTCTGCGGGCCGCCTTTGGCATCTTGTTAAGCACATTGTTCTTGGTGTCCTGTGGAACACCGCAAAAATTTTCTCAGACTGCCCCTGCGCCGGTGACGGAACAGGGGATGACGCTGTTGTGGAAACACGACATCAAGACACAGGCACTACACATGATTGAACACAGCCGTACCTTTTGCAATCTGGACATTTACGAATTGTCCGATGCGGACATTCTTGCCGCGCTTGCTGCGGCCAAACGCCGTGGGGTCGCCGTGCAAGTGGTGGTGGATGCCACGGAGCGTCATAGTCAAAAGACCGCACTGCCAGCACTGCGTGCTGCGGGTGTATCCGTAGCATCGCTGCGCATTCACCAGGGAATTTCGCACTTGAAGATGTTGATTACAGACGGTCCCGACGGGGGAGTGTTGCTGGGTGGAATGAACTTTGGCGCCGGAAGTTGGAACAATAATGATGCCTCTGTCTACATGATTCACCCAAACAACTCTTATTTGTCGCTGTTCCATTGGGATTGGCTGCGGGCACAGGGTCATCCAAGTGCTGCCCCAAAAGTTCGCTTGCCTCTGGTTGAGGATGCGGATATTCATCGGCAGGTCTTAAATGCTCTTCAACAATCTCGGCAGACTGTGGTTATGGAGGCATTTGACTTGAGCGATTGGGATGTCAAAAATGAATTAAAAGCCACCACCCAGCGAGGAGTATTGGTACAAGTGCTGCTAGACCCAGGCCAGTATCCGAACCGTCGGGCCGCAGATGAACTAAAAAAAATTGGCGCGACAGTACGCTTTTACCAACCCCTGCAAGGGGAGTGGATGCATGCCAAAATTTTGGATGTCGACCATGGTCGCTTTTTTCTTGTGGGCAGCGCAAATTTTAGTCATCAGGCGTACACCTTTAACCACGAGGCGGACCTAGTTCTCCAGAATGTGCCCCACTTTGATCAGTCTTTGCAAAGTGACTTAGTGCCGCTTATGGCAGGGGGCAGTGAATACCCCAAAAAACGGGCATCAGATGGTGGAAATACAGTCGCCAGTTGAGGACTAAGTTTGCTGCAAACACAAGCGCCCAGCGGACAACCTCTGTAAGGAGCCAAAACAATGGAACTGCATTTTCCAGATTCCTTGGATGAGCGAATTACGCACCGTTGTATGCAATACTGGGACACACATCCGATGTTTAATGCATGGATGACTGTGGTTGCCCGTTGGACGCCTGTCCACATGGTGGGGCTCATTGTATTGGTTGCTGTAGATATTCTCCCGAGTACGGTGTGTTCAAGTTGTTTACGCGGCACTGCCTTTGCCGCTATTGCCGGAGCGGTGATGGGGAGAATTGTGAACGAGCCGTTATCTCGTTGGGTTCGTCGCCCTCGTCCTTTTGAATTTTTGTCAGTCTCCCCCTTGCTGGTGCACAAAGGAGGAGACGCCTTTCCTAGCAACCACAGTACAGGCGCTTTTGCCCTGGCTTTTGGATGCATGCATATACCTGGGTACTTTCAGGTTCTCTTAGGTATGGCAGTGCTGTTGTCTGTGTCACGAGTATACACAGGGTTACATCACTTTTCGGACGTAATGGCTGGGGTACTGCATGGAATCCTGATGGGTAGTGTGGCCGTATGGTTGGTTACTATTTGGCATATCTGCGGATAAATTGGGCCATACTCTCTTTACCACGAATTGTGAGGGGTCTGTGATTGATGTGGATGTGCAGAGGTGCAGCCAGGGGTCTCATGCTCAGTTTGAGCACGTCTACCTATCTTTGGGGTGTCTTTGTCCCATCTTTATGTGCATCGGCAGAACCCCCCCCAACGACTGTTTTTTCCCCGTGTTCTATCAGTGCCATGGCCTTGGCACAAACCCAAGTGACTGTTGAGCTGCGGGATAATGGGATTTCTCCAGCTTTTTTACGTGTCTCTGCTGAAACTCCTGTGTATCTGCGAGTAGTCAATCAGGGTGGGCAGCCGCATAATCTTGTAATTCCTGATTTCTACATATTCACTAATAATCTAAATCCACATGAATCGATTGATGTTTCTTTTACACCCGACAAAGCAGGAGTGTTTCCATTTTACTCTGACACCGGGGGGAAACCCGAACCGGGTCTTCGGGGTTTTTTGCATGTCTCCAAAGGCTGAAATGGGAAAAGATTACCGCGAATATCATCAGAATATGTTACAATGGGCGCGAAAGGGTGGGAAAAATTATATGGAGATGCAAGTCACTGCTCAGTGGGAAGGAAAGCGACGATTTACCACAACTGGACCTTCGGGGCATACCATAACCATGGATTCTAAGCGTGAGGACGGTGGGGATGACAGTGGAGCCCGCCCTATGGAGTTGTTGCTGATGGGATTGATTGGCTGCACAGGAATAGATGTATCTTTAATTTTAGAACGCATGCGGGAGCCCTTGGAAGAATTGAATATTGAGGCTGTCGGGATGCGCCGCGAAGAAAAACCGCAAGCCTATACAAATATTCATCTCATTTACAAAGTTAAGGGGGACTTGGAAGCGAAAAAGATTTGGCGGGCCATTCGTTTGAGCGAGGAGAAATACTGTTCTGCCTCCGCTTCATTGGTGGCACCTATTACAACGGAATTGATTCTGAACGGTGTTTCTGTTCCACAGCAGGAAGTTTGATTCTATAGTTTTCAACTAACCCATTTTGCCTGACATAGCCGGATACATCTTCTAAAAAATACTAGGGTCTACGGCATTCCCTTGCCAGGGGAACATTAAATCCCTGGCAAGGGAATGCCGCCCCAGTAAGATCTTGATACCCCTCCTGTGTACCTGGATGGCTCAAAAATTTGGGTAGCCTGAAGAGAAAAGAGGGAAGACAAATGACTGCGATTGGATTTTATAATGGGCAGTTTGTACAACTAGACAGCCCACAGGTACCTATTGAAGAACGGGGACATCAGTTTGGCGATGGAATCTATGAGTTTGTACAAATTTATGGGGGTAGGCCCTTTCTGTTACAGGCACACTTACAGCGATTGGAAAAGGGTCTTGCCGCGATTGGAATATCTAATCCACACACGGCGGCGGAGTGGACTCAACTAATTAACGAGGCCGTACGCCGTAGCGGCGAGTCCGAGGCAGCCGTGTATTGGCAGGTGACCCGCGGTGCAACGCGAAGAATTCATGTATTTCCGGATACCTCTCAGCCAAGGATTAGTTTGACGGTGTATCCTCGAATCTTGATAAAGGGAAATTCACAGGGCCTAACCCTGCTGGCCAGACCAGATGAGCGATGGACCAACGTTTGGGTTAAATCCATCAACTTGTTACCAAATGTTTTGGCGAAAGAGTTGGCACATCGCAACGGGGCAGACGAGGCCCTGTTTGTTCGAGGTGGCAGGGTGACTGAGGGCGGATCGAGCAATGTATGGTTTGTGTTTCAGCACACCCTCTACACGGCTCCAGCAAATCGACACATCCTAAACGGGATTACACGCCAATTTGTTCTGAAACTTGCGGCTCGTTTGAATATTGCTGTGGCAGAAGAACCGGTTGTCTGGCAACGCGTACCTGTGGCAGATGAGGTGTTTATCACCAGTTCTTCTGCAGAAGTTGCGGGCGTTGCCAAGATTCTAGTAGATAACCAAGGAGAAAGTGATTTACACAGTGCTTCACAGATTATTCCAGGGACGTTATTGCCGGCACTAAAAGATACGCGTATTGTGTGGTCAGGCCCTGGCTCGGGACCGATTACCAATCGTTTGCAACAGGCATTCTCGGAGCAAGTGCAACAACTGCGGGACGCCGTTCCCGTGGATTTGATGTGACCGGTGTCCAAACAAAATTGGACGGAGCGAAAATGGGGGCTATTCAAATGGTCCCCATTTTGATATGATAAGATTAGTCAACAATCTACCGACCGGTTGGTACTAAGATATCCACCGGAATCAGGAGGTTTTGTGAACGTGTCACTGCAAATACGCAAGGCAGCGGTCCTTGGATCCGGCGTCATGGGTGCCGCTATTGCGGCACAACTGGCCAATGTGGGCATCTCCGTTTTGTTGTTGGACATTCTCCCCACCCAATTGACTTCTGAGGAAGTGGCCAAGGGATGGACTTTGGCAACTGCACAAGTGCGCAACAGAATCGCACGCAATGGATTGACAGCTACTAAACGGGCTAAACCAGGGGCTTTTTACCGTGTTGCTGATGGGGACAGAATTGAAACAGGCAACTTCGAAGACGATTTGCCTCGCTTGGCCGAGTGCGATTGGGTGATTGAGGTCGTCGTAGAAAATTTAGAAATCAAGCGTCAGTTGTTGGCCAAAGTGGAATCTGTCATTGCGCCCCATGCGATTGTCAGCTCCAATACCTCAGGAATTCCCATTGGGGATTTGGTTGAAGGACGCTCACCCCACTTCCAGCAACGCTTTTTAGGTACACACTTTTTTAATCCCCCTCGTTATATGAGACTCTTGGAGATTATTCCTGGTAAAGAAACAAATCAGCAATTAATTAAGGACATGGCGGAATTCGGGGAACAGGTGCTGGGTAAAGGAGTGGTTGTTGCTAAAGATACGCCTAACTTTATTGCCAACCGTATTGGTACCTATGGGCTGTTAGTGACGATGCAGGAAATGGAGAAGTTCGGTTTGGGCGTGGATGAAGTGGATGCCATTACGGGACGTATCATGGGACGGCCTAAAAGTGCTACCTTCCGCACCCTCGATTTGGTGGGATTGGACACTATGGTGCATGTCGCTGAGAATGTGCAGGCAGCTCTCACGAATGCTACCGAAAAAGCTGCCTTTGCTGTCCCCGACTATTTGAATCAAATGGTTGCCAAAGGATGGCTGGGAGAAAAGTCAGGACAGGGATTTTTCAAGCGGGAGAAAACCCCCGAAGGCAAACAAATTTTTGGATTAGACCTGACTTCCATGGAGTACCATCCGCGAAAAAAACTAAAATCGTCAAGTCTAGAGGCAGCCAAATCTGCACCGGGAATCGCTCAAAAACTGCAGGCCTTGGTTTACGGGAAAGATGCTGCAGCTCAATTTGCCTGGCAAATTCTCAAACGCACTCTGTTATACACAGCGGAAAAACAATTTGAAATTGCCGATGATATTGTGGCTGTGGACAATGCGATGAAGTGGGGATTTAACTGGGACCTTGGACCTTATGAAACCTGGGATGCCATAGGTTTGGAAAAATCAGTGGCACGGATGCGTGAAGAAGGGGAGAAAATCCCCAGTTTTGTGGAAGATCTGCTGGTCAATGGTCAAAAGAGTTTTTATCAACGGCCATTGGGTCAAAAATCCCTATTTTATACTGGGGATGGGCGGTTTGCACAATATCCCGAGTCAGAACGCTACCTTTCTTTGCAACGTTTGCAGGAGCAAGGCAAGACGATTCGAAAAAATGCAGGCGCCAGTCTGGTAGACCTAGGGGATGGTGTGGTTTGTCTCGAGTTTCATTCTCCCAAACAGGCCATTGGTGCAGATATCATTCAGATGGTGGACATTGCGGCCAAGGAAGTGTTGAAAAATTGGGATGCCCTCATCCTTGGCAATCAGGGCAGCAATTTTTGTGTCGGTGCCAACTTGATGTTGATGCTGATGGAAGCCCAGGACGAGAATTGGGATGAGCTAAACCAAATTGTTCATCAGTTCCAGCAAGCAGCTTTAACCCTGAAGTATTTGCCAAAACCGGTGGTTGCGGCACCCTTTGCCATGACTTTAGGCGGTGGCGCAGAAATGTGTTTCCCAGCAGACAGAGTACAGGCTGCTGCCGAAACCTATATGGGTCTGGTGGAAGTAGGTGTTGGCCTCATTCCCGGAGGGGGCGGCAACAAGGAAATGCTGTTGCGTGCCATTGAGGGGGTTCCCAATGGGGTGGAAACCAGGCTGGATGGATTTGTACAAAAGGCGTTTGAAAACATTGCTCTGGCAAAAGTATCCACAAGCGCCAGAAACGCTCAGGACTTAGGTTATTTACGGGCGGCAGATGGCGTTACTGTGAATCCGGAACACCTGTTGTATGACGCAAAACAGGTGGCGTTATCGCTTGTGAAAACTGGTTACCTTCCCCGCCATCCCCAGCCCATTCCTGTTGTGGGTGAGGGGGGTGCAGCCTTGCTAAAGGCGGGTGTGAATTCAATGAAACAATCGGGATATATTTCCAGTTACGACGAGAAGATTGCCCACCACTTGATTCGAGTTCTCACTGGTGGAACGACACATCGAGGGACCCTGGTGAGTGAACAGTATTTATTAGACTTGGAGCGCGAGGCATTTCTTAGCCTTGTTGGTGAGCCAAAAACTCAGCAACGTATGCAGCACATGCTCACTACAGGAAAACCTTTGCGTAACTGAAATCTAAACTTGCTTTGTTATGGGGGACAAAACTTTCGCTAGGCCAGCGGTTTGGCCGAATATTACCGTAATAGATTGAGGAGGTTGACACTGTGAGGGAAGCGGTCATTGTGGCGGGCGCCCGCACTGCAATTGGCAAGGGATCTAAAGGATCACTACGGAATACCCGTCCAGACGATTTAGGGGCCTTCGTATTGCAGGACCTGTTTCGACGGGTGCCACAAGTTTTCGCAGAAGATGTGGAGGATGTCGTACTGGGCTGCGCCATGCCTGAAGCGGAACAAGGAATGAACGTGGCGCGAATTGTCGCTTTACGGGCCGGCTTGCCGACCTCGGTACCTGGAATGACTGTCAACCGTTTTTGCTCGTCCGGTTTACAGAGCATCGCCATCGCAGCGGGTCAAATCATGTCCGGCATGGCGGATGTAATGGTGGCTGGCGGTGTAGAAACGATGAGCATGGTTCCCATGACGGGTTACAATATGGCACCTAATCCTTATCTTATGGAACACCAATCTGGTGTGTATATGCCGATGGGATTAACGGCAGAAGAAGTTGCCAAACGTTTTGGAATCACCCGGGAAGATCAAGACAAATTTGCACTGCGGTCCCATCAACTGGCTTTGTCCGCAATTGGGGCAGGGAAATTTAAAGACGAAATTGTTCCCGTGACATTTCGGGAGACCTTTGTGGATGAAAACAATCAATTGGTTACGAAGGAACGGGTATTTGACACAGATGAGGGGGTGAGAGCAGACACCACTTTGGCCGCCTTGGCCAAATTGAAACCTGCCTTTTCCACCACAGGGACCGTGACAGCGGGCAACTCTTCGCAAACGAGCGATGGTGCTGCAGCGGTTATGGTCATGTCCAGAGACCGTGCGCGGGAACTTGGCCTCAAACCGTTAGCTGCATTTCGGTCTTTTGCGGTCGCTGGAGTGGATCCGGAAATCATGGGTGTGGGCCCGATTGAAGCGGTACCGAAAGCCCTTAAACTGGCTGGAGTGGGTTTACAGGATATCGACGTGATTGAACTAAATGAAGCGTTTGCTTCCCAGTCCTTACATGTTATCCGTACTTTGGGGATGAATGAAGAAAGAGTGAATGTCAACGGAGGGGCCATCGCCTTGGGACATCCGCTGGGTTGTACCGGAGCTCGGTTAACCGTATCGATTCTTAATGAATTGGAACGGAGAGATGGCCGCTTTGGACTTGTGACCATGTGCATTGGCGGCGGTATGGGTGCAGCAGGCGTGTTTGAACGGTTGTAATGGGAACGCGTCCGAAAAAATTTTCGGTTGCATTAACGGTACGTAGGGGCGCATAGGTTGTAGTCACGAGTGCAATTCCTATCATTACAACTTCTATCATTACAACTTCTATCATTGCAACTTTCATCCATAAAGGAGTGTTTTTTATGGGGACAGATCCAATAAAGTTGGTGCAAGGTGGAGCATTTTTGATTGAATCCAGCACACCAGACGATATTTTTACACCGGAAGATTTTACACAGGAGCATCGGATGATTGTAGAAACCACACGTGCTTTTGTAGACGGGGAAATTCGTCCCAACGCAGATACGCTAGAGCATCAAGACTGGGACTTGACCGTGCGACTATTGCATAAGGCCGGTGAACTGGGACTGCTTGCCGCAGACGTTCCTGAAGAATACGATGGATTGGGTGCAGACAAGGTGACCTCGGCGCTTATTTCTGAAAATATCAGCCGGGGTGGATCGTTTGCTTTGAGTCATGGCGCACATGTTGGGATTGGCACACTACCCATTGTATTTTTTGGGAACGAATATCAAAAAAAGCATTACTTACCGAAACTTGCTAGTGGCGAATGGATTTCAGCCTATGCCTTGACAGAACCTGGGTCTGGTTCTGATGCCTTGGGTGCCAAGACCACCGCAAAACTAACAGCGGATGGCCAGTTCTATGTGCTCAATGGGACCAAACAGTTTATTACAAACTCAGCCTTTGCGGATGTTTTTATTGTCTATGCAAAGATTGATGGGGAGAAGTTCTCAGCCTTTATTGTAGAACGAGGGTATGACGGAGTTTCCACCGGGGCTGAGGAGAAAAAGATGGGAATTAAAGCCTCTTCCACTCGTTCACTCATTTTAGAGGATGTGCAGGTGCCCGTCAAAAACCTATTGGGTGAGCCTGGTCGCGGACATGTGATTGCTTTTAATATTCTCAATATTGGACGGTATAAATTGGCGGTTGGGTGTGTTGGTGGCATGAAAGAAGTCATTCAAACAACCGTAAAATACGCCAAATCAAGGAAACAGTTTCAAACAGAAATCGCTAATTTTCCTTTGATTCAACAAAAAATTGCAGACATGAACCTGCGTTGTTACGTGACGGAGAGTATGGTGTATCGGTCCACCGGAGAAATTGATCGACGTTTAGACGCGATGGGAGGTCATCCGGATGGCCGAACCGTGGCGAATGCTATTGCTGAATATGCGCTTGAGTGTTCGGTGAACAAAGTTTATGGCTCGGAGGCTTTGGATTTTGTGGCGGATGAGGGCGTTCAAATTCACGGTGGCTACGGATATGTTCAGGAATATTATGTGGAACATGCCTACAGGGACTCTCGTGTCAACCGAATTTTTGAAGGGACTAACGAAATTAATCGGCTGTTGATTCCGGATATGTTGCTGCGCAAGGCATTCAAGGGCGAGTTGCCACTATTACAGGTTGCACAGGGGTTACAGCAAGAGTTGTTGGGCATGATGCCGATGGCGAATACCACAGAACCCCTCGGTGTTGAGGATCACATTTTGAACATGGCCCGCAAAATATTTTTATTTGTGGGCGGAACTGCAGTGCAAAAGTACATGCAAAACTTGAAAGACGAGCAAGAAATTCTAGCAGATTTGGCGGACATCATTACAGAAGTCTATGCCTTGGAAAGTGCTCTGCTTCGAACGAAAAAAGCATTAGCCAGTGGTCAGGAGGCCAGTTTGAAAGTGGCCATGGTAGAGGTTTATTCACGCGAGGCACTTAGTCGCATTGAGGGGCATGCTAAGGCCATTTTGGCTGCGATGGAAGAAGGGGACACGCTCCGAACGCAACTGGCGGTGTTGCGTAAGTTGACCCGGGTTGAACCGATAAATGCCAAAACCCAAAAACGTCAGATTGCGCAGGCTGTGATTGCTGCGGAGCGCTATCTGGTTTAGGCTGTAAGCAGTCTGTAAATCGGTGAATTGCATGACAAGGTCAAGAGCTTTGTCCAAGACAGAGCCCTTGACCTTGTGCATTGTTCCATAAGGTTACTGTAGTTCTGGATTGAGCAACAAGCTGATTTCAGATTTATACTTGCCACCGGGAGTTTCTAAAATTTGTGGAATGCCTCGCAACACCGGGTGATGCACAATATGTCGCAAGGCTTCTAGACCAATGGAACCTTCGCCGATATTGGCATGACGGTCTCGGTGGGAGCCAAAGGGCGTCTTGGAATCGTTGATGTGTGCGCATTTTAATCTGTCTAGGCCAATGGTTTGATCAAATTTTTCTAAAAATTCGTCGAAGTGATTTACAATGTCATACCCAAAACTGTAATTGTGACAGGTATCCATACATACCCCGAGCTTTTCTTGATGTTCAACGCGTGCAATGATGTCCGCAATTTGTTCCAAAGAATTACCCACCTTTGAACCGTCACCCGCCATCGTTTCTAAACACAGGGTGATTTTTTCCTCGCCAGATAGAATCCCGTTGAGAGCTTCTGCAATTCTTGGAATAGCGTAGTCTTCACCCTGTCCGACATGGCTTCCTGGATGAAAGACAATGGTTTGGAAACCCAAATACTCGACACGTTGAATTTCTTCGCTAAGGATGGAGATGCCATACTCCCAGGTGTCTTGTTTTGGACTGGCGAGGTTCACTAAGTAGGACAAATGGACCACTGGATCAAAAATTCCATGTTCGTGCATCAGGACTAGGCCTTCTTCGCGATGAAACTCAGAAATTGGCCGTGCCTTTCCGCCACGGTTACTGCGCGTATAAATCATGTAGGTATTCGCGTTATAGTTAAGGGTTTCTTGGATTGCAGCCAATAATCCGGTTTTCGCAATGGATACGTTGGCCCCAAGAACTATTTCCGGCCTGGTTGATTCAGTAGCCTGGGCGGGTAAGGTTTCTTCAGACATGGGGTTCCTCCTGCCATTCCCTGTTCGGGACAATTTTCAATCGCAGTGTACCACATCCCAAGCGGTGTGAATAATGCCCTGTCCGTGCCTAACTGCCGCTTGACACCGTGGCAATCGCTTTCATACAATAACAGTGAAGTGAGCGAGCGCTCAGTCAGATAGGGGGTCTCCCATGACCATCACGATTTCCAGTCAGGTGAAAGACCCGGAGCGCATCCGGCAAAGAAGGTCAGAAATTGTGCATGCGGCGGTGGGGTTGTTTGCGGAGAAGGGTTTTCACCGCACCACAACGCGGGCCATTGCAAAAGCCAGTGGACTGTCCACAGGAGCTCTGTACGAATACGTGGCCTCTAAAGAAGACGTGTTATTTTTGGTTTGCCAGCACATTCATCAAACTATTCTACAACAATTGAAGGCGAGTTTGGCTGTCGAGGGTCCTGCTGCAGAGCGCCTGCGCCAAAGTATTCAAGCTTTTATTGGCGTGATGGACGGCATGCAGGATGAAGTGCTGCTCATTTATCAAGAGAGTAAGTCGTTGTCCCCCCCATTTTTGCATGAAGTTTTGCGCCAGGAATTTGAAATTACAAGGGTATTTGAAAACTTGCTTCAAGAAGGAATTCACGATGGGTCTCTGCGTACAAGCATCAAGAATGTGCCATTGTTGGCACATGATATTGTGGTGGCCGGACAAATGTGGGCTTTTCGACGCTGGGCCTTAAGCAGCATGAGTTTCACAGACTTTGCAGCTAGGCAAACAGAGCGACTGATGCAAGCCTGCGATGTTTAAGTGAAAAGTGGAACGAGTTCACAGTCACAAGGGAGGAATTGCATTATGGATAGGGACGTTTTTAGCACGTCTGAGGGCAGCTTATCGACGGAGTCGCAAGTGGATGTAAAAACGGTTTTTGATTTTACAGCCAGTCAGGAAAAGGAACCGTATCGTGCAAGCCGAACTTTGCGTTTTGTCACTGCCTCCAGTTTGTTCGATGGCCATGACGCCTCCATTAATATTATGAGGAGAATTTTACAAAGTTCTGGGGCCGAGGTGATACACTTGGGCCACAATCGCTCCGTACAGGAAATTGTTACTACGGCGATACAGGAGGATGCGGACGGAATCGCTATTAGTTCTTACCAGGGTGGACACATGGAATTTTTTAAGTACATGTACGACCTCTTACGTGAACAAGGGGCAGGCCATATCCGTATTTTTGGCGGCGGGGGTGGTGTCATTGTCGCAGAAGAGATGGAGGAATTGGAGTCCTACGGAATTGCCAGGGTCTTTTCCCCTGCAGATGGACAGAAAATGGGCCTGCAGGGAATGATCAATGAGATGTTGCGACAGTGTGATAGGCCAAAGGATTTGGGGATAGAGGAGCTAATTGCTGATTTGCGTGTGAGTGAACCGCGTGCTATCGCGAAAGTCATTACGTTTGCGGAGGCTAAGCATGAATTGCCTGTGGCCCACTATGGGGACGTGATGGCGGCCGTGAAGGAGCGGGCTGGTTTTGTGCCTGTGGTGGGCATCACTGGTACGGGTGGGGCGGGAAAGTCGTCTTTAACAGATGAACTGGTGCGACGATTTTTATTTGATTTTCCGGACATGTCGATTGCCATTTTGTCTGTAGATCCGTCCCGTCAAAAGACAGGAGGTGCCTTGTTAGGGGACCGCATACGCATGAATTCCATTTACAGCCCCCACGTTTACATGCGAAGTCTAGCCACTCGTCAGTCCCATAGCGAATTGTCCGCAGCGATTCAGGAGGCAATGGATGTGGTTCGTGCAGCCGGGTTTGACTTGATTTTAGTCGAAACGAGTGGCATCGGCCAGGGGAATGCTCAAGTGGCGGAAATTGCAGACATTGCAGTTTATGTAATGACGGCGGAATTTGGCGCACCTTCACAATTAGAAAAAATTGACATGTTGGATTACGCGGATCTAATCGTTGTCAATAAGTTTGACCGCCGCGGTGCGGAAGATGCTTTGCATCACGTGCAGAAACAGGTGCAACGGAATCGCAACGCCTTTTCCAGTCGTCCTGAGGAGATGCCCGTGTATGGCACAGTAGCCAGCCAGTTTAACGATTCGGGTACAAATCGATTTTACCAGGCACTTGTACAAGCGATTCGAGATAAAATGGCTGCATTTCCGGAAAGTCACGAGTCTGCAGGGGATATACAAAAATCGGTGACGGGAATCATTCCTGGGGACCGGGTGCAGTATCTGCAGGAAATTGTCCAAACTGTGCGCGCCTATCATCAGCGGGTGCAGCATCAGGAGGACCTGGCACGGCAGGCCTTTCAGTTGTGGGGGGCATTAGCAACTCTTAACAAAACGCAGCCTATGCCAGACACATCTGCTTCCTTTCAGGATACGCCAACAACTGTCCTTCAAAAACTGTATGACCAGACATGGAATCAAATGGATCACGATGCAAAGCTTATTTTAGACGAGTGGCAGCGTAAACGGGCGCGCTATGAGGGGGAAGAGTTTGTCACCCGTGTTCGCAATCAGGAGATTCGTCAACCCTTATTTACGGTGTCGCTGTCGGGTACCCGGATTCCGCGGGTGATACTCCCAAACTTTCAGGACTGGGGAGAGATTGTTCGCTGGTCGATGGAGGAAAATGTCCCGGGTGAGTTTCCCTTTACAGCGGGTGTATTTTCTTTAAGACGGGCAGACGAGGAACCACGACGACAATTTGCGGGTGAGGGCACACCAGAGCGAACCAATCGGCGTTTTCACTATTTATCGAAAAACGATCCTGCCAAACGGCTATCGACGGCTTTTGACAGTGTCACTCTTTATGGGGAAGATCCAGATGAACGTCCAGATATTTATGGGAAAATAGGTGAAAGTGGAGTTTCAATCTGCACATTGGAAGACATGGAAAAGTTATATGGGGGATTTGATCTGTGCGACCCCAACACCAGCGTTTCTATGACCATCAACGGTCCGGCACCAGAAATTTTGGCCATGTATATGAATACGGCAATTCGTCAACAGGTGCGCCGGTTTGTGGAGCAGACTGGGCACAGTCCGGACAGTAACGAGTATACGCAACTGCAGGAACAGACCCTGTTCAAAGTGCGGGGGACCGTACAAGCGGACATTTTGAAGGAGGACCAAGGGCAGAACACCTGTATCTTTTCCACTGAATTCGCTTTGCGCATGATGGGCGATATTCAGCAGTACTTTATTGAACACCATGTTCGAAATTATTATTCCGTGAGTATCAGTGGCTATCACATCGCGGAGGCGGGAGCAAACCCGTTGACGCAATTGGCATTCACGCTTGCAAATGCCTTTACGTATGTAGAATACTACCTGTCTCGGGGTATGAAGGTGGATGACTTTGCTCAAAATCTTTCCTTTTTCTTTAGTAATGGGATGGATCCTGAATATACTGTAATTGGTAGGGTAGCGCGCCGGATTTGGTCTGTTGTGATGAAATATAAGTATGGTGCCAACGAACGTAGCCAAAAGCTGAAATATCACATCCAGACTTCTGGGCGTTCCCTGCATGCTCAAGAAATTGATTTTAATGACATTCGCACCACGTTACAAGCCTTGATTGCACTCAACGACAACTGCAATTCCTTGCACACAAATGCCTATGACGAAGCGATTACAACTCCCACAGAGGAATCGGTACGCCGGGCAATGGCCATCCAAATGATTATTAATCGGGAGTTTGGATTGACAAAAAATGAGAATTCATTGCAAGGTTCCTTTATCATGGAAAAATTGACGGACTGGGTGGAAGAAGCGGTGTTGGCAGAGTTTTTGCGGCTGAATGACCGGGGTGGAGTTTTAGGGGCCATGGAGTTGCAATACCAACGTGGAAAAATTCAAGAGGAATCGATGTACTATGAGCAACTTAAACACTCAGGTCAGTTGCCTATCATCGGGGTGAATACATTTATTAACCCGATGACACTTGAACCCGGCTATGTGCCACAAAAAATTGAATTGGCTCGAGCAAACAAAACAGAAAAGGACGCGCAAATTGAAAATTTACGGGCTTTCCAAGAACAACATGCGCAAGAGGTCGGACCTGCCTTGGAACGTTTGCAACAGGTGGCAAAATCCGGTGGGAACTTGTTTGCAGAACTGATGGAAACTGTCCAAGTGGCAAGTTTGGGTCAAATTACGCAGGCTTTATATGAAGTGGGGGGACGCTATCGGCGCAATATGTGATTTTATATCCTCAGATCTATCCTTTCGCTTCACATCCCTTGTGCTTCACATTTCGACACCCGTCTTGGTTCAATCCAAGACGGGTTTTCTCGTGGTCCTTCAGATGTGATTATTTTGTTATAACGGAATAACTGGTTACAGGAGGTCGAAATGGGGGCATACTAGGATGCGGTCCGCTGGGGTTGGGTATGTGGACCGGGAGGTGGCACAATGCGCAGGCAGGATAGAATTCAGTTAGAGGTTGCTTTGTTCGCGGCGGCGGTGTTCTCGCTCAGTTCGGCAGTGGTCTGGCTGCACTGGACGGGTGTGTTGAAATGATTTTGGGATTGCGCAGATCCGCCTGATGGTTAATTCTTATCTCTGGCACTTTTTCTTTATCTGTGGGGCTATCCAACACTTTTGTAAATGTATATATATCTTTATCGCCTGACAGCAAGGGTCCACTGAACTTGATGGGACCCTGGTATCAAACTGGGAAGTGAGTAATTTGTCCGAATATTTAACGTTTTTACTACAAGAGACTGTCCGGATAGGGTCTGTCCTGCTCCCTTTCCGGACACACGGTAACTTACTTTTGAAAGAAGGCTCTGTTTTTTTCGATGAATGACTTTTCCTCTTCTGGAACGAAGTCTTCTTGGTAAATGGCGCTCACTGGGCAGACAGCCTCGCAGGCACCACAGTCGATACAGGTGTCAGGGTCAATATAATACTGGTCTGCACCCTCGTGGATGGCGTCCACCGGGCAAGTTTCCACACAGTCCGCAGCCTTCTCGTCGATACAAGGTGACGTAATAACAAATGCCAAACAGAATTCCCCCTCAATGGCTATGTGTGTGTACAACAGAATCATCATATACTACCGGGAATCCTCATTTCAACCGACAAGGTTTGTCGACCTGTGAACAGGGTTGATTGGGATTGAATATGTTGGATAATCAGCAAATAGAGGCGGGCATAAGGCCAAACCATTAGCCGTATAAATTTCGGTAACAGCAGTTGATGTGGCGTACGAAGGAAGGGGTTTCATTGTTTCAGTGTCCTGTTTGTGGTGAACTGATGGAGGCCTTAACAAACTTTCATTGTTTGACTCAACACCATCTTTCAAAACACGAAGTAATTGCGCGTCACGGAGCCGCAAAGTACGTTGCCCCCCGCATGAATCGGGAAGTGCAACAGTGGATCCGGAACGCGCAAATTATTTCTCGGTCTGATTTTGATATTGCACAGTCTGCGGCTCGCAACCAGGTATCTCATTGAATAAATTCGATGCGGATATTATTTTAAGTTGATTTAATTATTTGTTAAGTGAGATTGGATGGAAGAGCGCCCGTGGGATATAATGAACATCAGTTTGACTTTTTTCTTCGGAGGACTGAGGATGGCCGATATTCAGGAACAATTTCAAAGTTATAGGTCTGGGCGGGTTCATATTCAAGTACTACCCTCCAAACAGTTTCACACTCGTCACTTAACTGTCAAGTTGGTGACACCCCTACGGCGAGAAACTTTGACACCTTGGGCGCTTTTACCCTACTTGTGGCTGGAAGGGACTTCAGCACATCCTACTCCGTTGGCAGTTTCCCGTTATGCGGAAACCCTATTGGGTGCTTCCGTGCGTACGCTAAGCAACAAGCGGGGCGATGTTCAGGTAGCGGAGTTGTACGCCAGTGTACCCGATGAGACCGTTTTTACTGTGGCACAGGGTGTTTTTCATGACCTATTGCAATTTGTGGCCCAACTGATTGGCAATCCTTCTGGAGGACCGGAAAGGTTTTCTATGGCCGCAGTGACACGCGAAAAAACCTTGCATAAGAAGCGAATTGAATCCCTGATGGATGATAAAATTGCTTATGCCCTTGAGCGCTGCTTAGCTGCAATGTGTGAAGATGAACCTGCGGGCTTGCCTCGTTTAGGTCTGCTTGAAGATCTGACAGGAATAACGGCTTCACAACTGTGGGACGCGCAGCAAAAGCTATTGCGGGAAGCAGAGATTTATGTTTACTTAGTTGGCCGATTTGCCCATCCCGAAGGAATGGTAAGCGAGGTGCAAGAAATTTTAGCTCCCGTGTTTCCCACCGTCAGTCGAATAAATTCTACTTATACGCAGGCCATCCTCGTGCGAGCGGGACAAGTACGGCAAGTGGCTGAGGTGCAGGATGTGGTGCAGGGGAAACTTAACCTCGGCTTTCGCACAGGGATTGGCTATGGGGATAAAGAGTACCCGGCTTTGCTGTTTGCAAACGGAATATTGGGCGGGTTTCCACACTCGAAGTTGTTTGTGCATGTGAGGGAACGGGCTGGGTTGGCCTATTATGCGTCCAGTCGTTTGGATGGGTTAACAGGGATGACAGTAGTACAGAGTGGGATAGAGATGTCCAATAAGGATAAAGTGACAGATATCGCGATGGAACAGGTTACTGCTCTTCAGAGCGGTGAAATTACAGACGAGGAGATGGAGTTTACACGTAGAGGGCTACGCAATCAGTACATGCAGGCAATGGATCAGCCCTTGACTCTGGCAGACATCCATTTTCAAGGTGTGCTTGCGGGTAGCCTGCGAGACACTCAGGATATATTGGAACAATTGAGTAAGCTTAAAAAAGAGGATGTGGCCGCTGCGGCAGCGCATTTACAGTTGGATACCATTTATTTTCTACACGGTGAGGAGGCGGCAGCCCATGCAGGTGCATGAGCATCAGCAACTGGGGATTCGGGTTGTCGAAGAACAGTTGGCCAATGGACTGCATGTGCTGTTGCTTCCTAAGCCTGGCTTTCGCCAATCCTTTTGTGCGTTGGCCACACACTACGGGTCTATTGACAGGACATTTCGCATCGCAGGAGAGACAAAATTTACAGCGGTACCGGACGGAGTTGCTCACTTTCTTGAACACAAGATGTTCGATTCTCCACGGGGGGATGTTTTTCCTGAATTCTCCCGTAACGGTGCTTCTGCAAATGCATTTACCACCTTTGATATGACAGCCTATCTGTTTTCTGCAACAGGGAGCATAGCAGAAAACGTTGCAACTCTGTTGGATTTTGTTCAGGAACCGTATTTTACGGAGCAGACAGTGGAAAAGGAAAAGGGTATCATCGGGCAAGAAATTCAGATGTATCAGGACAACCCTGACACGAGAGCATTTTATGAATTGTTACGGAATTTGTACGCAGAACACCCTGTTCGCATCGACATTGCGGGAACTCAAGAGAGTATCGCAAAGATTGATAAGGAGATTTTATATCGGTGTTATGACAGCTTTTATCACCCTGCCAATATGGTCTTTGTTGCCGTAGGGGGATTTGACGAGGTACAAATGATGAAGACAGTGCGGGAAAACCAGGAACGTAAAACTTTTTCTCCCGTACCTTTGGTGGAACGAAATTACCCGGTAGAACCTGTAGGGGTGAATCGGACTCGTGGCGAAATCAGTTTAGCGGTGAGTCAGGCTCGTTGCTTGGTGGGATGGAAGGATTCTGCAGGACAACAGGGTCAGTCTTTGCTAGAGCAAGAATTGCTGACAGGGCTCGTGCTGGATGTATTGTTTGGTCATAGCAGTGAGTTTTATCATTCACAAATTGACCAAGGAAAAATTGACGCTTCTTTCGGTTGGGAATATGAGTTGACTGCGGGGTATGGGTATTCCCTAGTGGGGGGGAATACCAGTCATCCAGAAAACTTGTATCAGGAAATTTTGAATCATGTTCGTAAATTTCAGGACATTGGATTGTCGGAAGAGGATTTTGAACGTTGTCGTCGGAAGGCCATTGGCCGATTTTACAGCACTCTGGATGCCCCAGGCTACCTTGGCCGAGCCATGATGTCGTATCATCTGAAGGGTGCAAACGTTTTTGATACGGCCTCAGTGCTGCAAGGGATGACATTGGGGCAAGCTAATCAGCGATTGAAAGACCATTTTATTCCAGATCGCTGTGCCCTTTCTGTCGTGTTGCCTCGTAGCTAAGCAGTTTGATTCAAACCTACAAGTGAACTCCCAACAAGTCATGGATGACGACACTGGCGAGAATGAGACCAGCCACCGAGGGCACGTAAGCTGTGCTAGCAGGTGGCTGTCTTGTTTTGCGCACAGGGGTGGAATTGTCTAAATTGGCGGCGGGATTGTGTCGAACCGCTTCTCTTAGCGGGCGGGGAGACTCTAGTGAGCAGACGGTTTTTACACCTCGTTCAATGCCTAACTTTCTTAACTCTCGTCGCAATATCTTGGCAATTGGGTCGACCTTTGTGTCGGCGAGATCCATCACGCGAAACCCTGTGGGATCTAACTTGTTGGCCGCTCCCATGCTGGCTACAATAGGGATGTCGCGGTGGATGCAATCCGCAATGAGCATGATTTTTGCAGAAACCATATCAATGGCGTCGACGACATAGTCCGGATTATAATCAAACAGTGTAGAACGATTTGATTCGTTGAAAAAAATTTGCAGCGCTTCAACCCTGCACAATGGGTTAATTTGTGCAATACGCTCTTTCATGACCTCGACTTTGGAACGGTTGATTGTGTTCCACAATGCCGGAAGCTGCCGATTAATATTGGTGATATCCACAACATCCTTATCAATCAACACTAGGTGGCCAATGCCGCTGCGCGCCAATGCCTCCATTGCATAGGACCCCACACCCCCGGCGCCAAGAACTGCTACGGTTTTTTGTTGTAATAAAGAAATTCCTTCGGATCCATAAATAAGTTCTAATCTCGAAAACTGATTGGGCATGAAGATAGCTCCTTTACTGTCGAAAAGTGCAGACTATACGTTAATTATAACGGGCTTTTCAAGTGGGTCTCAAGGCTTTGCATAATAGGTGTCGAAAATACCTGTCCTGTTAACGAATTTGATACAATGAAGGTGTTGCTTGGGGGAGGAGAAGCATGCGGAGTCAAGGAAGTTCCGAACAGTCATCGCTCGGTACTAGTGTAGTGTTCTTGGCCGCGACACAGTGGTTTGTGTTCATCCTTGCCAGCGTCATCACGGTGCCAATCGTTTTGGGCCCCGCGTTAGGATTAAGCGTGCAAGGTACGGCAGCACTTACCGAACGAACTCTGTTTGTTTCTGGATTGTTGGGAATGGCACAAGCCTGGTGGGGGCATCGGGTTCCCATTGTAGAAGGGCCAGCGGGGATGTGGTGGGGGGTGTTCTTGGTCCTGATTCAAATGACTCGGGACACGGGAGAAAGCCTGTCTCAATTGCGTCCGGAATTAGAATTTGGGCTCATTTTAGCGGGAATATTCTATGTGTTATTGGCTTTATTTAATTGGGTAGATCCGGTGAGAAGACTGTTTACGCCAGCCGTTACGGGGGTGTTTATGACCTTATTGTCTCTGCAATTGGCGGCCACTTTGTTGCGTGGTATTTTAGGGATGGGCAGTGCTGCCGGAGCACTCATCCATCCCAGGAGTGCGCTAGTGTCGCTTGCTTTAGTGGTTCTGACGGTATTCTTAATGAACAAGGGGCGGGGGATGGTACGCAATTTTGCGGTGCTCATTGCACTGACAATTGGATGGGCAGCGTTTGCCCTATTGGGATGGGGCCGTTTACCGGCCACGGCACATCTCGTCCTGGCTGTTCCCCAAGTATTCCCTTTTGGGATTCCCCGTTTGCAGTGGGGTGTCGCAATTACCGCTTTATTTACAGCGGTAGTGCTGTTGTCTAACTTAATTTCGAGTGTATACGCCATGGGTCATGCAACGGAGGTGCAGGCACAGCCTAACCAGTTTCGTAGGGCAACCTTGATTTCAGGCTTGGGCACGGCGCTGGCAGGGGTATTTGGGGTTGTTGGCAATGTCCCTTTAGCTACATCAGCAAGTTTTGTTCAACTCTCGAAAATTTCCGCTCGTTTACCCTTTTTACTAGCCAATGGTCTACTTGTGGTCATTGCCTGCGTTCCTGTGGTAGGGAACCTTTTAGCAACCCTTCCAGAATCCGTAGGCTATGCGGTTTTGTTTGTTGTATTTGGCCAGTTGCTGGGACTAGGGCTGAAAGACTTTCAGTCGATGCCTCTAAATCAACGGGACCTATATGTCATCAGTATGTCTATAATGTCTGGGGTCGGAATATTTTTCGTCCCTTCAACGGCTTGGGTAGATTTACCCCCACTCATTGGCTATTTGTTAGGAAACGGATTACTTGTTGGGGTGCTTTTGGTGCTGCTGCTTGAACACTTGGTATTTCGGCACAAGCCCGTTGCGACCGCGCATGCAGGGTGCATAAAGGGGGAAAGAGGGGCATGAACAATGCTAGTCACATCACTTTGAGTTCAGTTCAAACGACTTTGAGTTCAGTTCAAACGAGGGTGTTGGTTTATCATTCCACGCAGGCCAGGCAGTATGCGACAACACTGCAAGAGTTGGGGTTGCGCAATGTTCTTTGGGCTGAAGAATTGAATGTTGCCTTAGCGAATCTGAAGGATGTGGAGGTCATTTTCGGCTGGCAGGTTCCTGTGCAACTACTGGCCGCTGGCTTGGACGTGCGCTGGGTACAGTGGACTGGGGCGGGCGTTGACAAGGCATTTAATTTATCCAGTCCGTGGCCCCAAAGTGTTCTTCTAACACGTATTGTCGACCAGTTTGGAGTGGATATTGCTGAGTATGTTTTTGCCTATGTATTGTTTTTGACCAAGCAAATTGAAACGTTGCAACTCGCACAGCAGGCACATCTGTGGCAACAAAGGGTTCTACCAGGGCTGTCCGGAAAGGTCATGGGTGTGGCTGGGGTGGGGTCCATCGGTCGTGAAGTGGTCCGCAAAGCCAGGGCCTTTGACATGCGCGTTTATGGAATGACGGCCCACAGGGATGGGATGGGTATTTTGGATTGTCGCTTTGGTCCTGAGCAGTGGCCAGAGTTTGTGCATGACTTGGATTTTTTGGTGTTGACCCTGCCGTTGACCGCTCAGACTCGCGGTGTTGTGCAGGCTGAAATTTTGAGCAAAATGAAAGCAAATGCTGTTATCGTTAACGTGGGGCGCGGTGAACTCGTGGATGAACAGGCTTTACTGGCTTTTGTTCAAGCGGGGAGAATTCGTGGGGCCGTGTTGGATGTGTTTGTCGAAGAACCGCTTGCACCAGACAGTCGCCTGTGGTCCACCCCTAACCTGGTGGTAACCCCTCATTTGTCTGGTCCCACCAATGTGACAAAGGCCTGTCACTTCTTTGCCGAAAATTTGTTGCGGTATGTGCATGGACAGACCCTGCATGGAATTGTCGACACAAAACAGCAGTATTGACAGGGGGTGAAAGAATTGGTTCAAGCAGATCGGTTATGGAAAAGGTTGCAGGAGCTTGGCGATATTGGACGAGATGCATCGGGGGGTGTCACACGCTTCTCCTACAGCTGTGATGAGTGGGCGGCCAAGGAAAGGGTTCGTTATTGGATGCAGCAGGCTGGCTTAGACACGTGGGAAGATGCCGTGGGAAACCTGTTTGGCCGTCGTGAGGGCACAGATGCGGCTGCACCTGCTGTGTGGCTGGGTTCTCATTTGGATTCGGTGGCACATGGGGGCAATTTTGATGGCCCACTAGGCGTACTCGCCGCCATCGAGGTGGTACAGTCCATGACTGAAGCAAGTGTTCAAACTCGTCACCCTATCGAAGTAGTTGTCTTTGAAGACGAGGAAGGAGCTCGTTTTGGTTTTGGGATGATTGGTAGTCGCGCTGTTGCAGGTCGGTTGGCACCTGCAGAACTGGATCGTCACCGAGATGCGCAGGGGAGATCCCTGGGATGGGCTATGCAGGCCTATGGAATGGACCCGGCTCAGATAGACAGGGCGGTGCGCAGCTCAAGCGAGGTGTTCGCTTATTTGGAGTTGCATATTGAACAAGGACGAGTTTTGGAGTCGCAAGGATTGCCGATTGGAATTGTCAGTGGGATAGCCGGTCCCCTTTGGCTGAATTTCACGTTTAAGGGGATGAGTGGGCATGCAGGGGCAACACCCATGACTTTGCGCCAAGATGCTTTAGCGGCAGCGGCCGAGGCGATGCTCGTGATGGAGCAAGTGGCACAAGATGTGCCGGGGTGCGTCGCTACTGTGGGAAAGCTCACGGTGCAGCCCGGAGGTGTCAATATCATTCCCGGTGTGGTGTCTTTAACCTTGGATTTGCGGAACGCAATAGAATCGCTGCGAAATCAGGCGGAGCAACGGATCCTAGAGCAGGTGGAAAAGGCTTGCCTAAGACGTAATGTTGACGTAACAGTGCAAACTTTGCAGCGAATTGCACCTGTTGAGTGTGCACCCTCGTTGCGAGGTGTGTTACACCAGTCCTGTGAGGAATTGGGTGTTTCCGGTTTTGATTTGGTCAGTGGTGCAGGACATGATGGGATGCAGTTGGTGGATTTGTGTCCAGTGGGAATGGTCTTTGTCCCTTCCCGGGAGGGCATCAGTCATCAACCGGAAGAATGGACATCTCCTGTCGATTGCATCATGGGCACCCAAGTGTTGTATCAAGCAGCGCTACATCTTGCTAAGGAGGGAATTGTCCAATGAATCAAGGTTCAGCGACACCCGAGGCACTACAGGGGACTATGATGGAACACCTAGGGATGCAAGTGGTGCGTATGGATAAGGACTGCGTGGTGATGACCATGCCTGTGGACTCACGGACACATCAACCCTACGGAATGTTGCATGGAGGGGCCTCTGCGGCGCTGGCAGAATCGGCTGCTAGTTTGGCTGGATGGTTGAACGTGGATCAGGAGACAGAGGCTGTGGTGGGATTGGAACTGAATGCGAATCACATTCGTCCGAAGCGTCAAGGGATAGTCACTGCTACGGCCATACCCTTGCATCGGGGACAAAGTACGATGGTGTGGGAAATTCGCATTACAGATGAGGCGAATCGACTCGTCTGTATCTCTCGCTGTACGTTAGCAATTGTGCATCGAGAGGCCACCCGGTAGAATGGTATCACAGTTTTGGTACTGAAATAGGGGTAGAATAAGTAAAACTAATGAAACTGAATAGCTTTTGGAGTGGAGGAAGGCCAGTGTGGATCCATGATATTGTTGTGCGTTTTGGAGAATGCGATAGTTTGGGGCACGTGAACAATGCAGTTTATTTTACTTATTTAGAGGAAGCTCGGATGGAACTGTTCCGTGTCTTCAATCCAACTTTAGATCTGGAAAAGTGGAATTTAATTGTGGCTTCAGCTCGCTGTGATTTTCTCACGCAAGTAAAATATGCAGAAAAAATCCAGGTGTTGACCTGGATTGGGTCCTTAGGGACCAGTAGCTTCCGTGTGGAACAAGCGGTCCATAACGCGGCAGGCCAGTGGACGGCCCGTGGGCAAGCAATTATGTTGACTTACGATTATCAACACCAGCAGACACAACCCCTGTGGACGCAAGTGCGCAGCGCTCTCATGGCACACCAGGGACCACCTGCTGGAGTCCCCGCATTGCGCGAATAACTGAACAGCGCTTCTTTAACTGTCATGGTCACTCTAGGTGACCTCAGTGGCTACATACAGGGGAGGGGGATATCACATGAATCATCCATTGTTTGATTTGACGGGCAAGCGTGCGCTTGTGACGGGGGCTAGCCGTGGAATTGGCCGAGCGGTGGCCATAGGGCTAGCGGCTGCTGGAGCGGACTTGGCTCTGCAGGGTAGAGATGCCCAAGCATTGGCTGATACCGTTGCCAGTGTGCGAGAAGCACGGTCCTCTGTCTGGGTGAGCACGCACTTTTGTGATCTACGGGACACTGACGGCATTTCTCGGTTGGTGGCTGATGTTTTGGCAGAGGGCCCGGTGGATACATTGGTGAACAATGCAGGTATGAATATTCGCGTTCCTGCCCTGTCGGTGAGTGTGGCACAGTGGCAAGCTGTCCTTGACACTGACTTACGGGGAGCTTTTTTTATCGCACAGCAAGTGGGTCAGCACATGGTGGAACGCCGCCAGGGCAGCATCATCAACATTAGTTCGGTAGGGGGGCTGGTGGCTTTACGCACGGGTGTGGCTTACGGTGCGGCCAAGGCAGGTGTCATTCAAATGACCAAGGTATTGGCCATGGAATGGGGAAAGTATGGGGTTCGAGTCAATGGGATTGCCCCGTGGTATTTTCGTACTCCCTTAAGTGAGCAAGTGTTGTCAGACTTACAATATTACGGGGAAGTTGTTTCCAGGACACCTCTGGGGCGGGTGGGCGAGGTTCAGGAATTGGTGGGTCCGGTTGTATTTCTCGCTTCAAATGCAGCCAGTTACGTCACTGGGCATACCCTGACAGTGGACGGTGGAATGAGTATTTTTGGTTTTTGAGCGCGCCTTTCCACATGTTTGATGGAAAGTCTGGAAAAGGCGTGCCCATTTGCCTTAGTAGAGAATGGTTGTGTCCCACTTATCGCAATCTACGTTCCATAAAGGCCTGTTGAGCTGCTTTCTCTAGGTTGTCCGGTAGGGGGGGTAAAATCAGATTACCGCCAGCGTAGTCAAGGGCTGTTTGTAAAATAAAATCCGCCAATTGTGGATTTTTTGGTAAAAGAGGTCCGTGGATATAGGTACCAATCACGTTCTGGAAGTGCACGCCTTCTTGACCATCGATTCCGTTATTACCATGGCCGTGCAAGACTTGACCCAGCGGATTGTGGTGATGTGTCGTGCGTCCGCCATGGTTTTCAAAGCCAACAATTCTGCCCGCCCATGGGGAATCAATGCCAATGTTGCCAATCAACCTGGGCTGGCTGACCACAGTTTGCATGTCTAATATACCCAAGCCAGGTACCTTGTGTCCATCTGCGAGTTGATAGAATTCACCCAGCAATTGATATCCGCCACAAATTGCCAGTAAAGGCAGTCCGTCAGAAATGGCGGATTGCCACTCTTGTCGGCGAGGGTAAAGAGTCTGTGCTACAAGTTCCTGCTCTCGGTCTGACCCTCCCCCCAATAGGACGAGGTCAAAGTTTTGCAAGTGGTACGTATCTGTTCCATAAACCGGAGTGACTTCTGTGGTCAGTCCTCGCCACTGACAGCGGTGTACTAATACTTGGATGTTGCCTTTGTCTGCATATAGGTTGAGAAGCTCAGGATACAGATGGCCGATTCTCAGTGGCTTGCACATAGACGGACACTCTCCTTGCCAACAGTTGTGCCAGGGGATATAAGGCCGTGTAAGTAGATAGAACGTATACAGGCAGATCCCCGTAGATGTGTGCGGTAGACAGGGCTACGTCCAGACCTTCCTCTAAGGGGACATGACAAGACAAGTTCTTTTCCGGAAAATCACCGTACTTCAGACGCAAGGCCATATCTTCAGCACGCAGACCTGTTGTTACACAGTGAATGAATTGGCCCTGTTCCACAGTCAACTCAAAATCCGCATCCCAAAGCCAGGAAACATCACGTCCATCGGCGGCCAGGTCATTGATAGCAATGCATAGGACCTTGTTACCCGGTTCACTGGCAATGGCTTGTAGAACGCTATCGCAGCCGGTGGGGTTTTTAATTAGGTTAAGGACGGTACGCGGTTGGCTGTTAAACACCTGCATCCGCCCCATCGGGGCCTGATAAAGAGATAATCCTTGGGCAATGGTGGGCATGGAAATGGACATTAAACGGGCACAGGCGACAGCGGCTAGGGTGTTATAAGCATTGAAAAGACCGAGTACCGGCAGGGGCAAATTCTGCACGGGCTGATTGGCCACATAGACCTTAAGTTGTCCTCGAAACACCTCGCCTGAATAATCGGCAGTAGGGGTGTGAAAGCCGCATTTTGGGCAGTGGTATGACCCCAGTTGTCCGTAAACGAAGCCCTCATAATTTAAAAGAGATCCGCACTGTAGACAAAAGGCTCCATCCCGGACTTGATCCCGAACTTGACGGGTGGCCATGTTTGCGGCTAGGCCAAAGTACTGCACGGGTCTGCCACTACGCAGGCCTACAATCTGGGCCAATGGATCATCCGCGTTGAGCAGTACGGTGGCCTGTGTGGCAGCGATACCCGTGACCAGTTTCTCAATAGTGGTATCCAACTCTCCATAACGGTCCAATTGGTCTCGAAAGACATTGGTGACCACGAGGAACTGAATGGGTAAATAACGGGAGACCAAGGGCAGTGTGGCCTCATCAATTTCAAACAATGCGGTTGTGTCTTTCAGTCTACCTAGCCAACTCGTGCGGCGCAGCAAGGCCGTGGTAAGTCCTTGAGGCAGATTGGCGCCTTCGGCATTGTGAATGAGCGCGGTAGTTTGCCCTAGCATGGAGGACAACAGAGCAGCAGTGGTGGTTTTGCCGTTGGTACCAGTAACTACCACACACTGGTGCAATTGTCTACTGAGCGTCTGGAGCAATCTAGGGTCCACTTGCAGTGCAACTTTTCCGGGCAAACTAGTGGCGTTGCGTTTGGCTAGGTGTAGGATAAAGGCAGTCAGTTTTCCAATCCAAACCGCAAATACAGACAAACGTTTGTCAGCCCCTTACAACGCAAATGTTTACCAGTGGTGACCCCGAGAGGAAGGTGGCCACTGATGGGGTAAGCTTTGCATAACAACACTTTCAACCATTCGCAATGGATTATACTACGAGACCGTCGTTGAGGACAGGCTTGATGGTGTAAATGGATTGGACACACAAAGTGCAGTCTTACCGGGCGAAAAATTAAGACAGGAGAAGATGTAGGTGACACGACTGTTTTTTGCCGTGAATTTGCCGTTGTCCATCAAACAGCAACTGGCATTTTTGCAGAGTGTTTTGCAAGACAAAGGTTTCACTGCGCACAACTGGACATCCCCGCTTTTGTTTCATGTAACCCTAGTGTTTCTTGGCGAACAGGAAGATTCGTTGCGGCCATTTTTGATGCAAGTCAGTCGGGAAGTGGCGGGTATGCACACACCTTTTACGATGAACCTCTCTTCCTTGGATGCATTTTCAAAAAAACGGGTGCTGTGGGTAGGTTTGGCCCCCAATGAGGGATTGCTGAGATTACAAGGTTTACAGTCTGCTTTGACACAATCCTTGGCGAAAAGGTTCCCCTTAGAGAGGGAGCAACAGCCTTATTGTCCACATATTACATTGGCTCGGCAATCAGCCAGAGACTGCATCCATCACTTAGACGACTATCATTCTCTGGCGAGAAAAATTCTTACCGAGTCAGAGTTCCCTGTATCGAGTTTTTGTTTATTTGCTTCCACACGACTGGAAGGCCAATTGGCCTATCCAGTATTGGCACAGTTTCCCCTGGTAAAAAGTTTGTGAGCTTGAAGGTGTCCGCTTTCTATGGCTAGCCGCAGCAGAGACCTCAGCTTTTCAAGTTCTCTATCCAGTACATGAGACCAAGGGCATCCAAGGGTAAATCCATCGCTAAGGCCTGTCGGATGTCCTTAACAGACGCTGAAAAACCACGTTCTGTTAAGTCATGGTGAACCCACTCTGTGAGCCCTGTCATGACCTCGTCGGCAGTGACTTGCGGATGGTAAAACTGTTTCATAAACGCAGCCATGGCTAATGCGCCAGATTCTGTATTCATCAGCGCTTCTTGCTTGCTGGAACGACCAAAGTGTGTGTGATAGACCCATTGAAAAGGCAACTGTTGTAGTTTAGCTACGGTTGTCTGAACAGCCTCTGGGTCGAAATCTATTGGAGATGTGGAGGGCATAATCCACTCAAATGGCCAATTTGTAAAGCAAGTTCTGTAGCGAATCCCTAAAGCGTCTCCGGAAAACACGGCATCACTAACGGGATCTAGAATCGTGAAATGGTGTTTGGCGTGGCCGGGAGTATCGTAAAACGTCAAGATCCGAGAGCCAATGTCCAGGGTTTCGCTGTCCTTACGAATCAGTACCCTACTTTCTGGAATGGGAATCATTTCTCCAAAAAGAGTGGACAGTGCTTGACCATAAACCTGTAAGGCCCCGTTCCACAATCGGGATGGGTCTACCATGTGGCGAGCACCCCGAGGGTGAACAACGAGGGTGGCGTTGGGCGCCTTTTCCATGATTTGTCCGGCCCCTCCAGCGTGATCCAGATGAACATGGGTGACGATGACGTAGGCCAAGTCTTGAGGTTGTAAACCACAAGCGGCCATACCCGCCAGAAGTGTTTGGTGGGACTTGGCAGAACCGGTTTCAATCAGGGTGGGGCGGTCGCCTAAAAGGACATATGCGGCGCTACGGCAAGGGGTATCTTGTTCCAGCAGGTCAATCAGATATACATTATTTCCCATGTTGACGGGCTTGATGGGGGGGTGTTGTGACATACAGTATCCCTGCCTTTCCTTCGCAGTAAGAGCGGACAAAATAGGTGTGCAGAATGGACGGCTAACGATTGCACAGAATAGGCGAAACTTACAGTCCTATATCACCTTGTTCAGTGTAGCACAGGGGGCATAAAATTGGATGTATAGATGGGCCAAAAATGGGCACAGAATATAAATTATTACTTCTGGAAACATCACAGTTTGTTGCATGAATCAGGTCCGAAAATCGGGTGGGCGGCTTGACTTTCCAGATTTTTTATGACGTTTTTGACTTGGCTTTTTCTGCACGGTTCGAGTTGAAGGTGTGAGTTCTTGCCAATGTGCGTTACGTTCACGCCATGTCATTTCAGGTATCCGATTTTGAACTTCTGCTTTGCCAGGGTTAGACGAAGAACTCATGTGTAAAGGTTTGCGGGAGCCAGACTTGCTGTTGCTGAAGCGGTTTTCACGGGATTCTAGCCCGGTAGAAAGATTGCGCTGACCCCGCCAGCCGAGATTGGTATTTTGCTGAGTCTTGTGACTGCGAAAAGGCCGTACTTGCGCTTGTCTGCTAGGAAATTCCTCGCCCAATCCCGGCAATCCCCGAACATTGTTTCGACGCTGCGCTTGTCTTCGTTGTTGTACTTCTGTCGCTTCAATGACCTCGGCTAATTCGTCTTCTTCTGGTTCTTCTACCAGTCCACGGCGCGAGATACTTAAAAGAATTCCTACAGAAATCATGTTCATGATAAGCGCTGTTCCGCCATAACTGATAAAAGGGAGGGGTACCCCAGTGACAGGCAACAATCCAGTGACAGAACACAGGTTTATGAAGGCGTTGATGGCCATCATGGTGGTTAGGCCGATGGACAATAGCGCACTAAATCTGTCTGGGGCGTGGCGAGCGACGTGAAATCCTCGCCAGATGAGTACCGAAAAGATAGCTAGGAGAGTAACTGCACCTATGAGTCCCCATTCTTCGACGAATACTGGAAAAATAAAGTCATTTTGCGGATAGGGCAAATATCCCGCTTTTTCAATGCTCTGTCCGAACCCGCGACCAAACCAACCCCCGGCGGAGATGGCTGTCATTCCTTGAACCAGTTGGTAACTGAGGCTCTTCATGTGTGCAAAAGGATGAAGCCAAGCAATAATACGGTTTGAACGGTAGGATTCCAGCATTGCTAAGATAATTAAGACAGGGGTCAGAGATATGAGGGTGAGAATCAAAGGCTTAATTCTAACTCCGGAAGTGAATACCACAGACAATGCAGCCCCAAGCAAAATCATGGCAGTGCCCATGTCTGGTTCTGCGAAAATGAACAAAAAGTTTAAGCCGATAATCAGCAAGGGTGGAAATAACCCTCGCTTCAAGTCGTGCAATAGCATGGCTTGTTTGGTGAAGAAAAAGGCCAGGTAAATCACAATCACCAAGATTGCAATTTCTGAGGGTTGCAAATGAAGACTGCCATGGCCAATCCAGCGGCGCCCCCCGTTTTGTGACCAGCCGACGTGTGGCATCAGTACCAATAACAACAAGCCAAGGCTGACCATCATCATTAAGGGCGCGAACCGATACCACACGCGGTGGGGTAACTGGCTTACGCCAATCATCAACCCGACTCCCAGGATGGCAGAAATAAGTTGGCGATTGGCGAAGTAAGCGGCCGGCAGTGGGGGTTGGGACTGAATTGCCCACACTGTACTGGCAGAATAGACGGTTAAAACCCCAACGGCACACAGAATGAGGGTTGTGAAAAACAAGATGTAATCCATTTGCTGCTTCTGCACCGTTGCTGCGCCACCTTTGCACACCTGACTCAAAAAATCACTCGTTTATAAGATCCATTGTCCTCGGACAATGGATTCGACGCAAGTCCTTGACTTCCCTGCATAGGGGCATCGCTGCAAAGCTTCATGGAAAGACATCGTTCAATGCACAGATGTCCGTCACTCCGCTATAATGAATCTATATTCATTCTGGCCGGGGAGGGCCTGTATATTGCCTATTCAACTTTGTGCGTGTCATCACTGGCGACGAAGCCAACCCCCGTGGGTGATGGCGCACCGTGGGGAGAGTACTTGTGCACCAGAAAATACATTACCTGCTTTTCGCATGGCGGTGGAGGTGGGGGCTGATGTATTGGAAACGGATGTTCACTGGACACTAGACGGTGAAGTTGTGGTCTCCCATGACGCTACTGTGGATAGAAATTCCAACGGAAAAGGAAAAATTTGCAAGATGACCTTGGCACAACTTCAACAGTTGGATTTTGGTTGGAATTATAAGGACGTCAACGAGGGGACTTTTCCTTATCGGGGGCGAGGGGTACAAATCTTGACACTCAAGGAACTGCTCCAGAGTTTCCCCACCGCTCGTGTGAACATTGACATCAAACCTGAACATCCAGCGTCTTTACAGCGTCTATTGCAAGTGATTGCAGCATGCAACGCTGAACAAAGGGTATTTCTGGCTTGTTTTCATCATCAGGTATTGGCTAGGGTGCGTCAAATGACTTCGCAGGTGGGGACCGGAGCGTCGCCGCGAGAGGTATTGCAATTGTATGCTCGTAGCCAGCTTTTCAATAAACCTGCAGATCCGGGAAGGTTCCCTTTTTGCGCGTTACAGGTACCAATCCAGCAAATGGGCTTCAAAGTGGTGAATCGCCAGTTTGTTCAGTATGCCCATGGGGGAAGAGTAGCGGTGCACGTCTGGACAGTAGATGACGCTTCCCAGTGGGAGTGGCTGTGGGAGGCCGGTGTAGACGGAATAGTCACCAATAGGCCCCGGGAAGCAGTGATGGCCAGGGATATCTGGTGGCGTCGACACCTAGAGAAAACCGTTCGGGAGGCATAGCATGGATGTTTTAAGGCGAAGCGGACGACAAGTAGATTTCGTGCTGGTTGGTGTGACTGTTTTGTTGTTGGCCTACGGTTGTGTGGCCGTACTGGCGGCGACTTATAGCAATCCTGATCCTAACATTCCTTCCCATGCTTGGCTCAAACAGTTGTTGTACGGGATTGTGGGGCTGGGGTTGATGGGGGTTGTGGCGGTGTATGATTACCGCGGATTGCGAAAATACCACTGGTGGTTCTATGGGGGAACCACCCTACTGTTGGCAATGGTGTTTGGGTTTCATTCCATTAACGGTGCACACAGTTGGATTCCTTTAGGCGCGTTTAGCATCCAGCCTTCTGAGTTTGCCAAAATTGCTTTGATTTTGTCCACAGCGGCCCTATTGGCAGATAGGGAAGAAGCTGAGCTTCCTGACCGTGTCTGGTATAAACCCTTGTCTGCACTGGCGTTGCTGGTGGTTCCTTTTGCGCTTACCTATAAGGAACCGGCCCTCGGGCAGGCGCTAGTGATGTTGGCTGTGACAGGTACGATGTACGTCATGTATATGCGCAGGGTTTGGTTTGGCGTGGCGATTGCTTTGCTTGTGGCCGGGGGGGTATTGGTTGTGGCGGTGCCTATTTTATTTCCTCAGCAGGCCATTGCTTTTGTCAATCAGGTGGTTCTGAAACATCATTTGTTGCGCGGATATCAGGCAGACCGTATACTGACTTGGTTGGACCCTTCGTATCAATTGTCCAACGCAGGTTACAACATTCATCAGGCCCAAGTGGCTATTGGTTCTGGTCAATTGTTTGGCCAGGGGTTTCTTAACGGCGTGGAAACGAATGCCGGGGCGGTTCCGAATCAGTGGACAGACTACATTTTTTCCGCCATTGGGGAAGAGTTTGGTTTTGTCGGTGGGAGTATTTTGGTGTTACTGTTTATGGTGATGGTGCATCGGCTCATCCGTATTGCCGCAAATGCTCAGGATGCCTTTGGTTCCTATGTTGTGATGGGGATTGTGGGTATGTTTGCTTTTCAGGTATTTGAAAACGTGGGTATGGATGTATATATGAGCCCTTCTACAGGAATTACGTTGCCTTTTATCAGTTACGGAGGGAGTTCCATTGTGGCTAATCTACTATGTATCGGACTGGCTCTGAGTGTGGCATTGCGTCGTAAAAAGCTTCACTTCGGGTAGTTATACGCTGAGGGAGCAGACAATGCGTCCAATCCCTCAATTTCTTTAGGGCCGCTCTGGCCCTTCGCCGGGCTGACTTTTGCTGCGGAAACGGTCCGCCAGTTCTACTAGCCACAGATGATGGTAAGGTACTTCATATAATACGGGTTCAATCCGCACATCTCCAGGGCCAATCCGGTACATCCAGATGGTGGTTTCTGTTTGATAACCTTCATGCATGCGAATACCCAGGTGAATCGAGTCACGATAGCCATTTTTATAGGCGATGGCACCCAATTGCCCATGTAACTCTTGAACTAGGGGTCGGTAACGAGGGTCGCGTAAAACTGGGGCATCCACCCAGGGGGTGTAACCGTCAGCGTCCGTAGACAGTCGCTGTTCAGTTTCAATGATGACTACCTCTGCTTTGACTAAGGGCTGTAAAGTGCGCCCATCGATGACACGTGCTCGAAACCGTGCTACTGGCCAAGGTGCATAAGGGCTTAGAGTGTGTTTTCCATTTGTATTGGGGGCAACAAAGGGTGTCTGTAGAGACGGTCCTTGGTGTGCAAGAGCTGCCACAGTCTGTAATGGAGCAGGCCAAACCAGTGACAGACAAGACAGAGCGGTGGTGACTAAAATTATGCGTGCCGACATGCGGAGCATTCGATTTAACCTCCAAAATTTCAAATATCATTGTAAATTAGGGAACTTGAAGTAGACTTCTGTCCATGTAGTAAAATTGCAAAATTTGAAGATAACTACGTCCACGTTCGGCCCAGTATTCAGAGCCCCATTGGGCCATTTTTTGTGCGTTGCGGTATTGCCAGTTTGGGTTGTTGCGGTAACCAGCCCGATAGTTGAGCTCCATGATGTCTCCGTTGGGTAAAGTAAAAGCTAGTCGGCGCACAGCTTCCACGGCTTGATTGGTATCCACTTGACCAGAAAGGTAACGAAAGACCTGAAAATTGGTCGTGTTGTCTACATCAAATGTGAAACCACCAATGGTAACTGGGTGTAGGTGGTGGTACCACGAAAACATTTTTACCGCAATCGCACCCGCTTTTAAGGATTCCGAAGACCATGAAGGCATCCACTCATTAGGGAGGACGTCTTTGCAGTATTCTTCAAATGGTACCGTCTGAACCCAAACAATTCTGCCTCTTGGATCGGGTTCCCCGCTAGGGTTATTTTCTCGGATTGCCACGCGGATGGCTGCGGGCGGTGCTGTATTAAACACGGTCTGCGCAGCAGCGGCAGGGGGGCCAGTTAATTCGGTTCCAGCGATGGCGGCAAACAGGCTGAACAATGCAAGCAAGTACCGTCTCATGTTCGTTCCTCCTCCCAAAATACAATTCCCACTACTGGCTTTAGGCATGCATGACAAAGCCATTGTGAGGCGCTACAATAATGAAAATGTGTAACCGATCGCGTTAAGCCGAAAGTGAACTCATTCAATACAAATGTGAAAAGATGGGGTGTGGAGTATTGTGCAAGTGATAGGTGTGAATGGGTCCCAGTCACATTCCCATGTGGAAGACACTTTGCGGGGGCTATCTGCAGTATTTGTGGACGAAACACGGGCATTTATTGATAACGGAGCGGTTCATGGCAAGAGTCAATTGGAACGCTCCCTGCAATTTGCAAAGGAACAAGGGGAACTTATAGATCCGCATCGAGTTTGGGGGGTCTGGGTGACGCTTAAACATTTCAATCAGACGGGACAGGGATTTCATGGGGCCATGCCATTTAGTCTATGGATTGATGCAGCGGGTAAAGTGGGATACAAATCTTTAGCGGAGCAAGTCAATCAAATGGAAAGGGCGATTCAGAGTCAGGTTGCTCTGAAGGGGTTGTCACAAAAAGAACGATCCATTTTAAAGGATTTTTTGAAATTAGCCGCCAGTGGAGTTTATTGGGAAAATGCGACACGGGAGTTTCGGGAGGCGTTTGAGGATTGACATGGGTCCATCCTGCTGTCCATGTGGAGGGTCATTCAGTGAAAGCAATATTGCAACAGGAAGATACCCCATTATTTACGGCGTTGAAGAACCACGTTGCAAGACAGGCGATTCAGTTCCATATTCCGGCACACAAAGGCGGAAAGGGCATGAACGCCGACTTTCTTGACTTTGTCGGGGGAAACACACTGTCTCTAGACCTAATTAACATTGCTCCCCTGGATGATTTGCATCATCCTACAGGGCCGATTAAACAAGCACAGGAACTTGCTGCAATAGCTTTCGGCGCCGATTATACATTCTTTTCAGTACAGGGGACAAGCACGGCCATTATGACCATGGTTTTGTCCACGGTTGGCCCCGGAGATAAAATTTTGTTACCGCGCAACGTGCACAAGTCGGTTCTCACGGGAGTTTTGTTGGCAGGAGCGCGTCCGGTATTCTTACACCCGGAGGTGGACATGGAGTTAGGTATCATGCACGGGGTGGCCGTGGAAACAGTGTCTGCGGCTTTGCTGGCACACCCCGATGCCAAAGCACTAGTTCTTATTAACCCTACGTACTTTGGGGTGTCTTGTGACTTACGTCAGATTGTGCATTTGGCGCATGAACATCAGGTCCCAGTGCTGGTGGATGAGGCACACGGCGTGCACACAGGATTTCACGAAAAACTCCCTGTTTCCGCGATGGCTGCAGGTGCGGACATGGCTGCCACCAGTGTACATAAGCTGGGAGGGTCCATGACTCAATCGAGTGTTTTAAATATCCGAACAGGACGGGTAGATCCTCGGCATGTGCAGGTGGTTTTGAGTATGCTGACCACCACTTCCACGTCTTATTTGTTGCTGGCTTCACTCGATGTGGCCCGCAAAGAACTGGCCTTACATGGTTGGACGAACTTGGAGCGGGCCATCCAACTCGCGGAATCAGCGCGGTGGGCCATCAATCAAATTCCTGGACTACATTGTGCAGGAAAAGAGATTTTGCGGTCCAGTGCGGCAGTGGCTTTAGATCCCACGAAGTTGACCATCAGTGTGAAAGATCTTGGGGTTACAGGTTACGATATAGAGCGCATGTTACGCGAAGAGTTTAACATTGAGGTTGAACTGAGCGATTTGTACAATATTTTATGTGTTCTGTCATGGGGGGATACCTCGGCAGATATCGATGCTTTGGTGAACGCTCTTACAACCATTTCTGAGACGTACCAAGGTCAACTGGGTAAGCGTGAAATCAATGTTCATGTCCCAGCAGTCCCTGTCCTAGCCATGTCGCCACGAGAGGCATTTTATGCCGATACGGAAACTGTGTCTCTCAGCCAGTCGGTGGGACGCACCATTGCAGAAATGATTATGGTGTATCCACCTGGAATTCCCATCTTGTTACCTGGAGAAATTGTGGAGCAGCAAAACGTGGACTATATTGAAGAAAACCTGCGGGCAGGTCTCCCCGTGCAGGGTCCAGATGACCCGGAGATCCGATTTGTGAAAGTGGTTCGGGAAGGTGCGCAAACTAGGGGGTGTCTGTGATGAGTTTATTGCAACCAGGAGAAACTGCGCCAGATTTTACGCTTCCCGCCTATCCGCAAGGGAACATTACTTTATCGCAACAGCGGGGCAAAATTGTGGTTCTATTCTTCTACCCTAAAGACAGCACTCCTGGTTGAATTCAAGAGGCCTCAGATTTTCGCGACTTGCAGACTGAGTTTGCGAAAGTGGGCGCCATCGTGTATGGCGTTTCTAAGGATTCCGTTAATTCCCATGAAAAATTTGTTACTAAGTATAACCTTAGCCTACCGTTGCTTTCCGATGTAGATAAAACGGTATGTGAGGCCTATGGAGTTTTAAAAGAAAAGTTGAATTTTGGTAAAACATATCTTGGTGTGGTTCGGACCACGTTTGTAATTGCTAGGGACGGGAAAATTGCAGAGATTTATTCTAAAGTGAAGGTCCCCGGACACGCTCAAATGGTTTTGGATTTTGTGAACAAAATGTGAGGGTTGCACAGTGTCAACGGTTCGAATGTACTAGTACAAATGGTATGATTGAACTGGGAGGTGACGAAGTATGGTGAAACTTACAAACAATGCTGTGCATAAAATTCAGGAGTTGCTGGAAAGTGCGTCAGAAAGTGAAAATGCTCTACGTATTTTCATTAAGCCTGGCGGGTGCTCTGGGTTTAGTTATGGACTGGCCCTTGATGCCCTAAAATCCCAGGACCATGTGTTTAAAATACAGGGAATTTCTGTAGTTGTGGACTCAGCGAGTTTGGATCTAGTGAAAGGTTCGGAAGTCGACTATGTTCAGAATTTCACCGGTGAAGGGTTTCAAATTTGGAATCCAAATGCCATTTCTACGTGTGGCTGTGGCTCTAGTTTTCATACCAACGACCAAGTCGGTCAGCCAGGGTCCTGCCTGTAAAAAGTTTCATTAGATGGAGGCACAAATGGCCCACTTTGAAAAGGTCCTGAAGGACCCGGTGCATGATGAAATTGTGGTGGCCGATCCTTGGCTGTGGGGCTTGATTAATACCAGAGCCATGCAACGCCTGCGGCGGATTCGACAACTTGGGACATCCTATTTCACATTTCATGGTGCTGAACACAGTAGATTTACCCATTCTTTGGGCGCTTACGAAACCATGCGAAGGGTCTTGGCCTATTTAGGCCAAGACCACAACTGGCCCAAAGATGAGCGCGAGCGCAAGCTGGCACTTGCTGCCGCACTGCTACACGACATTGGGCATGGTCCCTTTTCTCATACTTTTGAGAGCGTATATACGGAACGACATGAGTATTGGACCACCCGCATCCTGATGGAAGACTCGGAGATTCACTCACTGTTGGATCAACAAGATGAGTGTTTTGCTCAAGACTTAGTCGATATTTTTGCACGAAAGGGACGTTTCCCGTACGTTCAGCAGCTGATTTCCAGTCAACTGGACGTGGATCGGATGGATTATTTGTTGCGAGATGCCTTACATACTGGAGTGAATTACGGCCGCTTTGAGTTAGGGCGACTGATTCGTTCCATTACGCTAGCAGGTGGGCAGGTTCTGTTAAAATTGGATGGAATTCACACTGCAGAACAGTATATATTGGCAAGGTATTTTATGTATACTCAGGTATATTTGCATCCTATAACAATTGGCAGTGATTTGTTAGTTGCACAGGTCTTGCATCGAGCAGAAGAGTTGTGGCGCATGGGAAAGATACTGGAGAGCCCGCGAGAGTTACCTGTTTTATGGGAATTGGGTTCTAAAATGAAAATTGAGGACTACCTATCCCTTGATGAATCCACGCTTATTTATGCTTTTCATCTCTGGTCTCATTGTGAAGACCCGGTGTTGAAGGATTTAGCCAGCCGGTTTTTAGAACGCCGATTGTACACGCCAGTAGTACAAAATGAGCCTACTTCCGAGGAATGGGCCGAATTGCGCACTGCGGCCGCCCTGGCTGGATATCACCCGGACTATTACGTGCTCGGCCGCAGAATGGAGGTGGCAGGCTATGTTTACCAGGGGGAAGGCATTCCGGTACTCTTGCCACGAGGTGGGATCTCCGAACTGAGTCGTGAATCTCGACTGGTACGGTCACTCATTCCAGATTCGGAATACCGCGTTTTCTTACCTAAAGATCTTTTAGAGGACCCCGGTTTGGCTGGACAGCGGGTACGCACAATTCTTAAGCTTTCATAGGGGTACAAGTTTTTGAGTTCACAGTTTGAGTTCACAGTTTGAGTTCACAGTTTGAGTTCACAGTTTAGGAAGAATTGCGCCGTGAACTTTCTGGTCTACGGCCAAACCAAAACCACAAGACCGTTGCAATAAGTAGGACTACTCCAAAATAAGTTAAGGGTTTGAGCGATTTATCAATCATGCTCCAGTGCTGACCGAGTTGAAATCCAGCAAGGGTAAGGACAATGTTCCAAGGGAGGGATCCAATTGCAGAGTAGAGCGTAAATCGGCCTAGAGGCATTCGTGCCATTCCAGCAGGGAGTGAAATAAATGTGCGTAAACCAGGCAACAAGCGGGCTACTAAGACGGTCAACTCGCCCCGTTTTGCAAACCATCGTTCTGCTCGCTGCAGGTGGTTTTCATTGAGTAAAATATATTTTCCATAACGCAACACGAAGGGGCGACCTCCAAAAAAACCAATGGCATAAGCAATCCAGCCACCCACGACGTTTGCGATGGTTGCAATTAAAACAGCATCCCAAATGGTAATTTGATGGAGAAAGGACATGTAGCCTGCATATGGCATGACTATTTCGCTGGGAATCGGAATACACGCACTTTCTAGTGTCATTAGAATGAAAATAGCCAAACTACCGAAGTGGGACACAAAAAGGCTAATCTGTGCCGACAAATTATTTCTCTCCTTTTTGATTCTGGGTTTCAATTTTTTTCTCAGTGTGATATTCATCTGAAAGATGTGTTCTAAAGCATAGACCAAAGGTGAATGCATAAGCATAGAATCGATGTTATGGTACACGAATTTGTGATAAATGTGAACTGGGGGGTGAAAAGATTCTACGTCTAGGCGTTGACACAAGGCCTAGATGGAATCACAATAGAATGCGGGGTACTGTTGTTCTAATCTCATTATTCGTGCAATCTGACGGCAATTATTATGCAAGGTATGGAGTTTCACTCCCTTTTGCAGAAATGGGAAGTCTCACGAATGGATCCAAAAAGGTGGTTTGGACGACTCATTGCAGCACATAATGAGGGACAGATCAGTAAACCATTAATTAACAATTAAACTGTGCTTAGAGAAGTGTTTGTTGCAGATAGTGGGCTAGAACGCTATAAGTGCGTGTCCGGAAAGGGGTCTGATGTGACCCAAGTAGTGCGAGGAGGCCAGCCTAAAATGCGCACTGAGCGTACATTTTCGGTACGTGAAGGAGCATTTGGGGCGACGACGCGGCAATGCGGCAATGCGTCGGGAAGTTCTGACCCCTTTCCGGACAATCTCTATAAAAATACGTGCCCCGACAAAACCGTGTCGGGGCACGTGGGGGCATGGTTATTGAATTTGATGTTTTAGGCACGTTCATGTTCCAGCATTTTGGAAAGGGCATCTTGAACCGATATTCCGGGGGAAATATTAATTTTTTCTGCTGCTTGGGTGCAGGATTCGATGGTTCCATTCCACAATTCATCCATGGTTTTTACACCTACCGCCCGCGCGGCAAGTATTCCGCGGTGTGCTAATTTGTCGCGAAGCAGTGCCACATCAAGCGCACCGCACATGATATATCCTGATTTTGTTTGCAGTATGAGCAGAGTCGTTTTCGGTAGCCGGACTTCAATGCCGACGATAACATGGCCCTTAAAGTGAAGCGGTTCTATGGTTACCATTCTCGACGGATCGCTCCTTTCGTTCCGGGTTATTGTATGGGGTGGACTGTCCACGTGTGCGGGTATCTACATTTATGAAGAGCATCAGTTATGTAGAGCATTAACGCGTAGAAGCGGTGGAGAGTATTGCAGGCGTAGGGTAGATGAATTAGAAAATAGGATGTAACAATGGTTTCACGCGCGGAGGGGATTATGAAAACAGATTTATTGCATTTCTTTTATGGACTGTGGAATAATGCACCTTTGATGGCCTCTTTCTTAACTATTCTAATTACACAAGCTCTGAAGATTCCAGCGCACTATTTGCGTTATCAGGAGTGGGATTTACATAAATGTTTAGACGCGGGTGGAATGCCTAGTTCTCACGCTGCGGGCGTTATGGCTCTGGTGGCCTCTCTGCTTTACGTGGTTGGACCTCAATCACCAGTTTTTGCGACGGCTGTTGTGTTTGCAGCCATTGTGATGTATGACGCGGGTGGAATTCGGCGACATGCGGGCGAGCACGCGGTTTTGCTGAATCGAATTGCAATGGAAATTTATCAGTCAGATGTGGATTTCCAAGATTCACCTGGGGTTTCCCAAGAGGGGGAAAGATTAAAGGAAATTCTTGGGCATGAACCACTGGAAGTTTTGGCCGGAGCAGTTATAGGTGCGATACTGGGAATAGCGATTGGTAAATATTGGTGATTCCCAAGCGAATGATTATATCATCTGTCCCTTGAAAATCACCAAGTTAAATTGCTAATACCTCTTTAGTTGAACGAGTTTACTTCAAAAAATTTTACAGCCCTTGATGCAATTGTAGGGTGATTGTCCAAAAATACGACTGCTGAGATTTGTTATTCTTGGTCATCCGTGCTGGACTGAATAGAGATGTTATCATCTTCAACCTGTAGCTCATTTTCCTCAGACTGAACGTCATTTTTTTCGGAAAAGAGCTTTTCTACACCTTCTCTACGAATTTTATCCACAAGAGAGAGAAGTGCTTTTTCTTTTGACTTGAAATTCGGCGTTCCATAAATAACCAGTTTTTCCGAGTCCTCGGGTACAGCAATGGCATAAAAAGTTTCTTCTTGGTTTTCGTAGAGATCAACGCGATACACGGCATGCGGGGTAGTGTATTCGAAGGTCTCTTTCCGCATCAAGGTACAGCCTGGAGGTACCGGAACTTTAGAGAAGTCTGAGGAATGGTTTTCTGCATGTTCGCTCATTAGGGGAATACTCCTTTGATTTCCTCTCTTCAATGGATGGATAGTGTTAAGCTAACACATATTATAATTAGTGAGAGGATTACACATAAGTTCAGAGACGTAAAAAGACCATGCCAACGCCAAAACTTTCAAACAAGTAAAGCAGATGCACGAGTAAGTGGACCCATCTGTAGCACACTAGATTGTATCTGTAGAAGTAAAAGCCCTTTGTTGACAGCGCCAGTCAGACTAGTAAAAAGTAAGAAGGTCCTACCGATACGGTAGGCACGTTCTCTGCGTAATAACCTTTTTCCATATCAAGTGTACAGCAACTATGTCACCAAGGCCAGAAAGAAACAAAGGCTTTTATTTGACAAGATTAAAATATCGATACAAACTGCATTATATCTTACGAAATCATTAAGCTCAGTTCAGAGGGGACAGGGATGTATGCTGTGAGTCAGGCTACGGATGTAGACACGGGTTTTGGAAATAGGAATAACAAGCCGGCAGCAGTGCTGGTCTTTCCTGTCTTACTGGGGGGAGTATTATGGGGGAAACACCCACTTCGAGGGTGGGAGGTTCCTGGTGGAAAGGTCGAGCCTAACGAAGATTCTGAGCAGGCAGCGAGACGTGAAACCTTTGAAGAGGTTGGTGGGCGTTTGAAACAGTTGCATTGGCTGGCGGCCTATCAGACTCCCGAAAAAAAAGTGAAGTGGGTCTACGTAGCGGATGTAGAGGATGTCGAAGCTAGACCACAAACATCGGAAATTGTGGATGTGCGCCTGGTATGGGATATGTCCCCGCAACAGGCCAAGCTAGATCCTGACGTGAGTTTTATTATGAAAGACCGTGTTTATGAAGTGATTTGGCCCTTATTGCAGCCCTACATGCTAGCGGATGTGAAACATCTACATGTTTAAAATCAATCCCCTGATTTTTATGATTGTCAATGAATGCAAACAGCTCCCTTCCTGTAAAATTAAGAAGGGGGCTGTTCTTAAAACACTAGTAGAGGCAGTCCAAAAAGAGACTTTCTATGCGAATTCCTTAAGATTCTCTGCAAAGATTTCTGGACTGAGTTGTAGGTTTTGCTGCGCGATGGGAGTGGTCAGATAACCTGGTATTTGGTCTTCAAAGTCCTGTCGATTATCATTTCTGTAAATTAGGCCTGTACAAAGGCCCTCCGTTTCAATCACGGTTTTCATTGCTTCCACGCGACTGGTTGAATCGTATCCATCTAGGTTGTCTAGATTGACTATATTTTCGCGGAAAAAGTCATACGTGTTAACCTTATTATAGGTGACACAAGGACTGAACACGTTCACCAAAGAAAATCCCTTATGTTGAATGGCCTGCTCAATCAGGGACACTAATTGATTCACGTCGCTGGAGAATCCCTGTGCTAAAAAGTCTATCCCTGCGCCCAGAGCGAGTTGTGCGGGTACGACAGCATTTTCAATATTGCCTGTGGGTGTTGTTTTTGCAGTAAATCCGTGTGCACTCGTGGGCGAATGTTGACCCTTAGTTAGTCCATAAATATGATTGTCCATCACGATATAGGTAACGTCCATATTTCTTCGCACAGAATGCATAAAGTGATTGAGGCCAATGGCAAACCCATCTCCATCTCCACCAGCGGCAATCACTGTTAGGTCTCGATTGGCTAATTTTAGTCCTTGCGCTACAGGCAAAGCCCGCCCGTGGACGCCGTGAAAGCCATAGGCATTGATGTATCCAGAAATTCGTCCGGAACAGCCAATACCGGAAATTACAGCAACCTCATGGGGTTGTTTGCCTAGTGATGCCAAAGCGCGTTGGATGGACGCTTGGACAGAAAAATCTCCACAGCCTGGACACCAGTTGGGACGCACATCATTGCGAAAGTCCTTGACGGTTACTGTCGCCATTTTAAAACATCCCCTTGACAAATTGTTGAATATCGGTTGGCAAAAACGCTAAACCGTCGTATTTCAGGCAACTGGAAATTTGTGGATGTTCCACCCCAAAGTGTGACAGGAGATGCCGCAATTGTCCTGTGGCATTATTTTCAACGACAACCACGTATTTGGCATCTGACAGTGCCTGCTGTAAGGTTTGAACCGGGAATGGCAGTAAAGTGCGAAGTTGAACATGTGCAGCTGTAATTCCCTCTTCACGTAGCCGTTCACAGGCCTCTTCAATGGCACCGATGTTGGCTCCCATGCCAAGGATGGCCACTTGTGGATTTGTGTCTCCAGTGCGCGTCAAGCTTCCGGGTAGTTCAATTCCCTGAAATTTGTTTAAACGCTTTTCCATCATGTTTTTACGGTTGGTTACCGCTTCACTCGGCCGACCGTCCTCGGAGTGTTCTACGCCGGTAACTTTGTGAATTCCACCCCGAGTGCCAGGAAATGCGCGAGGAGAAATTCCTGTATCGGTAAGTAAATAGCGTTTGAACTCCTCCCCAGAGGCAGGGCGTTCTTGTGCCAGCATGTCCGCCGTTGCGATGGAGCCGCGGTCAATGGTCACCTTGTCTAACTGAAAAGGCTCTGTAGTTTGTTTGCTTAAGGACAATTGCAAGTCTGTTAGGACGATGACTGGGCACTGGTACTTATCTGCCAGATTAAAGGCTTCACCCATGGAGTAGAAACAGTCTTCCGGAGTAGTTGGAAATAAAACGATTTTTGGTATTTCACCATGGGTTCCAAACAGCCCAGAAAACAGGTCCGATTGTTCCTGCTTAGTAGGAAGTCCTGTAGATGGCCCACCACGTTGAGTATCAATAATGACGACAGGCATTTCAGTCATTCCTGCTAAACCAATTGCCTCCATCATTAAGGCCAGTCCGGGTCCAGATGTGGCAGTAAAAGAGCGGGCGCCACCGTAGGCAGCTCCTATTGTCATGTTCATTGCCGCGATTTCATCTTCGGTTTGGACGACTACGCCGCCCACCTTAGGAAATTTTTTGATTAAATATTCCATCACATCTGAGGCGGGTGTAATCGGGTAGGCAGGCATTACCCGTGCACCTGCAGCCAACGCACCTAAGGCCAGCGCGTCGTTACCCATCATGAATAAGCGGCGAGTTCCGTCGGCAGGCTTCAGCGCAAATTCAAGGTTACTACCACCAGCATCCTTAATAAACTCGTATCCTAGCCGGATTGCTTCAATATTTTGATCCACAACTTTCTGACCTTTGCGGTGGAATCGCTCCTCGACAACCTCTGTAAATGTTTCTATCGGCAGTCCTAGCACGGCTGCGGATGCTCCTAGAGAGACCATGTTTTTCATAATTGCAGAACCACAGTCTTCTGCGATGCGGGTGAGAGGAACAGTGAATAGATGTACGTGATCTGGAGCTGTTGGATTGAATTTTTCATCCGCAATAACGACGCCGCCGTTGCGGACCTCACCAGCCTCAAGATCGATAGTGTCTTGGTCAAAGGCCAGAAGCACGTCCGTGTAATCAGTGCTAGTGCGGAATTGTTTCAGGCTGACCCGCACTTTGTCGTTGGAGTGTCCTCCCTTAATACGAGATGAAAATTGTCGAAATGAGTACACGTAATACCCGCGTCGGTTGAGTGCAACAGCAAATGTTTCGCCGGTACTTTCTACGCCTTCGCCTTGCAGTCCGCCAACCTTCCACGAAAGTTGTTCCAGCATGCCTTTTCCACTCCTCTGTCAACACCCTGCCTCTTTGCTCCCACCGAATCTTTAAACATAACGGTACAGCGCGCATTACGGCAGTGCGTGAACGGTTTGGATGGTCTGTGGGCAAAACAAGCACCAGGGGCAAGACAAAACCCGGTGCAGCCTTGGTCAACCCACCGTGGTCAATTATACTGTACATGGGGGAGTATTGAAACTGTGTGTCGACAAATCTTTTAAATTGTGTCCGAACAAGGCCAGAAGGCGACAAGACTTATTTAGAGTATACTCGCTTGGTCTATATAAACTCCCTCATGGAGCTGATGATGATGTTCATGACAGACAGCCTACGCACAGAAGTGAGGCGTTCTTTGACTACAATGCAGGTCCGATTGGACTGGCTCAAAGGGTTATCTCAGCGGGACGATTTCTGGTGGGAGGACATCACCCTTCTTTGGGCGGCCGAGCGCGCACTGCATGTCTGTCTTGAAAGCGCCACCGATGCGGCAAGCTCCTTGATTGTCGGATTGGTGATGCGTGACCCGGGTAGTTATGAAGATATTTTTCGTATTATGGTAGATGAATCGGTTGTGCCCAAAGAGTGGTTTAACAATTTTACGGGTGCGTTGGGACTACGCGAACGTCTCATCCACAAATATGATCAACTCACTGCTAATGAAGTGCTGTCCGGTGTGCGGCAATACCCGAGTACCTTGCAGCAGTTTGTGGAATTCATGGAGAAATACCTGGAAGTTTCCTAAATGGCTGATGTGCCACACGAACTTTGATGTGTCTTTTAACACCGAATTCCCAGGCAACTTCGTCTGAAGGCAGGAGGACATCAATGTGCCTGCCCTTGATGGCCAGCCCGGTATCTTCGGCAATCCGCCACCCAATTCCGTCAATATAAATGTGGCTTCCTATTGGGATGATCCGTGGGTCGACAGCGACTGTTCGGTTCAGGGTTGCCTTTGTTCCGCTGGCAGTAATGCCAAATCCAGGACTACCAGGGGATTTGCCTGTAGAATTTTTTGTAAGGGCATAAGCGGTCAAAGTAAAGTCTTCTAAGACGTCGCTGGACACTCCCCCTGTAGACACGGGCAAGATGGCCTGAGAGGTTTGTTTACGCTCAGAGGGGAGTGGTTGCGGGGGGCTACTGACAATTGGAAGGAGCTCTCTGAACTGCACTGTTACATCACAGGTTTGGCACCTGTTATACTGTTTTGTTACACCCTTGAGGGGCACAAAATTCAACGGTACAATTGGGAATACAGTAGACTTTTTGACAAACATTTGACGACTGTCATAGTCATTATATTGGGACTGTGTTACACTAAGCTTACGAGAATATTCTAGTGTCTGCAATCCCTGTGTGTATCTTGGTGCTAGCCCACTTGCTATTAGCAAACAGGTAAGGCCCAAGAAACTTACCCGGGTCCATCGTATCCATCTTTGCATGGGGATAGGCTTTCCCGTGCGGAATGAATTTATGCTTCATAGGGGCACACTAGATCTGCGGACAATTGGGGGGTTGATTATGTCGGAGGATATTGGTTGGAAGGTGGGCGGCAAACAAGGTGAAGGTATCGACAGCACCGGAGACATCTATGCTGTTGCCTTACACCGTATGGGATACTATGTGTTCACATACCGCCATTTCATGTCTTTGATTAAAGGTGGACACACTAATTATAAGGTTCGCAGTTCTAACCAGGTATTGCGACACCACGGAGATTTGGTACATGTTTTAGTGGCTTTTGACCCAACCACCATTGATTATAACTGGCACGAGTTAGTGGATGGTGCCGTGGTGATTTATGACACGGCCGAATTTGAAGCAAAGGCACCGGACACTCGAAATGTCAATTTATGTGGGGTTCCACTTACTGAGTTAGCCAAGGAATCCGGGAATTCTATTATGAAAAATATGGTGGCCATCGGTGCGAGCGCCTGCATTCATGAATTGGATGTAGAGGCACTGCGACCGGTGATACAAGAAAAATTCGGTAAAAAAGGTCCTGCAGTAGTAGAACAAAATATGGCTGCTTTACAGCGGGGATTTGCGTACTTTGAAGAGCACTTTACCGTTCGTTTTCCGCTACCTCGACTTAAAGAACAGATCCCTGCAACGACGCATTTATACGCTTCTGGCAATCAGGCGGTAGGGTTTGGCGCACTAGCGGGGGGATGTCGTTTTTTGTCTGCTTACCCCATCACTCCAGCTACGGAAATTATGTATTGGGCCATTGCACAGTTTCCGCGTTATGGAGGGGTTGTAGTACAAGCGGAAGACGAAATTGCAGCGATGAACATGGCCATCGGTGCAAATTTTACTGGTGTCCGAGCTATGACTTCCACATCTGGACCGGGTTTTTCCTTGATGATGGAGGCTTTGGGATTGGCAGGAATGTCCGAGACTCCTGTCGTGGTTGTAGACGTTCAACGGAGTGGTCCGTCTACTGGTCTGCCAACTAAGACGGAACAAAGCGACCTTAATGAAGCACTTTATGGGACACACGGGGAAATTCAACGGATTGTGTTGACACCACGTACAGTGGAAGAATGTTTTTTGCTCACTGCTGAAGCATTCAATCTGGCAGAACGTTACCAGTTGCCCGTGATTGTTTTATCCGACATGTATTTAGGCATGTCTTCTCAAACTATCAATGAATTTCCACTTGACCAAATTCATCATGATCGAGGCAAGCTACTGCAAGTGGCAGATCTGGAGAAGATGGGGGCAAATACGTATCAGCGCTACAATTTAGATGTGGCCGATGGAATTTCTGCTCGTGCATTGCCTGGTCAGAAAAACGGGCGGCATGTGGCCCTAGGCAATGAGCACAGTGCAGTTGGCTTGGAGATTGAAGATATGCCGACAAGGCGAGCTCAGGTTGCCAAACGGCAACGCAAATTAGCCGACTTTCAACACTTCACAGGTGTATATCAGGAAGGAAATGAAAAGGCCTCTGCAGTTTTAATTGGTTTTGGTAGCACGTGGGGTGTGCTGGAAGAGGCTCGTCTGGTACTTGAAAATAGTGGCTTTTACCTAAAACATATCCACTTTTCGCGGTTAGCTCCTTTTCCAGTTGAGGCATTTCAAAAAGCCATGCAGGGTGTTGAAACAGCCTTAGTAGTGGAGCAAAATAGCACCGGACAGTTGGCAGAACTGATTCAAAAAGAAGTTGGGTTTCATGATCGTTTGCATCGTTGTCTGCGCTTTGATGGCGATCCATTTACTTTACAAGAAATCATTGCACGCAGTGAGCAAGTCTTTTCTCTGGGGGTGCTTCACTGATGTCAACAATGGCTGATTTTAAGGCGGAAAAACCTACTTGGTGTCCCGGGTGTGGAGATTTTGGAGTGCTGAATGCAATGCAAAAGGCCTGTGTCAATTTGGGGCTTGCGCCAGAGCAAGTGGTAGTGGTGTCTGGTATAGGTTGCTCCGGAAAAATGTCACAGCACTTCGGCGGCTATGGAGTGCATTCATTGCATGGACGTTCTCTTCCTACAGCTCAAGCGGTTAAACTGGCTAATCGAGAGTTGACAGTGTTTGCTGCGGGGGGAGATGGAGATGGTTACGGGATTGGCATGGGGCATTTTATTCATGCGATGAAACGCAACATTGATATGACTTATGTAGTCATGGATAACCATATCTACGGCCTGACTACTGGGCAGGCCTCACCTACCAGTGATGTAGGACATCAGACAAAGACATCTCCTCACGGGACGATTGAAAGCCCGATTGCTCCTTTGCAATTGGCGTTGGCACAAAATTGTGGATTTGTGGCACAAGGATTTTCTGGGAACCTTAAACAACTGATATCACTGATAGAACGTGCTGTGACACATAAGGGCTTTTCGCTTGTGAACGTTTTTAGTCCCTGTGTGACCTTTAACAAGATAAACACGTATGATTTCTATCGGGAACATCTAGTGAACCTAGACGAGGAAGCGGGTTACAATACGCATGATCGTTTGACGGCTTTAGACCGCGTTGTGGGAGCCAGTAATTTGGTCACTGGTGTGATTTATGAAGATCCTACTCGTTTGAGTTTTGCAGACGAATTGTTTGGCTATCCTAAACAGCCCTTGGCGCAAGCCAGTCTAGAGCTTAGCAAAGAAAATTACGCTGAAATTCTTACTAGTTTTCAATAAAGATGGATTTCTAGCGGAATAGATCCGCAGGTGGGGGTGCAACGTGTACGTTATTCCCCCACCTGCTATTTGTGTTGGGATAAACGGAGACAAACAGTTAATTATAATTTTCTGAATAATAGGATCTGAATGGAAAAGTTGACTTGTTATACATGAGGCACAAAAGTTGATATACTTTGAGTGGGTCGGGGTGTCGATTAGTGTCGACCACAGATTTGTAATTATCATCTTTTCGAATAGGTGGGGAGTTATATTTCTGATTTGTATCCAAGACATTTCTCTGAACCATGCCATGTATCAAGAACTCTATCTCTATGGATCTAAGTTTAGTAGCAAACACGGAAAGCAGGCGGGTATTCTCGAGTAGAGGGTGAAAAAATGGAAAAGGTCTTAGAGGTTAGAGACTTGACCATCGAGTTTCTGATTGAAGAACGGTATCATCAAGCAGTGCAAGGGGTCAGCTTCGAGATTGGTGAGGGTGAGACCTTGGGGCTTGTCGGTGAATCTGGTTGCGGCAAGAGTGTCACTTCACTAGCGCTCATGCGGTTGTTGCCAGTACACACGAAAGTAAGTGGGCAAGTGCGATTTCGCGGAGAAGATTTGCTCACCGTCGGTGAGCCGAAGATGCGGCAAATCCGTGGCAATGAAATCAGTATGATTTTTCAAGAGCCTATGACTTCACTCAATCCCGTACACCGTATTGGTACTCAAATTTCTGAAAGTCTCATTTTGCATCGCAATTTGTCAGCAAGCAAGGCGCGGGCACAGTCCATTGAACTGTTGAAGTTAGTTGGAATTCCTAGAGCGGAGCAAATTGTAGATGAATATCCCCACCAGTTGTCTGGCGGGATGCGCCAACGTGTAATGATTGCCATGGCGATGGCCTGTCAACCGACCGTGCTGATAGCGGACGAACCTACCACGGCGCTTGATGTCACAATTCAGGCACAGATCCTCGACTTAATGCGCAACTTGACTGCTCAAAATCGAATGTCTACACTGCTCATCACGCATGACTTAGGGGTGGTGGCTGAAATGTGTGACCGTGTGGCGGTGATGTATGCAGGCCAGATTGTCGAGCAAGGACCAGTGCGGGAGATTTTTCGCCATCCATCCCATCCTTATACCATCGGTTTAATGAACTGCATTCCAAAGATTGCAGGGGAACGTACGCGTCTGGTTCCCATAGAGGGAAATGTGCCTTCTTTGCAAAATATGGGAACTGGCTGTCGCTTTGCACCGCGTTGCCCACAAGCGATGGAAGTCTGCAAAAACGAACCCCAAGAGTATGATGTGGGGACGGGACACAAGTCCCGCTGTTGGTTGCATGCTGAGGCGGGGGTGACAAGTCGATGACAGAGGCTTTGTTGAAAGTGCAAGATCTTGTAAAGTACTTTCCCATTCATCGCGGCGTTTTTCAACACACTGTGGGCCATGTCAAAGCAGTCGATGGAATATCTTTTACGGTAAATCGTGGGGAGACACTGGGCGTTGTGGGGGAGTCCGGGTGTGGAAAGTCCACCATGGGCAGAAGTGTGCTACGACTAATTGAGCCAACCCGAGGTAGGGTAGAGTTTGAGGGCAAAGACGTACTTGCTTTAAATAAACAGGGAATGCGCATTATGCGACGGGAAATGCAGATTGTTTTTCAAGACCCATATGCTTCGTTGAATCCTCGTTTTACAATTGGACAAACTTTGTTAGAGCCAATGAAGATTCACCATTTGCATAATCCAAGAGAACGCTTACAACACGTTTACAGGTTATTAGATCGGGTGGGATTGGCCGCAGAATATGCCCGTAGATTTCCACATGAGTTTTCGGGAGGACAGAGGCAAAGGGTTGGAATTGCGCGTGCACTGGCCGTTGATCCAAAACTTGTTATTTTGGATGAGCCTGTGGCCGCATTGGATGTCTCCGTCCAGTCGCAGGTGTTAAACTTGCTTGAAGACCTCCAAAATGAATTGAACTTAACTTTCGTATTTATTGCCCACGATTTGAGTGTCGTTCGCCACATTAGTGACCGTGTTCTGGTGCTTTATTTGGGGCGAATGGCTGAAATTGCCGATTCAGAAGAGCTGTTTACCCATCCTTTACATCCCTATACGAAGGCTTTGCTGTCTGCAATTCCGGTGCCAGACCCAGATGCCAAGCGGGAACGAATCATTTTGCAAGGGGACTTGCCAAGTCCAGCAAATCCTCCATCCGGTTGTCCGTTTCATACCCGTTGTCCCGTTGCTGTGGACAAGTGTCGGCAGGAAGTCCCTGTTTGGCGCGAGGTTCAATCTGGTCATCACGTGGCCTGCCACCTAGTCTAGATTGGGAAAGAGATTACCATAATGTTAGCTTTATAGAATCACATTCAACGACGATTGGGTCGATGAGTCCAGGAGGGAGCTTTATGTCCTTATCAGAATCAGATATCAAACAGTATCAACCCTTTACACCGGTTCCGGTAAATTCTAAAAAACGTCCGTTTCGTTCGTTAAGGGAATTTCCAATGCTTTACGTGGGTGGGTTTCTTGTACTACTCCTAATTGTTGTGGCACTGTTTGCACCTTTGTTAGCGCCACACAATCCGGATGCAGTGTTTCAAAATGGGTTGAATGCCAATGGCACACCCATCGCGCCCAATGGCGAGTTTCCTTTTGGGACAGACAGCAATGGACGAGATATTTTGTCTCGGGTTATTTATGGAAGTCGAGTATCTTTGACGGTAGGTGTTGTTTCTACAGTCATCAATTTGTTTATTGGCGTTGTGGTGGGTTTACTTTCTGGCTATTTTGGCAAGTGGGTGGATACTGTGCTCATGCGCGCAGTGGACACCATCCTGGCGTTTCCCTTTTTGCTATTTGCCATGGCGCTGGTGGCGGTTTTAGGACCTAGTTTGTGGAATGTCCTTTTTGCGATAGGAATTTTGGGCTGGGGTACGATGGCTCGTGTGGTGCGAGGGCAAGTACTGTCTTTGAAAGAGTTTGACTACGTGCAAGCAGAGCGGGCACTGGGGGCTTCGCATGCGCGCATTATGTTTCGCATTATCTTGCCAAACGCGATTGGTCCAGTGATTGTTTTGGCTACTTTAAACGTCGGCATGAACATGCTGACTGAAGCTGGGTTGAGTTTTCTTGGAATTGGGATTCAGCCTCCACAAGCGAGTTGGGGAAATATGATTCAACAAGGCATGAATACCTATGCTTTTGCCCCTTGGACCCTGTGGTTTCCAGGGTTGGCTCTGGTGGTAGCTGTGCTTGGTTTCAACATGATGGGGGACGGGTTGAGGGATTTGCTTGACCCTCACAACGCGACCCGCTGATTACAAGGGCTAAGTGAACTATTATGATTTTACTACCATCGTCACCAATTGACGGTGCAGGAGGGACAAGCTGTGTACGCATACCTGGTTCGACGCATTTCTGGGGCCATTGTGGTGCTGTTTGGAATATCAATCATTACCTTCTTACTTGTTTATGCAGTTCCTGCGGACCCCGCTCGCATGATTGTGGGCCCCAAGGCACCAGCTGCGGTTGTGGCTGCAGTACGGGCTCAATTAGGGTTAAACCTGCCCTTGCCTGTACAGTATATTGATTACATGGGACGTCTATTTCATGGAAATCTGGGAACTTCGTATATTTACAGTCTACCGGTTACAAAGATGATTCTACAACGCATTGGTCCCACAGCTTGGCTAGCGCTGTGGTGTTGGGTGGCTGAATTGGTGATTGGTATCCCATTAGGGATTTATACGGCTCGCCACGCCCGCCACAAACGGGATTACATTGTTAGTGGCATCGCTCTAGTGGGCATTTCACTGCCCGTATTTTGGTTAGGGTTGGTGCTACTTTATTGGTTCGGTTTTGAAATTCCTATTTTCCCACTAGGAGGGTCTGGCGGTATTCAGTATGTTATTTTACCAGGATTAACTTACGGAATTACCGGTGCGGCCTACTACACTCGTTTGCTTAAGTCCTCCATGCTTGAAGTGATGGGTCAAGATTACGTGCGGACTGCAAGGGCAAAGGGTGCATCTGAGCGTCGTGTGACATGGCGGCATGTGGTGCGCAATGCGCTGTTACCAGTGGTCACGTTTGGTGGTATTGATATTGGTTACCTGTTGACGGGCGTAGTTTTAATTGAGGCTACCTTTAATTGGAATGGGTTAGGCATGCTGGCATACACGGCGATTCAAAATGACGATGTCCCAGTCATTATGGGTACGGTTATGCTCATCGCTGTTGGAGTGGTGATGTTTACTTTGCTGGTGGACATTATCTATGCCGCGATAGATCCCAGAATACGCTATGACTGATTATTAATATTTTACCAGTCAATCTTGAAAATACTTGCGAATCCACTATGGAGAGACTATAATTCAGAAAGTCTAAAATTGAGTAATACATACTCAATTTTAAATGGATTGGCAAGAGTTAAAAAGGGGGAATTTGTGCATGCATGGAAAAAAGGGAACAGTGGCCGTGGCCTCAGCGGCCGTATTGAGTTTGGTTCTTGTGGGTTGTGGAGCCAACTCTCCAGCGCCGAGCAATACCCAAAATACTACCGGGACTGGCACGGCCAGCACGGGGAAACCTGTGCCAGGAGGGAGCGTTACCCTTGATTTTGTCCAGAATATTCGCGATTTAGACCCAGCCATCGCTTACGACACACAATCAGATGAAGTCGTTAGCCAGTTGTATGACCAGTTGGTGACCTGGCAGGGCAACACTGACAATATTGTGCCAATGGCCGCAAAAGACTGGACAATTTCTGCGGATGGTCTGACATACACCTTTCATTTGCACCAAGACATGAAGTTTTGGAATGGAGATCCGGTGACCGCACAGTCTTTCATCGATGAATTTCAGCGCGTCCTAAATCCCAACCTAGGCTCTGGTGGGTCCGGATTTTATACTATTATTCAAGGTGCACAAGCCTATTTGAATAAAAAAGCAACCAGTATTTCCGGCCTGTCTGCGCCCAGTCCTTACACCCTGGTCATTAAGTTAACAAAACCGGAAAAATTCTTTTTAGATACTTTGACAATGCCTTTCATTTCGGCGGTAGACCAGAAATTTATTGACAAGGTGGGAAACAAGGCGTTTGATGCCACACAGGCCATGGGCAGTGGGCCATTTGAGTTGACATCGAGTGACATCACACCCAATCAGATTATATTGACGAAAAACCCCAACTATTGGCGTACAGACTCGTACGGCAATCATCTACCCTACTTGAATAAGGTTACTATTAATATTAGTAACAATGACCAGTTGGATACCCTCCACTTTGAACAGGGACAGACCGCCTGGATTGGTTGGAACTTTGGCGGCGACGGCATCCCGGCGTCCAGTTATCCACAGTTTATGGCCAATCCCAAGTATGCAGCGCTGACACAGTCCCTGATTATGAACTCTGTGCAGTATGTGGGGTTAAATACCACGCAGGGGCCCACGAAGAATCCCTTGGTTCGTCAGGCGATTGAGTATGCGATAAACAAACCGGATATCTTAAGACTCAACAATGGCCGCGGGCAAATTGCCAATCAGCCGTTGCCACCAGGGATTCAGGGCTATGTGCAAAACCTGCCGGCAGATGCCACGTACAGCTATAACCCACAAAAGGCGATAGCCTTACTAAAACAGGCGGGGTATCCGAAAGGATTTACCATTGACATGTATTCCTCCAACGACGGCGCCCAGTTGACGTTGGATCAAGGGATACAGTCCCAGTTGGCAAAAGTGGGAATTAAGGTAAACATCAAAGCCAGTTCGTGGGGGACTTTTCTCAACGTCGCTGAAGCAGGCAAGGCACCGATGGACTGGTTGGGTTGGATACAGGACTTCCCAGATGCTTCAGATTTCTTGAACACCTTGTTTAATTCGAACCAAGTTCCTGTAAATAATAACATGAATTACAGCAATGCCAATGTGGACAGCTGGCTGAACACGGCCGAGTACAGTATGAACACACAGCAACGGAATCAACTGTATGGAAATGTCACAGACCAGGTGATGAAAGATGCCGTCTGGGTGCCCATTTGGTATGACAAGTTTACGGCCGCAACACAGCCTTGGGTGCACGGGTTCTATATTCCGGCAGTAGGACAAGACCCCATTGAGTGGGTGTGGATTAGCAAGAGTCATCAGTAATGTAGTGAGTTATTAGGGACTACTATCAAGGATGACTTGAATTAGATAACAGCCGCCCAGGTAACTTTGGGCGGCTGTTATGTTTGCGTGAAGGGGTCCATGTCTTGCATCAAGCGCCAGCCTATGCTATATTGTAACAGCATCGTTTTTGAAAGAAATGTTGTCCTAAACATGAGCCATTAGCTCAGTTGGTAGAGCACCTGACTTTTAATCAGGGTGTCCCGCGTTCGAGTCGCGGATGGCTCACCAAGTAAATTTCCAGTCATAGCGCGGATTTTTGGGCCTACGTCAGGTTCAAGAATCCGCCTTATTTTTAGCATTTGTGTGCTTATTGTGTGCGTATATATTGTTATATAATTTTGAATATTCAGACTGTCACTTTACTTTTGGGTCCATTTTACCCTTCTTTTTTTCTTTTTTTTCTTTAAAGAAAGAAAGAAGGAGAAGTTGGAGTAAAAAATAGGAATAAAAGGGTACGGCAGCCATTAGTCCCCTGCAGGGCCAGGAAGGTCCCTTCCAAGGTAGCTGGACGACAGACCAGGGTAAGGGACAGCCCGGACATCCCCCATGGTCGAAAGGAGAAAGAATCACGGGCCAGGGCAGCTGTGCCCACAACCTCAGAATGAGAAGAGGTAGCAAAAAGTTTTTTGGGGAAACAACGTGCCCTACGTACCCTACGTACCTAAACCCTTGTGGCACAAGGGATTTTTGAGGGCACGTACAAAAGTCGTACGTGCCCTACGTACCCT
>QXHL01000039.1 GCA_003584005.1 Alicyclobacillaceae bacterium I2511 | reverse complement strand
CCCCGACCACCCCGCTGCGCGGCTTACTTCTCCACTAAGCTCCTGAATTGTACGACTTATTGACATAGTTTGTTGATAAAGAAATTAATGGGAATACCCCCAAGGATATTGAAATTAGGGGCCGTCAGGAATATATTATTCATGGGTGTCGGGGATAAATAAATTCCAACCCATTGAGGTGATTTAAATGTTAGTGAATGATTATTATGCAGAGTTAATGCTGGCACAGCGTGAGTTGCGTTTAAAAAAGGTTAATCAGGATGTTTGGCAATATCAATTGCTGGCACAGCCTAATCGCCAGATGAATTCTTCCACCCATGCACACACTTTTGTCACCTGGTTACGGGTGCATCACGCATTTCATTAAATTACGGACTCCACAGGGATTCGTCCCTGTGGATACATAGGGAAGTCCACTGAGTGTTATATACCCCAATAGAGTGTTAATATTCTGCGTTTTACATCCCCGGTGAAATCGCTTGCAATATTTCCTTTAATGATGTGTATTTAAAGGAGTTCTCTCGAATTGAAAGAGTGTAACAACGAATGAGTTATCGTCCGGGGGGTGTCACAGTTGACCGCATTGCAGGTCACCTCTCGCCGCAATTTTAGCGCACTTGCCTGGCATGGAACGTTTACGGCTGCTGCGGCGGCACTGGCACAACCGACAACCATTTTACCCGCTTATATCGTCGCACTGGGCGGGTCGCCATTGCTGGTTGGACTGATGCTAACGGTTCTGTTGGCGGGGGGTGTGGTACCGGAACTTCTCTTCGCACACATCGTCGAGGGACGTGCACGCAAGCGCCCTTATTTTATTATCGCCGTCTTCAGTCGCTCAGGTGCTTGGTTCGCGCTGGGGGGATTGACGCTTCTTTTTATTCACAGTCCCGGAGCCGTGCTACTTCTGTTACTTTTTACGTTCCTCGCCGCCTTTGCCATTGGGGGGAGCCTTGGAAGTGTTGCCTATACGGATATCTATGGTATGAGCATTGCTTCAGGTGAGCGTGGTCGACTCTATGGGAGTATCCAATTTCTTGGTAGCTTCGCTGCGCTCGGTGTCACCTATGCCGCTGGCATACTTCTGCAAGGCAGTGGCAAGGACCCTCGACACGTCTATGCACTGCTGTTTCTCGCCATTGGTCTGTTGATGCTTTGTGCGGGTATTGGCGTTTTATTAATCCGCGAACAGCCAATTGTCCCCCAGCCGCAATTGCCATTTTCTCAGTATCTGCGACAGATTCTCACACTTTGGCGGCAGGATGCAAGTTTGCGGGCCCTCGTGACTATCGAAAATATCGCCTCGCTCCACCTGATGTTGTTGCCGTTTTACATGCTACTTGCAGTGGTACGGTTGCACGTGTCCCCGAGCGCTGTTGCCTTCTACACGATGGCCCAAGTTGTTGGCGGTGCACTTTCCAACCTACTCTGGGGTGTAATGAATGACCGTTTTGGCAGTGCCTCGATTCTACGCGCGTGTCTTGCACTCGGAGCCATTCTGCCACTTTTGGCACTTGTGCTGGTGACTTTTTCACCCTCCACATTCTTCTTAGTTTTCGTCTTGCTCGGGGCAGCCATCAACAGCCGTAACCTCGCCTATAACAACGTACTCGTCGACTTGGCGCCCGTTGCGCTGCGCGCCACCTACACTGGACTTGTCGGTACATTTACGGCACCGACACTGGTTTTGCCGCTCGTTGGCGGAACCCTGATTGCACTCTTTGGCTACTCCAGTGTCTTCGCCTCGGTCGCACTTGCACTCTTAATCGCGTTGTTCACGGTGGGGCGTTCACGGGCCCTTTCAGTACCCCCCCGCGGTTAATCTGGCTCCGCTTTTTTGCGCAGATGACGTGTGAACACCTGGTGACATCCTACACTCCCAGGCTTTCACCCCTCACTTCCCCAGGCATTCGCTCACCGCCCTACCTAGGCTTTGGCCAGTCTGCGAGACAGCCCCGCGTTAGCGCAGATGTCGAGTGGACTGGCCAAAGCCCCTGAGTTCCCTGAGAATTTCTAAAACAGCCACACACATAGTCAGCCAGACACCAGCAAATACGTAGCCAGCCAGAATGTCGCTGGGGGTCTGCACCCCCAGGTAAACGCGACTTAGGCCGAGCCCGACAGCAATCAAAGCAACGAGGAGGGCCAAAAGGATTTTCACCCCTGTGTTAGAACTGCGGCGAGCGATAACGTAGCCCGTAAACGCCCAAATTGTCAAGGACATCAGGGAGTGTTCCCCCGGAAAGGCCGAGGGAAGTGTGCCATTGTGTAGCAAGGGGGGCGGGGTGATGCGGAAAAACAGGTACTGTAAAGCTTCCTCAAGCACCACTCCACCAGCCACCACCACTCCAAGGGATATGACTTCAAGCGTCTTGTCTTGATCGCGCAGGAGTATCCAAAGCAAAGAAATCATTGCTAATGGAAGAAGGACCACTGGGGAAGCTACGTTGGCCAAGCCCTGCATGAGTGGGGTGAGATTGTTAGAAAGGGCACTGTGGAGGACGAGCGTGTTGACAGAGTTAAACACGGTAAATTCGTGTGTTAAGTGGTCTTCAATCACGCCCACCATTACCCCAACGAGAATAAAAAATCCACCACCGCTGCCAATAATCAGTAATTTCGCTTCAGTGGGAGAGTGTCGCATAATCTGTTTCGCACCAGCCACGAGGGCTCCCTTATACCGATGGTAGAGATACACGCCCATCAAAAGGATGCCAATGAAAATTCCACCCATTACCAAATATTTGGATATCAGCTGGTGATAGTGTACCCACTGGGGGCCCAGCAGTTTGCCCAAGGTGACAAAGGTAAACACCCAGAGGGCTGCGCCGAGGTAAGCGTAAGTTGCAAATTTGTAGAAAGGGATACGGGTGATACCGGAAAAGTAGCCGGTCACGTGCCGCGCCCCGGGAATGAAGTAAGCTACAATAATTAGTTTGTCCCCATAGAGGCTAAACCAGTGCGATACCTTTTCTAGACGATCCGGCCCCAAATGTACCTTTGCGCCGTATCGATGAAAAAAGGGTGCCCCCAAACGTGCGCCAATCCAGTAGGCGATACTGATGCCCACCATGGAACCCACACCCGCGGCGAGTACAGCCGGAAACCAGCCCAGTTTTCCTTGATAGACGAGTACCCCCGCGTAACCCATCAACACTTCTGTGGGCAACCCGAAGGCTATCAACTCAAAGAGGAGCGCAAAAAACAATACCCAGTACCCGTACTGATCCATCATCAGGGTTAAATCCAAGCAAGACCCACCTTGTCGAAGAAGTTGTGATCGGATCAATCGAAAAATAGCCTGTCATTTACGGTAGGACATTGTCGGCTCTGGTTATATTATGCCACAGGTCCGGCGTCCTGAGCATGAACGCCATGGATGCGACAGACTGCGGCTCCCGAGCTGTGGCACAAGCTGTTATTTGAAGCTTACAAGCAAGGTGAATTCACAAGTTGTTGCACAGGGTGTTTTCAGGGTGGATTCGCAGTATGATAAAAGCAAGATTTGGGCCGTTCGCAACACACAGCGTGAGGGGTTTGAGTGAGAAGGAGTCGGATGGATGATTTTACGCGGGCAATTTCGTCGCACACCAAAAGTTAGGGTGTCAGGCTCCACGGTACCAAAATGGTTTTTCTTGATTGTGCTTTTTATCGTGTTCCTGCACGTGTTTATAGACCGACTGTATGCCTATCGTCTACAGGTAGCCTTGGGATACCCCTCTATTTATGTGCACAATATGGTCTTTGAGTTGCTCACACGCTATGTGGCTGCTGGGTTGGGGGCGTTGCTGGCCTGGTGGGCAATCCGACCCGCACGCCATGCTTTGTCCACTGCTTTAAGTGTTTGGTTGAATTGGGTGGTGGCTCTTGTGGGCTGGGCTTTTGGCTACACCCTAGGGTCATTGTCGCCGACTGCCTGGTACCTGTTTTTCAACCATGTTTCTTTCGCACAGACAGACCCTTTGTTTCATCTCAACCTGGCTTTTTATGTGTATCAACTGCCCCTGTTGCTAGGCTTCATGGGCCGCGTAATTGGAATTTTGATTTTAATCATCTTAATTCGAAGTTTTGTCCTGTTGGCGTTGGCGCTGCGCCAACGCGTGGTGATTGCGGAACAAGATACTCGTTCACTTCTGGTGGCACAGGGGGGCATCCTGCTCTGGTTGTTGGCGGGACTGTTGGGGGCTTTCACACTTCTTTCTGTGTTACTGCGCTACGAAATTGCGTTGGCACCGGGGAATGGCAGCTTTCTATTCGGGCCAGGTTTTGTGGCAAGTCGGTTGACAGTTCCTATCTTTTCCTGGCTACATATTGCTGTTTTGATTTGGCTTACAGCCACACTGGTCTATTTGGCCTTGCGGCCGCGCAAAATTTTTACCCTTAAAGAGGGGCTACTGACGCTCACCTGGCGGGGCTTGCGGCGGCCCATCGAAGCACTCGCGGCTTACGTGGGGCTGTCCATCCTGACGGCGGCCCTGGGTGGCCTGGTGAATGGACTGTACGTACACCCAAATCAGAGCACCGTGGAGCTACCGTACATCCAACGCAGCATCGTGGCTACCCGCTTTGCCTTGGGTCTCAATGCTCTGCATACCGTATCTTTTCAATCCTCCACTAACTTGACCGCGCAGACCGTGGCCGGAGAGCAAGATGCCCTGAACAATGTGCGCATTAATGACCAAGGGCAGACCACCGCTGTGTACAATCAACTGCAGAGTTTCAAAAGCTATTTCACTTTCCCCCAGGCCAGCGTGGATCGGTATGGCAGTTCAGAGGTGTATGTGTCGGCCCGCGAAATGAATGTGGACCAGTTACCCGCACAAACTTGGATTAATCGTACCCTCGTCTACACACACGGCTATGGGCTGGTGGCCAGTCCTGTCAGCCAGGTGGATGCGGATGGCCTGCCCACTTTATGGGCCCAGGATACGCCGCAAGTGACCCAATCTCCGCTACCGCCCATCACGCAACCAGAGATTTATTTTGGGCTGATGGATAACAATGTAATTGCACCCTCCAAGACGCCGGAGTTTGACTACCCTGTCGGGGCTGCCGACCAGACCTCCCATTACCTGGGTGGCTATGGAATGCCAGTGCAGGGCAATCGTTTTTTGCTGGCGTTGGAGAACCAGTCGCTCCAGTTTTACACCAGCGACCAGTTGACACCGCAATCGTTATGGCTATTTGACCGCAACATCTACACCCGCGTTGCTGCGATTGCTCCATTTTTGCGTTATGACCAGGATGCCTTCCCGTTTATCGGTGCCAACGGACATATTCTCTGGATGCTGGACGCCTACACCCAGTCGGCCAATATTCCATACGCCCAGACGATTCTGGGGACTTCCTATATCCGTAACTCTGTAAAAGTGGTCATGGACGCCTACACTGGCAAGGTGACCTATTACGTAACTGACCCCCGTGATCCGATGATTCAAAGTCTAATGCGGGTGTACCCAGGGGTTTTCAGCACAAAGATTCCTGTGGACGTGCGGGATCACTTCCGTTATCCGAAGGACCTATTTGTCGCCCAGTCACAGGCTCTCACGCGTTACCACATGACAAATCCAGCAGCCTTTTACAACCAAGAGGACCTGTGGTCCCTGGCCAACCAGATTTACCAGCAAAATCAGACCACAGCACAGCCACCCGTGTATCAGATGTTGCGCATGCCAGACCAAGCGAAGCCTCGTTTTGTCCTCAGCAACCTGTTCACGCCCGCGAACAAGGACAATCTAAATGGCTGGCTGGTGGCTGATAACGGTCCGGATCACTACGGGCAATTGACACTGTATCAGTTTCCACAGTCACGGCTTATTTTCGGACCCCTGCAGGCAGAAAACCAGATTGACTCCAACCCAGCGATTTCCTCCCAGCTCACACTGTGGAATCAGCAGGGTTCCCATGTCATCCGTGGGGATTTGTTATTGGTGCCTGTGGGCAATGCCCTGCTCTACATTGAACCGGTTTATCTTGTGGCAGACCGCCAAAACTCCTTGCCCCAACTGGTGCGGGTGATTGTCAACTTCAACAAGCAGGTGTACATTGATACCTCGCTGGGCGGTGCGCTACAGGATCTTTTGCAGGGCACTTCTGGCACCGGTGTGGTTGCCAACACTCCGGGGGGTGGAACTTCTGGCACTGGCGGTGGCGCAAGTAACGGTGGAACTCCAGCCGGGAACACAACCACCGGGACGGGTGGGGGAACCACCCTTACCACTACAGGGGAGGTGCAGGCGGCAAACCACTGGTTCCAACAGTACCAATCAGATACGGCCAAGGGAGACTTTGCAGCAGCCGGACAGGACCTCAAGCAACTGGGACAGGTCTTGGCAAAGCTGCAGCAGGCGGTGCCCAAAGCAACAAGCGCCAAGTGAACATGTTCAAAGTGAACACGTTCAAAGTGAACACGTTCAAAGTGAATACATTCAAAGTGAATACATTCAAAGTGAATACATTCAAAGTGAATACATTCAAAGTGAACACATTCAAAGTGAACACATTCAAAGTGAACACGTTCAAAGTGAACACATTCAAAGGAAAGGGCAGAAAGGCTGTCGAGCCATTGAATCCTTTGCCTGAACATGTTAAAATACCTTCTAGTACCCAGGCGTCTGTTGGCGGTAGCCCTAGTTTTGAGACCGGGGTTGCCCAGACGGGAAGCGGTGTTGTCAGGGTGTGCGGAAGTGGCTCAGGGGTAGAGCATCGCCTTGCCAAGGCGAGGGTCGCGGGTTCGAATCCCGTCTTCCGCTCCACAGGGGCCCATAGCTCAGTTGGTTAGAGCGGCCGGCTCATAACCGGCTGGTCCTAGGTTCGAGTCCTAGTGGGCCCATCGAAACCATAGAAAAACCGCAATCCATCAGAGGTTGCGGTTTTTCTATCTACACGAGCAGTTCTTATGGGGAGGGGCTGGAGACGGGGCGCTTGGCGATACCGCGCCAGTCCATTACCCACTACATCCTGTTGGCGGTCTTGTCTCGTGAAGACAAGAATGTGAGAACACTGGGCACCCTGTTCTACGACTGCTGCGACGAAGTCGCGGACATTCGATTCATTGATGTGCTACGGACCCTGATTTCAGTTCTCCGCCAAGCGCTGCAGGAGTTTATGGAACAAGATCCAGCCGCCATTGATTGAGTTGTGGAGTTGTTTATCCAGCAACTACCTGCGCTACTACAAGGAAAACTGACTGCCTGGGGGTGCGAAACTTGAGGTATTCACTTTCACAAAAAGGCTAGACCGTTGCTATTGATGTCTTAGCGTAGGTTTTACATCATTTTGCTGTCGGGACCCAGAAATCGAATATAGCCGCTTTAGGGGCTCAAACTGTAACGTTTGATTCTATTTAAAACTAACTGTATATTATCAACATGGACAGATTAGTAACGATAGGCGAAGCATCAAAAGTTCTTGGCGTTTCGATCACCACGCTAAGACGTTGGGAAAAAGAAGGTCGATTGCAGCCAGACGAAATGACGCAAGGCGGTCATCGGCGTTATGATTTAGTAAAACTGCGTCCTGAATTATTCCGGCTTCAACGAAGTGACAGAAAAACCGTGGCTTACGCCAGAGTTTCAAGCCACGATCAAAAAGAAGACTTGGAACGGCAGAAACAAGTCCTTGAAATGTTCTGTGCTTCTCAAGGATGGACGTTCGAGGTGGTTTCCGATCTTGGATCGGGCATGAACTACCACAAAAAAGGTTTAAAACGCCTATTGAACGCCATCTTGCAAGATGAAGTAGGGCGACTTGTCATCACACATAAAGATCGTCTTCTTCGTTTTGGGGCGGAACTCGTCTTTGCCATTTGTGAGGCGAAAGAGGTGGAAGTGGTCATTCTCAATCAAGGCGAAGACACCTCGTTTGAAGAGGACCTTGCCAAGGATGTGCTTGAAATCATCACGGTATTTTCTGCCCGGCTCTACGGCTCCCGCTCGCGTAAGAACCAAAAACTGATTGAAGGCATGAAGAAGGTGGTTGACGATGCTGAGAAGTCACAAGATAAGACTTGCTCCGAATAACAAACAGTCAACCTATTTCGCCAAAGCATGTGGAGTGGCTCGCTTCGCCTTCAATTGGGCTCTGGCCGAGTGGAAACGACAATATGAGGCGGGCGAAAAGCCAACACAAGCCTCGCTTCGCCGTCAACTGAACGCGATTAAACGGGAACAGTTTCCGTGGATGCTTGAAGTGACAAAAAATGCGCCACAAATGGCAATCGTCCATCTGGGTCAAGCGTTCCAAAACTTCTTTGCGGGTCGTGCAAAATATCCCACGTTTAAGAAGAAAGGTATCCATGACCGTTTCGCGCTGACCAATGACCAATTTGCAGTCAGTGACAAGCAGATTCGCATTCCAAATCTGGGTTGGGTACGGATGAGAGAAGGGCTTCGATTCAGCGGAAGAATCATGTCAGCGACCTTCTCGCGTAAGGCTGACCAATGGTTCGTAAGTATCACGGTGGACACGAAAGATAGGCCGCCAACATGCGAAAACCAAGCGGTGGTGGGTGTGGATTTGGGCGTCAACCGTCTTGCCACCTTGTCGGATGGAACACTAATTCAAGGCACCAAACCGCATAAAGCACTCCTGAACCGTCTGCAGCGCTTGTCACGCTCCCTGTCTCGCAAGCAAAAAGGATCGAAAAATCGGGTGAAAGCCAAGCGAAAGTTGGCGAGGCTCCACGTACGAATCGCCAATATCCGCAACGATGAACTGCATAAATTGACGACCCGCCTGGCGAGTCAATATGGCGTCATCGGGATCGAAGACCTGAACGTTAAAGGGATGATGGCAAACCATCATTTGGCGCGTGCGGTCGGGGATATGGGATTTCATGAGTTTCGTAGACAACTGGAGTACAAGACTGGGATGCGAGGTTCACAAGTGATCGTTGCGGATCGGTGGTTTGCGTCGAGCAAAATTTGTTCGGTGTGTGAGACAAAACAAGAAAGTATGCCGCTATCCACCCGCGAATGGACGTGCTCAGAATGCGGCACACATCAGGAACGCGACTTAAACGCAGCGAAAAATCTCATGAAATGGGCCGTGAGTTCCACGGTAACAGCCTGTGGAGAGGACGTAAGACCTGCACACACAGAGGCAGCCTCAATGAAGCAGGAATTCAACGCCAAAACTACCTATGTGTAGGTTTGAGTAAGTTTGGAGGAACGGTAAAAGCAGCCCATCAAACAGACTGCCTTTCCATAGTTGTCGAGATTTCATCAGTCAGTGATGAACCGGGTTGAGGTTCAATGATACCAAGCCGTTCTTTAAGAGCAAATTGTAAAAGTTGGGAGAAGTTTAGTTGTTGTTTTTCTGCCGCATCATTAAGCCACTTAGGAAGGGTTAAAGTTTTTTTGATGGATTTATTTGCCATCTCGTCGCGAATTAAATCCATCCATGCGATAACCAGCATGACGAACTTGCCCTTTTTTAATTGGATATTTTTAGGGTCACTCGGGACAGGAATAAGTTCCCCGTGCTGTTCGGTGTCCCATAACCATAGTTCCATTGCTTCGCGTGCGTTGGCCAATGCTTCCTCTATCGTATCCCCTTCTGTAATGCACCCGGGAAGATCGGGAAACGTGACGGTATAGCCACTTTCGCCTTTCTCTGCTGGGTCAAATACGGCTGGAAACACGTACTTATTCATATTTAAACACCTCCAGAATTCAATTGATTCCTGCTTGTTTTAAGATTGACTTTGCTGTTTTTGATTTCAGTGTTACATTGCCATGGTCGGGTACTTGAACTTTGCCTTTTTTCTCAGGATGTCTAAAGTGCTTGTGACTACCTTTTTGACTTGATAAGTACCATCCATCCTTTTCGAGTTCGTCAATCATCTCCTTGGCAGTATATTTTTTCGATTTCACGTATTCTCCTCCTAATAGGAATGTTAGAACACGTATTAATAATACACCCAAAATTACGGCGTGTAAATTATACGTGTTTATATAGAGCATTTGGCTGTTGACTTTGTCAACATTTTAGAAAAATATGGGTGAGTAGCCTGGTGGAACAAGCGGTTTTATAGTATTTATGGCAACCTGACGCCAGAAAGATTGCCAATCATTGCTGCACCCGACGTTTCCTGATAAATCACGCGCACGCTTCCCGTTTGACCGTGTAGGGACGAGGGATAGACAAAACTGTACGTCCTGCCGTCCGGACTTATGCTGAATTCTGGAGGGATACCACCGGAAGATCCATTCGTGATTGCCTGTGGAACCGTGTTGACCACAGTGCTTCCTTGACTTGGAAGCCACTCCAACTCGACCAATCGATATCCTGTGGGTGGATTTTGAATCGTAAACGTAAATAAATTCCCCGTCCTGCCCGGTGCATTGTCCATCACGAGGATTGGCGTCGCAGGTCTGTCAGGGAGTAGAAAGTTCCTCGCCAGACAATGCCCCCCCGGCGTGCGGTCAGCCAAGCGGATCGAATTAAAATAGAAAACAGTATGGGGGCGCCTAAGGGTATGGACAGTGCCCAGCCGGGGGCGACGCCAGCGCCGCGAGTTCCCAAAATAAAAAGCAACCAGGACAAGACGAGCGCCCCTGCAAAAGGCAAGCGGGAGAAGCCAGGGGACAGCAGCGTTCCCAATGCGGGCAACATATAGAACAGTAATGCCCCCACCATGCCCCATATAAACCGCCCCCACTTATATTGGAAAGGAGCCAACGCATTTTTCTCTAGACCCCGTGCCATGTCTGCAAGGTGGGCATACCACTGTACTTGAACCAGGCCCGCCCCACCGGCAAAGGACTGACGAAATCCAGCAGACTTAATGCAGGCCCCCAAGGCCAGGTCTTCGTCTGGGCGTAAGGCCACCGCTGCATGTCCCCCCACTTGGTTGTAGACGGGCTGGCGCATTAGATTGAAAGCACCAATGCCCACAGATTTGGGGCTGTCTGGACGGTTTGCATCCTGGGGACGAAAGGCCAGCATAATGTTGTAGACAAAGAAATAAACGGTCACTCGCAACCAGAAACCGGTGAGGAACAGCCCGGGTGCGACAGCTAAGTGGTCCAACCCATGGAACTGTGCATAGAGGACGGCGGTTTCCACGGCTGCTGGTGAAAAAACCACATCCGCATCTGTAAACAGCAACCACTGTCCGGTGGCCATGGCAGATGCCTGCTGCAGGGCGTAGTTTTTGCCCAACCAGCCAGGAGGCAGCTCCGTAATATTGTGGATTTTCAACTCCGGCCAATTCGAGGCTGCTTCCTTCATAATGTCCCAGGTAGCATCGGTGGAGCGGTCGTTGACAGCGATGACTTCTAAATTGGGCCAGGTCTGCTGTCTGAGGGTGTACAGGGTGTCTGCGATGGCCGCAGCCTCGTTGCGGGCCGCCAAAATCACTGAAACAGGGGGCAAAGTGTCCGCAGATTCACGGGTTGGGAGGCGTTCTAGGGATTGACTGTCAAGCAAAGGCATCCGTAAAAGTCCCGGCAGGGCCAACCCGCCCAAAACTAACCAAGCCAACAGGGTGAGACCCCCACTCATCCATGCTACTTCCATGCGCTCCCCTCCCTCCCATGTTTACGGTGGCACTCTTTTGTTCGTTTTTTTGTTTAGCCTTTCAATTTTACGATATCTCGAACCGTTCACCTGGGACGGTTACCTAGGATGTTCACCTGCGCTGTCAACCCATGGGGTGAATCTCTGTCGGTCCCTGTAAACCCGCGATGTTGGCCGCCTCTACCACCGCCACTGCGGCAGTGGCCAAAGTCACCGGGTGGGTGCCGTCAAACTGGTTGTTCACAAGCGGCAAGACTCCCAGTGTGGATGCCAGCGTGTCAGCCGCCAGGTCTGTAGATGGAATCGCAGCCACGTCTGTCGCTGCCAAGTGAAACACCTGCGGATGATTCAAAATCGCGCCATATCCAAGGCTTTGCATCAGAATTTGGGCGGCCTCATTGCGCGTGATGAGCTGATTTGGGTGTACCGGATGGCTGACGGACAGCCAGCCTAGACTGTAGGCTGCCGCCAGTTCGTGATAATCTGGCGCGGATTTTGGGACGGCAGCCAGTGCCGATTGACCCGCAGAACTCGTCGCCCACTGGGGGTTGTACGCACCCTGCTGGCCCAAGGCGGAGACCAGCAGTTTTACAAAAGCCCCTGTGGTCAGGGTTTGATTGGGATGCACATTGCCTTGACTGTCCACGTTCCACAACTCTCGTTGCACCAATAGCTGAATTTGGGGCGCTGCTGGGACCCCTTTCAAGTCATGGATGACGCCAGAGTACGGCACCGCCACCTGGGGCGGTTCAAATGCGCCCGTCACTGCGTTGAATATACCACTTGTGCCCGCAGTGGTCACGGGTACATAGGCGAGCACCACTTTACTCGGCGTGGACTGGGTTGGTCCCCCTTTGATTGCTGGTAGACTCGGAGAAGTTTGCAAGTATTCGAGTGTCAAGGGCTGACCCTGTTGCCAGTCCTGCTGGGCCTGCGCGACAGGGATGGCCAATCTAGGGTTTGGCAAAGCCGCAGATTCTGCCTGGGAATTCATCCAGAAGTTCTGCACCTGTCCCGTATTCGCATCCAGATTTAAGTTTCCTTCGCTCGACATATTCGGAATTCCGTTTACCAATGGGATGACCTGGTATGTGAAGACCACTTGTGCGGAACCCGATTTATTGAACTGATTGGGAACCAGCGCAATCCCGCCAGTGTCATTAGCGAACCCCTGTTCCAGGAAATTCGTCGCCGCCTGATTGAGTTGCGTCTGACTGAATTTCACGTCCGATCCGGAAGCTGCCACGGAACTTTTTCCGGAAACCTGCGGGGTATACTGGTTGAAGTTGATGAGTTCGCCAGTGGTGGCATCTACACCCGCATTTAGATGTGTCCCATCTGCCGTGGTCCAGCTAAAGTTCCATGTGGTGTCCGTGCCTTGAGAACTTGACTCATTACTGTCTGTCAGGGTTGCACCAGATGGAATGGCCAAGACCCTTTCGGCGTAAGACAGACACTGTGATTCACTCCAATGAACGGTGGGAAGTGGGGCAGGGAGCACAGGTCCGCCTGGGACCAGGGGCTGTGGCGGGCTGCTGGCAGAAATCGCCATAGGATTGCCTTGAGCGTCGAGGAGGTGACCCGTGTGGGCGTCAATGATCGGTTGCCCCGTTTGCTGAGTGCTAAACTGTTGACCCCACCAACTTGTGTTAGATCCCAGGTCTTGCGTATATGCCAACACCGTGGTGGGGCCAGAATTGGCATGCCACACTTGAACATAGGCCAGTTGAAGGTGCAGAGAATGTAGATAAATTTGGTTTGCCTGTAATGTGGAAAGGACGCCCTTTGCCGAGGGAAAAGAAAGCGACGTCCAATGGCAATTACTGTCCGTCAAGTGTCCGTTTTGATCCACCGTGATGGAAAACCCGTCAAATGGGGCTGCGAGACCATTGACTTGACGGACAAAATTGTACGTATACGAGATTCCCCCCTGAAGGGAGCCAGACTGGGGGCTCAAGGGTTGCAGGGAACTCTGTGAAAGCTGGGTTGGATACAATTTTTTCGCCCATTGCAGAGCCAGTTGCTGGGCCACTTGGGCAGAGGTCTTGGGTGGGAAGTGAAACTGATTGTCGGGGGTCTGCCGATTGTACTGCAGAATGAGTCCGCTGTTGGCATCCATGGTCACGTTAATCCAACTGTTAGGTTGGTTTGGATCTGAGGATTGATAGTTGAAGGTGTACACAGGTGTTTGTGAATCATATCCTTGGCTCTGATAAGACTGGCTTTGTAAAACATAGGACGTAGGGATGCCCAACATGCGGACAGCTTGCTGTTGCGCCGCCTGCGAGGTCAGGGCTGGAGCAACGGCTGCGGCGGACGTTGTCGTGGTTGTGGAAGTTGTGGAAATTCCACTCGTGGCTGATGAAACAGATGCAGATGGCCCACTGAAGGATTGAACCGATGCGGCCCATACTGTTGGGGATGTGGCTGGTGTGAGGAAACACAGCGTCAATCCTGCGGATCCACCTGCAATAAACCGTACAAAGCCGTGCTTAGAGGTAGAGATTTGGTTGTGATGGCACTGCTTGAGGCGCTCGCGAGAGTCGTGCGAACAGAATTTTCGAGTCATAGGTTCTCACACCTTTCTGAGGTCACATGAAGTAAAAATGCTACGACATTAATGTGGACGCAGCACACACAATTTTGTGACAAGAGATGCACAAAATATTTTGGTTCCATAAGGGTGAGTCCTGTTCTAATCCAGTGTCCTTGGCTGTTTGAGCGACCGCATTTCGTCGATACCCGACCATGACCCCATAGCCAATTTCATAACATCTGTCAAACCACTGTCGGCCCTGTGGAGAAATGAGATTGGTTGCAAAAGGGAAGCGGATCCGTTAAGATAGAAATCAGTCTCGCCAAGGTTGTGATGGGGGACATAATATGCGGGTGTAGTTCAATGGTAGAACTCCAGCCTTCCAAGCTGAGAGCGCGGGTTCGATTCCCGCCACCCGCTCCATAAGACAATGGTAAGCCGTCTTAGACTGACAAAAACTAAGGCGGTTTTGTGTTATACAAAGTGCGTTTTTACGTGGCATGCGGTAGACCTACATGCCAAAATTCTCATGACGTGGGCGCATTTAAGATGCCGCGTGCGGTTTCGTTCGATTCGACTGAAAGCCGTGCCCCGGTGAGGTATGAGCATTTGACAGACGAGGTAAGTTGTCACCAAGACCGCAACAGACGTCGCCCTAATAGGATTCAGGATTTTGTGACCTATTACTACTGTAGGTTGGTACGACATGTTATGGTAAAAGTGAGGCACATTACGAGGTAGCTAAGTGGGGTGAGAGCGTGCGGAAAAAATCTGATGATAAAAATTCCGAGAGTTATCTCTGCACACGCCCTCTGTTTGATGAGGACACGATGCGTAGTATAGAGGAATCTGAAGAGAAGCCTGCAGAAATGGGAGCACATCCTAACACAAACGATGGTGTTCATGAAGGCTCTGTCCGTTCCCCGGGTTCTCAGCCTACACTGAATGAGTGGAAACATCTCTATGCGGCGGCAATAGCCTTTCGTGACTTGGCACCATGGCACTGGATGTTCGAGGACCAGCTGTTCGCCGTGGTTGACTCTGACTCTGGAGAAGTAGGGTACTGTAGTGTGTTGGGTTCCGGCGGTGAATTTCTCGCCCTAGGTGTGTACCGTGGGGAAAAGGGGCTTCTGTCATATCAGCGTATCAGCCGCCAGGATGTGGATGGATCTGGGCTAGGTTCGGCCGAGGACCCGGACGTATTCTTAGGCCAAAAGGCTCTCATGGCTTCCTTTGAAGGCAGTAGGAATGTGGACAAACGGGATCGGGAAATTTTTCAGTCGCTTGGTCTTCGTTTCCGCGGAAAGCAGTCTTGGCCCGTCGTAAGAAGCTATGAGCCAGGTTATATGCCTTGGTTTCTAAATGCTAGGGAATGTCGATTTTTGACTCAAGTGCTCGAACAAGCCACCCTGGTCGGTCAGCGGATTAAGGATAATCCAGAGCTTCTCGACGAAAAACCAGGCAGCATTCTGACACGAGTTCATATTCACGAAGGACAAGTCGGTAAATGGACCGATGAGTGGCGGGTGTGGCCATGCCTTGAAGTTGAGATGGAAACCGACTTTTTGCAACCAGTCAGTCAGGTGAGCGAGCTTCGTTTGAAACGGGCAATGAAAGCGGCAAAACCTTCAGGTGCGTGGGAGGTAGACATCTCGTATGCCCCGTTTTCCATTCATGAAGGGGAAAGACCTTATTATCCTCGCCTGATGCTATGTGTTCACCATGGATCGGGTATGGTTTTAGCTGCTTATCCGGGGGAACACAACGTAGATTCATCCGATTTCGTAGAGCAGTTTGTTGCAGCAATGGAGCAACATGAAATTTATCCAGAACAGGTTGTTGTTTGTCGTAGCAGCGTGGGTCAGTTGCTTCTGCCCGTAGCACAGGCTATCGGTGCCGAGGTGTTTGAGACGGACTATTTGCCAGGGGTCGTCACGGCCAGGGAAGGCATGAGAGAATTTATGGGGATCTAAGGAGAACAAGCTGCTGGAACTGGAGCTTTATAAAAACCCGTCTTACGGATGTTTTCAATCACTTTCCTTGGATGAGGTCATGGGAAAGATAGATTGGATGATTAAACATAGTTATCTTGATATTGAGTACAGCGGCAGGCTCCCACTGTTGGTGTTTACTGATAGAGGCTGGGACATTGAACGAGAGCAACGTGCTGAAGAGTTCCTCCATGAGTGGGACGCCTGGATAACGGCGTAGAAGTTGCAAGCATGGAGTACTTGAAGGACCGGGACCGCGGTATGATTCTTCTGTTCCTTCGTAAAGTTGAGGAGACAGGAAATCCCAAATGTATACCTTTCCTCGGGAAATAGGGAAAGATTTACTATCAAAAAGTGCGTGAAGAAGTTAGCCGGGTGACTTCAAAACTCCAGCATCATGTTGACAGTCTATGACAATCTATCTCCTGCACCATAACAGACAACAGGCGACAGAACGACAAATTTGCTAAATCGCAGCGTCGTCATTGTAGCGTTGTGGCGTAACACATGGGGTATAATCGAAGACGGAAGGTGGGATTAGGTATGGAAGTCGAACACCTTGATCCGAATCAATTGGAACGGTGGGAACGTATCGAAGGCATCATTTACGATATGTCACCCGCACCATCTCCAGAACACCAGCGTTTGTCACGGCAGCTTACGCTCGTAATCGGCTCTTATTTGAAGGGTAAGACGTGTGAGTTGTTCTATTCCCCGTTTGACGTGTATCTGAACGCTGACGAGAAAGGTGACTATGTGCAACCTGACCTTGCCGTAATATGTGACCCAAACATGATAAGGGACAACGGGTGTTATGGGGCACCAGACTGGATTGTGGAAATTCTTAGTCCGTCCACAGGTGTGAAGGACAAAACAACTAAGCTACGAGCGTACAAGTCCGCCAGGGTCCGTGAATATTGGATTATCGATCCTGTTCATCAGTTCGTTGAAGTTCATGACCTACAAAGCAACGTGTTCCCAACGGTTTACGGAAAAGACGAAACAGTAACAGTCGGAATATTCAATAATTTACAGATAAACTTATACGACATATTCGAGTGACCTAGACTGCCCCCTTGTTTTCCATCAGCGGTTTCAAGTTGGGTCTCAATAGGATTACATCAAGTGAATTTGGGAATTCGATTCACGTTCCACCCATGGATGCATCCAGGTTTCACGAAGGAACCTCAGTGTGTCTCGGATTCCGAGTACATGCATCTTTTCCATCAGCACTCGCGTGTGGAGGGTCAAGGTATTAAGCAAATGTCCCAGATGCATGAGCGTGTGCCAGTTCTTCATCGCTCGCCATTTCAGAGAAAACGCATGCTCATACTGGTAGCCTTGGTGCTTCTCCGTCAGTAAGGTTTCCTCAATATCCCAGCGGTGTCGCGCGGCTCGGTTGCAGCGCTCCAGGACGTTCTTGGCCGTCATCACGCGCGAGGAGTCGTTTACACGCCTTGTATTCACTGTCCTGCTTAGCAAACTCGTCCCCGTCCAATACATTTTCGCAGAACTCTGTCAGGTACGGAATGCGTACACCCTGAGGACTTACCAAACAGGCTTCCAAGGCATACGCCGAGTATGACCTCCCCAATGGCGGATGCATGGAGTGTACCGCTATGTTGTGTGGAGTCTTAGTGCTTGGATAATCGGTTTTGGACTGTTTACTATTTATTTGTTAAATTCCAAATTGCACCTTTGTCATCTGTTCCGATACTTTCCATAGCCGCTTTGCGATAGCTATATTTTTGGCTTCTGGGCTTGAATCGACAATCATGGGATAGCCGGATTTGGTCTTGTGTGGACCGATGTATTCGCCGCCTGTAAGTGTCGGACTGGTGGCAGCGTACAAGGTTGGCAACGCTCCCATGTGCGCGTCCTGACCATAGATTCTGATGAACGGATCCAGAACTTTTCCTAGCCAGGTCAGTGGAGAGGGCAAACTTGACGCAATGATATTGGTGGCGGCGATACCCGGGTGGCAGGCAATGGCTTTGACATCGGTCTCGGCTGCTAAGAGACGTCGTTGCAATTCATAGGCAAAAAGCAAGTTGGCTAACTTGCTTTGACTATAGGCTACCCATCGTCTGTATTGGCGAGTGCTGTTTAAATCTTCAAAATTGATGGTGCCTCGTTCATGAGCTAAACTACTGACTATCACCACGCGAGCTTCTGGTGTTGCATAGAGCGCAGGCAAAAGTAGGCCAGTGAGCGCAAAGTGACCGAGGTAATTAACGCCAAATTGCATCTCAAAACCGTCTTTGGTCCGACGATATGGCGGTGCCATGACACCGGCGTTATTGATTAAAATGTTAAGGATTGATGTTGATGACAAATAAGCGTCAGCAAATCGGCGAATATGCTCAAGATTAGAAAGGTCCAGTTCCATGACGCTGACAATAGCGTCTTTATGGGCATTCTTTATCATCGCTGCGGCCTGCTCACCTTTTACGGGATTACGCACAGCCAGTATTACTTCCGCACCTTTCTCTGCCAGAGTTTTTGCTGCCGCCCAACCGATCCCACTGTTTGCACCTGTGATCAAGACTCGTTTTGTTTGCAGATCCGGTATACTTGCGGTCGTCCAATTCATTTGCATATCTTTCACTTCATCCTTTCGTTACTTAAAATTTTCCATATTAATAAGGGTATTCGGATTGGATGGTTGAATTAAAATCTACCGATTCTATAATTGGAATAAAATATGCATTGATTGACTGGAAATTGTTTTGCGGGTTTCAACCATCCAATCCGAATACCCAATTATTTAAAGTGTGAGTGGAGGAGAGACGTTGAGGCTTTGGCATCAAGATTTGATTGAAAAGTTACCGCGTCCGCAACTTTTAGGGCAGCATCGTGAATGCTGTGCGCTTCGCGGAGGAGGGTGGATGAAACCGCACGCGACTGTGAATTATGTATTTAAACATCCCATAGAGCATCTATTCCAGTATCACCTGCTCGTGATGCAAGAAATGAGAAAGCGCGGTTATCATGTAGATCCTTTATGGTGGGGCCCCGATTATCGGGGGAAAAAAATGCCTCTCATCACCATTGACAAACGGCTTTTTGCATCATCCCACTACATTTATTCTGAACACGATCAATCCTATCTAAATGCTTGCCTAGATAACCTGAGGCAAAAAGGTATCGAAATGGGTCATTGATCAACATCATTATTCGAATTTTATAATTAAAAGTCGGCCAGCGCTGATAATTGAACCTCAATCTGTTGTGGTGTATTCCGACTACAATCTGATTACTCAATACGTCAAAGACACGGACGATGTCAAAATCGAATACTTGGGCGAAGACAAAACGGAGAACCCGTTTTATACAGCGGCACACAATGCCGCTCGGAAGGCTATTTTTCTCAGGCCGAAGAGCGATAGGCTCCGGTAAGAACTCACACATTTGCAAAAGCATCCCGGTTGTTCTCACTCACTCGATTAGTTTACAACAAAACCTGGTAGTAGAAAGTTTGGTAGAATAGCATTCGGAAGGGCAACTTCCGCCTTTCCTCCAAACCTCGATTTTGGAAGAGGGAGGAGGTGAGGGGGCATGGGCATTGTTCGTTTTGTCGAATTGATTTGTGGAGTTGCGATGGCTGGACTTGGGGTTGCAAAAGCAATTCTAGAGTACCAGACAGTGCGAACAAAGCAAGACAAGAAGACAAACGAAAGCGGGGACGCCTGCAAGCATAATCCCCGCTCCTAAGCTCCAGCGGAAGGGCTGGTTGTTTCCCCCAGCCTCGCCCTTCCGCTTTATTATCTTCAGCATACCACGAGCGCTCTATTCACACAATCAACGAATCTGCTCCACACACTCCTGTCCTGTGTTTCGCGCGTTTCCCACTTAAATCGTAGTCACGTGGGGTACAACTATAGTGGACCTGGGATTGCGGCGACAACGGTGTGTCGAATTGAACATGGGGTTCAAAAACCAGATTTTCACACTTTAACCCGATTGGCTCAGGTGTTGCAAGTGTAATATGGGGATTTGGTGTATAAAGTAGAAGGTTGCCCCACGAATGTCCAGGCCTCTCCAGTTCAAGAAGAACAGTTGCAGGAGTTTTTACAAAGGTGGAAAGACCTTTCCGAGGAGCAAAAAGTGATAGAGAATTAGGCTGTCCTTCGGACAGTTAGGAATAGGGATTATCCTCTCATCCTGACCCGCCTGTTCGCATGTTAGCAGTTTAACAATAAATAGCATTGATCTCATTCAATACATCATTTCCCTAACGCGTAGCATCCTAATTCCTTTGCGCAAAGCGCACCTTTCTCTCCCTCTCCTATCTCTTCACCGTTTCCACGCCATACTGATCCTGTTCACCTTCATAGGCGCAAACACCCATCCTTGGCGAGTTCGTGATCGGCAACAAATTCACCTCTTTATTTTTCTCCGCTTTCTTTCCACATTCTCTACAATAAAAATGAGGTTCCTCATCCCACATGTTCATGGCATCCGCATAAACAGCAGGTTTCCCACACGTTGTACAGGCAACCACCAATGGCAGATTTCGCGCCAGTAACGTGATCGCCTCGGTGCCTTTCCCTTGATACGCATCCACCACAGTTAATTTGAGTGTGGTGGGTGTGCCAAAGTCATAGTCATACGTAAAGACCATGCCAGGTTCCAACACGTCTTGTAAAATGGTTTCAATCATCGGCAATGCATCGGATTCGAACCAATCATTCCCATCCTCATCACCAGCTTCAACCGTCACATCATAGTCTTGTCCATCGATCCGAAATGCACTTAAATGCCCACAACATTCTAACCAGATGGAACGTAAAAAGTCGTCCAATACTTGTAAGTTGCTATTCGCGTTGACTTGCACATACAACCAATAATCTTTGGAGTAATAGGGTTCCACTTTGATCAAGTAGTATGGTATGTCTCCCAATGCTATCGGCAGATGCGTCTTGTGAAGATGGGTGTTCATGGCTCCTTTGCCTAAGTCTTTGCCACATAGATAACAGCGACCTTTGCTCATTGGACTTTTTGGCATTTTATAGCACTCCCTTGGAAGATAGGGATTAGGCTGTCCTTCGGACAGCAGGATATAGGAAATTAAATACACCTGAAATATTCACGACGCAATCTCGAAGGGTCCGTGAATGCAAGCAGTGCACGGCTTTACGAAGGATTTGACGATTCACCCAAAAGGTGACGTGATTGCATAGGAAAGGAGCCCAACCTTTGGTAGTGTTAAGGTGTCGAATCAAAACACCCAGAGGAGGCTCTTCTATTGAACAGCGTACAAGAATTCCCTATGAAATTCAACCCAAGAATGGGGTTCGTCTTTACTGCCAGCGTAGACATGTTTTTTATCTTCCTAGTTTCCTTCATGGTTGAGGGGTCATGAATGGTGCATTCAAAGGCCTAATTGTCATGGTGAAGTGATGCGTGTGCTTATTAAACTAAAAGTCCCCCATCGAGCCAATCAAAATATCCCCAACTTATCGTATCCATCACTACGCTGGAAGGTTAAGGAGATGGTCATGTGAACACAGTGCCAAAATTTCACCAAATGTTTAATCCACTGCTTGAAGCCTTCCGTAACTTGGACGGTTCGGGTCGGAATGATGAACTCGCTCAGGAAGTGGTCCGTATCATGGGACTGGGTGACGATGTGGCAGCAATCCCGCATGGCAAGGGCGAAGCAATGAGTTCTGGGAAAATTAAGGGTCATGAGAAGAGCAGTGTACCCAGTAGAGACCCTATTCCAATGTTGGAATACCTCTCCGACGCACGGAAGGGGATTTCCCTTGCACTCTGTGGTTCTTGACGCCTAGTGTAGCCGGAAATACGGAGAGCCTCTTTTCGTGTCAAAGAAAGCCCTCTTCGTTTCCCCACAATTAAAACGCGACATGATTGACACATTAGAGATTTACCATGACATTCAGATGCGAAACACCAGTCACATGTCACTGTAGGGGTTGGGGAACGGCGTTTCCACAGTGGTCAACAGCGTCAATACTGGCGTTAATACTGGAATTGTCGTCCAAAAGTCTATTGACTGACAAATGACTGTCAAACAAGCCGTCTGTGACGTACATTGGCACTAGAAGCAATTTGAAGTGGGGAGGGAACGTCGATGGTGATTTCAAAGGAGGAACTCCATCGTCTGATTGAGGGATTGTCTGACGCACAGGTTCAACGGCTTGCAAACGCCCTGCCAAGTATCATTGTTCCCGTTGACGACGAACCGTTGACGCCAGAAGACATTCGGGACATTGAGGTAGCAAAAGCCGACAACGACTACTTGACATTGGACGAGTTTATGCAGAAGTACGGTGAAGACTTTGTATGAACTGAAGGTGCGCAAGCAGGTTACGAAGTTTCTGGACAAACTGGACAGTCCAACACGGAAACGGCTAGTCAATGCAATTTACGAGTTAGCCGATGATCCGTTCTATGGTAATATTAGAAAAATGGAATGTTATACCGGTATGTATAGAAAAAGCGTTGGTGACTTTCGGATACTGTATGAAATCGTCAAAAATGAGTTGATTGTCGATGTCATTAAGTTGAAGCCACGCGGCGACGTCTACAGGGACATATGAAAATTGATCACCCATGGCTTGGGTTGGGGGAAACTCCCTGTTGACACATTTGCGGATGAGGAAGTACGCCAATAGCAATATCAATCAGTTGTGAAATTGTTGGCCAAGCCGCAAAACATATCCTTCAAGTCAATAGTCAGCCCATCCGTCGGATACACCGCCACGCCCATGCTCATGGAGATGTGCAGGCGGATTTGTTCATGCACCCAAGGGGGGGCAAAATTCGTCCAGGGGCCTTTCGGACATCTCCAAAATGCCCCACTCGCTCGTAACCAGTGGGACCACCAGGAATTCATCTCCGCCTGTGCGGAATAGGCTGTGAGCCTGGGGAGTCGCTCGCTGGATTTTTTGGGTGATTTCCTTGAGCAGCATGTCTCCGGTCAGCGGATCGTGATAGGCCAGGTATTCCAGTTCCTGTTGGGGACGGAGAGGTTCGGTGACTTCCCGCACGACCGCCATTACCACAGCGGGGTATTCTCCCCCATCCAACACGGGAGTGAGAAGCGAGGGCCCGGTCTGCCCGGCATGGGTCATGAGAAAGGAGGTGGGGCGCTGTTGTGTGGCCGCTTTGAGGTATTGTGGATGGAGAAATTCTGGCTCTTCCGGGGCCACCACGACTTTTAAGGTGACTCCAGAAGCCTCCTCGTTCAGTCCAGAAACACGCATTGCGGCAAAGAGGTTCATGACTAATTCCGGAAGAACAGGAGAAATCCTGCTGTGAGTTTTCATAAACGCAGTCGCCTTTCTCGGGCCCGTACAGACCCTCCCATGCCCGTAAATCCGATTCCGACAAAACGATTCAGTCAGACAGCTTGTCTAGCTGGAATCAATCTGCTTCCATTGGGGTTTTAAACAGAAACTAAAAAATTGATTTTTATTTACTAAAACGTATTTTTATGATACGATATAGATATGTTGTTAAGTCTAGAAGAAGCCGCGAAACTATTGGGTGTATCAAAAAGTACGATGCGCCGTTGGGAAGAAGAAGGGCGCATTAAACCAGAACGAACACCGGGGGGTCATCGCCGATATCGTTCG
>QXHL01000038.1 GCA_003584005.1 Alicyclobacillaceae bacterium I2511 | reverse complement strand
GTGGCGGCTGGTGCTGTGGTGATTGAGGATGTGCCCGCCTATACCGTGGTGGCGGGAGTGCCCGCCCGAGTGCTCAAAAAAATTGATGAACGCACCCGTAGTAAGATTGAAATTAAACAGGAGTTACGGCAACTGTAATGTGCGGTTGTCCGAAACGTGAATGCAAAAAATAAACCGGGGAAAGGTGCGTGGCCATGGAGGCAGACCGCTGGATTGCAGCCCGTCGGGTGTTGCACCAAATTCCCGAAGCGGGCTTTGCCGAGTATGAGACCCAAGCTTATCTGCGGCAGGTGATTGCCGCCATGGATTCCACAAGGCTAGAGGTGGTGCCCTGGCGCACAGGCCTGCTGGTGAAAGTTCACGGGACCTCACCCACACACCTGTTGGCCTATCGGGCGGACATGGATGGGTTACCCATCACAGAGCAGACAAGCCTGGCCCTGCCATCGCGGCACCCTGGCTATATGCACGCCTGTGGCCATGACCTGCATATGGCCATTGCCCTAGGAGTGTTGCACCACTTTGTGGAGCAACCCATGCAAGAGGATCTGCTGGTGGTGTTTCAACCCGCCGAGGAAGGACCGGGTGGGGCGCAACCGCTGCTAGCCAGTGAGGAGTTTCGCCGCTGGCGCCCGGATGTGGCATTAGCCTTGCACATTGCACCCGAGTATCCGCTGGGCACCGTCGCCAGTCGGCCTGGAATTTTGTTTGCCAACACCTCAGAGTTGTTCATTGACCTGTTTGGCCAGGGGGGGCACGCCGCCTTTCCACACCGCGCTAACGACATGGTGGTGGCGGCAGCCCATCTGGTTACACAGTTACAGTCTATAGTGGCACGCAATGTCAATCCACTAGATGCCGCCGTCGTCACTGTGGGGAAAATTACTGGCGGGGAAAAGCAAAATATTATTGCCCAACAGGCACGCCTGGAAGGGACCTTGCGCACGCTGTCCCAGGACACTATGACCGGATTAAAAGCCCGAGTGACGGCTTTGGTGAAGGGAATTGAGACGGGATTTCAGTGCCGGGGCCGCATTGATTGGGGGGCAAACTACTGCCAGGTGACCAATCATCCAGGGCTCACACAAATCTTTAGGGAATGGTTGTCGGCCAGCGGTAGCGCAAACTTTGTGGAGTGTCCCGCAGCCATGACAGGGGAAGACTTCGGGTACATCTTAGAGCAGATTCCGGGGTTAATGTTTTGGCTCGGCGTGCAGTCCCCCTACAGCTTGCACGACGCCCATCTGGAACCCCAGGAGGGCGCCATTGCTGTCGGGATAACGGTGATGAGCGGTTTTTTGCGCTGGCTGTCCGAGCAGTCGCAATGGCCGCTTACGTCCGCAGACGTGTGAGAAAGGATTCCAGCCTGTCCATACCGGCCGTTAAAACCTCGGGTGCATAGGCGTAAGAAATGCGGACATGACCCTCCCCCAGGGGAGAAAATGCCGCACCGGGCACCACCGCCAACCGTACTTCTGCCAACAGGCGTGCGGCAAACGCGAAGGACGACAAGTTAAACTCAGAAATGTCTGGAAAAACGTAAAATGCCCCTGCCGGCACTGTCACAGGCAGTCCCATGGCGCGCAGCCGCGCACAGACTAAGTCTCGCCGCTGTAAGTAGGCTTCGCGCATGGGGGCCGCATCGGCCTGTCCGTGTGTCAATGCCTCCAGGGCTGCGTACTGGCTGACAGACGAGGCGCACGCCGCGCTGTACTGATGGACTTTGAGCATCTGTTCTGTGATGTATGGAGGGGCAAAGGTGAAGCCAATGCGCCAGCCAGTCATGGCGTGGGATTTGGATAACCCATTAATCACAACCGTGCTATTGCGCAGGTTTGCAAACTGTGCCAGGGAGTGGTGGGAATCAGTATACACCAACTCACTGTAAATTTCGTCAGAAACCACAAACACCTCTCGCTCCGCCAACACGGCCGCGATTTCCGCTAGTTCATCGGTCCCCAGCAGGGTGCCGGTGGGGTTGCTGGGATATGGCAGCAGCACACAGCGGGTGCGCGCGGTTAGCGCTTGTTTTAGCGCCTGTGCTGTTAAGCGAAAGCCGCTAGAACGTGTGTCTACAAACACGGGTGTGGCACCAGCCAAACGTACCAAGGGTTCATAGCCGGGATACACAGGCCCTGGCAGAACCACTTCACTGCCGGGAACCAGTAAGGTGCGCAGGGCTATGTCAAGGGCCTGGGTGGCACCGTTGGTGATAATGACTTCTGTGTTGGCATCATAATGTAAGTCGTAGCGCGCTGCCACGAAGTCTGCTGCAGCCTGGCGCAATTTAAGGAGCCCTGCGTTGGCCGTGTAGACGGTGTGATTGTCAGCGATGGCTTGACACCCTGCCTGTTTTACGTGTTCAGGGGTCGCAAAATCAGGTTGGCCGAGTGTTAACGACAAGGCATCTGGATATTGGGCGGCCAGGGTGGAAAATCGGCGGATACCGGAAATTTCAAGTTCACGTACCCCTGGGTTGAGCAAAGCGGCAAGTGGATGGATGATGGGGTGGGTCATGGAGACACCTTCCTAAAAGTTTGTGGCCTGCACAACAATAACGCGCCTACAATAGAGTACAGGGCCACTATACGCACGCAGGTGCAGTCGGGTCAAGGGGTTTACGATGTGCGCACACAGTCCACAAATTCTGCACATTTTCGGGTGTTGAGTATGTCACATATCAATTAAAGTGCTATATTATTGGAGGGGATTTTAGGATGAAGAAACCTGAGCAATCGACACCCAGGGAGTGTGACGGGGAAATGGAACGCAGTTTGTCACTGGAAATTGTCCGAGTCACGGAGTTGGCAGCGATTCACAGTGCACGCTGGATGGGAACCGGGAAAAAAATGGAGGCTGATGAAGCAGCCACAACGGCCATGCGTCGCATGTTTGATACGGTTCATATGGATGGCGTGGTTGTCATTGGTGAGGGTGAAATGGATGAGGCCCCTATGCTATATATTGGGGAAAGACTGGGGACTGGGGAGTGCCCACAGGTGGATGTCGCGGTGGATCCGCTGGAGGGCACCAACATTGTCGCCAAAGGCTTGTGGAACGCTATGGCAGTGGTGGCCATTGCCCCCAAAGGATCACTCCTACACGCACCCGATATGTACATGGAAAAAATTGCAGTGGGACCCCAGGCCAAGGGGACAGTGGACATTAATGCATCTGTGGCGGACAACTTACGGGCGGTGGCCAAGGCCTTGGACAAACACATTTCAGATGTGGTGGCCGTCATTTTGGACCGACCCAGACACGAAAAAATAATTGAAGAGATCCGCCAGGCTGGTGCACGCATCAAGCTAATTTCTGACGGGGATGTGGCCGGAGCATTAAATACCGCCTTTCCAGAAACGGGCGTGGATATTTTATTTGGCATCGGTGGGGCTCCCGAGGGTGTTCTGTCTGCCGCTGCGCTCAAGTGTCTGGGGGGTGAAATGCAGGGCCGATTAATGCCAGAAAACGAAGAACAGTTGAATCGTTGCCGCAAGATGGGTATTCTAGAGGTATCTAAGGTTCTCATGATGGAGGACCTCGTAAAAGGAGAGGATGCTATTTTCGCGGCCACTGGCGTGACAGACTGCGAATTGTTACGCGGGGTCCGTTTCGTCGGTAAGTCCAGGGTGAAAACCCATTCGTTGGTGATGCGCGCGAAAACCGGAACGGTTCGTTTTGTCGAGGCTGTCCACGACTTAGCAAAAAAGCCCCTGCTTAACCTCGACCATATAGGCTGAGGATTCTGCCTTCATTATTTTATCCCAAAGTTGCAACGGTCGCAGTCAGAAAGCACTCATGTCTAGATTCAATTCGTCATAACCAGCATAGTGAAAAGCCAAACGGGTTACGCTGTAATGACCTACGATGCAAATACGGATGACGGCGTGCAAATGGTTGCGCCAACCCCGGGCCCCGGTTGACCCAACCCGCAGCCGCGATAAAGAATGTGAGGGAACCCCTTGGATATTAAGGAACTCGAGTCTTTGCGCTTAACAGACCTCTATAAATTTGCTAAAGAGTTCCAAATTCCCTACTATGGGAATATGAAAAAACGCGAATTAATTTTCGCTATTTTGAAGGCCCAGGCAGAAAAAGATGGGTTGATGTTTGCCGCCGGGGTTTTGGAAATCATGCAGGAGGGGTACGGCTTTTTGCGGCCAGTGGGGTATTTGCCCAGCGCAGAAGACATCTACGTGGCCGCATCGCAAATCCGTCGTTTTGATTTACGTACAGGCGATCTCGTTTCTGGGAAGGTCCGGCCACCCAAAGAGAGCGAACGGTATTTCGGACTGCTGCACGTGGAGGCCGTCAACACCGTGAGCCCACAAGAAGCTGCTGAACGTCCCCACTTTCCCGCCTTAACTCCCCTGTTTCCAGAGCGCAGAATGGTCTTGGAAACCACAACGGACAACGTGGCTACCCGGTTGATGGACTTGTTTGCCCCAGTCGGATTTGGTCAACGGGGGCTGATTGTGGCCCCCCCAAAAGCCGGCAAAACCTTGCTCCTGAAAGAAATTGCCCATAGCATCGCCAGCAATGTTCCAGAAGCCATTTTAATTGTCTTACTCATTGATGAACGCCCTGAAGAAGTCACCGATATGCAACGCTCTGTGCACGGCGAAGTGGTGGCCTCCACTTTTGATGAGGTCCCGGACAACCACATTAAGGTTGCTGAGTTGGTATTGGAGCGGGCCTTGCGCTTGGTGGAACAAGGCCGCGATGTGATTATTTTATTGGACAGCATCACACGTCTGGCGCGGGCCTACAACTTGGTGGTTCCACCCAGCGGTCGTACCCTTTCGGGGGGGATTGACCCCGCTGCATTTCATCGCCCTAAACGGTTTTTCGGGGCCGCCCGCAATATTGAAGAGGGTGGCAGTCTAACCATTTTAGCAACCGCACTCATTGATACCGGATCACGCATGGACGATGTAATTTATGAAGAATTTAAAGGAACCGGCAACCTGGAACTGCACCTAGACCGTAAGCTGGCCGAAAAACGCGTTTTCCCAGCCCTCGATATTCGCCGTTCTGGCACGCGGCGTGAGGAGATGCTATTGCCCAAGGAAATCATGGAGAAAGTCTGGGCTATCCGCAAATCCATGGGGGACAACCAGGACTTTACAGAATTGTTTATCCGCAAATTTAAACACTACAAAACCAACCAGGAGTTCCTAGACGGTTTGGAAATTACAAAACAACAAAAAAAAGCTTGAGTGCGTGTGTCCATCAAGGGGTCAGGAAGGACCTTTGCAGTGCGAGAAAATCAGCCCAAAATGCGTCTGGGCCCCTTTTTGGACAACCCCTTCTGATTGCGGGGTGTTGACATCTTTAGCAAGGCGCGTATACTTCGATTCGGGACGTAGAAAGATAGAAAATGCATAGGATATGTGGGTTTTGATCGCAAGGGACGTAATGTGTCCATGGTGGACTTATTGTGTCCCTAAGAGTCCTATTATGTAAAATATTGGTTTTTACGTCGGTTCGAATGTCGATTCAGATTTTGGTTCAGATTTTGGTTCAGATGAAGATTTCCAGAGATACTGGGCACAGACCCAGTGGAGAGACCATCATTGAGCACGGCTAGGAGACGAGAGAGAATGGCAAACACAACTCAACGCAAAGTGGTTGTGATTGGCGGAGTGGCACTGGGAGCTGGCGTTGCAGCCAAGGTTCGCAGAGAAGACGAGCAGGCGGAAATCATTATGATTGAACGAGGCCCGTTTGTTTCCTTCGCAAATTGTGGCCTGCCGTATTATCTGAGCGGTGTCATTGAAGACCGCGAGGCGCTTTTGTTGCATACTCCGGAATCGCTTCGAAACCGGTTTAACATTGATGTGCGGGTGTTACAGGAAGCAACGGGGATTCAGCGAGACCGTAAGGTTGTGCACATCCGTAACTTACAAACAGGTGTCAGCTATGACCAACCTTACGACAAATTGGTACTGGCGATGGGCGCAGATCCAATTGTTCCCCACATTCCTGGCCTGGATTTGAATGGTATTTTTCAAGTGCGCACCGTACCGGACGCAGACTCCATCCGTTCTTGGATGGCAGACCCCGGGGTACACAGTGCGGTGGTGATTGGCGCTGGCTTTATTGGTATTGAAACCGTGGAGAACCTGGTCCATGCCGGACTGCATGTCACTTTAATCGAAAAAGCGCCCCAGGTATTGCCCGTCTTTGACATCGAAATGACGGCCTTGGTCCTCAGCCAATTGCAGGACATGGGTGTGGACGTCCTGCTTGGCGACGGCATTCGTTCCTTTGAAGGCGATGTACAGGCAACCTCAGTCACCCTAGAAAGTGGTAAAACAGTGGCCGCGGACATGTTTATTTTGGGGATGGGGGTGCGACCCAACACCCAATTGGCGCGGACTGCCGGGCTGGAGTTGGGCCCCAATGGCGCACTGCATCTCAATCAATACCTGCAAACCAGTGACCCCGATATTTATGGCGGTGGCGACATGGCTGAAATTGTTCACCTGGTGGACGGGGAGCGGCGATGGATTCCCCTTGCTGGGCCCGCTAACAAGCAGGCTCGCATCATTGGTCAGAATGTGTGCGGTAAAACAGTCACGTTTCATGGGGCACAGGGGACCTCTATTGTGGGGATTGGGGATGTGGTTTTAGGGATTACCGGGTTGTCTGAGCAAGCGGCAAATGCGCTGGAAATCCCTAATCTAGTTTCCTATAACACCCTTGGCCACCATGCAGGCTATTATCCGGGCGCCCTAGATATTACCATTAAGTTGATTTTCGATCCGACAACAGGGCGCCTGTTGGGTGGTCAAGTTGCGGGTCAACAGGGAGTTGACAAGCGGCTGGATGTGTTGGCTACCGCCATTTATAACGAAATGACTGTCAGTGAACTGACAGAATTAGACCTCGCCTATGCCCCCCCCTTCTCGTCTGCAAAAGACCCTCTCATCATGGCTGGAATGGTAGCTGAAAACCTGCTAAACAGGTCTGCAGTGTCTGTTTATGAGCCCACTGATCTGGGGGATTCAAGCGTTTTGTTGCTTGACGTGCGCAGTGATCGCGAAGTGGCCTTAGGCATGCTACCTGGGGCCAAGCACATTCCTTTGGACCAATTGCGGCAGCGGGTGCACGAGTTGGATAGAAACAAACCGGTGATTGTGTATTGTCGAATTGGGCAGCGGAGTTATTTCGCCAGTCGCTTTCTGCGCGGTCAAGGCTTTACACAGGTTTATACCCTCAATGGGGGTTATGTCGTGGAACAGATGCGCGAGACGATTGCCGCAAGCAACGTGACAGCACCCTTGTCCCATGCTATAATATAGAGCAGTGTGTAAACGAAGCGAGGTGAATGGACATGAAGACCGGAATTCATCCGGAGTACCATGCAACGACTCTCACCTGCGCTTGTGGCGCCACTTTTGAAACCGGCTCTACGAAGCAAAATCTGCGCGTAGAAATTTGCTCCAACTGCCATCCGTTTTTTACCGGCAAGCAGAAGCTTGTCGATGCTGGCGGGCGAGTGGAGAAGTTCAACAAAAAGTACGGGATCAAAACGTCACAAGAGTGAAATCTGGGCGGGCGGCCGTTACCGCAAAAGCACAGGGTATGGCTATGCTGCAGTGTCGGCCGTTTCCAGAAGCAGTTCATCAGCGCATTGCTAGGGTGAAGCGTATCCCAGTGCCAAGTCAGGGTCCCTGCCGAACAGCTAAAACAGCAGGCTGGCCCTTGTGGACTTGGCCTTTTTAGTGTTATTCAGGAAGTGAAATATGGCGGAACAGGGGGGCAACGATAGCGGTGCCAGTCATGTTTGACCGATTAGAAGCCATGGAACAGCGGTACGTTTTGGTGAGTCAACTGTTGTGCCAACCCGAGGTCTTGCAAGACACGGCCCAGTTGCGCAAGTACTCCAAGGAGCAGTCTGACTTGCAGGCCACCGTAGACACTTACCGGGCCTATAAACAGGCTCGCGGACAGCTGATAGAAGCCCGCGAAATGCTGCAAGATAAGCTGGACGACGAGATGCGAGAATTGGTCAATACGGAAATTGATCTAAGGGGTGTTGATGTGGCACGCCTAGAGGCTGCATTGCAGGTGCTGCTGCTGCCGAAGGACCCTAACGACGATAAAAATGTGTTTGTGGAAATTAGATCGGCCGCAGGTGGGGATGAGGCGGCCCTGTTTGCGGGCGTTTTGTTGCGGATGTACAGTCGCTACGCAGAACGCAACGGCTGGAAGGTGGAAGTCATTGACGCCCACTATACAGACATTGATGGTTTCCGCCAGGTAACCTTGTCCATTCAAGGCAAGGGTGCATACAGCAAGCTGAAATTTGAAAGCGGCACACATCGGGTGCAACGGGTCCCTGTCACTGAATCGTCGGGGCGGATTCACACTTCCACGGCCACCGTTGCCGTGCTCCCGGAAGTGGAGGACATTGAGGTGGAAATTAACGAGAAGGACATTCGCATTGACACCTTTTGTTCCACCGGACCTGGGGGACAAAGTGTCAACACCACCCAATCTGCGGTGCGCATTACCCACTTGCCAACGGGAATTGTCGTGTCTTGCCAGGATGAAAAATCGCAGTTGAAAAATCGCGACAAGGGGATGCGCGTGTTGCGGGCCCGTTTGTATGAAAAGTACCAGAATGAACAACAGCAGGCCATGGCTGCGGATCGCAAAAATCAAGTGGGCAGTGGGGACCGCAGCGAGCGCATTCGGACTTATAACTTTCCACAAAGTCGTATCACAGACCACCGCATTGGTTTTACAACCCACCGTATGGAGGCGGTGTTGGATGGCGACTTGGAGGAATTGATGAACGCCCTGAACGTGGCCAATCAGGCGGAAAAAATGGCGACGGAGGCGTAAACGGTGGACATCACAAACCCTCAATCTGCTACAGCAGCGCCGCATGGGGAAGCCTGGCGGACCCTTGGGGATGCCTTGCGCCAAGTGGCGCGTGTGTTTCTGCAGTCGTCCAACTGGCGATTGCAGGCGGCAGACGTGGCGGCAGAACAGCGGCGGGCGCAGGTGGAGGCGGAGTTGTTGTTGTGTGCACTGACGGACAAGTCTCGCAGTCAACTGTTTTTATCCCTGACAGAGCCTTGGCAATCAGTGTGGCAAAGCCCGTTGCAGCAGGCGATACAGCGTCGCTTGCAAGGCGAACCCTTGCAATACATCACCGGTCGCGCAGCTTTTTATGGGCGCGACTTTATTGTGCGCCAGGGCTGCCTGATTCCCCGTCCCGAAACAGAGGTGTTGGTGCAGGCAGCCAGCGACTGGTTGCGGCAACGACAAGGGCTTGGGACGGTGCTGGACTTGGGGACAGGCAGTGGCGTTTTGGCGGTGACACTGGCCTTGGAATATCCACAGTGTTGTGTGTACGCTGTGGATAACTCTGTGGATACTGTGGATATCGCTTGTGAAAACATCCATCTGCACGTCGCCGACGTGCAGGGAATATGGGCGGACGGCTTGGAGTTGCTGGCTGATTTGGCGACAGACGGCAATCAAACGTGGCCCCAAGTTTGTCCACAACCGGGTCGTCTACGGTTGGCCAAGCCTTCCCTGTTGGTGAGTAATCCTCCCTACATTGCCAGTGCAGAGTTGGCCACTTTGCAGTCAGAGGTGGTTGCATATGAACCCCGTGGTGCGCTGGATGGGGGGACGGACGGACTGTTCTACTATCGCCGCCTGGCCGCTATCGGAGCAAACATGTTTCAACCGGGATCTGCGGGCTTGCTACTTGAGGTGGGGGCCGGCCAAGCCCAGCAGGTGATAGACCTGTTTGTGGCGGGGGAACAGCGGTGGCTGAATTGGCGTTTCACAGTGCTGCCAGACCTGCGTGGCATGGAACGTGTAGTATTTGGAATAAGGCCGTGAATAAATTTTAACTTAATGTGAATAACATATTGACTACATGTTATTCATGTATTATGATGAAATCAGGGGTGAGGAAAAGATGCTTGGACACTATTTACGAGTGCAGGAAGCAGCTACTTTGTTGGGGGTTGCTCCGCCCACCGTTCGTTGGTATTCGGCACAGGGATGGCTCCCATCTTATCGCATCGGGCGCGGTCAAGTGGCCCATCGGCGGTTTCTATACAAGGATGTGGAAAACTTGGCGGTGCAACTGGGGCGCTCCATTCCCGAGGAGCCAATATGGGATGAAAGTGTTCCTGTAACACGGGAAATGGCGGCCCAATATCTTGCCCTTTCTCCCCGCTATTTGACCGAGGCCGGTTTGGTCAACCCGGGACAACAGTTTACCTGGGAACAGTTGCAAGACCTGGCGCGTCAGGTGTATCAACAGACAGAAGCGGGTCGTACTGCGGAGGTAGATTCCCGGGCCACCATGACACCGACGGGTCACAAGGAGGAGTCCACAATGCCAGGAATGGGTGCAGGGATGCACATGCATGGGTCAAGTCGGAGGGGGTTTGTCGGCGGTTCAGGACCCTGGGCGAGACAGGGATTTAATGGTGAGGGTTGGAACGGTGAGGGTTGGGGATTTTTCTCATTGGACACCACGGATTTGTTGGCTTTGAAGGCTGCCAAGCGACACTTGGAGGCACACAAGGCAGACATTGAAGATCGCATTGCACAAATTGACAGCCTAATTGCTGCACATCCGGACAATCAGCAACCCCCTGACCTATAAAGGGGGCGGGGGTGCACGCGGCTGGCCTAACGGCTATCCGCCAGAGTTTGCCGGGTATTCCCAAGTTTAAATCTATCTTTCTCTGGCAAGACTGTTTGCTAGAAAGGGTAGGGGGGATGTCCGGTGCGGCGGGTGCTGGTGTTTGTAACGGTGATGGGTCTTCTGGTGGGCTTGGGACGTTGGTGGATGGACAGGGTGTGGAGTGTCCCACTGGCCGCAGGCAGTGCTGTCCGGCAGGCGGCGGCCACAGCGGGGGGGGCAACTGCGGCCACCCTTGCCGCAGGGGTTGAACACACGGACAGCGTGCAGCAAACCATCTTTTATAACCCGGCCACACCCCATGCGGCGCCGATTCCTCCACAGGCCTTGCGGCTGCGGGTGATTGCCAACAGCAATAGCCCGAAAGACCAGGCCGTCAAGCTGTCCGTTCGAAATGCGGTGGTGCTTTCAGTGGCCAAGTTGCTCAGCGGGGTCCAAACTCTTAGCGAGGCAAAACAACGCGTGATAGCCGCCGAGCCACAGCTTTTGCAAACCGCCTTGGCAGTGGTACGCGCCAATCACGAAAGTTACCCCGTTTCGGTGGACGTGGGACAGGTGCCCTTTCCCACCAAGTTATATGGAAATTTGGTTTACCCTGCGGGCGTGTACGAGGCACTGCGGATTACTTTGGGTGCGGGGCAGGGGCAAAACTGGTGGTGTGTACTTTTTCCACCCTTATGTTTCATCGATTTAGCGGACGGCGATGCAGTCCCCAATACTAACGGATTTCCCGACCTGCCCCCCCTAGAAACGATTAGTCTGCCCGGTCCCACCGGGATTCTCCAGCCTGTGCAGGTGCGGTTATGGACGGTCGACGTGGGCGAAGAAATTGTACGCGGCGTGCAACAGTGGTGGCAGCAACACGTGTGAACAAGTGCGGGCGTTGTGGACGCTTGGCAGCTGTCGCACGCTTGGAAAATTAAAAACTTGTGGGGATTATAGATGAAAATTTGGCCTATGAATACATACAGCAAATTGCAAGATTGGGATTCCTCCTTGCCTTTGCAAGAGGCCGCAGCGGCCTTGCGGTCTGGGGAGTTGGTTGCTTTCCCCACCGAAACGGTGTACGGCTTGGGGGCTGATGCCCGCAATGAGCAGGCGGTGCGGCAAGTGTTTGCGGTCAAGGGCAGGCCAGTGGACAATCCCCTGATTGTGCACTTGGCAAGCCCAGCGGATTGGCGGGACGTCACCGCACCTGGGTACCAACCGAACGCGGCTGAGTTGCAGGTCATGAGTGTTTTTTGGCCGGGTCCGTTGACCTTACTGCTGCCTGTCCACCCGGATATTGCCCCGTCGGTCCATCCGGGGCTTGCCCGTATTGGCGTGCGTGTGCCTGCACACCCTGTTGCCCAGGCGCTGATCCGGTTGGCAGGTTGTCCTGTGGCAGCACCCAGTGCGAATCGCTCCGGACGGCCCAGTCCCACACGGGCTTCCGATGTGGTGGCAGATCTAGCCGATGCTGTGGCTGGAGTGGTGGATGCAGGCCCTTGTCCGGTGGGTGTGGAGTCGACTGTGTTGGCCATCCACCCTGCTGGCACCCAAGCCACCATTTTACGTCCGGGCTGGGTGACCGCTGAAGAATTGACAGCAGTTCTCGGCATCCCAGTCCACCTGGATGCATCCCTGACAGGCCAGGCAGGTTCGCCACAAGCGCCGGGGATGAAGTATCGTCACTACGCACCCGAGGCAGCAGTCTACGTGTTTACGGGGACTGTGGAGACGGTCTGTGCAGCCATGTCCGACTGGATTTTGCGCCACCCCTCCCTACCGACGGCAGTGATGGCCCCCGCTTCCGTGCAACCCCAGGGTTCGGTGTGGGCCCGCTGGCAACCCGGACCCGAGGAGAATTATGTGTTGGCCCTGGCCCGCGACTTGTACACGCAGTTGCGGGAGTTTGACCATCTGCAAGCACAGCGCGTGTTGGTGATGGGCGTTGCCGCCCAGGGGTTGGGGACGGCTGTCATGAACCGCTTGGAAAAAGCAGCCTCAGGCCGAATAATCCTGGTTTAATTCTATGGTTCTGCACCTGTCCTCCCAGTTGCGTCCAAACCGCCTTGGCGGGCAGGAACACTCGTCCCTGCCAGAGCACCGGCTGGTTCGCCAAATGGATGGGTTCCCCGTCAATGTTCAGTATCAGTCCAGCAGTCTTTAGGGTTACTGTGGCTGTGTTGCCAGGGGTAAACTGAAGCGGTGGCAGGGTTGCTGCCGCCGTTTCAGTCCCTGCCACGCCTGCCGCCTTTGGGGCAGTGGGAGCTTGCCCGGGCAATAAACCAGACTGGATGAGGCCGCTGTGTAAGGGAGTGGTTAAGTCCACTTCCTGTTGGTTCTTTCCATAGTGTTCCTGGCCGTGTGTCCAGAGACCAAGGCTGGCTGCAGGTAGGTAGGTCTGGCCTTGCCAGACAAAGCCAACGGCCTGTGACGCCTGGCTAGGCTGTGGCCATCGCCATTGCCCAAATGTCACCCGGGTGTCCAGGCTGGCAAAGGTGACGTTATTCCATGGCCGTAGTAGCAGATTTACTTTGTTGGCCGCGACATAACCCTGGTTTCCCTGGCGTGTCACCACTTGCCACCAGGTCCCCTGTTTGCCTGTCACCAACAATCCCACAGGTCCGTGTAGCCATGCCATGGCAAACGGACCCAAGCTTGGTTTTGTGTCAATCAGAGCCCCCTCGGGGGCCATTGCGTAAAACACCGGTTGGTAGGACAAAGGGTGTAGTAGCACACGCTGGACCGCCTCTGCCAGTGCCTGCTGCCCCGCCAGGGTCGGATGGACGTCCAACTCAGCGAGGCGGACCAGGGTACCCTGATGATGGTTGAAGGCCGCATAAGCGTTTGCCACGGGCAGCCTGTCGGCAGCCGCTACCTCGTCCAGCACGCCGTTGGCTGCAGCAATCGCTTGTTCCCCCAAGTCGTGGAGCAGGCTCGCATCGGGAAAGGGGTCGTACAGGTTCACCAAAATTAATGGGGCCGTAGTTTGGGATTGGATCTGCAATACTATGGCCTGCAGGTTATGGGAAAACCGGGTTACGGCCTGGGCCACCTGTGCCGTGCTATGAAAACTCCCCGCCGCTGTGAGCGAACCCCCCCTGTACTGCAAGCCCTGGGTAGTGTCCAACAGGTCGTTGCTGCCAATATCCAGGACCACCAAATTAGCCTCACGCAAGTCCTGCTGAAAGACGGGTGTGGCCAGTTTGGACAGCAATTGTCCAGAGGTCAAGCCTGGCACGGCCAGGTCTTTGACTTGCCAAGCTTGCCCCATTGCGAGGTGATACGGGTAGGCCTCTTTGGAGGGGTGACCAGGGGTGGCCCCAGGCAGGTTGTAGCCAAAGGGAATGGAGTCCCCTAAGGCCACCAAAGTTTTGTGTGGCACATCTGCCCCCAGACTCCGCCGTCCCGCTGTCCCAGCAACTACAGTTTCCGTCCGCTTTTGGACCCCTGCGCTGCTGTGGGAGTGCGCCTGGCTTGAGTACGTCTGGGTTGAGCGCACCTGGTTTGGGGAGTTTGGAGCTATTTCAGAATGTGTGACGACATCCAAATGAGCACACACCCCCACCGACACACCGATGGCGAGTAGCGGGGCCAGCGTGACTGAAAACCAGTACCTGACAAAAGATTGCCAGGGCTGCTGTGTAGAGGCGCGGGTGTTTGGTGATGGCCTACGCAAGCACGCTGTCCATGGGTTGTTATGTGGATTTTTATGAATTTTCCGCACGCCTGTTCCCTCCCCTACTCCGCTGGATTCCGCTGGGACATCCACCCGTTTAGCCCCTAGTATGGAGTTCTAATTCTAATGTATAGAGTTCTAATTCGCTTGCTACGGTTCCCACAGCCGCCACAGTCATGTCCTCTGGGACAGGCGCATACAGTGGGGAGGACGGAAGGAGGGGTACGGTGGCAAATCACCTCCACGACCTCATTGAAATTTTCATCATGTCCGTGGCCCTTGGCATGGACGGTTTTTCTTTGGCCGTGGCCATTGGCCTGCGCGGAATCCGCCGTACCGATGCACTGCATCTCGTTTTGGTGATTGGTTTTTTCCACGTTTTCCTAACCCTCGTAGGTATCAATGTGGGACGCATGGCACAGGGTGTGCTGGGACACTTGGCCCAGTGGCTGGGGGCCTTTATTTTATTTGGACTAGGGCTACACATGTTGTACGCCACTTTTTTTCCCGGCAGTGATGAAGACGACGATGCCTCGGCGGCCCTGTTGGCAGTCGCTAGTCCTTGGGCGATGAGCCTATTTGCCGCAGGGGTGTCCCTGGATGCCTTGTCCATTGGTTTTAGCCTTGGCTTGCGCAGCTCTGTCTATGGGCTGGTTGCAGCCGCTTCGTTTGGCGTGTTTAGTGCCCTTTTGTGCGGTCTGGGGCTACTTTTGGGCCGCCGTGTGGGACAGGTAGCCGGCATCTATGGAGAATTGGCGGGCGCCTTGATTCTTTTAGGATTTGGCATTCACTTTCTTTTTAATTAAACTTATTTGACCACAAGGACCGACATCTTGGCACGGTTCAAGACCCCATGGCTGACACTTCCGAGCACCAGGCGGTCAAAGGCGCCTTTGCCGTGACTACCCACCACAATCAAATCCACAGATTCACGGTTGGCGACATCACAGATGGTGAGGGTTGGTGGACCTGCAACCGTTTGAAAGCGCACCTGATGTTCCCATGGTTTGAAGACGGCCAACGTTTCTTCCTCAATGTCTTGCGCAAAATTTACTTCCGGTTCCTTCGTCCGTGGGGACTTATTGTCTGTGGGCAGCAGGGTGGTGGGAGACACGTACAGGACAATCACCTGCACGTCAGGCCATTTGGTAAGCAGTGCTTCAATCACAGGATGCGCCTTTTTTGAATAGTTGGAACCATCGGTTGCAAAGAGGATCTTGTTCATCGGTTTTCTCCCTCCAGTCGCTATCCTTCATGATACTGCTTAGAGGCCAGACTCGGTAGCTGTTTGGCTGTTGTTTTGAAAACGCTTTAGTTGTTCGAGCATCTCTGTTGGCTGTGGGGGGCAGCCACGAATCACTAAATCTGGCGATCCGAAGGCGGACGCCACCCCACCATGGCAAGCGTACGCCTTTTGAAATACGCCACATCCCGCCGCACAATCCCCTAGTGCCACAAGGCGCTTGGGACGAGGAATTGCCTCCCAGACTTTCTGCAAGGGTTTTATCATGGTGTCTGTGACAGGGCCCGTCACCACCAAGGCATCGGCGTGGCGTGGGGATGCCACAAGGTCAATGCCAAATTGCGAAATGTCGTAAGCTTGACTCGTCAATGCCGTCAGTTCTTGTTCGCAGCCGTTGCAACTGCCGGCATCGAGGTGCCGCAGTTGCAAAGATTTATTCTGCCAATGCATGTCTAAAATCCCCCTTTTGTTAGCGATCTGAACAACTGTAGCACAGCTCAAAACTCTTATTAATCAAGGGAAAGTCAGCGACAGCATTGCCTGCCGTCGCCATCGCGACGAGGGGCCAATTTCTAAAGGTGGCGGGTCTTACATGGTAGCGACGGACGTGACCCTGCTCAAGTTCCACCACATGTACATTGAGTCCATGCGGGGATTCCGAATAACTGACAATTTCTCCGCTCAGGTCCTCCGGGGGATGCCAACGCAAAATCGCGGGGGCCTCCCGCAAGTGATTCAATGCAATTTGGAGAATGCGCCAAGAACTTTCTACTTCTTGCAACCGAACCTTGAAACGCGCAGCGACATCCCCCGCCCCCCCTTTCGTGGCAGGGATTGTGAGGTTCTGGTAGAGCGGCATCAGGGTGCGCACATCAAAATTCAGTCCAGCGGCCCGGGCGGCCACACCGACGGCGCCAAACCGCGCCGCATCATCGCGCCGCACCAAGCCTACCCCGGTCATCCGGTCATTAAATCCATGGTGTTTCTCCACAAAGTTCCGCCATGGATGCCAGACCTTATTCATCGTTTGAATCAATTTCAAAAGGCTGTCAACTTCGACTCTGGCCGCCCCCCCAGGCTGCACCGTATCAAACAGGAGACGATGCCCGAAAAGCTCCAAGAGTCCTCGTTGCCACAGTTCTTTCATTGCCAGCGCACGCTGGTGTGCCACTTGAAAGCCCACTCCTGCTGGAATCTGTGCTAAGTCATTCAGGTGACACAACACACGCTCAGATTCCAACAACACCACGCGTTCCCAGCGGAGTGTTTCGGGGACTTGGTAACCTGCGAGCTGTTCGACGGCCATCGCCCAGTTTGTCTGGTGGGACACCGTGTCCGCACCACAAATGCGGGATACCAATCGGGGGACTTCTTCAAGGGCTAGACCTTCAAGCGACTTTTCAACACCGCGATGATTTTGAAACAGGTGTAAATCCAGGTGCAAAACATTTTCCCCGATGATGCTAAACACAAAATGACCGGACTCAATGATCCCTGCATGTGTAGGGCCGACTTTCATGACAGTCACGCCGTCCCCTTCGACAATTTTCGCAGGGTTATCAGGCTGTGTATCCAGCCAATTAGGGGGGAACTGGGAGGTTCCATTTAATGGATAGAAATCAGCGGGCCACCGTGGCGTTCTCATTAAGGGACGGAGGTCTGGGTGGCCTTTGGGAACATAACCAAACAAGTCGTGAATCTCGCGTTCATCAAAGGCTACTTCGGGCAAATGGGGGCTCAACGAGGGAAAGTCTAAACCGCTCCAATGTAGAACAGCTGCGGTCACAAATCCATCTGGGGACAGCCAGTGGCAGACCAGACGATGCCCCTGAAAAGCGGTCAAGGCCAGTAACTGATGGCCCGCTTGTTTTTGTTGTGAATTGTAGTGGGTCCACTGGGGACCCTCAATTTTTTCGACAGTTATCGACTTCACGGGTGGACACCCCCTCCATCTGAAATTTTGTCCAGGCGGCGGGTGGCTTCAAATGTCGCTGTGCTTTGCGACACAACCACCTCGAGACCCCCCCACAACCCCCGTAAAAGGTGATATAGGAGGGCCGCAAAGGCCAGCACCAAAGACGCGCTGAGCACAAAAAGCACGGCAATCAAGTGGCTCTCCCAGAGGGCTTGAAGAATCATCCACTCGCTGTAAGCCAAACCTAAGGGGGGCAGACCGGCCAAAGCCAAAATCCCCACCGTCCAAACGAGGGCAAGTGTGCGATGCAGGTGTAAAATATCGGTAATTTTGTCCATTCGTTTGGTGTCATACACCACGGAAAGGTGCCCCCCAATGTAAAAGAGCGTGGACTTAATCACGGCATGAAATACGAGTTGGAGCAGGGCTGCCCCTTGCGCCCACGGGGTTCCAATGCCAAACCCAATGGCCATAATGCCCATTTGTTCAATCGAGGAGTAGGCTAACAGGCGTTTGATATCCCGTTGTACCAAAAGGGCGAGCGTGCCCACCAACACCGACAACGTGCCAAAAATCAATAACAGATGAGGACCGGAAAACAAGGTTGCCGTGGGAAGCGGGGCCGCCCCCACAAACCTATCAATCGTCACCAGGCAGAGACCGAGCAAGATACCAGACAACAGACCACTGACCGGGGAAGGGGCTTCTGAATGGGCGTCTGGAAGCCAGGTGTGAAACGGCACCAATCCCACTTTAGTGCCAATGCCGCAGACAATAAGGATGGTGGCGACTTCTCGCACAATCGGTGCAATCGTTTGATAGTGTAATTTAATATTGGCATAGTCTAAGGTCTGCCACCCTAAGCCCTCACTTCTGAGGCTGCCGTACACAAACAAGATACCAATAATCCCCATGGCCAGCCCTACCGACGCAATCACGATATACTTCCAGGCCGCTTCCAGGGCGCGTCGATTTCCCATTTCGACAATGAGTGCCCCCGATGCCAGGGTAGAGAACTCAATGGCCAGCCAAGCAATCGCCAAATCATGGGTCAGGGCAATTGTTATCAGGGAGGCCCAAAACAGCGCCCACCACAAATAGTAACGGCGGGGTTGCATGTTTGGATGTTCCTGTCCCCACCAGACGCTGTCCCAGGCACTGGTGGCTGCCACCAAATTAGTGAGCACAACCAAGATGGCTGTCCAATGACCTTGCATCACCCCTGGAAACGACCACGCTGCCGTCCCCACGAGGACAACAGAGACCCATACCGCCACCATTTGACGCAACCGTGGCGCGGCATACCGATTTCCTAATAGGGCCAACAAAAGAACCACGAGAGGGCCCAACCCATACAGGATGACCTCCACTATGTTTACCCCCTCAGTAATTTTAAGTCTGTGACGTCCGCAGAATTGAACTGCCAACGAATCCGGCGGCTCATCCACACCAAGATGGCAGTAGCCACCAGAAGGTCAATTAACATGCCAAATTCCATGAAGGTGGGGAGGGCTCCGGCGACTGAAGCGGCTAACACCACCAGCCCATTTTCCACCGCCACCAAGGCGGACACCTGGGACACCATATGGCGTCGACTGATGATGAGCAGTAAGCCTAAATAGATGCTGGCCATGCCATAGAAAAACAGCGAATCATGGAGGATGAGGCCGCTGGGGGTCAACAAATGAATCACATGTCCCACGGCCAAGACCAGGGCAACCGCCACAATATACGCCCAAAACGGGAGTGGATGCTCGCGTCTGTACTCAGTGGGCCATTGACTGATGACCCGATACATGGTCCCAGGAATCACCCCCACCTTGACAAACAAGGTGGCGATGCCAATGCTAAGCGTGGTCAGGGTCAGTGGGCCTGATATCCACACCATGGCAGTCAGTGCCAGTCCTTCAACCGCGAGAAACATCACACTGTGAAGGACATTGCGTGACTGCAACAGTCCCATTGTTGTTATAAACACGAAAAAACCTGCAATGGCCATGTTAGTTTAAGCCTCCGGACGACACCAGATAGAAAGCTAGAATCCCTATTCCAGCCGCCATTGTAAGATAGGTGGACAACTGAAAATAACGAAGTTTGGTGGACCGGCTCTCCAGCCAGCCTAAGGCCACACTGGAAACCAAGAGTTCCACCAGGCGCAACCCCAAATTGGCCCAAGGTGTGGCCAACTGGGGGCCCAACCAAATCCACCCTAAGCCGAGAATCGCCGTAAGTTTTACAGCAATGGCAAGTTGGGATTGGGCCAAGAAGCGTCCGTTATACTCCAATACTGTCGCTTCGTGCATCATCGTCAGTTCCAAGTGGGTGTCGGGATTATCTACGGGAAGTCGACCCGTCTCTGCCAACAAAACAAAGGCGTAACTGAGAACCGCCAATCCCCAGGGAATGATGCCCAGTGATTGGCGCATCAATGCGGGCGCCAGCGGCTGGATGGCAGTTTGTCTGCTCAACACCCACAAGACGCCAAAAGCGGCCAACATGGCCGGTTCAATGCCGGTACCTAAGGTGGCAATACGACTTGCCCCGAGGCCCCCAAATGTGCCCGCACTGTCCATTCCGGCCAAACCTACCCAAAATCTTTCAAAGGCCAGCAAAAAGAAAACCGCCAACAGGTCATGGGGCCAAGCACTCGGCACCGTACCGCTCCACGGGATTAACAGGACCGTTAATAGCAAGGCCGCCAAACTCATGCTCGGTGCCAGCCGGAAAACCCAGGAACTGTATTCCGGCACTGTCGTTTCTTTGCGCCAGGTTTTAGCGAGGACCCAATAGCCCTGCCACACCGACGGGCCGTGGCGCCCTTGTCGGCGTGCCTTGACCGTTTGGGCCACCCCCATGAAAAATGGTGCCAGCCCAATGGCTAGAACCACTCCAACAATTTGAGCACCCCACAACATGTTCTGTGCCTCCCCAACTCGGTCAATGTAAGAACAGCAAGATTAGTCCAATGGTGGCCAGTAAATAGGTCAAATAAAGGCGCACAGATCCCGCTTGGATGCGTGTACTATAGCGGGAAATCGCCCACGCTAACCGATACCCCGGTCGATAGACATAGCGTTCCCACGTCGGCGTGGTGCCGCCGTGATAAATTAAGTGCTCCGGAAAATCCTGGGACTGAGGTCCGGTACGCGTTAGCTGGCGGTGGGGCCGATAGATGACCGCTAAGGTGGTGCGCACCGCCTTCGTAAACGAAGCCGATGAAAATTGCATTGAAGCATCCACAGTTCGTCCACAATTCCAACGCGGAACTTCGCGGGCATCCCAGACACGGGAGAGCACGGCCACGACGACTGCGAGTGTTCCTAAGACCAAGGCCAGCAAAGATGCTTTGAGGGGCAGCAGTAAAACGGCAGCCTGGGCATTCATACCCGGCATAAGACTCGCAATGATGTGCACCATCGGTGCGGGAGCCACTCCCAAGGCTAAGCAGAGCACCGCCAAGCTCAAAATTGGCCATGTCATGCTGTGCGGGATGGCCTGATGGGGGAGTGGTTTTCTGGGTTGGCCTAAGAAGATGACCCCAGACGCCTTGACAAAGCACATGCCCGCGAGTGCCCCGGTTAAGGCCAGCACCAAGGCCATACCCAATCCAAACAGGGCCCACAGCCCTGTCGATCTACTGGCGAGCGAGAGTAACCCCCGAAAAGTCAGCCACTCACTGAGAAAGCCATTAAATGGGGGCAAGGCGCTAATGGCCATAGACCCCACCAGAAAGCCGACGGCGACGCCCGGCATGGTGCGGATTAATCCCCCCAGGTGTTCGGCGTCCAGGGTCCCGGTATGTTGTTCTACCGCGCCTGCCGCTAAAAAAAGCTGGCTTTTGAAGATGGCGTGATTGAGCGTGTGAAACAAGCTCGCCACCAGGCCCAGTGTCATCAGGTTGGGTTGGTGCCAGTCAACCCCCAGCGCCATTACCCCTAGACCCAAAAAAATAATGCCAATGTTTTCAATGCTGTGATAGGCTAACAAACGCTTTAAGTCGTGTTCCATTAAGGCATACAAAACGCCAAGCAAACTCGACACAGCACCTAGGGTGAGCAATACAATGGGCCACAGAATGGAGGTGGGACCGAGGTCAAACAATAGAAATTGCAGGACACCAAATACCCCTAGTTTAATCATGGCCCCTGACATCAGGCTGGACACGGGCGCCGGGGCTACCGGGTGTGCCCGGGGCAGCCAAACATGAAAAGGAATAATGCCACTTTTAATAGCAAATCCCAAACCTAATAGCGCAAAGATCCAACTCTTAATGTTCCACGGCAAATCACGGGCTGTGGTGGCCCAAACACTGAAATTCATCGAATGGACAGTGGCAGCCATCAGCAACAGCCCGGACAAAATTGCAAGGGCGCTTAGTTGCGACATGACCAAATAAATGTACCCAGCTTTTACAACACCGGGACGATTGTGGTGGACGACAACCAGGAAGAACGAGGTGATGGACATCATTTCCCAGGCGGTCATAAAAATCCAAACTGTTTGTGCTGTGAGGACCCCCACCATGCTCACCAAAAATATTGGCAACCAAAAGGCGGTCGTCGTTTCATCGTGTTGGTGATAGCCAAAGCGATACCAGGAGGACATTGTCGCGACGACACCCAGCACCAACATAAACCAAGCCCTAAGCGGCGTTAAAGCCAAGTATGGGCCCGTCAAAAAGGAACTGTTACCCGCCCACAGTCCCCAGATTGCAAAGACCAACAAGAGCAGACTTAAGGCCAACGTGAAAGACAGGGAAAGGAACCGCTTAGGTGCCATTAAAGCAATGAAAAAACCACTTGCCAAAAGCCACAAAATGAACATTGCCACCCACCTAACTCGGTTAAGAATGTCCCACACAAGAATGCCCCACAAAAGAATGTCCCATTGGGACCAGGACACTTAAAACGGGCCTGAATTTTCATCCAGCAACGAATTCATGCTGGCCACTTGGTGCTCAAAGATTTTCTTTGCAATGTCCATGAGCTCGAAAATGAGTGGATCACGGACCCTGTAAAAGACGTTTGTGCCCTGTTTTCTGGTGTCCACCAACTGGTGCGAACGCATGATGGCCAACTGTTGTGAGACTGAGGATGCCTCGACATCCAGCGCCTGCTGTAATTCACTCACAGTTTTTTCACCCGCACGCAGGAGCTCCAAGATGCGAAGCCGTGTGGGATGTCCCAAAATCTTATAAAGTTCCGCTTTAAATTCATGCAGTGCGGTCATGTGAATTTCCTCCTCTAGCCCCCCTGCAATTCATTGTATATTATAATCTACAAACATGCTAATATTTGATTTCGTCTACTGTACTGGCTTGTGCTTGCAAGCTTGTTTCCGACCGGGCTATACTGATTTCAGGCTTTTAAAGGTTGTCGGAATGTGGAGCGCTCCGGTAAGTCAGCCTCTTTTTCCGACAAACACTGTAGATGAGGCGAGGTGTGTTTCCTATGCACATCTTGTTTGTTTGTACAGGCAACACCTGCCGCAGTCCGATGGCGGTACATTTGGCACAAACCAAGCTGCGTTTGCGGGGTCTGTCCTGGCAGGTGTCCTCGGCGGGAGTATACGCCATCCCCGGGTTGCCGATGTCTTGGGAGGCGGTGCAAGTCCTTCAGAGCCGGGGCATTGCCCCCACAGACCATGCCGCACAGTCCCTGACGGCTGCCCAGGTGGAGCAAGTAGACCTGGTGGTAACCATGACCCACGCCCAGGCGATTGAGGTGGCCAGTCGCTTCCCAATGGCGGGGATAAAGGTTCGTGCACTGGGCAACTTTTTGTCAAGTCGCCAAGAATCTGCAGAGGATATTGTCGACCCCATTGGCGGCGGATTAGATGCCTATGTGCGGACGGCTGCACAAATTGACCGGGCGCTTGAGGGCCTGATTGATTTTTTGCTACAACAAGAAACTTGACTGTGGAAGCCTGACTGGGGAAATGGGATAGGGACACACAGCACAAGTATGGGGGGCATCCACCTGAAAATCGCCATTGGCAGTGACCATGCGGGATTTCATCTCAAGGAACACCTCAAACAGGTTTTAGACGAGTTTGGCGCCGAATATGAAGACATGGGGACTTTTAACGAAGATTCCGTGGATTACCCGGATTATGCAAAAAAAGTGGCGGTTGCGGTGGCCTCAGGCCAGTTTGAGCGGGGGGTGCTCCTCTGTGGCACAGGTCTTGGCATGTGCATCTCCGCCAACAAGATTGCGGGCATCCGCGCGGTCACCGTGCAGGACGAGTTTTCCGCTCGCCTGTCACGAGAACAC
>QXHL01000037.1 GCA_003584005.1 Alicyclobacillaceae bacterium I2511 | reverse complement strand
ATGCGGTGGGAGGGGGCCATCAGAAAATCGACTTACGGGGGGTACCCGCAGTCACGTTCACACATCCGTCTGTGGCCACCGTCGGTCTCACGGAGGAACAGGCGCAGGCTGCAGGCTATGAGACCTTGACATCGGTGCTACCCTTGGAGGCCGTTCCACGGGCCTTGGCAAACCGGGAAACGACGGGGGTTTTTAAGCTCGTCGCGGATGCGCAGACGCGGTCGATACTGGGGGTTCATGTCGTTGCAGAGGGTGCTGGCGATGTCATTTATGCTGGGGTTCTCGCCGTCAAATTTGGTCTGACCATTGAAGACCTACGTTCTACGCTGGCCCCCTATTTGACGATGGCAGAGGGCTTGAAGTTGGCGACACTCACTTTTGATAAAGATGTATCCAAGCTTTCGTGCTGTGCCGGGTAGGCTGATTTATGGAACGAGGATTGTCTCTCAAAATCAAATAAGGGAAAGTAACTTAAAGTGTGTGTCCGGAAAGGGGGCTGGTCAGACCCCTTTCCGGACAACCTCTTAAAGGGGATGGACCGTGATGGGTTCATCCCTGCTCGTAGAATAGCGGGGTTGCCACAGTCTGTCACAGGCCACCCCAGTCAGGCGTAAGCCAGTCACAGGCCAGTCACAGGCCACGGCTGGCCATATAATGGGTGCATTAACACAATGTGTTGGTTTATGAAACTGCACCAGGTGTGTTACTTTAAAGAAGCTAAAACTTCTAACCATAGAAGTACGGGGGACGCTTTTGTGTGTGGGTCATTCATACAGGCCCACTTGGGGTGAATCGCTTCACTGCGACGGGTAATCTCCTGCATCCGAACCCAACAACTAACCTCGTCAGCGAAAAGGGAGAGTGAAGTATTTGCGTTTCGTTTGGAAGCAACGTCTCTTGTCTGTGACTACATTCGGGGTTGCCCTACTCTTTGGTTCTACAGCACCCGCACTGGCTGCCACTGCGACATCACCTATCCCCAACACTGCGACATCACCCACCCCTAGTACTGCGGTATCCGCTATCGCTTCAGGGAAGTATGTGATTGCAGAAAACGACACATTTTGGTCCATCGCGCAGAGATTGCAGCTTCCACTGTCGTCCCTACTGGCTGCCAATCCCGGGGTAAACCCGCTCAATTTGTATCCGGGACTCACCATCCAACTTCCCCAGTCTGTGGTCCATGTTCCCATATCGACGACGGTGTCTACCATATCCCCCACTCCCGCAGTAAATTCAGTAACCTATGGGAAAACCATATCCGTAGACCGTCTTCCTTATGTGAAAGAGATTTCCTGTGTTGCGTCAGCCTATACAGCGGCACCGTCCGAGAATCCTTGGGGAGCTCTCGATTACCTTGGAAATCCGTTGAAACTGGGCACCATTTCAGTTGATCCGTCCGTGATTCCACTGGGATCCACCGTGTATGTGACTGGGTATTCTTTCAACGGTCTGCCCATGGGTGGGATGATGGGTCACGCCTCAGACGAGGGCGGCAATATCAAAGGGAAGCACATTGACATCTTTATGCCTACGAGTCAGAGTATTGCAAGCCAATTTGGGCTACAGCATGTGCAGGTGTACATTCTGAAATAAGGATCTCGAGGAGGCGGGAGTGTCCGCAATCCATCGGGAGGACAGCGGGGAGGCGGAATTCTCTTGGAAGCTAAATCGACGGTCTCAAATAAGGGACCAGAGGTCGCTTATAGGCCTTTTCAAGCCACTTTCCGCATAAATAGGCGTTCGCCAGGCCCTTATTTCAGCAAATTCGGTGAAAAACAGCGGGGAAACGTGCAATAGACGACTTTCACACCCTTATTTGCGTTTCCTCCCTCGATATTTGATGATTTAGCGACTGGGAGACCCTTATTTCTAGAATCGAAAAAATCGGACGTGCTGTTGCTGCTACCCACCCTCATTTGGAGAGGAGGAGTGTGTTTATCAGCGCTATCGCTGAGCCCTTCTCCTGTCACCCCCGTCTCCTCTTGCCCCTGTAAACTTGTTCTGCATGATACACTGGCGCTAGGGTACTTATTTAGCACTAGGTCAGTGATAAGCTACCGCTGTTCAGTGAAGCGAAAGTGGCAGTAGTGGACGCAGACGGAAAGGACGAAGAACGTGCGCGTTTTTTTGGACCTCATGTGGTTTTTTCGAAAGCACAAAAAACGTTACCTCAGTGGCATTGCCCTGCTAATGATGGTGTCCCTCATCACATTGATTCCCCCCCGTGTCGTGGGCATGGTGGTCAATGAACTGACCTACCATACGTTGACACGCTCCAGACTGTTCTATGAGTTATTGGCAATTCTGGCTTGCGCCGTGATTTCTTACGGTCTTCGTTACTTATGGAGAATCATGCTGTATGGTGGGTCGATTCAGTTGGCCTCTGACTTGCGCACACGACTCTACCATCACTTTACCCACATGTCACCCCAGTTCTACCATCAACAGCGGATTGGGGACTTGATGGCCCATTCCACCAATGATGTGCAGGCCGTACAGGAAACGGCCGGGGATGGGGTGCTGACACTGGTGGATTCCATTACGACGGGCAGCGTTGTGATTGCCACAATGGCATTTACTATAAATTGGAAATTAACGCTCATTTCTTTACTGCCCATGCCACTGATGGCGTTTGCTGTATTCCACTATGGAAAAGCGCTACATCAGCGCTTTTACCAAGCGCAGGCGGCTTTTTCGGACATTAATGACCGAATACAGGAGTATGTTTCAGGGATTCGCGTCATTCGGGCGTTTGGCCAATCAGCCTGGGAACGGAAAAATTTTGTGGAACTATCCCGGGACGTCGTGGCTAAGAACGTTGCGGTGGCCCGCATTGACTCCTTGTTTGATCCGACTATTTCTATTATCATTGGTTTTTCCTACTTTTTGTCTATTGCCTTCGGTGCGGTTTTCGTTCTCCATGGACACCTGAATCTGGGGCAACTTACCACCTTCACACTGTATTTAGGAGAACTCATCTGGCCAATGCTTGCCTTTGGGTTCCTGTTTAATATTGTGGAACGTGGCGGGGCTTCCTATGAACGCATCCAAAAACTCTTAAATATTGCGCCGATGGTTCAAGACCGGCCCCAGGCCAGCGATACCGTGCCCAGCGGGGATATCACCTACCAGGTGCGTGAATTTCGGTACTCAGACAGTCCCCAGGCCGCATTGAAAAACATTGATTTACGAATTAAACAGGGACACACCCTGGGGATTGTCGGGCGGACCGGATCGGGAAAGACAACCCTCATGCGGTTGCTTTTACGGGAATTTGACGTTCAGGACGGAGATATTGCCATCGGCGGGGTCTCAATTTACGACCTGACACTCAGTGGCTTGCGGCAAAGTTTGGCCTATGCGCCCCAGGACGATTTCCTGTTTTCCGCCTCGGTGGCTGAAAATATCGCCTTCGCCCAACCTGATGCAACCTTGGAGCAAATTGAACGAGTAGCACACCTGGCCAGTATAGATGGGGATATTGAAACATTCCCAGAAGGCTATCAAACCCTTGTGGGGGAGCGCGGCACCACCTTGTCAGGCGGGCAAAAGCAACGCATTTCCATCGCGCGCGCGCTCTTGCAGAATGCCGAGGTGCTACTCTTAGATGATACCCTGTCTGCAGTGGATGCTCGGACGGAAGCGAATATTCTGGCGGAATTGCGTCAAAACCGCACGGGACGGACGACGCTGATTGCGACCCATCGATTGAGAACCGTGGAACATGCGGATTGGATTATTGTGTTGGAGGAGGGGGCCATCGTCGAACAGGGAACCCATACTACCCTCTGGGAATTGGGTAGGCGGTATGCCGATATGTACCGACGGCAGCAACTGGAGATTTTGGTGGAACAGGGTGGTGGCAGAGTTTGAGTATGGGAGCAATTGAAGAGGTGCCCCAAGCGGGCTCCCACGGCACTTTTTTGCGACTGCTGCGCTACATGTGGCCCTACCGTGGCAAAGTCCTCCTGTCCCTGCTGCTTTTGTTGGCCGCCACGGCCGCAGACGTTTTTCAGCCCATTCTGATTAAAATTTTCATAGATAACAACCTTATCCCCCGCCATTTTCCTAAGCAGCAGATGGTTTGGCTGGGGGGCGTTTATATGGCATTGGTGGTTCTTACTGCGGGATTGAACGTGATGCAGCTACTGCTATTCCAGATTCTCGCACTCGATATTATCCAACGTCTGCGCGTGGAGTTGTTTGACAAAGTGCAGGAACTGGCCTTGGCCTTTTTTGACCGGACACCCGTAGGTGTGCTCGTCTCCCGGATTACCAATGACACGCAGGCAATCTTAGATATGTTCATGACGGTGCTTTCCACATTTGTACAGAATATCACCCTGCTGGTCGGCATCCTGCTGGCCATGTTTTCCTTGAATGCTCGGCTCGCAACCTACTGTCTGCTCCTGATTCCAGTCATTATAGGAACCATGTTGCTGTATCGGAAAATCACCTCCCCCATTTTTCATTTAGCCCGACAGCGACTCTCGCTGCTCAACGCAAAACTGAATGAATCGTTGCAAGGCATGTCGGTTATCCAAGCAATGCGTCAGGAGCACAGGTTGCGGCATGAGTTTGGAAAGATTAATGAGGCCTATCGCCAGGTTCGCTTCCGCAATACGCAATTGAACGCGCTGCTGTTACGTCCGTTGATGGATGGAATCTACCTGCTTACACTAATGCTGATGTTAGGGTACTTTGGCGAGCGTTCCTTCTCGCAGCTTGTCAACATTGGTGTTTTATACGCCTTTGTCACCTACTTGAGCCGTTTCTTCGAGCCAGTGAACAATATGCTCCAACGCCTCAACTTTTTTCAACAGGCCATGGTTTCTGCAGAACGTGTGTTTCAAATTATGGACAATCAGGAGCTAGCCCCCCAGCAGGAGGGGCAACCGGCGGCGCATACAAGTCCGCAAATCAAGGCAGGGTGCATCACTTTTGAGGATGTGTCGTTTTCCTATGAGGGTCAGACAGATGTGCTCAAGCACATCAGTTTCACGGCGTTTGCGGGACAAACCGTGGCCATTGTGGGGCATACTGGTAGTGGAAAGAGTTCCATAATCAACCTGTTGATGCGGTTTTATCCGGTGGAACGGGGGCAGATTAAAATTGATGGCGTTTCCTTGCGGCTGTTTTCAGAGCAGGAGCTACGGCGGAAAATGGGGTTGGTTTTGCAAGACCCCTTCCTGTTTGTCGGGGATATTATTTCCAATATCCGCTTGGGCAATTCTTTTGTTTCTGAAAAACAGGTGGTGGAGGCGGCACAATTCGTGCAAGCCGACGGGTTTATTCGCAATCTTTCAGGGGGGTACCACGCCCCCATTGGGGAGCGTGGTGCGACGCTATCCACAGGGCAGCGTCAGTTGCTTTCCTTTGCCCGGACAATGGCCATTCACCCGGCCATTCTGGTGCTTGATGAAGCCACCGCCAGTGTGGATACCGAGACGGAGGAGGCCATCCAATTTGCTTTGCAGAAAATGCGGCATGGCCGGACAACCCTGGCCATCGCCCATCGACTGTCTACCATTCAAGATGCGGACCACATCTTAGTCCTGCACCACGGCGAAATTGTGGAGCAAGGAACCCATCAGCAGTTGCTGGCACAGGGTGGGCTCTATCATAAGATGTATCTGCTGCAACAAGGCAGCAACCCAGTTGCCGATTAGGACAAATTGCCAGAGGTTCTGGCTGTGCAAGGTCAACGCCATCGCTCTCCTTCAATCCTTCTTCAAGGTACCTGTGCTAAAATAAGTAACTATGTCCCAATAATAAATAACAATGTTTCAATGGAAGCTGTTCAGGTTGCGCAAATTGGCGCCTTCGTAGAAGGACGTGGGCCATCTGTGGGACCATGAAGTGGGCAATGAAAAGGAAGGGGAATTCAGAATGTCAGCAGTTTGGAATAAGAGCACTCTTGCCAGTGCCCTCGTGGGTTTAATCATTGGTGGGGTTGTTGTGGGAGGCGTTTGGATGGGCACGTCTCGGAGCCAAGGGGCGGCCACAGACCCCGTTTTAGCGAAAGTGGGAAATACGCCAATTCCACAGTCCCAACTGTACACACAGGCAGCGTCATCCGCTGGACAGCAGGCGATGATGCAATTGATTGGCAACGCGTTGGTGCAACAGGGTGCGAGTAAGTACCAAATTGTCGCCAGCAATGCGGAGGTACAGCAAGAGCTGAAAAACATTGAGGCGCAAAACCATATTACCAGCACATCGCAACTTCAAGTTGCCCTGGCATCCAGTGGCATGACCCTGCCAGACTTGATGAATAACATTAAAAACCAGGTGTTGGAGCAAAAACTGGCTGTGCGGAACGTTCAGGTGACCAATCAGGAAATTCAAACCTATTACAATCAAAATAAAAATCAACTGGCGGGTACCGGGAAAAAGCCCCCCACGCTGGCCAGTGTACGCAACACCATCATTCAAAATATCAAACAATCGAAGGCGACAGCGACGTCTGTGTTGCTTGCAGAGTTAGCAAAGCAATTTCCGATTCAAGTAATGGACAAGCAATACCAGGGTGTGGTGAGTCAAATCGAAAACCCTGCGCCTACGCAGGTGCCCACACAGGGCCAAAGCCAAGGGTCAAGCACAGCAACACCCTCCGGATCGTCTGCCCCATAAACACGGGGCACAACAAACGAAGACCGCGCCTATCCATTGACCACGGTCCCGCCGTTGACGTGTAGAATTTGCCCCGCCATGTAGGAAGAGTCCTCTGCGGCTAGAAACACATAGGCGGGGGCCAGTTCATACGGTTGCCCAGGACGTTTCATGGGGGTTGTGCTGCCAAAGGTGGCCACCTGTTCTGCCGAGAAAGTCGATGGAATCAGCGGTGTCCAGATGGGACCGGGGGCGACGCCGTTGACGCGGATGCCTTTGGCAATGAGGGACTGGGACAAGGACCGGGTAAAGGATACAATGGCCCCTTTCGTTGCGGAATAATCAATCAACTGTGGATGGCCTTCGTAGGCTGTAATTGAAGTGGTATTGATGATGGCCCCACCTTTTTGCATGTGCAGCACAGCCGCTTTGGTCATGTAGAAATATGAGAAAACATTGGTTTGGAACGTCTGTGTCCATTGCTCGGACGTGATATCACTGATGTTTGACTGTGGGTGCTGCTCCGCCGCGTTATTCACTAGGATGTCAATTTTACCAAAACGAGCGAGTGTTTGGCTCACAACGTCGCGGCAAAACGGTTCATCGCGGACGTCCCCCGCGAGTGCCAAGCATTGGCACTCCAATGCTTCCACTCTGTCTGCAGTCGTTTTGGCATCCCCGTGTTCATTCAGATACACAAGGACAACATTTGCCCCTTCCTTGGCAAAGGCAATCGCGACAGCGCGCCCAATGCCACTGTCGCCCCCGGTGATGATGGCCACCTTGTGCTTGAGTTTGCCGCTGCCCTTGTAATTCATGTCTTCCGCAATCGGCCGTGGATTCATGTCTGCTTCAATGCCAGGCTGGCGCGATTGATGCTGTGCAGGCAATACCGGGGTGGCTGGGTTGGATTGGCTCACAAAGTTTCACTCCTGGCGAGGTATAGGATAGATTCGAGATGACAGATCTATCCTACGTTTCCCACTTAGGTCTAAATCGATTCGCAGATGAACGAACAAAAGCTTGCAAACCTGTGTCAAACAGTGATGCGCAAGCTTCGGACAAACTGGGCAGGGTGTGAATCGTCAAATGCCCATTGTGTGTGCCCCCCAACTGAGGCATGATGGAATTGGTCTTATTTTCATCAACAATCGGGGAGGTGTGCACGTGAAAGGCATCATTCTAGCTGGGGGTACAGGGTCCCGCCTTTTTCCACTCACAAAGATTACAAATAAGCACTTGCTACCTGTGGGACGGTACCCGATGATTTATCATGCCGTTTACAAGTTACTGCAGGCCGACATTCGGGAAATTCTCGTGGTGACAGGCAAAGAGTACATGGGGAGTGTGGTCAACCTGCTCGGCAGTGGACATGAGTTTGACGCCGAGTTCACCTACCGGGTGCAGGACCAAGCGGGTGGGATTGCGCAGGCACTGGGACTGGCGGAGTGGTTTGTGGGCAAGGACCTGATGACGGTGATTTTGGCGGACAACGTCTTTGCCGACGATATCACCCCCTATGTAAAAAATTTTCAGCAGCAGCGCTTCGGAGCAAAAATTCTCATCAAGGAAGTGGAAGACCCGGAGCGCTATGGGGTGCCGGAGTTAGCCAAGGGGCAAATTGTCTCGATTGAAGAGAAACCCGCCCAGCCCAAGACGTCCTATGCTGTTGCGGGGATTTACATGTACGACAGTGATGTGTTTGGCATTATTCGCACGCTGAAACCCTCGGCTCGTGGGGAACTGGAAATTACCGATGTGAACAACGCCTACATTCAACGCAGTGAGATTACTTACGATGTTTTGCAGGGCTGGTGGACAGATGCAGGAACCCATGCCTCTTTGGCTCGAGCCCATGAGTGGTCCCAGGGCCTGTTGTACGGACCTCCGTTTGATGTGATAGAATAGACACCAGAGCAAGGCGCGGCCGCAAATACATAGGCTTTATGGACAAAGGAGAATGGCAATGAACCCCAATATCGCTGCCATTAGCGTTTTACAGCATGCTATGGATGCCGCAAATTTGCGCCAGCAGGTGTATGCAAATAATATTGCCAATGCACAAACGCCAGGGTTTAAAAGCTCGAATGTGGAGTTTCAAAGCCTGCTCAGCCAGGCGCTACTCACACCAGGACAAGCTTCAAATCCTGCTTCTACATCCGCTGTGGGGCAAACCCCAACCCTCAACTGGGCTGCGGGTGTCGCCGTGCAGCCCCAGGTTGTCACAGACACGCAAACGAAGATTTCCAACAACGGCAACAACGTGAATATAGATGCCCAGATGGCCCAGTTGGCAGAGAACCAAGTCTACTACAACACTTTACTGCAGGCTACGCAAATGCAACTGGCACAGTTCCAAACCGCCATCACAGGATAACCGTAGGGTCCAGTGTTTCCGCTATGGCAGAATGCCTTAGCGGACGGAGTTTTCTGTCTGGTCCAGCGGATTGAGTTTTCCATCTGCATAAACTGCAAAAAAATCGGGGGATTTTGGCGACATGTACACGGGACTCGGTTCAGAACAGGCGGGCAGTGCGCAGATTTCTGAGGAGGAATGGATTTCTGCAATCCGTCATATGTTGCGTCTTAACTTAACGGTTGAAGAGATTTTGACACTAACCGGACTGTCTTCTGAGGCTCTCACCCAAGTGCTCGCAATGCGCCCAATGGAGAAGGGGGATTTCTATTTTGAAGTTGGACCCCAGTGGGGAAAAACTGCTGGACGAGTTAATCGCTCTGACGGCCCGCGTGACTGAGGCTCTCACGAGCAATCATCCGGCTGTTGCTTTAACCTTGCTTAGCCAGCAAACGGCCTGCCTATGCGAGGTGCAGGCGAAAAGTAGTGCAGACGCGGGGTTCACGGCAGAGCTTGGGGAACGTTTGGCTACAGTGAAACAGTCGCTTGACTTAAATCGGCAGTTGGCACAGCAGGGGATGGCTTTTGCCAATGGCCATATTCACGAGTTGTATGGGGCACAAGGACTGACCCATAGTTTTCAAGCGTAAGCGGTTTTCCTACCGTTTTTGCTACGGATTTGTCACCCTGCCGTTTTGCAGATAAGGAGATCCTGGGAGCGTGAATTACCTAGATTACCAGCCGTACGTTGTACGCTTGGCAAGGCGACTCATTCGGTACCGGAGAAGTGGCATGATTGATGAAAATGATTTGGTCTCGGCAGCCCTCACCCGCCTGTGGCAGGTAGAACAGGAAGGGAAATTGGCGGACCAAAGTGCGCGGGTGGCCATCAAGTATGCCATGTTGGAGGTGTTGCGGGGGTCCGGCCTGCTCCATTCCCCCCGTTCCACGACGTACCAGAAGGCGATGGCGGCCTATGGGCAACTCGGTGCCACCGTTGAACCGAGTGCATCGCCAGTGGAAAAATGGATTGAGGCTGAGCCGGTACGCGAGGTGCAACATATCATCCAGGGCTACCCGCGCCAGGACCAGTTGCTGTTGTCGCTCATTTGGGAACAGGGTTGCAGTTTGCAAGAGGCTGCCGAGGTGTTGGACCTGTCGAAAACTCGTGTACACCAGCGGTATGGTGAGATTATTCGACGCATTCGATCCCAACTATTGGTGGACAGACGAAAATCAAAGTAATCTTGTCAAAAACCGCGATTGCAACGGCCAATACTGTTGTAATCGCGGTTTTTGCTGTTTACTCGCCTCAATTCGCTAAAGGACGCATTTTTCGTCTCTGAACGAAACAGCACTTTTTGGACGTAGTAGAGAATAGAAGGACAAAGGAGGGTTCTGCATGCAGATTTCGCCGAATGGGGACTTCCCTCGAGTCACAAACGGGAATTTAACTCCAAACCCTGTCACACCCCATGCGAATCATGCACGTTTGCAAGGGTTGAAAGATGCAATTGCCAATGGAACCTATCAGGTCAACACCGAACAACTCGCTCAAAAAATGATAAATGCGGGCGTCTTCACTCAAAAATGAGCGACGTGGGATTGTACGGGAAAATTGACGCGCAGTATGAAAAGTATTTAATCAATCACGGCAATATTCCGGAACGCTGGCTGCTAGAGCAAACCATTTTGACAGGCCCTTCACGAAGGGGGATTTTAAAACTTCTTCCCATCCAGGCGGGGGCGCAAATATTAGATATAGGGACAGGGTTTGGCGCGCTGGCCTTTGATATCGCGGCCACCCTGCCAGTGACGGTGACGGCGGTGGATGCAGACCCGGCAGTGCTCCATGTGGCCAATGCCCTGTATCAGCAGATGGGGTCGGAGCAGTGCTTTTTGGCATCCAGCCAGCTTTCATTGATTCAAGGGGATGCCTATCAATTGCCCTTTCCCGATGCCACCTTTGATTTCGTGTTGGCACGGTTTGTTTACCAACATTTGCAGAATCCGCGCCGAGCGACAGACGAATTGGCCAGGGTGCTAAAGCCTGAAGGTCACGTTTGTGTTATGGATGTGGATGATCAATGGACACTTACTTACCCAGAGGACAACGGAGCCTTGGCGAAGTTACGGATGGCGGTAGGACGGTTGCAGTCTTTGCAGGAGGGCGACCGTTTTGTGGGACGGAAACTTGCAAATTACCTTTATGATGCAGGACTCAGTGTGGTTGGGTCGGTCATTTATCCGGAGGCACAGTTTACAACTCGTCCGCAGACAGATCCAGGGATGGCTTTGACGTTTCGGCGCTTTCAAGAGTTGCGACAAAGTGTTTTGGATCATGGCCTCATGTGTGCGGAGGAGTTTGATGGCTGTTTAGAGGAGGTCCGCACAGGCACGAGCGGCCCGTCGTTTCATGCGAGCGGACTGATGGTGGTCCTGGGGAGGAAACTGGCACGTTCATCTGAAGTCCCGCTTTGAGGTGATGGTGTGTTTGCACTTTCAGTGGAACAAAACTCTTACATACGACGCTTGGCTTTTCGGTATGTTCAGTTCCGGAAAAGTGGTTCGATTGATGTGGACGACTTGATTTCTGCGGCGGCCGCACGTTGGTGGGAGTTCTGCATTCGACATCCGGATTTGCAGGATGAAGTGGTGTTGAAAGTTTGCTTTTATCAGCAAACCAAGGGGGCCATGAAAGACGTCACGCGACAGTCCGCGCCGCTCAAAGTTACCCGTACCATGCAGGCCCAGATGCAAGCATATCAAGGTCTGGCGCGTCCCTATACGGTGGATTTAGACCACGCAGTCGATGTACAAGTGGGTGATTTGGAATCCGATCCCGATTTATGGATGGACGTTGTGAATAGTCTCCGCCGTCTGCCTGAACGAGAGCGGTTGATTCTATCCCTGTACTTTGAGCAGGGCCTGAACTACAGCGAAATCGCAGAGGTCTGCAAGGTTGCAGTTTCAACCGTTACGCGGGCCTATGGACGGGCGATTGCGACACTAAAAAAAGATTTGCAAGTTACGCTGGAGCACGCAAAAAATTCACCCGTTTGACCGTTATAGAGAGTAGAATCGTCCATCACGTGTGGGGGAGCAAAAACGGCATGAATCCTAACGAGGACGTTCTCACTGAATTAGAACAGATAACGAAAAAAATCATTGCTTCTCTTTATGATGGGCGTGGGGCGCTCGGGGCCTCCTTCGTCGCACAACAGTGTTCTTTGGTACGCCAATTGAAGCTGGAAGAATTGTCGACTGTGCAAACAGAACGTTTACGCCAAGTGGCCATAGAAGTGGTGGAACAGCAAAAACTTTTCAAGAACGCCCACAAAATCACAGATCACGTATTGAGATTGTGCATCAATTCACAACACTACTCCCAGTTGGGTTGAGGAGGCGGCGGCAGGCATGGGAACTTCAACATTTTTGGGCCTCAATATTGGGTTGAGCGCCTTACAAACCGCCCAACAAGCGGAAAATGTGACCGCAAACAACATTGCCAACGCCAACACTCCTGGCTATGCCCGGGAAACGCTCCAAATTGCTGAAGGACTCCCTATCCCACCGGCAGGCCAAACTAGCATCGCCGGACAGATGGGCACGGGCTCTGTGGTAACTTCAGTGAATCGCGTCACGAATTCGTTTATCAATCAACAGGACCGAGCCAATCAAGGAACCAATCAGGAATATCAAGTATTAAACCAAAACTGGACAGAGCTTCAAGGCATCCTCAATGAACCCAGCTCTGTCAGTCTGCAAAACAGCATGGATCAGTTTTTCCAGTCGATTCAATCGCTCTCGACAGACCCCACGGACCCGGCGGCACAGCAGACGGTGGTCTCACAAGCGCAAACTTTTGCCAACACGTACAACACAATTGTGGGGCAGCTGGAACAAATGCAACAAGGGTTGCTCGGTGCGGTACAGGGGCAGGCGACGCAATTGTCCACATATGCTGCAGAAGTAGCGTCGTTGAATACGCAGATAGCAACAATTAATGCGGCAAATCCACCCTCCTCAGGGGGGGCAATCTCGGCGGCTGCCACAGAAAATCCCAATACCCTTTTAGATCAGCGGAGCGCGATTTTAGATCAGATGGCACAGCTCGCAAATATTACGGTTGGGACCCCGGCTTCCGACGGCACGGTCACGGTGAGTTTGGGGGGGCAATCGTTAGTGTCTTCCAGCGGCGCATCGACAGTGTCTTACACGCCCCCAGCCACGACGTTTGCGGTTACCCCCCCTTCGGGTAGCTCGGGTAGCTTGCCTACATCCTCCATCGCCTCGGGGGCGATTTCGGGGAATCTGCAGGGGATTGATGCCACAAGTGAAGTGCTGAGTGGACTGAGCCAGTTTGTGTCGACTTTTTCGAACCAAGTGAACAGCAGTTTGAGTAGTCCTGGCTGGCTATCCACAACATCGGATCCGAATGCACCGTCTTCACTTGTCACAATGGGAGAAATTTTAAACGTCAGTTCATCGCCATCGTTGACTGTGAGTGCCCAGACAGCTAGTGCTCTTGAGAATACTCAACAAGCGTCTCTTACCAGTTCGCCGTCTTATTTGACATCGTCTTTTGGGAATTTCACCACAGGAACAGGCACGTTTGACCAATTGCTCGGCAGCTTGGTGGCTACGGTCGGTACACAGGCTGCATCGGCACAGGCGGAGGGGCAAACGGCGAGCGCATTGGCAACACAGTCTTCTAATTTGCGTCAGTCCGTGTCGGGGGTGGACACCAACGAGGAACTGGCCAACATGGTTCAATATCAGAATTCCTATAACGCTGCTGCCAAATTCATCAGCGTGATTGACCAAATGCTACAAACCTTAATCAGTGATGTGTAACACCTCCCATGGGGATGCTTTCCGTGCTTAATTCTTTGAGGAGGTGAAACAGTTGCGAGTCACGCAAAACATGCTAACCCAAAACTTTCTATATAACATCACATCAACCAATCAACAGATGCAGAAATTGGAAAACGAATTGTCCACCGGAAAGACCCTGAACCAACCCTCGGACAACCCGGTTGCAGTGGCACAGGATATGGCTGTTCGAGCTGACTTATCACAGACGACTGGCTATCAAAGCACCATCAATACGGCGCTGTCCTGGATGAACAACACATCGTCAGCACTGCAAAACATTATCTCGGCCTTGCAAGGTGTCCAAACTGATGTGACCACAGCGATGAACGGCACCAATCAGACACCTGCAGGGCTAACGGCTCTAGGCGAAGATGTGGCCGGTTTGCAACATCAGGTTGAAAGTGTTCTAGATACCCAGCAAGGGGCCAGCTATTTATTCGGGGGTTCGAATAACACAGCTCCGCAGTCAGGAAACTATGCGATTTCAAATGGCTCCATTCAGTATCAAATTGGATCTGCGTCCACGGACTTGGTCACCGTAAACGTTACGGCAAACCAAATCATGAATACTGGTACATCAGGATTGGAAAATACGTTGAATCAGATTGGGAGTGATTTGAACTCACAAAATACAGCAAATTTATCTTCAGATCTCCAAAATCTTGAGTCAAATTTAAACAATGTGATTAATATCAACGCGCAAGTGGGAGCAAATATCCAACAAGCCACGGCGATGCAAAACCAATTGAATCAATATGCCACTACCATGAGCAACGAAAAGGGGGTGATTGAAGGAGCGAATATGGCGCAGGTGATTACCCAGTTTCAGACAGACCAAACGGTTTACACGGCGGCCTTGCAGATGGGCAGTTACCTGCTGTTACCGTCGCTCTCAAATTACTTGCCCAATGGCTAAAAGTTTGTGATGGACAAACTGTGGTGAACACAAACTAGGAACAATAAAAGGAGGAAAAACCCAATGTCGATTTCGTTTAATGTCAATAACAACGCATCTGCATCCAACATCTTGTCAAATTTAAATTATGTACAAAATCAACTCAATCAATCTTACCAACAGTTATCTTCAGGCAATCGCGTCAACAGCGCCGCAGATGATCCGGCGGGATATGCCATTTCGCAGCAAATGCAGTCTCAGATTAACGGCTTAAACCAGGCTACGCAGAATGCGCAAACAGGCATCAGCTTAACTCAGACTGCAAGTGGTGCCATGAATCAGGTAGAATCGATTCTGCAGACCATGAATACCCTTGCGGTCGAAGCGGGCAATGGCACGCAGAATTCGAATGACTTGTCCAACTTGAATCAAGAGTTCTCAGCCTTGTCCAACCAAATTGATATGATTGGACAAAATACTCAGTACAATAACATGTATTTGTTAACAGGATCTTCATCATCCTCTACTTTTGCAGGTTCAGGGAGTGTTGTTGCTTTCATGCTGCAGGTAGGCGCCCAGAATGGTCAGACATTAACTGTTAGTATCATGGGAATTTCATCAACTGCTTTAGGCATCAACGGAGCTAGCATCAGTAGTCAAGCTGCGGCGACTGCGGCAATCGCAAGCATTCAGGCTGCAATCACATCTTTGTCGTCTTGGCAGGCGCAGATTGGCTCGTCGCAGGACCAACTGAATTACACCGTATCCAACTTGCAAAATGCAGCTGAGAATCTGCAGAATGCCCAGGCAACCATCACGAATACCAATATGGCACAGGAGTATACGCTGTTCAGTCAGCAGCAGGTTTTGAATCAAGTGGGTGTTGCTATGCTGAGTCAGGCACAGCAGCAACCGACGGCTGTCCTAAAACTTCTGCAATAACGAGTGCACAAAATACGTCGTCGTGCCTGTGCGAGTTAGGCACCGCACAGGCACGAGACAGTCGTAACGGAGGTGAAGACGATGTCTGTGAATTTGTTGCAGCAACTGAACACGATATCAAATCCCGGCGGCGTTGGGTTGCCTGTGACAACGTATGCGACGGAAATGCAGCAAGCGTTGACGGCTCAATTGACTCAGGCACCACAGTCTCAATTGTCCACTCTCAGCGCCCAGCAGTCGGCGCTCACCGCACTACAAACTGCGATGAATCAATTTCAGCAAGCAACAGACACGTTGGCGAGTTCACAAAATTGGAATTCGGTTACGGCTGCATCAAGCAACCCAAGTGATTTTTCAGCCACCACAACCTCTGGAGCCCAACCTTCTTTGTATACTATCGCCGTTAACGCGTTGGCACAAAACCAGACCAATATCTTGCAAACCCAATCTCCTCCGACCACTGTCACAGGGGCGTCCAATTTGCAAGCGGGTACGTTGACCCTCACCCCTAACACCTTGGACAGCGGGCAGACTACAACCATCCAGGTGACAGCAGGGGAGTCTTTGGCCAGCATCGTCTCTGCCGTCAATGCGGACACCACGACAACCGGAGTCCAGGCTCAGGCGTTGTACAATGGTAGTGGGTATCTGCTTGCGTTTTCCTCCACACAGACGGGGACGGCCTTTGGATACACTCTTGGGGGGAGTTTAATTACTACAACGCCCAACTCATCCCAGTTTACAGACACCCAGAGTTCTGCCCAAGATGCCAGCATCACGCTTGACAACGTCAATTTCACCTCTTCTTCCAACACGTTTGCAAATGCCATTCCTAATGTGACATTGAATGTGTTTCAGCAAACAGCGAGCACCGGAACGCTCAGCATTACAAACGATCCTTCCAGTGCGGTGCAATCGGTTCAAACGTGGATGAGCGCTTATAACAGTCTGAGTGATCTGTTACACAATGACACAGCTTTCAGCAGTTCAACGGGAAGCACTGGGGGCACCACCACCTCTGCGGGACCATTGTTCACCGATTTTAATGCCAACAGTTTGCTGGCACAACTGCCTTCTGCGTTAAACCAGGTTGTCCCCGTCAGTGGCAGCACACTTAATTCTCTTGCGTCCATAGGTATTGTGGAAGACCCGACGAATGGGCATTTGGAGTTTCAGAGTGCATCGGGATATAGCATGGGGAACTCTACTTTTACAGGTTCCTTGCAGGATGGGCAAACCATGTTCACAAATGCTTTAGCCACAAGTGCCACATCCGTTCAGCAATTGTTTGGGGTGGTGCAAAACAACGAGGCCTCTTCTGCTATACCAACATCGGGAATATTGGGTTCTGTGAATAATACACTAAATAATTTTTTGCTGGGGCAGGGCAATCAAGTCAGTGCCATGCAGGGGGACTTAAATTCCATCAGTGCACAACAGCTCAACGTTAACAACTATTTGACGCAAATCAATCAACAAATTACTCAAACGGTAGCAAACTTTACGTCTCAGTTGAATCAGTTGAATGCCGCGATGCAACAGTCACAGGCGCAAATGCAACAGTTGAACGCACTCTTTGGCAACAGTTCGAGTTCTTCGACAAGCTCCACTAGCAGTTCACTTCCCTAAGGGATGGTGACGAGAAATTATGAATAGCTTGGAAATGTTTCATTCCATTCGCGCCATTACGTTGATGACTAAACTTGCTCTGTTTGAAAAAAAGTACCATGAGGTTTTTGTGCTGATGACAGAACGCACGGATCGGATTGAACGTTGGGCACAGAGGGAAGATTCAGGTGACTCCAACTTAATCTGTCAACTGGTGCTGGAGACCAAGGAACTAGAGCAAGAAATCGAGCGCCAGACCTCTGAAATTGCCCAAACATTGAAATCTTACGCGGAAATGATTCCTGCCCGTAGGGCCTATGCACAGGCGCAGGCGCAGGCGAGTCTTGTGGCACTTTAGGGAAGGAACGATGAAAATTGCTGTTATCCGCCTGCTTAATTGTGAAAAACGAGACTCTGACATTGCGCAGGTGTCTGGATTCTTTAGAGGGTATTGCAGACGAAATCATCGTTGTCGACACGGGGTCTACGGATGATACGATGGAAATTGCCAAAAAATACACCTCAAAAGTTTTTCAGTATGAATGGGACGAGAATTTTGCCAATGCGCGGAATGAGTCTTTGCGATTTGCGCAGGGAGATTTCATCCTGATTATCGACGGGGATGAATTTCTGGATGCGAAGGAACGGCTGGAGTTGCGCACGTTTTTGTCCTCAACAGATGCAGAGGGTTTGCATGTTCGCGTGCGGAACTATGCGGGGAGCGTCCATAGCCCAATTGCAAACACAGATATGATTCAGGTACGAATTTTCCGTCGGGGGTACACATTCCGGGGCAATCTGCATGAACAGATCGCAAATTCTATTTTAGAAAATGAGGGGAAGCTTGACGCCTTCTCACTTACAGTGCATCACCTGGGGTACTTAAACGAGTTTGTGGCTATGAGAGGTAAGATTCAACGGAATTTGCCATTGGCTTTTAAAAACTGGGAGTCCAATCCGGAGGATTTATATTTTCGAACGAGTTTGATGGCGGAGTACGCGCGGGCCGGAGATTCTGAAAAGTGTATCCCTTTGGGGGAAATGACACTTGAACAAATAAGAAATAATTCGGCAAAAGAAGAACAGATCCATCTTTACGTGCGAGGCCTTGTCCTATATATCATTTCTTTGCGAGCCATGGGCGAGTTTCAGAGGGCTTTGTTGGTTGCCGAAGAAGTAGTCAAGGTGTTCCCATCGATGATTGAGTTACAGCAACAATATGCGGATTCCTTGCTGGCGGTTGGAGAATTGAGGCAAGGAATTGATGCTTTGATGGAGTGCCGACGAATGGGAGATCCGAAAGTTTCATGGATCGACACACCTAATGGGTTAGGTAGTTTTTGGGCTGCAGAAACGCTGGGGAAGACTTGGGGAAAACTTGGTGATGACGACCTGGCCCGACGGTGGTACCTTACGGCGTTTTACGAGAATTCATCCTTGTCGTCAGTGATATTTCCCCTCTTGTATTTATTACCCAGAGACCCGGAATTACTGAAGGAACGCATTGAACCGAAAATTTCGGATTGGTTGACGTATGTTAATTACGTTGAAGCATATGTGTGTCTGGGATTGGACAAGGCTACGGATGTTTTAGAACGGATGGAGAAGAAATTTGGGTCTGCGGTGTTTGGCATCGACTTACTGGAACGGGCGCGAATTGGGTTAGCAGTTCGAAAAGATCACTTCGAATTGGAACGAATTAGCCATGACCACAACAGTCCGCAAGCGAAGAATTTATTTGGAATTTACGAGTTGAATCGGGGCGACATTTCAGCAGCACAGCGTCTGTTGGTGGAGAATGGTTCTTCTGGACAAGGGGCTTGGAATATTTATTTTGGATTGAAGGAAAATGAAAAATTCCATTTTAAGATCATACCTCTCTTGCGTGATCTGATTCTGGTGGGTGCGGAAGAGTTGTTGTCTGCTTGGCTTCCAAGAGCTACGGATCGGGATGAGGCATGGATTTATATTAAGTATTCGTCGTTGTCGGAGGTGCTCAACAAAGCAGTTTTGCCGGGGGATTTTGGGTGGGAGTGCGAATTCAATGCAATGCGATTATTTTCCAACAAACAGTGGGCGGAATCTGCCGATTGGCTGGAGAAGGGAATAAAATTTTCACCCACTGTTACAAAAGCTCTTATTGAAACAGACTTAGCATTGGCACATCAAGATTCCGGGCATGCATGGAGTGTTTTGCGAACAGCAAAAGAGTACTTTCCAGAATCGGAGCTTTTGAAAGAGCTCAACCAAAAACTTGGAGTCCCGGATCTTACGTCCAATACATCGTCATTTTTTCATACACAGGTGTGGGGAAACGGAGACGATTCTATGAATCCGATGGAAGTATATCGTAGGACCACGGTTCAGACAATGCCTTTCCATATTCAATTGTCACAACTACATGAGCGGGCGGCCTTACTGACTCAGTTAGCTAAGGAACTTTCGGAAGCTGGTCAGATTAACGAAATGCGTAAAAATATTGAAGAATTGCAGAATATGATCACTTTTTTGCGTTCTTCCTTAGATCAAAAATTGGAAGTTTCAAAGATAGCTGATCAAACGTATGCATATATTTATAAAGTAATGGTAAAATGGTTTTTACAGCCAAACATTGTGATGGAGGAGTATGAAATGGTCCTGAAGTTCTGGCAGTCCTGGGCAGAAACGTGGCGCAAAGTGACGCCGATGTAACGTGGGGAGTAAATTTGATGGCCTCCACAATTTCCGTTTGCATGATTGTGAAGAATGATGTGCAAGTCATCGGGGATGCTCTGAAATCTGCAATGGACCAAGTCGATGAAATCGTTGTTGTGGACACAGGCTCGATAGACCATACGGTGGATGTGACTCGCAGATTAAGCGTGAAGGTATATGAAGACCTGTGGGATAATCGTTTTGCCTCGATGTGAAACAAAAACTTTGGGTATGCCACCAGTGAATATATTTTGCTTATCGACGCGGATGAATGATCTGATTAAAATTCCAGAAATGGATTAGAAATATTTATAAGTAATTTTTAGTAATTCTTTGAGATTTGCTTGATGTTAGGCGAAAGGAGCACAAAGTACCCATCGGTGGAGGGGGTAGGAACGTATCTCGCGCTATACAACCTGGGGGTATTTTATGAGTCTATTGGCGACAAGGTGTGTGCAAAGACGATGTATGAGAGGTCGTCGACTATTGGATTCAAACGAGCAATGGATGCGTTTCATCGGCTTTTAGAAGGGTAGTTCGCAAAGTGGAGTCACCGTTGTGGAGTGACAGGAGGGGTGTTTGCGAGTGACAACAGTTCCGTCTGTTTTAACAAGCATTATAATTTTAGTACATAATAAACTTGAGTACACCAGACAGTGTATTGAGAGTATTCGACTGTACACGGAGCCAGGGTCGTATGAGTTCATTGTGGTAGACAACAATTCTACGGACGGCACTCGGGAGTGGATTCAAACACAGAACGATATAATAGGTATTTTTAATCCTACAAATCTGGGATTTCCAGCTGGATGTAATCAAGGTATCTCACGTGCACGGGGTTCGGAGATCTTATTACTTAACAACGACACGATTGTCACCCGAAATTGGTTATCTGGTTTGCGAGAGTGTCTTTACAGTGCAGACGACGTCGGGGCCGTGGGTCCGGTTTCAAATTCATGTTCCTACTATCAGAACGTTGCGACGGATTATAAAGATCTGAATGAAATGCAGGGATTTTCAGATAAATACCGCGCTGTAAATCGGGGTCGATGGGAAGAACGAATAAAGTTGATCGGGTTTTGTATGTTAATCAAACGTGAAATTGTCGATAGTGTAGGATTACTAGATGAGCGATTTTCGCCTGGAAATTTTGAGGATGACGACTATTCTTTTCGAATTCAGCAAGCTGGTTATAGACTATTGCTATGCAGAGATGTTTTCATTCATCATTATGGAAGCACTACGTTTAAGGACGACATTGAGAAGTCTAACTCAATACTCCAGGAGAGCGAAAATAAATTTGTTGATAAATGGGGATTTAGTTCCTCCTATTCTTGTAATATACGGTATGATCTCATCCAACTCATGGGTGTAGATATGGCTAATATTCCAATACGCGTACTTGAGATTGGATGTGCTTGTGGAGCAACACTTTTGCAAATAAAGAATCAATTTCCCAAAGCTGAATTGTATGGGGTAGAACTAAATCAACACGCCGCCACACTAGCCCAGAGATTTGCGAATATACAAGATGCAGATGTTGAGAAAGTTATTAATTATCCAGACAACTTCTTTGACTATATACTGCTTCCTGATGTACTAGAACATTTGTACAATCCCTGGTCTGTTTTGGAAAATTTGCGGAGAGTTCTAAAAGATTCGGGAACTATTATTGCTAGTATTCCAAATACGATGCATGTGAGCGTGGTTCGCGCGTTAATGCAAGGATTATGGACTTATACAGAGCAAGGTCTTTTGGACAGAACCCACATTAGATTTTTTACCTATGCGGAAATCGACAAAATGTTTAAATCAAATGGATATTCTAAAATTACTTATAGCGCGAACATTCTTGCGTCTCCTGAAGATGAAAGTTGGATCCATAAAATTAGTAACATCGTGCCACAGATTGATCCTATACAATATAAGGTATACCAATATTTAGTTAGCGCTCAAAAAACTGATCCTATTGGAGATATCACAACATAAATTTTTATGTGATTGGATTGATTTCTAATATGCCTGGGAAAGGTGCTTTTCGATTCCCTCTATTAAGGCCATTGGCAAGGGGGCTTATACATTGGAACATCCCAACAAGCTCAAACAACACGATGAGCTGCAACGTGATGAAAATTTATTCTTTCACAACCCTGAACCGGTTGATTCGCGTAAGAATATTACCTTCATCATCGCGACAAATAATGAAAGTCAGTTTAATACATCAGTTGAACATCTCAATCAAATTATAATTCCAAAGGGATATACCGTGAATATGGTTAAAATTAAACAAGCGAAAAGCATGACTGAAGCATATAATACAGCGATGAAACTGAGCAAAGCAAAATATAAAATTTATCTCCATCAGGACGTATTTATTTTAAATAGGCGATTCCTCTTTAATTTATTACAGGCGTTTGATTCGAACCCGAGCTTGGGCCTTGTGGGATTGTGTGGTGCTGTAAAACTTCCACCTAGCGGGATATGGTGGGAGGCTGAGAGAAAGGTTGGCAAGGTCATAGAAAATCGCCTAACGTACCAGTACGTGGATTTTGAGGAGGTACGGGACACGGTCGAATATGTTGAAGCGGTAGACGGCTTTTTCATAGCTACACAATATGATATCCAGTGGCGTGAAGATGTGTTTGATGGGTGGCATTTTTACGATGCGTCGCAGTGCAAGGAGTTTGAACATGCTGGATATCAAGTTGGGGTGCCACGCCAAAGTGTGCCATGGTGTTTGCACAATCTGGGGGTACGTCACTTCATTGACAATAAATCATATAAAAAATACCAACAAAAATTTCTCCAAGAATACAGGTATTCAATGATCAAATAGCCACTAACGGAAACTTGCATGGCCTAACGGTTACCACGAAGAATGAAAATGTTGATGTACATTAGGAATCAGACAATTCATGCTGAAGACAAACAGGTCATAGGTCGGAACCTTTTAAGTGAAACACATCCCCAGTCAGTAACATGACCGATTGCATTTTCGAGTATCCTCCATTGTAGCTAAGAGCTCGTGTAAAAAAAGCAGATGCAGATTAGGAAGATTATCTCAAGAACCTATAGCGAGGTTGCAGATGGGCTCAAAATCACTTAAGCCTTATAAGCTCCCACAAAAATTGCCTCCCCAAGGGAGACAATTTGCAACCATCACACTTTGGAACAAATTTCTTCCCCCACAAAGACGGGGCCCTCTCCGTCGGTTCTCCTATCCGGGGTCTCATGAACCTTTGGCGATGATCCGGTCCGAAACAAAGGCCCTTGTTCCGTTCCTTTCACATTTCCATATTGTCCACGTTCTCCATACACCCCAATGATTTGGGGCATTCATCCGGGCCCATACTCACCATGTGGCGAATTGGCCGGGCGCCAAACCGTCAAGACTGGTCGGCCTCCTGGAAGCATCCAGGGTGTTAGGTCCTCACCTTGCAATCGGCCCTATCAGTGAGCTTACCCGTATGTGGCACCATGTCTTGCGGCTCCGGGGGATAACCGACGGGGATGGCCTCGTCTTGTATATAGTATAGATCATTTCTAAAACAGAATCTAGTGTCAATTTAGATATCCAGAAAAATAATTTTATAATTTTGACGAGGCCATGTTGGAAATTAAGCACTACTTTTGTGTCTATTTTCTTTTTGGAGGTACCCGAAATGGCCGAATAGGGACTAAATTAGTCACAACCGCCTTGAGCACACATTATGTTGCCATGAGCACATCCATCAAATTTCCCTGGGGCAAGCGGTTGTGCCCTGCTTGGAAAGGATGAGAGCTTTGGAGTATAAAACGAGACTTTCGATACACTAGGTTTCGTAGGACATTCACGTTCTATATCGGGGTTTCTTCTGCAAATTAACCCCCCAGCTAGGATCTTCTTAGGAACTGAATTGACGGTCTCAAATAAGGGGCCCCAGGACGCTTATAGGTTTTTTCAAGGTACTTTCCGCATCAATAGGCGTTCGCCAGGCCCTTATTTCAGCAAATTCGGTGCAAACACGGTGGAAAAACGCGCAATAGGCGACTTTCGCACCCTTATTTTCGTTTCATCGCTCGATATTTGATGATTAAGCGACTGGGGGACGCTTAATTCCAGGCCCGTAAAAATCGATCCCCTGCACACTAAGGGGGGGGCGCCTTAACCAAGATTAGTCCCGCCC
>QXHL01000036.1 GCA_003584005.1 Alicyclobacillaceae bacterium I2511 | reverse complement strand
GCGGCTACAAAGCCCCGAAAGAAAAAATGAGCAGGGCGGGTAGAAAGAACCACAAGCGTGCCTACTGGCTCCGCGGCAAGATTGTGGAATGGGTACGTGATCTGGCGTTTCGCGAAGGCATTTTAACAGTGGAACGCAATCCTGCGTATACATCACAAATGTGCCCCCATTGTCCGCATGAATACCGAGAAGTAGGACAACGGGTGAAACACGCGTTTACTTGCTTAAACCCAAATCACTCGTACCAGGCGGATGCCGACTTTGTGGGGATGATGAACCTGTATCGCAAGTGGAATGGCACTTATGCGTATCCTTCCAAACGAAGGAAGGATGAACCAAAGCCTGCGCAGGTGATTGCCTAAAACAGCGTAGGTCTCACGTAATGCCATTGACTTTGCGTGAGTGCCCCAGTGGTGGGGGAAGCATCTGAGGTGGATCCAGAGGGCACTGGCTTGCCAGATGAGGGGATCAACCACACGCCGATAAGAGGATACACCCAAACTCCTCTCCATCCGAAAGGATGAGAAAAAGGTCAGACGAACAATAGTTGTCTATGTTTTAATATGTTTTTAGGCAACTGTTGACACCACTGTGCCTATGATTATTTTTATTGGTAAATCTCATTTCCGGCTGCACGAAACTCCTGTGCTTTTTCTCTCATTCCTTCATCCACAGCGACATCTGTGTCCAACCCGTGGGTTTCAGCATACACTCGAATGTCCTGGGTAATCCGCATGCTGCAAAACTTTGGTCCGCACATAGAACAAAAATGAGCCGTCTTGGTGGGCTCAGTCGGCAAAGTTTCATCATGAAAAGACAGCGCCCGTTCCGGGTCTAAGGATAAATTGAATTGATCTTCATACATCTCAAGTCTCGTAAGTTCTGTAGTCAAAGTGGGGAATGAGTGCTAAACTCGATACGGAGCATACGTTCGTATCGAGGTGGTCATAGATGAACTTGGTCGATTTCACGAATCGTTTCTCCAGTGAATCTGCATGTGAGGAACACCTTATTGCACTTCGGTGGCCGTCGGGGTTCTGCTGCCCTAAGTGTGGCAGTCGTAACGCAATGCGGGTGCAAGCAGCACATCGAAGGAACGCAGTGAACCGGGTGCCCCTGTTCGAGTGTAAGGATTGTCATCGTCAAACGTCCGTCACGTCTGGTACCATCTTTCACAAGAGTCAAACGCCGCTGACGAAGTGGTTTGTCGCCATTTATTTGGTGGCCAATGATAAAGGCGGTATCGCCGCTACAACGCTGGAACGGGCGTTGGGTGTGTCGTATCCGATCGCGTGTTTGATGTTGCGCAAGATTCGCATCGCAATGGCAGATCGCAATGCGAAGTACAGACTCGAGGGCATTGTCCAGGTTGACGATTTCTATCTCGGCGGTGAGAGCGAAGGCAAACGCGGGCGGGGAACGGACCAGGCCCCTGTGGTGACCGGTGTCTCCATGAAAAAGGGGAAGCCGGAGTATCTGTTCATGGATCTGGTGAACGATCTCAGCAAACACTCCGTACTGGAGGTTCTCTCTGGACGACTCACCAAAGGCGTCATCTTGGAGACCGACGGGTGGCCGACCTACGCCAGTTGTGCAGAGGACTTAGGGGTGCAAAGTCACCTGATAACCCGGTCAAGAGATGGGAACAAGAATGAGACATTCCAATGGCTGGACAAGGCAATCAGCAACTTCAAGAAATTCATCGATGGCACATATCATGGTCGTCAACTCGATGACCAACTGTACATGGAGGAATATACGTATCGGTACAACCGCCGGAACTTTGGTCACCGACTGGTGTAACGCTTGTTAGCAGCCAGTGCACAAACAAGCCTCGCCCAGTCCCCTTATTCCTTGAAAGTGGGGACCTGACCCAAGTCACTTACGAGACTTGAGATGTATGTTGATTTTTCCAGCGAAATTTAAAACGCGCCTTGGAAAGTGCATCATCCCGCTGCTGTGCTCCGGGATGCCCCTTCGCTAAATCTGCAGCATGTGCGGCAATTTTGTAGGTGACGACACCCTCTCGTACATCATCTTTGTTAGGGAGCCCTAGGTGTTCTTTTGGGGTTACATAACACAACATTGCCGTACCGAACCAGCCAATCATCGCCGCACCAATGGCGGATGTGATATGGTCATACCCAGGCGCAATGTCCGTTGTGAGAGGGCCAAGGGTATAAAAAGGGGCCTCGTGACAAACGTCGAGTTCGCGGTCCATATTTTCTTTGATTTTGTGCATTGGAACATGCCCAGGCCCTTCAATCATCACTTGAACATCATGCTTCCATGCAATTTGAGTCAATTCTCCCAAAGTATCGAGTTCAGCGAACTGTGCTGCATCGTTGGCGTCGGCAATCGATCCCGGACGAAGCCCGTCCCCAAGTGAAAATGCGACATCATAGGTCTTCATGATTTCGCACATTTCCTCAAAATGAGTATAAAGAAAATTTTCTTGGTGATGCGCGAGACACCAAGCCGCAAGAATGGAGCCTCCACGAGAAACAATTCCCGTCACTCTCTTTGCGTTCATGACAATCTGGCGACAAGCCACCGGTTGGCCATCAAACCCGGATACGTGGACACGACCTTGTCCGTTGTCAGCGAAACGGATACGGTCTCATGCATATTTTCCACCGTGGTATACGCGTAGTTCCCGGAGGGATTGATGGCGATACCACTTAATTTGGCATTGGACACAGTCGAAATATTTTTTTCGAAAATGTCTTGGGTTGTGTTATAAACCAAGATGTTTCCACTAAACGAGGCTGCATACACATGTTTTCCATGTGGACCGACGGCCAATTGCATGGAGCCCCCTGGGGAATTCAGCATTTGCATCATGTTGAACCCACTCCCTTCTTTGTTATAGATAACCTTAACCACCTTGTTGTCCCGTGTGTTAAGAACGGTCATATTCCCATTAGACCAATTTGCCAACCACAGGGTGTGATTGTGCGGATCATAAACGGAGTGGTATCAACAGTTGCCCGATAACATATTAAAATATGATGATCGGCTGTTGCTAGGCTGACCTTTTTCTCACGCAAATGCGTGGAGGGGCTTGAGAACGGGACCCCTTATCGGCGTGTACACTTCTCCCATTTCGGTAAACCGTCATCCCGAGAGAAATGTTCAGACTCTACTCGTACCACACGAGCCCTACCAGACAGTCACTGGCTGAATGATAGACCTGCGCTGTTTTAGGCAATCGCCTGCGCAGGCTTTGATTCATCCGCACATTTTTTCTTTCGCGGATAGGCAAAGGTTCCGTTCCACTTGCAGTACAGGTTCATCATCCCCACAAAGTCGGCATCCGCCTGATACGAGTGGTTCGGGTTTAAGCAAGTAAAGCTGTGTTTCACCCGTTGCCCTACTTCCCGATGCTCATGCTGACAGTGGGGACACATTTGCGATGTGTAGGCCGGATTGCGTTCGACTGTCAAAATGCCTTCGCGAAATGCCAAGTCGCGCACCCACTCCACAATCTTGCCACGGAGCCAGTAGGCACGCTTGTGGTTCTTTCTGCCTGACTTGCTCATCTTCTCTTTTGGAGCCCTGTACCCGCGTAAATACTCGAACACAACCACTTTGGCTTCATTCTGTAAAGCAAAATTAACAATTTGACGGGCAACCTGCCGCGCCGCATTCTCATCCATGTTTCGCACTTTCTCCCAGAGATTCACGTTATCTTGTACATCTTTTTGTAATCGCCCACTCTGACCCCGCTTCTTGTAGATAGCATTCAGGAGTAGATGCCGTTTATGGTTCAATTCGCCGCCATGAACGAACTTTGTGGCTATCAGCTTGTCATTGAGAAACGCACCCATGACCGCCAAGCGATTGACCCCCAAATCCACCGTGACCACAGGCATTCCAGGATTGGTAGCGAATTGCGTTTTCGCTTTTTGCGGGGCATCCACCCACTTTTCAAATGGCACATGCAACGCAAAACGCAATCCACCAGGATATTGCTTGTCTCGTCTGGCGTATAGGGAAAGGGATAGGGCATGCCACATTTGAGGACGAACCGTTGCCTTTTCTTCTGCTGTCCACTTCTCTTTTGGATTTTTGCGTGATTTGATCTGGCTCGTTGCTACGTGAATGCGTGCCGACTCGGCTTGTGATTCGGACAAAACGGCTTGTGCTTGGCGGTGTAGGCTCACTGGCAAAGGCACGGACTGCCATTTCCCTTCATAGAACAACTCCACGGCCACAAAGTCATGGCGAACTTGGCGTTGAACCGCTAGATCCACATCGGGATATGCCACCATATCCGCATAAAATGTGATGGGCTCGTTGGGTTGGCCTAGTTGTGGTGGACGTTTCTTGCGGTCGGTCGATTCCCACAATTTGCGCAGGCTGTACCACGATTTTACTTTGCCAATGGCATGATTAATGGCCGCACGACGAAGGCTGACAGGCATGGTTCGCGCACTCGGCAGACTTTCAATCAAGGGCTGCAAAGGGTGAGGATGTGCCTTGGTATCGAGTGTATACACTTCTGCAAACGTGAGCAGTTCTTGATTCTTCCATGACCGTTCATACGGCATGTCATCCTTACGGTGAACTTCTTTCCTCGCATCCAACACCGCTAAATGACCGACGAAGAATTCCATGTAAAATGCAATCGTCTGGTTATATAGTTCTTGTGTCGCCAAGATAGCCCGCCATTTGGCGGCATGAACTTCTTTATGAATGCCGATCTTCACCGTTTTCACCAGCGTGGGCACCTATCTCACCTCCCCTATGTCATCCATGAGCTTTTTTGCTTTCTGACGAAACTCCTGTGATCGTTTCCCATACAAACGAGCTAAAAACACAGTCACAATCGTTAATAAGTCTTGTACCAATTCTTCTTGTGAGGCTTTAGGCTCTGTTTTATGGGTCACTTCAACGGAAACCCCATAACTAACAAGAAACCGTTCTAAATATTGATAGCCAAACCGTGCCAAGCGGTCAGAAAATTCAATCAAAACCCGTTGAATCTCGTGCTGTTCCGCTAGTTGTAACAGTTGATGAAGTTGCTTCCGGTTTTCGTTGATGCCAGAAGCCTGTTCCTGAAAGACGCGGATTACCTCATAGCCATGATTTTGTGCATATTGCTTCAAACGTTGCACTTGCCGTTCTAAATTGCCATCTGCTTTTTGCTTTGCTGACGACACTCTGGCATAAATCACTACTTGTTCCTGCGTGCGTACTCCCATAATTCGATTCACTTCACGAACACTGTACAAGCGCCGATCCGTCGGTGAACGTGTTTCTTGGACTTTCCCTTCTTTCTGCCACCTGCGAATGGTTTGTGGTGTAACGCCTAGCAGTTTAGCAACCTTACCAATAGGCAAAAACTATTCGATTTCCATAATTACATTATACTGCATTTAATAGAAATTGTATATATTATTGCAACCTCCTCAATGTTTCCTACTGGAACCGTTCCAATGATTTTCCCGGATTTAAGATTAAGGATGCGGGTTTGTTGCAGGCTGTTGTTTGACAAGTAGGCTTGGTTGCCTGCAATGGCCAGTGCGTTCCCTCCTACATTTAATTGGAAGTCCATTTTGAGAGAAGGAAGGGAGTACGCGGTCACGGAGTTAGAACCAGTGATGATGAGCAGGTGAGTTGTTTTTGAAATATTGGCGATGCGGGCCCCTTCAGGCGTAGGGAAAGTAGATACAACCTTATGCGACGGTAAATTCACAACATAAGTTTTACCTTGAAGAGTGGGGACGTACACGTCGTTCCCACTGATGGCCACCTGTAAAGCATTAGCACCTTTCTCCAAAGAGACTTCTACATTGTTTTGAGTACGAATTTGATTCACAAAAAGTTCGCCATTTCCTAATCCCGTTGGAGGACTTGCGGCAGCACCGACAAGCACCTCGCCAGCTGAAATCGGCGTATTGTTTTTGCTGCCGTGAGTTGCTGTTGAAGAGGACATCGACGAATTAAATAGCGTTGGTACAGACTCGCCATACCGAGAGGTCGCAAGGCATAGGACAAGACCTGAAGCAATGTCTGCTGAAGCGGATCGCGGGCCCAAACATGGGCCACTTCATAATATAGAACCGCTTTTCGCGCCGACTCATCAAGCGCCGCCCAGAGTCCACTGGAAATAGCGACATTCGGATGTCTAATTCCCCATGCTCATTTTCTTCAGCCATAATAGATGTCGTAGCCCACTGATGAAAGCGAATCCTAGTGTAGCGAGGAATGCACCGGCAATGGTAATTCCCACCAGAAAATAGATATACGTACTGAAGAAGCGTGGAGTCTTCATGATTTTTCCCTCTTCGCCCGACGATCCGCAAGCAGGCGTTCCAATTTCTGAATAGCATCCGGTTGAAGCTTATCAATCGTCTCCACAAAATGTGCCAAACCCAATTCTCCGGTCTGTGAGAGCAAATCCATGGCTGCATGCGTCGCCGTTTCTTTAATCGCGTCTTCTGTGGGGATGGCCTCATATAGAAAGTGGCGGCGCGTTCCATTTTTGGTAAGGAGCTCTTGCTCAACCAGCCGATTGAGCACCGTCTGCACGGCGTTGAGGGAAATCTCCCTATCTTGACGAAGCGCCTCACAGACGTCCGATGTGCTGCAGGGACCCTTCTTCCGAACGAGCCACAGCACTTGTTGACGCAAGGCACCTTTTTCCACTCCGCATCGCCTCCACTATTTCACTACAAATTGTAGAAATTATAAGCGGGGTGTGTCAAGTTTGCACCAATCCCGCTTTGATTACTTGGCGTTGCGTGCAGCCAAAAGCTGAAATTCACTATTGAATTACCTGAAGGTAAAAAAAATACCCGTACTTGTATTTTTCCTTGAACACATCTAACATAATTGTCAAATGAGTTACACATTTTTGTATAAGGTGAAACAGGTTTGTGCAGGAAGGGTTGGCACAAAGGGTTGGCACGAAAATTGCAAGTAATCGAGCGTGTCGAATTTTATCAATAACTAGAGGGGAGCAGCAGTTGAAATTCCTTGCATACAAGGGGAGCTAGTGAAATCATTATTAGCATAATATTCTAATTATTGACAGGAGTGAAACGGATGACTCAGCTTAAGCGCGGATTGTCACTTTCCAGCTTGGTTATATTGGGATTGGGGGGTGCAGTGGGAACAGGGGTCTTGTTCAGTACCGCAGGAATGACTGCTCTCGCGGGTCCTGGTGTCATTTTTGCCTGGATTATTGGAGCCATTATGTATGCCTTTGTCGGTCTTACCTATGTGGAACTGGGCCAAATTTATCCGGAGGCCGGGGGTCCCTCTCGTTACAGTCTGTACACACATGGTCGGGCTACCAACCTGATTAATGCGTTTTCTGACCTCATTTGGTATCTCTTTATTCCGCCCATTGAGGCCCTGGCGACGGTGGAAGGGATTAATTACTTTTGGCCTCACTTCATCACTACGCAAGGGAATCCCACCACCCTGGGCGGTATCGCGGGTGCGATTTTGATGTTGTTGTTTCTGCCATTTAATTACTATGGCATCAAGATGTTTGCAAAGTCCACCAATTGGTTTGGCATCCTCAAGTTGGTCTTGTATGGGCTGGCGGCCATCGGATTCATCACTTTTGCACGTTTCGCCAACTTTAATCACTACGGCGGTTGGGTACCGTTTGGATTCAGTGGAATTTGGGCCGCGATTCCACTGGCCATGTTCGCCTTCGGGGGAATTCGGGTTATTCCGGACTACGCCGAAGAAGTCCATCGTCCCAAGGACATTGGCCGCGCCATCCTCTGGGTGGTGCTCGGTCAAACGGTTCTCTACATCCTGTTCGCCATGGGCTTTTTAACGTCTCTCAACTGGTCTGCCGTGAAACTTCACCCTGGGTCTTGGAGTTCCATTTCCAGCATTCCTGGCAACCCATTTTTGACCCTCGCTAGTGCGGCACATGTGGGATGGCTGATTGCCCTGACAGCGGTGATTGCCATTGTCGGGCCTTTTGTGACAGGGTATATTTACCAGGGCGCCGGCAGTCGAATTCTTTTTGCCATGAGTCGATCCGGATTGGTGAGCGCTCGCTTGCGTGAAATTAATGAGGAGTATGCCATTCCAGTGTGGTCCCTGTTGGTTTTTACCATCATTGGGGCGGTTGTGGCCTATATTGCGGCACCGCTTCCTTCTATTTACAATCTGATTAGTGACGCAGTGGTAGGTGGTTATATTGGGTTTGCCGTGAATCCTGTGGCCATGATGGCGCTACGCCGCAGCGGTAGACCTGGTGTACTCAAGGGAGGGTCCACCATTGCTGTGCTCGCCTTTGCTGCTGCCTCTCTGATTGTGTACTGGAGCGGGTGGCCGTCTGTCCCCTATGCAGTAGTGCTGTTGACATTTGCGTCGGTCCTGTTTGGTCTGATATATCGGGTTAAAGAGGGATATAAAAATGCCCTTTGGTATATTGTGTATGTGCTTTTCCTAACTTTCATGACATACGTTGGCGGCGTTGGCGCCAAGAGCTTTGTGAATATTGATGTAGGTAGCATCCTTGTTGTGCTGGTTTCTGTCCTCGTCTTCCTTCCCTGGGGCGTCGGCTCCCGTTTGAGTTCGATTGGGCAGGGGCAATTAAACGGCGAATAAGTTTCGGTTGAGAGGGGAGAGTGCGATGGGGAACACCTGTGACTTAATCATTGCGGGTGGCGGTGTGATGGCTTCAAGTATTGCATATAACTTGCTAAAGGATGGATATACCGGGCGGATTGTTCTATTTGAGCAGGACCCCGTATACGAATACGCATCCACTCCCCGTAGTGCCGGAGGGATTCGTCAGATTTTCAGCACAGAACTTAACATTCGCATGAGCCAGTATGGCCTGCAGATATTTAAAAAATTTGCTGAAGATATGGCCATCAATGGGGAGCCTGCTGAGATTGATTTCAAACAACGGGGCTATTTGTTTCTCGCAAATGAAAGAATTCTCACGGGCATGCAGGCACAGATTGCGCTCCAACAACGCCTTGGCGTAAACGTTGAGGTGAGAACTGTGGAGGAGACGCTGGCGTTAATTCCAGAATTAAACGTGTCCGACCTGGTTGGATCAGTTTTTAGCCCAGAGGATGGGTACCTGGATCCGTACTCGGTGATGCAGGGCTACATCAAACAGGCGAAACACCTTGGCGCAGAGTACATTCACGAGCAGGTGGCGGCTTTTCTGCGGGATGTGACAGGGACAATTGCTGGCGTCCGACTGGCCACTGGGGAAACTTGGCATGCTAAAGTAGTGGTCAACGCTTGTGGCGCTTGGTCCGGAGATCTCAGTAAAACCATGGGCGTCGATTTGCCGGTTGTTCCACTGCGCAGGCAAATATTTCATTTTGACCTGGCCAAGCCGCTGAAAAATCCGCTGCCACTTACAGTGGACGTCAGTGGGGTATATTTTCGACACGAGGGACCAAAGATTATCGCAGGTTTAAGTAATACAGTACCCTATGAGTATAACTTTCAATGGGAGAAACCATTCTTTGAAAACGAAATCTGGCCTGTTCTGGCAAAACGGTGTCCGAATTTTGAAACCCTGAAATTGGAGCGCGGCTGGGCGGGTCTGTACGATTTTAATTTGGTGGATCAGAACGGCATCATTGGGGGCTACTCGGACATCCCCGGTTATTATGTGGCCACCGGATTTAGTGGTCACGGATTGCAACACGCACCGGCAGCTGGCAAGGCCTTATCAGAACTGATAAGGCTTGGACACTACGAGACCCTTGATGTCCGTGCCCTGAGCCCGGAGCGATTCAAAACAGGCCAATATATCCTTGAAGAGGGCATTGTTTAACGAGGCCTGTGGAGGACAATTTAGGGTGTAGCCTGGGGTGTAAGCCTGGGGTGTAAGTTGCAGAGAATATTGGGGAATGGGAGCCAGGCAAACATACTGTCTGGCTCCCATTCCCCACGTCTTCATGTATCACAGTCAGTAAACAGTTATTAATACGTACCATCCTTTTGCGCCAATTGAACCGCCTGCGTATAGGCCTGCTGCATGGCTACCACTGGGGTTTCCTTGTTAATGAGCACCGATGTGATGGCATTCATCAGTACCCGCTGGGAAAATTCGTCCCACCAGGCCACTTTGGGGGCCATTTTTGCCGTCGGCAATACGGTTAGGGATACGGCCTGTGCTGGATGTGTGGCCAAAAAGGATTGGGCCTGTGCCTGCACGTCGGTGCGTACGGGAAGATAGCCCTCACTGTGCTCCATCCAATAGAGGGTTCCTTGCTCTGAAGTCAAATATTTGACAAATTCGAACGCTGCCTGCTGTTGTGCGGGGGTAGACTTGGAGAAAATCCCTAGATATCCGCCAAAAAGACTGGTGGCTTGTTGGACATCTCCCGGTAAGGCGGCTTCCCCAATCGGGAATTTGTTGTTCACGGCTTGTTGTAAATACGGGTAAAATCCGGTGGTACCAATTAGAATGGAACTGGTGCCATTGGCGAAGTTTGTTTGTGAGGCATAGCCATGTGTCAATACGGCAGAACCGTTTTTCACCATGTCAGACCACAGGGTTAAGGCTCGAACTCCCGGCCCATTGGGGGCAAAGGCTGCAGCATTGGGCATTCCTTTGGGGTTGACAAAATCCCCACCTGCTTGGTAGAAAAAGGACAGCCAGGGATAGGTGTGTACGAGGGTAATGGCAAACGCCTGTCGGCCGTGTGTGGACAACTTGGCCGCGTCTTGACTGAACTCAGCCCAAGTTTTTGGGGGCGTAGATATCCCCGCCTGTTGAAATTGCTGCTTATTGTAGTACAGGATGGCCGCCCCTAGATTAAAGGGCATCAGGTACTGGTTCCCATCTGGCCACTTTCCAGGGCTCAACATATTTGCATAGTAGGGGGACAGTGAAAACCCATGGGTTCCTTGAATCAACGGCGTCAGATTAACCAGGCTCCCGGTTTGAATGAAGCCGGTGGCCCAAGGCGGGTTTACTTGGGAAAGTGTTGGGGGTTGTTGTCCCACGACGGCGGCAAGCAATTTCGGTTCGAGTGCCGCATCATTGGGAACCACTACGCTTTGCACTGTGATGTTAGGGTGTAACTTGTGGAACTGTTGAATCTCTCCGTTCAACGCTGTTTCATAAGGGCCTGTCATCTCGTTCCAAAACGTCAGGGTCACAGGCTGAGTGGGGGTCCCTGTGGACGGTGTCCCCCCACTGTTTGACGGCGCTGGGGCTTGACTTCCACATCCCGCTAATGTCAAAGTCAGCAATAGCGCAGATGCGGCCGTTAAAGATGCCTTTCCTTTTCTTCTCAGGCTCATTTTCAAGACCTCCCTTTTTCCATCCCTTGCACATTTCGTCCCAATGATTTCCGTCCAAAAACCTCTAAAACTAAACAAAATAGCGCCTCTGTTCTGAGGGTCTTACAGCCATCACCTCCTTAATTCCAAGGGGTGTTATCCTTTTATTCCCGTCCGGCTGACAGACTCGACTATCTGACGTTGTGCAAATACATACAAAATCAGCATAGGCAATGTGGTGATGGCCGCAGCTGCAGAAAGAACAGTCCAATCTGTGCCATTGGCTGTGGAGAGAAAGTTGGCCAAACCGACTTGAATGGGCTGTACGGTCGGTCCGTTGGTCACCACCAGGGGCCACAGAAATGCATTCCAACTGAGCAGAAACAAGTAGACGCCCACCGTGTTGATGGCGGGCAGCAGATTGGGAACTAAAATTCTCCACAAGTAACCCCACCGCCCGACGCCATCCATCAGTGCGGCATCCCGCAATTCCTTGGGGAAAGAGCGCATGAATTGCACAAACAGAAAGATGGCGAATCCATTGGCAATAAAGGGAACCACCTGGGCCATATAGCTGTTTAGCCAGCCAAGGTCCCGAACAATCAGGTAGTCTGGAATCATGATGGAATAAAACGGAACCATCATGGTGGCTAAAATGAGGCTAAAGATTAGCTTGTTTAAACGATTTGGAATAAAGACCAAGGCGTAGGCTGCCAACAGTGAGGTAAGGAGTGCCAGTAGTGTGGTAACCAACCCCATTCCCACCGAATTGGCGAGAAACCTCCCCCAGGGGGCCAGAGACCATGCTGTCTGATAATTTTGCCAATGAAATTGCGGCACCAACGCCCCTGGAAAACTGTAGGCGCGAGTGTTGGTTTCAAACGAGGTTGAAAAAATCCACCAAATAGGAAAGAGGGTGATGAGGGCACTGAGCACAAGAAATCCATAGGCGAAACTTCGTTTCGTTTTTCGCATTGAAGCCTCACGCTCCATAGTAGACTGCACGGCGAGATATCAAAAATTGAATTCCTGTTAAGGTCACAATTAGTAAGAAGAAAATCACTGCTCCCGCCGAAGCGGCCCCAAAGTGAAAGTAGTTAAACGCAGTTTCGTAAATGAAATAGGTCAACGTCGTGGTTCCATTGACAGGTCCTCCACGGGTTAGGGCATAAATTTGCGTGAAAGCTTGAAAGGCGTTGATTAAGTTGACCACCAACACGAAAAATGTGGTGGGGGACAGCAGGGGCCAGGTCACGTGCCAAAAGCCTTGCCAGTTATTGGCTCCGTCCACCGCAGCCGCTTCCGTTAATTCCTTGGGGATGTTGGTCATCCCTGCCATAAATAGCAGCGTAGTAAATCCAAAAGAAAGCCAGACCGTGTAAATAATCAGGCTCACCAAAGCAAGATTGGGGGTATTGACCCAGCCAATCTGGCGATTGAGTCCCAAAGTCCCTAAGACTTCATCAATAATTCCATTGCCTGGTTGATACATCCAAAGCCAAACCGCCGAAGTGGCGACAACAGGCATTACATAAGGAACAAAAAACAGCGATCGAAAAATTCCTTGTCCCTTCAATCCACTGGCGAGCAGGGTAGCAAACAGCAACGAAATTGCCGTTCCACCTAGAACCACAGCGATGGAGAAGGCGAATGTGATGCGAATGGATTGCCAAAACAGTCCTGACTGAAAAAGCGACGTATACTGGGTCAATCCTACCCAACTGGGATGGAGACCGTACTCAAAGTGAAAAAAGGAAAAACCGCCCACCATGGCGAGTGGAATCAGCCAAAAGGCGAGGAAAATGGACAAGGAAGGCAACAGGTACAAATAACCGATGGGGTGATTTTTTGCCGCTGTATTCATTGCATCTGCCCTCCTCCATCGCTTTTCACAATTCTCATGATGCTGTAGGACACCAAGCCCTCACGATGATACCCATCACTGTAAATCATCGGCGTGTTGTCTGCGGTATAAGCCACTTGGTGCAGCAGTAGAACGGGATCGCCAAGGGGAATATCCAGAAAATGTGCGGTTTCCTCTGAAGCCCGTTCCAACGACAAATCTGCTGCGGCATAGGCCAATGAGATGCCTCGCTGGCGCAGAAAGGGAATCATTTGGCTGTTGAATTCGTCCATGTTTGCCTGTTCACCGAGCGCCTGGGGCAAGTAGTCCACCACAAAGACCGCTGGTTCTCGCTCTGCAAAAATGACGCGCGACACGCGGTACCCCATGGCTCCCGGGGCTTGTTCCAGGGCTTGGGAAATGTGCGCAGGCAAAAGCAGCTTTGTCACGTGCACGTCGGCAATGGTGGGTTCGTAACCGTTCATCCGCACAATATCCGCAACACTGTACAGTGATTGCAAAGAGGCCTTCATCTTCGTCGTTGATTTCACCACGAAAGTCCCAATTCCGTGTCTCCGAATGAGAAAACCTTCTTGCTCCAATGCGGCGAGCACCGTGCGCACGGTGGGCCGGCTCACGCCGCAGTGCATCGCCAATTGTTCTTCAGACGGGAGGCGTTCTCCAGATTCCCGTTGATCAATCATTTCCTTGATTCTTTCTTTTGTCATTTTTTGCAGGGAAAATGGGTGCTGCATTTGCATCACGTGCTTCACCCCTTGTCGTATGACGTCTTACGACTATACTATATCGTAGAGGCATTTGATTCAAGAGATTAGGAAGCTGGGATGACGGTTGATGCTTGATTCAGAAAAATTTCATATTCTTTCTGTGGCCATGATTGCAGCACTGGAAGCGGGGCAGTACTTTTCCAGGCACGTGAATCAGACGAAAACAGTGAAAGAAAAGTCCTCCCCCATGGACCTGGTGACTGAGATAGATCCACAGTGTGAAAGTTTGATTCGATCACGAATTGCCGAGGATTTCCCCCATCACGTTGTTTTGGGGGAAGAAAACACGGCACCGGGTGCGGCTGCGTCTGTGCGGGCCACGACCACTGTCGCTGCGGCGGAGCACCTTTGGATTATTGATCCGCTCGACGGCACAGCTAATTTTGTGCATGAGATTTGCCTTTCGGTGGTGTCGATTGCCTATGCACACCAAGGCCATGTTCGCCTGGGCGTGGTGTACAATCCCTACCAGGATGAATTGTTTTTTGCATACCACGCTGGGGGGGCATTTCGCATTCGCGGCTGCGATGCAGCGGATTGGATAGGACCTATGCAGCACCGTGCTTTCCCCTCTGCGCCAGGCGTGGGAATCCCCGCTTCCTGGACGCCATTGCGCGTTTCCTCTCAACAATCCCTGAAGCGAGCGTTTTTGGCCAGCGATTTCCCAGCAAGGGGCCCTGGTGCCAGCGAACGCACCGTGGCAGGGCTCAACCTGGCTGCATCTGCAGGTAGCTTCAGGTCCATTGGGGCGGCGGCACTGCAATTGGCCTGGGTGGCTGCAGGCAGGCTTGATGCCTATTGGGGGTATGATTTGAACGCCTGGGACATTGCGGCAGGGGCGCTTTTGGTCCAAGAGGCAGGCGGAGTCATTGGAGCGATTGGCGGCGGTTCCTATGATTTGTTGTCCCGCAATATTTTGGCTACAGGCCAGCAAGAATTGGCCACAATTTTAAACGGATCCCTGCCATTGTGAAGGCTGTTGCTGGGTGCATCCTGCTGATTTACCTCTATTAGATAAGCCGAAATTATCATCACTCTTTGACTTGAACTTTTTGACCTGACTCGTGCCGAAACACATAAACCGGAGGGTCTGCTTGATTTAGTACAGTTCCAGCCACGCTACAGGTCAAAAATTTAGAATCTGCCTTCCGAGTCCTAGATCAATGGCTCACAGGGAGTACACAGCAGGAAGACGAATGGAGGGGTATTTCATGACCAAACTGCGCTTCTATGGCGGCATTGGCGTGATTGGCGGAACAAAAATTGTCCTCGAACAAGAGGGCTGGCGTATTTTACTGGATATGGGGTTAGATATTCCGGAAGCTGGGGATTTGTTGCGGACTCCGGTGGTACCTCGCCCCGGCCACGAATTGCAGGACATGCTGAAATTGGGAATAGCCCCGATGATTTCTCATGTTTACAAAGCCGAGGCTCTCACTGGCATGACGGACATGAAACTGTCTGGGGGGACAGATGGTCATACGGCGCTGTTTTTGAGCCATGCCCACATGGACCACATTGGCCTAGCGGGCTGGGTGGATGAACAAATCCCCATCTATGCGGCAGAAGAAACGGTACGTCTGATGGATGCGTTGGAAGCAGCTGGGGAAGGACTGCGTGGGGGAGCGGCGCGGGTGCAAAATTTGCCAGCCGCACAGCCGCTGCAATTTGGGCCCTTTCGCGTGACACGGTATGATGTCGATCACGATGTGGAAGGGGCTTCGGCCTATGCTATTGAAACTGCGGCTGGTGTGGTCGCATACACTGGGGATTTTCGTCTGCACGGGAGGCATCCGGAAAAGATCCGCTCGTTTGCGCAGGCTGTACACGGCGCCCGTTTGCTTATTACGGAAGGGACCACCCTGGCGAGCGATTTTCGTTTCACAGTGCGGACAGAGGCCCAGGTGGATGCGGCTTTTGCGCAGGCGTTTGCAGAGCTTCCAGGCTTATTGCTGACCACTTTGTACCCACGCAATCTGGAGCGAATTGCCGCCTTACTAGCGCTGGCCCACGGGGCAAACCGGGAGTTTGTTTGGCCCCCTGCGATGGCGAAGCTGTTTCGCAACTGGGGATTTGAACACATTAAGTCCTGGGGAGAAGATGTGCAAACCGCCGACATCGCGCAAAACCCGGGACACTATGTGCTGCAGCTTTCGCTTTCCCACCTGCCGGAGCTGTTGGACCTCCCCGCGGGTCCTGGGACAGTCTTTTTGCACGCCAACGGCGAACCCCTGGGCACTTTTGACCCACGCTACAGTCTGTTGCAGGACTGGTTAAACATGCGTCGCATTCCATTCTGGCAGGTCGGAACGGGGGGACATGCGTACCCTGACGATATCCACCGCTTGGTGGAGTGGGTAGCCCCTGAAATCGTAATGCCAATCCATAGTCCGGCCCCGGAACGCCTGATTCCGCCCCCTGGAACGCGGCGGTGGATGCCGCAACGCGGTGTGTCAGAATACAACGTGATGCAGCGCTAGGTGGGGAGGGAGTGCAGGAGAGAGCGGAAATAGTCACTATCATGAGATTGCCAATTCCACTAGCCTTCGTAGAACATTCACATTCCATCTAGGTTTTTCTTCTGCAAATTATACCCCCAGCTAGGATTTTCTTAGGAACGGATTCGCCAGTCTCAAATAAGGGGCCCCAGGACGCTTATGGGCCCTTTCAAGCCACGTTTCGCATAAATAAGCGTCCGCCAAGCCCTTATTTCAATAAATTCGGTGAAAAACAGCGGGAAAACGTGCAATAGACGACTTTCACACCCTTATTTGCGTTTCATCCCTTTATATTTGATGATTTAGCGACTGGGGGACCCTTATTTCCAGGCCCGTACAAATCGCTCCCCTGCACACTAAGGGGGGCTTCCCCCGGTTTCCCTTTCATTGTCCAAAGGGTCCGTTTCTACAGCTCCCCGACTGGAAATGGTTTGTGTTGATGTGGACTTTTTCACAGTATAAAAGATATATTGTAATTATTCAGCATCTGCTGAGGAAACAAAAATATTCATGGAAGGGAGAGTGGGAGGGTGAACGGTGATAGCCTCTTGAAAAAGAGAATGGGATTTTGGTCTTTGGCAGCCGCATCTTTAGGGGGTGTCATTGGGTCTGGATGGTTGTTTGGCGCGATGTATGCGGCACAGGCGGCCGGTCCAGAGTCTATTGTTACTTGGATTATTGGCGGGATTGCATTAGCACTTGTCGCGTTAGTTTTTTCGGAGTTAACGATGGTGAAACCGGAATCCGGCAGTTTGGTTCGCTATCCACTTTATTCAAACGGTTCTATGGTAGCCGCATTGGTGGGCTGGGGGCTTTGGCTGGGGTACTCCGCAAATCCACCTACAGAGGCTTCAGGCATCGTACAATACCTAAGCCGATTTTTGCCAGGGGTGTACAACGGAACTCATTTGACAGGGTCAGGAATCTTACTGGCCATTGTATTGATGCTCATTTTTGTTGCGGTCAATTATTATGGAGTGCTTATTTTTGCAAAGGTGAATTTGGTTGTCACGGTGCTGAAGTTTATTGTTCCTACGTTGACGTTGATTGCGTTTTTTTCGAGTGGCTTTCATCCGTCCAACTTTACCAGTCACGGCTTTGCACCCAATGGGTGGTCAGCAGGTCTTAGCGCCATTGCAACGGCAGGGATTGTTTTTGCATACACTGGCTTTCGGGCTGCGATTGATTTGGCTGGAGAGGCTGTGAATCCCCGAAAAGACGTGCCCAGAGCCGTACTCACTGCCATTGTGATTGCGATGGTGTTGTATATCGGTTTAGAGATTATTTTTGTGGGTGGGGTGCCCGCCAAGGATTTGGTCCATGGGTGGAGTGGCATTAACTTTAACTCGCCCTATGCAGACTTGGCCTTGTCTATGAATTTGATGTGGTTGTATTGGATGATTATTGCGGATGCCATGATTTCCCCCGCAGGTTCTAGCTTGGTCTACACTGCAAGCAACTCAAGAATCGTTTATGGGATGGCTAAAAATAGGTTTTTCCCCACGTATTTCAGCGGAGTGAACAAGAAATACGGCATCCCCACACGAGCCTTGCTGCTCAACTTTGTGGTCGGATTATTATATCTGATTCCTTTGAAGAGCTGGCATGGTATCATTGAGATTACAGGGGCCTTGGGGATTTACACGTACTCCGCAGGGGCCGTTTCGGTGTTGGTATTTCGCCGCTTGAATTTAACAAAAAGCAATCAAAAAATCACTGGGATGAAAGTGATTGCCCCATTGGGTTTTGTGATTGGTACGTTGATTGTCTACTGGGCAGGTTGGCAGACACTCAAGGCGACACTCAGTTTGCTACTAGCTGGCGTTGTCCTATATATTATATCTTACCTGGTTAATAAAGAAAATCAGAAGGAATTAATGGGTGGACTGTGGCTGATTGTCTACTTGATTGCTGTTTTTGTGCTCTCCAAACTGGGCACATTTCAAGGTGTAAAATTCATTCCCGCACCATGGGATTCTTTGGCGGTAGCGGCTGTGGCGCTCTTGATTTATTACTGGGGGGTGGCCTCCGGTGTCCGTTACATGCAAAGCAAAGGAGATCCCAGCGATATTCTTAAAGAACTAGAGGGAGAAGTCGATACACATGTGTGAAATCCTTTTATTAAAGTCAAAAGTTCCCTTTTTACTTTCCGAGGTCTTTCCTTATGCGGAAGTCATTGAGCAATATGGACTGGATGGATTCGGTTGGGGAATTTCTTGGCTGGAAGATTCTACTCAACAAGATTCTACCCAACAAGGTTCTACATTAAAAGGTTCTATCCTAAAAGGATACCGTTCAAAGCAAAGTCTCAAGGAAGATTGGAAAAAGCAAGCGGAGTTGGCTGAGGTTGCGACACAACTTTGCCTGTTTCACTTGCGTCGGCCTTCTTATCTCCACACAATTGCAGCAGTCAATAGCCAACCTTATGTGAGAGATGGATTGTTTGCGTATGCACATAATGGATATTTAGAAAATAACGACGCATACCGTTCCCAGTGCCAAGGGCAACTCCAAGGGGTGTCAGACAGTGAAGTGGGGTTTTGTCTGTTTAGCCAACTTGTGGATTCAGGAGTGGATCCGCAGGTGGCCTTGCAGGAATCACTGAGACTCACCCTGGGCGGGGGCACTGCGAACGTTGTCGTCATGACGGAGCATGGGCAAGTGTATGCAACAGGACAAAACTCACAAAATCATCTCTTTGCAATCACTGGGAAGGGATTCGAGGGCCTGGTTACAGAATTGCATAGTCCTGATGATTTTCTCTTCAAGGAACTTTTTCCTTGGATGACGAAGGTCCGTTTAATTGAAGGGGTCACCACTCTGTAACCGAATATCAGCCATTAGAACAGATGTTCACTGTATATCAGCCAAAAGAACATCAGCTAACAGAACACCTGCCCCCGAGAGGCTGTAGGAATTAGAGCTAATTCCTCAGTCTCTCGGGGGCACAGTTTGTCGCGCCGTATCTGTGGTGAGTGTCCTGGACACGCAGTTCCCCAACCTCAACGCATATTGGGTAGCTGCTGTATCAATGCAAACGACGGTTTGACCCCCGGGTGGGTGTTCACATAAGTGGCAACGGCTGCGTTGTGTGTCCCTAGCGGGCTGTTTAATAGTAACAACAGCAGCTTTGCCACTTGGTGTGTGTGGGGGTCTTGGGCTGGGACGGCGGATTGAGCGAAGTTTCGGGCTTGCACCTTGTTGCCCAAGGCCAATTCAGACACTGCAAGGGAGTCGTATGTGAACGGATCAAGCTGATAGGGACCCAGCGGGGGCAGGTAGGAGGGCAGGCTCTTGACCGCTGCCTCGCGGTGCTGATAGGCCGTATAGAGTTGCAGTACCTGTGCAAAAGACTGGCGAGCAACAGGCCAGTTTGTCGCCGTGCTCTCCAGTCCGTTGACGGCTGCGGCATTGATGGCTGTCGACAGGTTTGTGGCAAAGTAGGGGGCATCGTGATAGGCTGCCATTGCCCGGTGATAGGCCTCCGGGAACTGACCCAGTTGGAATGCCAATACGGCCGCAGCACCTTGAATCTGTGCGCTGTACGGGTTAAGCTGCCGCGCCTCGTCAAGGAGTTGCAATCCCCGTTGCAGACCTGCAGGACTGCTATTGGTGGCCTGTTCCACGGCCTGTTCTTCCTGCACCAGGTCGCTCGAGGACCAGGGTGCAAAGCTGTGTGCGGTCTGCAAGGCGAGGATCCTTGGCGCGGGGGGGAGTGTCCCCGCTGCTTGGGCCATCCGTGTTCCTTGGATGGCCATCCCGGACACAATCACCGCACCTAGGGCTGCCAGACCGCTCAGGCCCATCGCCCAATTTTCTGGGCTACGAAAGGCGCCGCCAGGCTTCAACATGGGTGCGGCTTGTACCATTCGTGAGGCACCCAATCCACTCAGCCTGTCCAACTCGCTTGACCCTGCCAGCCCGACTGTAAACACCATTAGTAGGGACAAAAACGCCATATCCCAGTCCATCGCCGCATGCAGAAATAGGGTCAGCCCAATGGCAGCCAACGCCCGCAAGCCCACAAACTCCTCCCAACGGTCTGCGGCCCAGGCTCCAGATTCATCGGCCCCCTTAGAGTTTCTGCGGCTACTTTGGGAATTGACTGCTGTGCCGACATGGGTACTGAGATTGGGAGGGTTGAGGGGTTGGGGGGTTCCTGCTACCATCTGGTGCAACCCCTTGGGCCACAAGACGCTTCTGCCCAGGGTCCACACTACCCCTAGCAATGCCAGCAGCCCAATAAGGCCCACATTCATCAGAGTGTCCATGATAAAGGAGTGCACCTGGGTAGAATAATACGGGTAAGACTCTACTTTCTGCCACATAGCCCCCCAAGCACCGCCACCGGAGCCTGTGAGCGGGTTCCTGACGACAATGGCAAGGCCATCTTTCCAAAAAATAAACCGCTGAATGACGCTGGTTTGATGGAGGTGGTAGGTGTGCAACTTGGCTAGGAGGGAGTGGTGTTTCACCACTGCGCCAGCCAAGCCTACCAATAGTCCAACGACAACCAGTACAGGGAAAGAGAACCTGGAGGCAGTCCAATCCCGTTGTCGGGAAACCCAGTGGGCAGCCAAGACAGCCACCACTGGCAGGGCCAGCGCAAGCCCAAGGCCTGTCCAACCCAAACCTTCCGACTGGGTATGAATGGCCTTGTGGAGAAGGATATAGGCGATTCCCCCGGCAACGCCTAAACTGTAGAGGTGCCACAAGAATCGGGATCTGTCCCGGTTGTCTCTTTCCGGGGCCCGCAGAAAAATAAACAGGGCCACCCCCATCAGCACCCAAAAAAGCAGTGCACCTCGGGAACCGCTTAACAGTAACCCGGCAAAATCAAGCGATGCAGAACCCAGTAGCAGGCCCTTCAGGAGCGTTGCATACAACCCTCGCGATCGCGTGAGGCTTGTGTATACCAGCAGGCCCATCGAGACAGCGCCAGCAAACGCACCCAGGGCGTTGTGGTATTGAAACACAGAGGCCAGGTCAAACTGGGGGGCAGCGCCAATGGCGGAAGGAAAAAAGAACTGATGCCAGCCATTGGCGGCTGCCAAAGTTACCGCTCCTACCGAAGCGGCTGCGAGGGTGGCTAGGAGGACGCGCAAACGCCAAACCTGCCAGCCACCCCAGCGAATCATCCCGTAAACGCCCATCATTGCAACAGCATCGGTGGCACCTGTAACGGCATAGGACAACTTGGCCGCATACACACCCACTATGTATAGCAACACATACACGCCATATCCCCAGTCCCAACGTCAATTGGGGACAGCATTCAGGTTTATTTGTGTCTTTGGTCCAGCCATGTCATCTGCCAACTAGGCTACCTCCATTCACTAACTTTGACATAAATCGACTTCATTTTATCATCCCTCCGTGTGGAAGACACTCGGTGGAGCGGAGTGAAGTGGGGTGGGGCTCGTTTAACTGTGGAGTTCAGCCATGATGTCGCTCAAACTGAGGGTACAGCATGCCATGGAGGTATCGGCAACTCCGTAATACATCTGTACCCCATCCCCATGAACGACCGCTCCACAACCAAACACAACGTTTCCGAAAAATCCATTCACCTCATAGGATTGGGTGGGTTCCAAGATGGGACCTTTGGTTCGCGACAGTACCTTACGGGGATTGGCCTTATCTAACAAAATGGCCCCCATACAATACCGAGAATTCTTATCCGCGCCATGGTATAGCTCGAGCCATCCCGCGGGTGTGGCAATGGGTGAGAATCCAGCCCCAATTCGGTCACTGTCCCAAGAATTCGGACGAAGCCCAAAGAGGGGCTGATGTTGACCCCAATGGATTAAGTCTAGTGATTCTGCAATCCACACTTCGGGCTGGCCGTTGCTCTTGGGAACAGGGCGATGGAGGGCATAGTACTTTCCGTCAATGGTTTCAGGGAACAAGACCCCGTCCTTGTTTTCGGGGGCTAGTACCATCCCGTGTCGTTGAACGGTCCTAAAGTCTGTCGTTGAGGCGAGTCCCACGCCAATGCCCATGGGGGATACCATGCTGTAGGTGATGTAGAAGGTGTTCTCAATCTTGGTGACTCTTGCATCCTCAATTCCGAAAGACTCAAACTCACTTTCAGGATACATAAAAGGCTCCGTATCAACGGTAAAATTGTACCCGTCTTTACTTCGTGCCACTCTAAAGTAGGATAGCGATGTAAGAAACTCAAAAGTATCTTTGTGCCCAGATAATGATATGACCCGTGGATCCCGATAATCGTAAGTCACATCTGACAAGTCGAATTTTTTCATCTGCAGTTGTCTGTCTTTGGCAGCGAAGATAGGCGCGTAAATGAATTGAGGGTTGGGACTGTGCGGTCGCTCTGCAACACGCAACAGTAAAATAGTCTCATCCCCTAGCACAGCTACACCGGCGTTAAATGCAGCAATGACTTCGAAATCTGCGTGATGGGGTGTCACATCTGCTGGTGTAATAATTGGATTATGTGGATATCGCTCTACTCGCATCCTTACCCCTCCAATGCCGCTTCTGTCGCAAATGCTCGCTCTGGTTCAGATCTGCGGGATGAAAAGTAGTAGATGGAAAACATTCTATTGTACCCTATGGATATCCTCTGTCGGGTAGAAACGAAACCGATACGCTTTAGAAGTTTTTATAGTTACATTATAGCAAACTGTGTGTAAATAGAAAAGATTCGCCTAACGGCGAGCGCCTTAGTTCCCTATTGCTGAAGCAAAGGGTTTTACGGCGCATTTGATAATACTCCTGCAATAATGGTTCGCATGCTTCGCGTTGCAATCAGTCCGCAGGCCATTCAGCTTTGTCAAGTTTACGTCCGTCAAACGGGGTGGATTCGGTGCAAGCAGATTGACATCCATACAATTACACCGTATGATAAACTTGTATCAATATATTAATATGAATGGATATATGGCCAGAATAAAAATAGGCATTCGAGGTGTAGTCAAGAAATTGAAGGAGTGGGGAAAGAATATTGGGCTGTCGTATTCTATGGCTGCACTTGTACAACTTTGAATTGTAAGTCAAACCAACTTCATTGGAGAAGGATGTCTATGGCAGAGTTACAGCAATCCACAGAATCCGGGTTCTTTGTTTCAATCAAGCTAGAGAATTTGCTCAAAGTTTTGGCAGATCCTGTTCGCTTACAGATTTTGCGCATACTGTCCAATGATAGTTCTCTTTGTTGTCGATTAGTGCCAATGGTACCGAAAATTGAATTCCGTAGTGAACCCCAGTATGGTCTTTGTGTCCAGGACTTGGTGGCACACCTTGACATTCCACAATCCACTGTTTCACACCATCTTGCCGTGCTGAGAAACAGCGGACTGGTGTGCAGTGTGAAGCAGGGTGTGTGTGTATATTATTATCGAGATGAACAGGTGCTTAAGGCGTTGAAAGACGCGATAATCTCTTTATAAAACTCCCACGGTCTAGCGGCCACCCCGAGGTATGAAAATATTTCAGGGGGTCTGAATCAATTATTTTCATATAAAGAAAATTGAAATTACTATGGAGGCGAATGGATGATGTGGGGATACGGGGGTTGGGGCGGTCCGTGGTTGGTGTTTCCTATCCTCGGCGTCGTGATGATGGTAGCTATGATGTATTTCATGGGTCGGATGATGATGGATAGAAATCATGGTCCTCATTTTAGGGAGGATACCTCCGACTTGATGAACGAAATTCGTAGTTTGCGTCGTGAAATTGATGAACTGAAGCGAGATAAGAATAAAGAAGATTCATAACACTAGACCATTAAACTATTGAGAGCGTGTGCTACCAATTCGAATCGTTTGCGGATACCCGCCATTTGAATGCCCGTTGTGTTCGGTATTGTACGATGTCGGAACTGTAGATGATTTGGAGAGAGCACATCATGTGGGAGGACTATAAAAATGAGTAAAATGATGGAAAAAGTTATGTCGGGTATGATGAAACCAGAAGATATGCCGAAGATGATGGACTCAATGATGAGTCATATGTTTGAATCGATGTCTGTGGAAGATAGGATTGAGTTTGTGACAACGATGATGCCGAAGTGCCTGAACATACTACTCTCCGAAGTGGATGGCGAATCGAGAATACGCTTGGCCAAGGGGATGCTCGATAACTTAGCGGGAGTCCGCCAGGAAAGCCAGCATGAATAGGCAATACGTTGAGACTGTTGATTCACTCAGTTTCTTCAGGCCTAGACTCGCTCTACAGGGGATTTTTAGGTTTTTCAGGGAAGAGTGCTCCCCCATCTGTCCGAAGGATTGGGGAGGCCTTCTTTAGCGGAAAAGGGGACCGAAGATGATGGTTCTGGAATTAAGCGTCCCCCAGTCGCTAAATCATTAAATATCGAGGGATGAAACGCAAATAAGGGTGTGAAAGTCGTCTATTGCACGTTTTCCTAGCGTGTTTGCATCGATTTTGTTGAAATAAGGGCCTGGCGAACGCCTATTGATGCGAAAGGTGGCTTGAAAAAGCCTATAAGAGACCTATGGCCCCTTATTTGAGACTGCGGCTTCAGTTCCCAAGAGAATCCTAGATGGGGGTATGATTTGCAAGAGAAATATCGCCCATAAAATTCTTGCAATGACAATTTCAACACTTTTACCACATTCACTGTGTGATGGATGGTCAAAGCCGCGACTATCTGAACCTCCCCATGGATAAATCCCTTAGCATTACCCATAAGTCATGTTGGATGGAGGATCTCCCACATTGTGGTTAGATCCTCAAGTCGACGGAGTCCTTTCCAAAGGACTTTCAGACCCGGATTACCGTCATGTGCACGCCCTAGAAAACCGCCGAGCTTTGCAATCCACAGTACTGCGGTTTGCAAGTTTGGTGGGTGTTCGG
>QXHL01000035.1 GCA_003584005.1 Alicyclobacillaceae bacterium I2511 | reverse complement strand
ACCTCGGACTGGGCATGGGCGGGGATGATAATCTCAACGTGCGCAGCGCTGTGCTGCACATGTTGGGAGATGCGGCGGCCTCTGCTGGGGTGATTGTAGCAGCAGTCGTAATTGGTTTTACACACTGGTATATTCTCGATCCTTTATTAAGTGTTTTGATTGGTTTATTAGTGTCTTTAGGCGCCTGGCGGGTGGTTCGACAGACGTTGACAATTTTAATGGAAGGCACCCCCCAGGGCGTCGCCATGGCTGATGTTGTCGAGACCCTGCGCAGTGTTCCCGGTGTCAAGGATGTCCATGACCTGCACCTGTGGAGCATTAGCAGTGGTCGCAATGCCTTGTCTTGTCACATGGTTTTGGACGGTTCTTTGACCATCCGCGAGAGTCAAGACATTCTATGGGAAGTGAAGCGACGTTTGGCTAATTTAAGTGTGGGACACATCACGATTCAGACGGAAGATGACCGCTACACCCATGCAGACTCCTTATTGTGTAAGGATGACTTTGGGAATGACTTTATTCCTGAACATGGTCATGGACACTAGGGAACTTTCTCTAATCTGTGGTCAGTGTGAAACTCCCATACTGTTAGAATTTGCTTAGGAACTGAATCGACAGTCTCAAAATAGGTCTTATGGGACCTGAAAGTGGGTCGAAACTGGTTTCCAGCACAGGTTTCCGGGGTCTTGACGGAAAGTCTGTGGCATGGTATATAAGTATAGTGTTATATAAAACTGTTGGGATGGTGATTGTAAGTGAATTTACTCACACAGGAATTGATTCAGGCGGCTGCGGCCTTAGCTGTGGGATGCACCGACTGTTTTGAATCACATGTAGCCAAGGCCAAAGAACTGGATGCATCTGTGACCGACTTGCAAGAACTCCTGAACCTGGTGCGTTCTGTCAGGCTCACCGCGACAATGCAGATGGATGGGTTTGCGGAGGATTTACTCGCCCCGCAGAGGATGGAACTGCAGTCGGTGTATTCAAACACATCGTGTGGTTGCGGGTCTGGAAGTTGCTGTTCTTAACATCATTTAGGGAGAGGGGAAGATTGACTTGAAAATTGATATCTTTGATCCGGAAATGTGCTGCTCCACAGGACTTTGTGGAACTTCTCCCGATTTAGAACTGATTCGTGTGGGTGAAATGGTGGAAAAATTGAAAGTGGACGGCCATGTGGTGGCCCGCCACATGCTCAGCCGGGATACGGTCGCGTTTACAGCCAATTCCCAGGTGTATGAAACTATGCTCAAGGAGGGCATGAAAGCATTGCCGATTGTGGCTGTGAATGGAGTCATCTGCGCGGTGGGCCGATATCCACAACTGGATGAACTGTTGGCAGCAAAGGAGTCTTAGGACATGACGAAATATCTCTTTTTTTCTGGGAAGGGTGGGGTCGGGAAGACCTCCCTTTCCTCCAGTACGGCGGTCCTGTTGGCAAAACGGGGGAACAAGACATTACTCGTCACGACAGACCCTGCATCAAATCTGGGGGATGTGTTTGAGCAAGAAGTGGGTTTGGACACCCGTGAAGTGAAGGGGGTTCCCCAACTGTTTATCCAAGAAATCAACCCAGACGACGCTTTGCAGTCATACAAAAACCGCGCACTCGCCCCGTTGCGGGCGGTGTTTCCGGAAGCGGTGGTGCGAGCTACGGAAGAGAAAATGAGCGGGCCATGCACAGAGGAAGTGGCCACCTTTGATGAATTCATTGCATGTATGCACCAACCAGATTATGACTGGGTGGTGTTTGACACGGCACCCACTGGACATACGCTGCGATTGCTGGAGTTGCCTAGCAGTTGGAGTTTGCATATTGAGCAGAGCGCAGCGGGCAGTGGACAGACTTGCATTGGTAGTGTGGACGCACTTTCGGCTTCCAAAGAACAATACGATCAGGCAGTGCGCGTTTTACAGGACGCCTCGAGGACTACATTCGTTTTTGTGACCCAGCCTGCACGCTTATCAATGGATGAAATGCTTAGGTCCTCCGACGAATTGCGCAAACTGGAGATTCAACATCAGGTGGTGATTGTCAACGGGGTTATCCCAGAGGACGAACGAGATCATCCGTATTCTGGTCGCCGCTGGAGGAAGCAGGAACCTTTCCTTCGTGAGCTTGCCGTTCGTTTTGATGGACCCATTGGAACCATGCCGTTGTACGCGGACGAAGTCAAGGGGATTTCTATGTTGGAGCAGGTTGGGAGGGACTTACAAGATGCCATTTCACTATGAAAAACTACCGGTTAACCTGCTCATTCCTCAAACTGGGAAACATCGACGCGTATTTTTTGCGGGAAAAGGGGGGGTTGGGAAAACCACCTTGGCTTGCACGTCTGCGGTCTACACGGCAGACCAAGGGTTCAAGACCTTGTTGGTCACAACGGATCCCGCTGCACACATTGGCAACGTACTAGGGCAAACCGTGACCTCTCAACCTACACAAATTCCCGGAACTTCGCTGTGGTTGGTTCGGATTGACCCAAAGGCCGCGTTTGAGGAGTATCGCCAACAGGTGCTGTCTTCCCTAGGACAGCAAATTGCGGATTCAGAAACCGTCAAGCGGGTCAGCGAAGAACTTAACTCACCCTGTACAGAAGAAGTGGCGGTGTTTCAGGAATTCTTGGATCACGTTTTGAGTGAAGACTTTGCGGTGACTGTGTTTGATACAGCTCCTACCGGGCATACTTTGCGGTTGCTGCAGTTATCGTGGGATTATGAGGCCGAGTTGGAACACAAAGATGCGTTTACCTCTGAAACCGCCGCATTGGATGACATACAACTCGCACGCATGAATGCGGCCATTCGCACCCTGCAAGACCCGGATGAAACGGGCATGTTCTTTGTTACCTTGCCGGAAACAACGCCAATTGCAGAAATGGAACGCGCCATGGCAGACCTAGAACGAACCCACATTCATACGCAAGCGATTGTGGTGAACCAGGTGCTGCCAAAAGAGGCGGCCACCAGTCGACTGTTTGGCAGGCGTTTGGATCTGCAGATGCATCAGATTCACGCCTTGAAGCAGCGCAACGCCACTCAGACGATTGCCGTGGCGACGCTGCAAGACGATGAGGTCCTTGGTACCGAGTTGTTAACTCAGTTTGCCAAGCAAGTGATTGGGGAGCCTAAGGAGGCCTTGGCATGAGCGGGAAAATTGCAATTGTGATTCAATCTGGATGGGATCAGGAAAGCAAAGTTCTCTCAGGAATGAACGTGGCAAAACGAATTTTTGATGCGAAAGCAGAAAATCAAATCGATGCCGTGGAAGTATTCTTGTTTACGGGGGGTGTGAAACTGCTCGAATCAGTCCCAGCAGAAGTGGATTACATGCTTGATACGTTCAAAGAGGTGGAGTTTAAGGTTGGCGCGTGTTCTAGTCAAGTGAACCAATGGGGACTGCAGGATTCCGCGGACAGGTATGGAGTTCAACTGGAGTTTGCAAGAGATGCATTTTCGCGTTATGCCCGTGAAGGATATACAGTAATGACGTTCTAATAAGAGCATAAAGGGATTCGAAGTGATGTGATTTATAAAAACTGTTTGTTTTGGGGTGGATGAGGCATGAAGGGAAATTCCTTCGAGGACTTGGCGGAGGTGTACAAGGCTCTGGCGGACAAAACTCGCTTGCACATGTTGGCTTTAGTGGGCCAAGAGGAGTTGTGTGTGTGTGAACTGGTGTCCATCCTGGGGCTCTCCCAGCCAGCCGTCTCTCAACACCTTCGCAAACTCCGTCAAGCGGGACTGATTAAAGAACGGAAGAATGCGCAGTGGGTGTTTTATCGTTTGGATGAGGGGACGAGTTTTCCGTTACTGACAGACATTATTCGTGAGTTGCCAGATGTTAGGAGTGAGATTCAGCTTTTGAAAGCCCAGGGACTGCGTGTTCAGTGTAACTTGACCTAAGGCCACAGAGATATCCTTCACAGAGATATTCTTGCACCAGGCATTAAAAGCGCACAAACGGGAGTGGAGCGTTATGGGAAAAGAGATCCGATTTCAAGTTCAGGCGGCGGGGAAAGGCATTGCGACACATGTGGTATCAGGAGACCATCAGTTTATTGTCGATGAACCTGCGGGCCTTGGCGGTACAGACAGTGGGCCAAATCCCTTGGAGTATGTGTTGGGGGCCCTGGCCGGATGCGAAGAAGCTACAGCCCAGATGATTGCACAGCGCTCTGGCTTTCAATTGCACGGGATTCGATTTCACATCGAAGCAAGTCTAGACCCGCGGGGCTTTGCCGGAGTGACAGGCGCCCGTCCCTATTTTCAACAAGTGCACGTCCATGCGGTCGTAAACACCCCGGAAACGGAAGAACGGCTGCATGCCTTTCAGACTGTCGTAGAACAGCGCTGTCCCGTCTTTACACTCATCCAAGCGGCCGGGGTTGAGATGCAGGCCCATTGGGAGAAGGAAATTCCCGCCTAGACATCCTGCCATAGATAGCGGCACCTGTATGGGGTGTAAATCTGCGGAGGGGTATTGACTAGGATAGGGCTGCACTCATTTTCCAATGCAGAGCAAAGGGTGAAGTGAGCACATGGTCTATTTAGCAGTAGGGATTTTCATATTGACCTTGGTTTTGGTCATCTGGCAGCCGCGAGGACTGTCGATTGGCTGGACTGCCGCCGGTGGGGGGATACTCGCCCTGTTGTTAGGGGTAGTCTCGTGGGCCAATGTCGGTGACGTGGTGCACATTGTTTGGGATGCCACGTTGACTTTTGTGGCGGTCATTCTCATTTCTCTAATCCTGGACGCGGTGGGATTCTTCGAGTGGGCTGCACTGCATATGGCACGACTGTCGGGAGGCCGAGGAATTCGGCTCTTTCTGCTGTTGGGTGTGCTAGGCGCGTTGGTGGCGGCGTTTTTCGCTAATGATGGGGCGGCCCTAATTCTGACTCCGATTGTTTATGAACAGACCAAGGCGCTCAAACTGAATGCCAAAGCGACACTGGCTCTTATTATGGCCAGTGGGTTCATCGCCGACACCACTTCGTTGCCCCTGGTGGTCTCCAATTTGGTCAACATTGTATCGGCAGACTATTTTCATTTAGGGTTTGCTTCGTTTGCTTTGCGCATGGTGCCGGTGGATGTAGTGGCTTTGGGTGCGAGTTTGTTAGCCCTCTACTGGGTATATCACCGGGCGTTGCCACGGTCGGTAGATATACGAAATCTGCCGGAGCCCCGCACCGCCATTAAAGATGGTCATGTGTTTCGGGCTGCTTGGGTGGTGCTGGGTTTGCTATTGGTGGGCTACTTTGTCAGTCAGTTGTTACATTGGCCCGTCTCCATTTTCGCCGGGACGGCGGCAATTGTCTTGCTCATCATTGCCCACCGGAGTCCGGTGGTTCACGTACCCAAGTTGGTGCGTGAGGCACCGTGGAAAATCGTCGTTTTTTCCATTGGTATGTACGTGGTGGTGTTTGGGCTACGCAACGTGGGACTGACCCATCTGCTTGGGGGTGGGCTGTCGGCGCTCGCAAGCCATGGTGGTTGGGTGGGGATTGTGGGCACGGGTGTGGTGGCTGCGGGGTTATCTACCTTCATGAACAACATGCCCACGGTCATGATTAACGCGCTGGCCATTCACGATGCGGTCGTCCCCGCAGGGTTACATACGGCCATGGCCTATGCCAACGTCATTGGCTGTGACCTGGGACCAAAAATCACTCCGATTGGCTCCCTTGCCACATTACTGTGGCTGCATGTGTTGGAGCGGCGGGGAATTCAGATTGGCTGGGGGTACTACTTTCGCATCGGGATTCTCATGACCGTGCCAGTACTGCTGGTGACGTTGACCGCCTTGTGGGCCTGGTCAGGCGTGGTGGCATGACGACCCCAGCAGTGATGGAAGGGAGTGTGGTGAGCATGCCCAAGCAATCGTACCATGTGACCGTGTACCGGTCTGACGCAGACCACGCCATAGCGACAACGCGCACGTTTCAACTGACCCTGGGAGCCCGCCGCGCGAATCCAACCGCAGGCTTCAACCCTGTAGAAACGCTGCTTGCGGCGTTAGGGTCCTGCCTGCTCACTGCGTTGACGGCCGTTGCCGATTTGTCTCGCGTTCCCATGGATAGCGCCTCAATTGCGCTGACGGCCACTCGACAAGACCAGCCCTTACAGTTGGTGGGCATCACTTACCAACTGGTTGTCCAGACTCCTGTGTCGGCAGACCGCCTGGATCGCTTGATTGAGTTGGCAAAAAAGAACAGTACGGTGTATCAAACACTCAGGCAGGCTCTTCCCATTGAAGGAACCTGGGAGCAGGGTACGGGGGCCGAGGTTTCGTCTAATAAGGCATGAATCCCTGCGTTTCAGGGCAACTCATTGAACATTGAGAGTGCGCGAAAGGGAGGTGAGGCCGCACAGTGGGCGAGCAGGAGTGACATACAAGTTGGATAAACGATGCCGAAAATGGAACTGAGCAAGGTTGGGCGAGTTTTTGGTTTCATGGAGAGAATTGGGGAACAAGCGGTTACTTCACAGGAAGAAGGCGTGTTTGATGTTGGAAATTCCGGAATGGGTATGGGAGTTTCACGGTCACCATTGCCCCTTTATGCCGATTGGTTTTCGGATGGGGGTCATTGCGATGCGGGAACTGGGCATTGACAAGGCGAAAGACCATGGCGTATTTGCATTCCCGGAAATCGGTGTGGGGCATCCCCAGACCTGTATGGCCGATGGCATTCAAGCCTCCACGGGCTGCACCTATGGAAAGATGATGATTGAGCGCACAAATTACGGCAAGATTGCCTTTACCCTCTACACTCCGGAAAAAAGGGCCCTACGTGTTGCGGCACAACCCGGTTTTTTGGATGAGTTGGGGGCATTTGAGTTTTTCGACTATCGGAAAAAGGGCATCGAACCCTCCGAAATCCCTTGGGAAGTCACTCGACCAGCGGTGGAGTATGTGCTAAATACCCCAGAGAATGAGGCCTTTCGGATTACGCGGCCCGCGGGCATCGAGTTCTCTCGCCCAAAGAATTCCTTTACGAAAGTTCGCTGTGACGCGTGTGGTGAATACGTGTTTGAACGCTACCTCCGAACTCGGGATGGCAAAAATTTATGCATTCCCTGTGCCGGATATTTGAAGGAAGAAACCAACGTAACCCCTTAACACCCCGATTGAAATTTACTTGACAGAGCTGGGGCAATATTGAATTGAATTCACAGAAGGAGGCTTTTTCAATGGCGGACGAGAATCGTAAATTAGCCATGGTTGTGTTCGGAGGCACCGTGGACAAACTGTATCCGGCAGCCATTATGGCATCTGGTGCGGTAATGAACGATATGGATGTCGATATTTTTATTACCTTTTGGGGCATGATGCCATTTCGCAAGGGCGCACCCTATCAGCTTCAGAGCGTGAGTAAAGACCATGAAGAAATGGGTGCGGCAATGATGCGCGCAATGCAGGAAAAAAAGGTACCGTCCTGGTATGACACCCTGCAACAAGCCAAGGAAATTGGCAACGTTCATGTACATGCCTGTGCCATGACTGCAGATTTGTTTGGATTGGGACAAGACGACTTTGAGCCGATTGTGGACGATATCATCGGTGTCGGCGAGTTTATTGACATGGCTGCCAGCGCCACTACCACGATGTATCTCGGGTAAAGTAGTCTAAGAGAAATGAAGCGTTTGAACGCTAAGGAGGTTTTTTCCATGAGCGATGTACAAGCCACCAAAGAGATTGACGCACGCGGCAGTTTCTGTCCTGGACCGATGATGGAATTGATTCGTGTTGTTCGTTCTTCTGAAGTAGGGGATGTAGTGGCAGTGTTGTCCAATGACCAGGGATCCAGACGGGATATTCCCACCTGGGTGGAGAAAGCGAAACACGAACTGGTGGGCATTGAAACACTGGATGGATATGACCGAATTGTTGTAAAGAAACTCCACTGAGGGTGAACGACAGGGAGAATAAGGCCGAATGGTGTGAATGGGGCCTTGGTTCTCCCTTTTTTCAAAAATCCTCTTGTAATCCTATAAACCCTTGAAAATTAACCCCCTGCGAATTCATGAAAAACTACAGAAGCAGCTTATGGTTTTCGGATGTAGGGCCACCCATAAATTACTCTCTAAATTGCTTATTGACATATGTACATATGAGATTAAAATAGCGGTGTAAAACATGTGAAGCTACTCTGATACGTATGCAAGGGAGGTGAAAAAATGACGTCCTTTACCGAATGGACTGAGGTGCACAAAGCCTTGGCCGATCCAACTCGTTTGCACATCTTGGCGCTGCTGGCAGTGGGAGAGTTGTGTGTCTGTGAATTGGTAGAAGTGATTGGGGCTTCCCAACCTACCGTGTCGCGGCACCTGGGCAAATTGAAACAGGCGCGATTGGTCCAAGAACAGCGTGTCGCCCAGTGGGTGTTCTATTCACTGGATGACACAAAGGTTTCCTTTCTCCGCGAGATAATCAAAGTTCTGCCCTCTGTGGCGGAGGAGTTTACCGCAGTGAAAGGGAATGCGCAAATTGCTTGTCACATCCGCCAGTCGGCTGTAAAGGTTCCCAGTCCATTCGTGGGTGCTCTCAGGGACACTATCCAATAAGTACAATTGTGTGGATTTACATTCTTTGGTGGTGCCGCTAACAGCGGCATGGCGGTCTACTCGATTAAAATCAGAAAGGGTGGTTGTTCATGTCAACTGTGATTTCCAACGACAATCTCAAAGCGGCACAGGCCTTTCACGGCAACGTGTGTCTCGGCCTTCCTTTAGGGTTACGGGCTGGGCAGGAAGCATTACAAGCCCTGAATGTACCCCGTGCCAAGGACAAAGAACTGGTGACAATTGTGGAACTCGCCCCGGAGCAGTTTTCGCACTGCTTTGTCGACGGGATTCAGTGGATAACAGGGTGCACGACGGGAAAGAACAACCTGCAAGTTCAGCCGATGGGAAAATTTGCGGCGACGGTAGTGGATGTGTCCCGTCATATCGCCGTGCGCGTGAGCTATCGAACAGATTTCCTCAAGGAATTTTTAAATTGGCCCCCTGTAGCGGCAAAGTGGACCCACCAAAAGGATTTTCACCCCCAGCCAGGCGAGGTCAATGACGATATTCAAGCGGTGCTAACACGCCCTGTCGCAGAGTTATTTACCTTGCAGTTTTTTGAAAACTATCCATACCTCTCTCCAGTCATGGATTGGAGCCACGAGGTTTGTTCGGATTGCGGTGAATTGGTGATTGGCTCTTACACGCATTCCCTGGCAGGTGCGGTCCTGTGTCCGGCATGCTGGAGTCATCGGGTCTACGCGCAAGTTGAAGAAGGGAAGGATTAACCATGGCTGGGCTACTAGGGGTCAGCGGTGGAGTGGCCGTCATTTCTTTCATTTTCTCGATGCTGGGGCAGGGCGGGGGCATGGTCTATATGCCCCTGTTTCACTGGCTTGGCTACGACATTAAAACCATGGCCATTCCCCTAGGCATCCTGCTGAGTGCGACGGCAAAAGTATTTTCCCTGCCCCAATACCATCGCCATCGTCTGATTGATTGGAAGGGTGCCTGGCCGATGATGATTGCGGTGCTTCTCATGGCCCCCTTGGGGGCTTGGGCTACCCCCTACGTGCCTGAAAAGGTGCTGTTGTGGGCTTTTGCCGCCATGTTATTGGTGGCCGCGGTCCGTACCCTGTGGGCGGTGGGTCAGCCCGATCCGGATGCGGTCGTACCCTGGCTACGCCGTGTGGTCCTGGGTTCTCTGGTAGCGGGGGGTGCTGCGTTCATCGGGGGTTTGTTGGGCATCGCGGGTGGTTTTATCATCAGTCCAATGTTAATGTGGATTGGTTATTCGGCTAAGAAAAGTGCCGCCACCACGGCGGCTATTGCCACCCTTTCCAGTTTGGCTGGATTTGCAGGCCACGTCTCCCACATGTCCATTCCCTGGTTCATCCTCGTCTTGACGCTGGTGGCTGCCATGGTGGGCAGTGTAGCAGGGTCTTGGTTTTTGGCGAATCGGGCCAAACCCGCATGGGTGAAGGCGATGTACGGGGTGATACTCATTGGCATCGCCGGCCAGCTCATTGGTGAACCGTGGCATTTGGGCAATGTATTGGCTGGGATTGGCGTACTTCTTGTCGGGGGATACTTGGTGATTCGACAACGGGTCCATCATCGCGGACAGTCGGGCCACCTGTCTGCATAGGGGGAAGTTGCGTCATTTGCAGCCGTTTTTGCAGCCATTACTGTAAACGCTAATAAGCGTCCCACCACTAATTTCTATAAAACCGCAAGAGTCAGAACGGGAGATGTGGTATGTCCACACACAGATTGCAGGTGACCCAGGCTCTGTATTGGGAATTTGCATCCATCCTCTGGATGATTGGTGAGGCCGCTTTCGCCCTTGATGCCGGTTGGAAGGCCCATTCGTTAGTCCTCACCGGGTTTGGGGCCGACAGCTTGATTGAATTACTGTCGGCGGTGATTCTATTTTGGCGGCTTCGGGTAGAAGCTCGCGGGGCGTCCGATGACACCGTTGAACGCGCGGAACGGACTGCGGCATGGGGGTCCGCCGGACTTTTGGCGTTATTAGCCTTGTATTTGCTCAGTGCTACCCTGTGGGAGATGGCCTCCCACATTCCCGTTCAGCCCAGTGGACTCGGAGTGGTCGTCACCGCGGTCTCTGGGGTTGTCATGATTGGATTCGCCCGCCGCAAACAGCAGCTGGGCACGGCGTTAAACAGTGCAGCATTAAAATCAGATGCAGTCGAAAGTTGGACCTGTGCCTACATGGCGTGGACCGGGTTATTGGGGACGTTGGGGGTGTGGGCGTTCGGCTGGACCTGGGTGGATCCATTAGCTGCCTTAATTCTTACCTACTGGGTCAGCCGGGAAGGCTGGCACGCATTTATAGAAGCTCGCGAGTCGCAATGAATCCTAGAAATCGTCGACAAACCCCAACAAAATTGGGCTTAGTTAGGATGGTTCCCATCCGGTTCTGTTCCCTGATTGCCCATATTCGGTTTCCCGAGCCGCCCGAGCCGCCCGAGCCGCCCGAGCCGCAAGGTTATGCACTAGTTTGAGACTGTCGATTCACTGGGTTTCGTAGGACATTCACATTCCCTATAGGGGTTTCTTCTGCAAATTAACCCCCCCATCTAGAATTCTCTTGGGAACTGATTCACCGGTCTCAAATAAGGGACCGCAGGTCGCTTATGGGCCTTTTCAAGCCACGTTTCGCATAAATAGGCGTCCGCCAGGCCCTTATTTCAGTAAAATCGGTGCAAACACAGTGGGAAATCGTGCAATAGGCGACTTTCACACCCTTATTTGCAGTTCAACCCTTGATATTTAGTGATTTAGCGACTGTGGGACGCTTAATTCCAGAACCGTAAAAATCGGTCCCCCTCACACTAAAGAGGACCTCCCCATTCCTTCAGGCAGGTGGGAGGGCCCGCTCTACCCTGAAAAATCCTAAAAAATCCTGAAAAGCTCGCAGGGTGAGTCAAGAGTTTGAAGAAGCTGAGTGAATCGACAGTCTCAGTTCGGTGCCTTTTACCGCGAAAACAGGGAATTGGCGATGGATTAGTGTCCACCTTAGTCCACATTATTCGATTTTGGCTAGTTTGTATGTGAAAACGGGTCCCTGAACCTCCCATACACAGTTTTTACATTGTCTTTACACAACCATTACACGAACCCCACGAGGACTTCATAAAACTTAGTTATCATGATCCTTGAAATATCGATGAACATTGGTGCAATAGAGATTGTTCTACTGTGGGCGTTGATGAAAGGAAGGACAACTTTTCGAGGGGAGAGAATTGGGTGGCATCGAAATTAGGTATTCTCCAGACTTTTGACGAAAGTGGGTTGCAAAAGTTTCATTGGCGGACTGTGTTTACCACCGGGATGGGTTTTTTTACAGATGCGTATGACCTTTTCATTATTGGCACCGTAACCGCAATTTTAACTCCTTTGTGGCACTTGAACACCGGGCAATTGGCGCTGCTCAACAGTACTTCTCTTGCATCGGCAGCGCTTGGAGCGTTATTTTTTGGGAAAATGATGGATGTGTTGGGGCGTAAGGCAATGTACGGAATTGAGGTTATTTTACTGACTTTAGGGGCTGTCCTTTCTGCTTTTGCACCCTCTTTTGGTTGGCTCATTTTCTTCCGATTTTTGGTGGGCCTTGGTGTGGGTGGGGACTATCCAACCAGTTCAGTCATCATGAGCGAGTACTCCAATCGTAAGAACCGAGGTTTTCTTGTCACTATGGTGTTTGCTATGCAAGGCCTCGGGTTACTGGTGGGCCCACTGGTGGCCGCACTGCTTTTGTCTTCTGGTCTACCCCATCCGCTGGTCTGGCGATTGATGCTCGGTTTGGGTGCGATACCGGCGGCATCTGTCATATATCTGCGTCGCAAAATCTCTGAAACGCCCCGTTATTTGATTGCCGTCAAAGATGATGCACAACAGGCAGCCGAGGTCGTCTCACATTTAACAGGAAATCTGTTGACAACTGTACCCGATGAATCTGTGGCCACGCAAAAGTTGTGGACGCGTCGAAACATGATTCGACTCCTGGGCACCGCTGGAAGTTGGTTTCTCATTGATGTCGCGTTCTACGGCAACGGGGTATCCTCCCAGTTGATTCTTAAAGCCCTATTGCCCCGTGCGACTCTGGTTACCACCACCTTGGTGGCGGCGGGAATCTTTTTGGTGGCGGCTGTCCCTGGATACTACATCGCCGCGGCATTCATGGACCGCATGGGGAGAAAAGTTATTCAAAGTGTGGGCTTTGGCGTGATGGCATTGGCTTACGTCTCCATCTTTTTGGTTCCCGAAATTGTCCGACTGCCAATTTTGTTTCTCCTCATTTATGCCGTGAGCTACTTTTTCATCGAATTTGGGCCCAATACCACTACATTTCTTGTGCCTTCTGAAGTGTTCCCGACAAACCTGCGGGGTACCGCCCATGGCATCTCGGCTGCGGGAGGCAAGATGGGGGCGTTTCTTGGCGCCTTTGTTTTGCCAGGCATCTTGAAATCGTTGGGGCTCAGTCATACCATGGGACTGTTAGCAGCCGTGTCGGCTCTCGGCATTCTTTTGACACTCCTCACCTTGCCTGAAATGAAACGTCACTCCCTTGAGGATAACGAGGAGATTTGGAGGGCACAAGGGGTATCAGATTCGCGCCTACCTCAACCTACTGAATAAGAGCGTAAAGGTGCGTGTTCACGACCTACGTGGGGGAGGTCTTACCACAGGAGGGATTTTCGCGGTGCCAGTGAAAAATATTGAAGCCGACGAACAGCAGTTGGAGTGTTTATTCGCATTGGCGGACCGTCATAGATGTAAAATTATGGAGGTGTTGTCTGAAGGGGAACACTGTGTCTGTGAATTAACACAAATCCTTGGAATCCGGCAGAATACGCTGTCCCATCATTTGAAGGTTTTGCGTGAACAAGAATTGATATTGACTCGCAAAAAGCCCTCTGACCACCGGTGGATTTATTACCGCTTGAATCCAGCTATGTTGCACAAGGCCGCACAGATGATAGACAATTGGGCTATCTGTGCAGAAATGGTAGCGGTTCGAACTCCCGTCTGTCCGGAGGGCGAACCAGAGGACGTTCACCAGAATCATGAGAGTCGATGTGAATTAAATCGATAAGAAACCAGGAAGAAACTGAGAGAAGACATCTATGCAAACAGGCTTAGTCTATTGACACAGGATTCATCACCCCAAGAGAGGATGAAGTATGGATATGACGCAACCCTTGATCTATTTCATTTGTACCGGAAATTCCTGCCGCTCCCAAATGGCAGAGGGCTGGGCACGGCATTTTGCTAAAAACAAGGTGACGGTGTTCAGTGGTGGAATTGAGGCACACGGATTGAATCCGAGGGCTGTGCAAGTGATGCAGGAAGCAGGCATTGACATCTCCCAGCACACCTCGAAACTACTGGACAATGACCTGTTAAACCGGGCGGATTATGCCATCACTTTGTGTGGTGATGCGGAGGAGCGTTGCCCCATGACGCCGCCCCATGTGAAACGGCTGCACTGGGGGTACGAGGACCCTGCACGGGCCACTGGCACGGAGGCAGAGGTGCTCGATAAGTTTCGGATAGTGAGAGATGCCATCCGGGATCAGGTGCAGGTATTCATTGATGAATTAAATGATGATTTATCGACTTGACCTTAGCTAGCAATTTAGGAGTTTGTTTCTAACTCAATTTCCTCCAGATTGCTCGCCGCTACATCCACGTGTTTCCCTGGAAGGGTAACCCGAGGGTCTATGGTCTCCCAATGGGGACGTAGATGGGGGGCAATCTCTTGTTCTAATGGTCTTGCGGTGGTTTGGTAACGACCGTATGCTCCGCTCCACGGGCTTGTCCTGGTGGATCTGATTCCTTGTTTTCTCGCCAGTTTCTCTCCTCTGAGTTTAGTCCTCTGCTCCAATTGGACTATCATGTAACTCCGTTATAACTAGGTAGATAACGCCTAGGAATGGGTAAAATGAATGTAGTTATATCGATAATTTTTGATTCATTAAATATGGATTGAATGGACCTTGTTGCTCCTTTAATTTGCGTAGAAAATAGAGGAGCATATCAAATAATTAGGTAGACATTTTTTGATAAGTACCACGAGGAAAGTCGGTTTACGGTTCTTGTAAAAGCTTCTTACGATGTGACTGAATAGCGCAATGGTCGTGTGTGCTTATGCAGGACGCTGGACTGTCACAGTGAGAGCAAAGTATGGAGGTGAAGTTTGTGGCCGAGGATGATGTGCACGTTGAACAAAATAATGCGCGTCAGATGGGAAATCAAGAATCTCGCCGTGAGTTTCTCAAACAGGCCTTGAAAGTCGGCGGAGTTGTTGGGATTGCGACTGTTATTGGAGGTCCTGTGGGGGCTGTAAAGGCCCTTGCCAGTACGGAAACAAAGCAAAATGCTACAGATGGGTCTGCAACAAATTGGGAAGGATGGGAGGATCCACAACTCAATGTTAATGATGGTTGGAATAATTGGGACAAAATTCTTAACCCCGATAACTTACCGATTTATCACGATCACTTTGATGAAATAAAAAAAGTAAAACCAAAACATCATTGGGTAATGGTCATTGATTTACGAAAATGCGTCGGTTGCCAATCTTGTACAGTGGCTTGCAAAAGCGAAAATAACATCCCAATTGGCTACTATCGTACCTGGGTGGATGTTGCGGAAATTGGCAGTACTCTTCAAACAAGTTTGGGGAATACGGTTACAGCCAATGGCACTTATGAACAACAAATTAAAATTCGCAATATACCCAAGCTATGCAATCACTGTGATAATCCACCGTGTGTGACGGTGTGTCCAGTCAAGGCAACATTCAAGCGCGCGGATGGTCCTGTACTGGTAGATCCAAGGCTGTGTATTGGCTGTGGGACTTGCGTGAATGCTTGCCCATACGACGCCCGATATATTAATCCAATCTCCCATACAGCAGATAAGTGTACGTTGTGTGTAGAACGAATTGACGAAGGCCTGTTGCCAGCATGTGTGACAACTTGTGTGGGCCGAGCGAGAATATTTGGCGACTTGAATGATCCAACGAGTGAGGTATCCAAGTTACTTGCGAGCAATCCAGTGCAAGTGAGAAAACCAGAGATGGGCACGGACCCGCAAGTATTTTACATTGGGTTGAATGGCGAAATCAGTACCGAGAATGACCCTGAGGCAGAGAATTTAATTTATACGTATACGATGAATACCAATTCTACTGCATATCAACAATTGGCTGGAAAAAGTTTGCTGAAATAGGGTTATTGAAGGGAGTGGTTTTGAGTGGGCTTGGAACAAGTCTATTGGACATTACCCATTGTTGCATACCCGTTTATTTCCGGGCTGATTGCTGGGTCATTTATCGTAGGTTCTCTGTCAAAAATTTTTGGTCAAAAGCAGTATGAGCCTTTGGCAAAGCTAAGCCTCCTAGTCACTTTAGCTTTTATTCTTTTTGCACCCGTAGGGCCGTTGGCTGACTCTCGACAACCCTCTCGCTGGTGGGAGCTATACACTCGTGCACATATTCCAGAAGCCCCCATGGGGTTATTTACAATCATTTGGACCACTTACGTGATTGTGGTGATTGCGGAAATATACCTAGCTTTTCGAGCACCGCTTCATCAATTGAGCGAAGTTACACCGGGCTGGAAGGGTCGTTTGTATCATTGGCTGACGCTGGGCTCCACCGGGATGAGCGAAATGAGACTGCGAAGAGAGCATAAATGGTTGGTTATTCTAGCTGGATTTGGAATTTTTCTTGCTTTTGCCTTTCACGGATATATTGGGTTCATTTTTGGAGCAATTAAAGCCCGGCCATTGTGGCATAACGCTTTGATGATGCCCATGTTCATCACATCCGCCATTCTTTCTGGAATTGCGTTAATGATTATCGTCTACTCCATTGTGTTCCGTTATTTTTCTTTCCACCGAAAAGTAGATTCTGCACTGGTTGATGGTTTGATGAAGATTATGATATGGGTTCTTCTCGTAGACCTATTCTTAGACGTGGTGGATATCCTGAATTCTGCACCGGTAGCATACACGGATCAGGCGACAGCAAGCGGGTTTGCTGAAATTTTTCTCCACGGGCCGTTAACGGGAGCGTACTGGATTGGACAACTTGGGTTACTTGTGGTGGCATTGACTTTGGCCTTATTTAGGGGAATCCGAACTTCTCCACTGTGGGCTTCTGTAGCCTCTTTTGCTGCTCTGATTAGCATTTGGTTTATGCGTTACAACACCGTCATTGGCGGACAGTTGCAGCCCAAGGTATCGCAAGGAGTGGTTCTGTATTCTCCTGCACTATTCGGACGGGGCTCTATGCAGATTGTGTTTGGCCTTTTCATGTTCATATTGTTTGTTTTCTCATTGCTCTTGATGGTTTTTCCTTGGGACGACGAGGCAACAAAACACCGTTTGTTTCATTCCACACAATTGACTAATCACGGTGAACAAAATAGGTCCACAAACAAAATACTGGAACATTAATTGCTTATGTCGCTGAGGAGGGATAATCATTGAAGAATGACAACAAAAATATATCCCGTCGTACTTTTTTAAAAGGGTTAGTGCTTGGAGGTTCCCTGCTTGGCGGAGTTTGGGGAGGTCTACCGTGGTTACCTGACATGTTTAAACAGCGGGGCAAGTATGTGTACCCAGACCGAATTGAAAACTGGCCTGGTGTAGAACTCCGATACTCAGTGTGCCGTCAATGTCGATCCGACTGTGGTTTGGAAGCTCGCGTATTCCGTGATACCTTACTGAAATTGGACGGAAATCCCTACCATCCGAATTCCACGGAACCGCAACTCGACTATTCCGTGGATCCAAAAACAGCGGTGATGGCTCCCATTCCACATTCTCTTTGTGCTCGGGGACAGGCGGGACGACAAACTATCTATGATCCCTATCGAGTGTTACGTCCGCTCAAACGAGTGGGGAATCGGGGTTCGAACCAGTTTAAAACAATTACCTGGGAACAACTCGTCAGTGAAACAACGAATGGTGGGTATCTGTTTAAGGATGTGCCAGGTGAGGAAACTCGCTATGTGGAGGGATTTAAGGACCTGTGGCTAAATGGTCAAGGGAGATTTATTCCTGCAGACCCAGCACATCCGGATATGGGACCCGGAACAAACCAACTCGTGATTTACTGGGGTCGTGCAGAACCAGGACAAAATAACTTCATCTCTCGTTTTGCGTCGGCTTTCGGCACGGTGAATGCTTTACCGCACGTAGGAATATGTGAGTTAAACCACCATGTGGCCACTGAACAATCCCTTAATGGGAAAGTGGCCATGCTTAAACCGGATGTGAATAATGCAGAGTATATTATTTGGTTTGGTGCGGGAATTTACACCGCAAACTTCCCAATGCAAACCTTGGCTCGAAAAGTTGCAGATGCTGCTGCTAAAGGGTTGAAGTTTGTAATCGTGGATGTATCTGCTATTCCTTCTGTTGCACATGCAGACAAATTTGTCACAGTTAATCCCGGTGGTGATGGTGCACTTGCCATGGGAATGGTTCGGTGGATTATAGAGAATCATCGTTATGATGCTCAATTTTTGGGGAATACAACGATTGAATCGGCTAATCAGACCAATGAACCCAATTATACGAATGCGTCTTACCTTGTCATTGTGGATGAGAAGCATCCACATGCCTTTAAATTTGCCCGTCCAAAGGATGTGGGACTGCAAGTTACATCGACAGATGAAGATAAGCCGCTTGCACTGGACGCATCTGGGAAACCGTATGTATTTGATCAGATTTCTGCGGGACAGCTATGGCCCACAGGGGATCTGAATGTTCAACCGATTAAGATAAATGGGGTTTCCTTGCGGACGGCAATGCAAATTTTGTACCAGAATGCCGTCCAGCACAGTTTATCAGAATATGCTCAAATTGCAGGAGTACAGGAACCATTGATTGAAGAACTTGCAAATGAATTTACGTCACATGGAAAAAAATCCGTTGCAGACTTTTATCGAGGCGCGGCCATGCACACGAATGGATTCTACAATGGAAGATCTATTCTGACATTAAATATGCTCATTGGCAACGTGGATTGGGTTGGAGGGTATATGCAAGGGGGTGCTGCCGCTGACTTTATGGGGACTGGAAAAAACGCTCCCTATCACTTGATGAAATGGCCGAATCAGCCCAAAAAGGTGCCTAATGGCGTAAAAATTTCCCGTGAGGGAACCGCTTACGAAAAGACAAGTTATTACAAGAACGCTTTGGCGGCAGGCCAGTCCCCGTTTCCAGCCAAGCGTCCATGGTTTCCTTTCGGATTTGGAATTTGGCATGAGATTTTTGCTGGTATTTGGGATGGGTATCCTTATCCGGCGAAGATCGTGTATCAACATATGGCCAATCCGGCCTTCTCAGCACCCCCTGGGATGAGTGGAAAACAGGATGAATCCCTGCCATGGTTCAGGATGATTAAAGATTTGAAAAAGGTTCCACTGTTCATTACGGATGATATTGTTGTTTCAGAAACTGGTGCCTATGCTGACTACATTATTCCAGACAGTACGTATTTAGAAGCATGGGGGGCATTACCGGGTTTTCCAACCACGCCGACATCGGTGACGGGAATTCGGCAACCCGTCGTGGAACCTCTGATGGCACGTACCTCGGACGGGCGGGTCATGTGTTTTGAAACCTATATGATTGACGTCGCGAAAAAGCTTGGAATGCCTGGGTTTGGTAATAACGCCTTTATGGAGGGTGGAAGTCTCAATCAGCGGGAAGATTTCTATTTAAAACTGGTTGCTAACGTGGCCTATGATTCCTCTGATTTCAATCGCGTCAATGCCTTGGGGGAACTTATCAAACGTGGACCCGTACCGGACGGATCAGCCGCGGAACTTGCGAGTGTACAACGTTGGATGAAAGTTGCTCCCAATGCCGTCAGCCCAGAACAATGGCGAAAAGTTGCTTATGTCATAGCACGGGGGGGGAGATTTGAAGATTATGATGTGGCCTATCACGGTCCCAAACCGGGGTGGTTGACACACCGCTATGGGGCAAAGGGAAATTTACTTCAAATTTATAATGAAAATGTCGGCTCAACCCACAATGCGGTGACAGGAGAATTGTTCATCGGTACAGGTCAGTCCGTGCCACAGAAAACAATGAAAGGCCGTCTCATGGATGACATCGATCTATCGTCAAAGTTCAATTATCATTTAACGACCTATAAGCTGCCGATTCACACCCAGTCTCGGACGATGGATGACCCATGGCTCCGTGAGTTACTGCCTGAGTCCTTCATTGAAATAAACGACCTGGATGCACAGCGAATGGGGGTAACCAGTGGCGACACTGTCCGAGTGATTTCGGCTAATTATCCCCAAGGGCTCACTGGAAGGGTGCGAGTGTTGCCAGGTGTTCGACCAGGAGTCATCACCTTTACAAATTCGTTTGGTCATTGGCAGTATGGTTCCGGTTCATGGATTGTGAACGGACAAACAGTGAGCGGGGATAATCAACGTAATGGGGGGGTTCGGCTTAATCCGTTAATGCGTCTTGACCCGGACATGTTGGACAGCAGTGGCTGGGGAACTTGTCTTGAGGACCCCGTGGGTGGCGGAGCATCCTATTTTGACACAAAGGTCCAAGTGGTAAAAATATAAAATTATAGAGGAGAAGGAGATGAAGGATATGTGGCGTGTTGAGCATATCCATACCAGGTGAGCGGAGCCAGTGAGGCTGTGCAAACAGATGTGCAGGCTTGGCGGGGACGAGTTTACCTTTACGGCATTTTGACAGTACTGTTAAGCCAGCCTCCACAGTTCGAATGGCTTAAAGGGGTGTTTGGTCCGATCCTTGGTCAAATCATTCGCGCACTAGGGCTATCCGAGCGACTGGTGAATATCACAAACGAAATCGAACAGGTACTGTCAAATGAAAATGTAGACACGTCCTGGTTACAGAATGCAGAGGCAGAGTATTATCGCTTGTTTACGGTCCCTGTCAACGGAGAAATGGTTTCACTTGGAGCAAGTTCCTATCTTCCTGAAAATGAGCTGGATCGAAGACGCATAGAATGGGAAGAGTTATATGAACGGTTTGGATTTGCATGGCGAAACCTATTTAACGATACATCGGGGGTTTGGCCCAATGAGTCGGAACATGTTGTGCTCATCCTACCCATATTGGCGATTCTGTCCGATGAGATTATTCAAAGTATAGAATCGGAGGATGAATTTACTTCAGCTTTGCAAAGAGTTTATAACACGGCCCTACGCAGAGCTCATGATTGGCTTCCTATTTGTTTTACTACTATACAGCAGAAATCTAGGCATCCGCTGTATATCTTTTTGGGAGAGATGGCTGAATCAGTGATTCGGATGGATTACGAATTGATATAAAGGGGTGTTCATGATGAACTTTGCGAATATCGGTTGGACTGGGATATTGCTCATTGTGGTTGTGCTCTTAATTTTCTGGGGACCGAGTAAGTTGCCTGAAATTGGGCGTTCTTTTGGAAAGAGCATCAAAGAATTTAAAAATGCTACCAATGGGATTATGGAAGAGCCAAAGGATTCTCCTGCAGCAATAGTACAATCTTCTGTGTCCAATGAAAAGTCGGTCGAAGAAACAGGCAAATAATTAAGATTTTATGCGGGGAATTTGTGACATGGCCAGCGTTAATGTGACACTGTGGGCGTTAACGCTGGCTTTCAATTTACGTTGTAGACAGTTTTATACCCTGGGGTACTGGAGTTATAGCGTGATACTTGAAATTGCAAACAAATATATGAAAGCTACTCAATGATAGGATGGAAATACTTTATCTCCTTGCGTCAGTGGTATGAAAGAGTCCCTCATGGGGAGGGTTTAGCATGAAGAATATAAAAGATAGAATGACTGCCATTCAGCACGTTGAGGATTTGCGAAAGCGCCTGATTTACGTTTTAGTGGTTTTCATGGCAATTTTTTTAACCTGCCTGGCATTTATTTCACATATCTATTCTTATCTGGTCTCTCCGTTGCAGAGATTTGGCTTTCGTCTTATGGTCATTTCACCTGGGGAAGTTATTACAGTTTATTTTTCTATGGCGGGGCTCGTTGCCATCGGTTTAACCTTGCCATTTGCTCTGTGGCAAGCGTGGTTATTCATCAGTCCGGGACTGACAGAAACTGAACGCAAATATACGTTTCATTTACTGCCTGTGGTTACTGCGATGTTTTTGATTGGAGTTACTTTTGCATGGCTGGTTATTTTCCCAACAATTCTACATTTCTTATTGATTATCAGCAGCCAACACTTTGCTGTGATGATTCGTGCCCGTGAGTATTTTTCTTTTGTGACTGGAATTTGTTTGCCATTTGGTTTTGTCTTTGAGCTACCTGTGGCGGTCGTTTTTCTAACAAAAATCGGGATTCTTACACCCCGCTTGATGAAAACAAAACGCCGATATGCTTATGTGGTGATTGTGTTACTAGGTGTATTTATCAGTCCGCCAGAACTCATTTCGCATTTGAGTGTAGTGGTTCCGATGATGTTCCTATATGAGATCAGCATTGTATTATGTGTGGTTTCATACAAAAAACGACAACAGGTTTCTGCAGAAATCATGAAGTCTGTATAGGGAGTAGTTCTTCTGACTGGATGCTGAGGTCATCTGAGATGGGCCTTCATTCTCTGACAGAGTGGACGGAGATCCTAATGAAACTATCAACGGAAAGTTGAATCGTTTACTAAACACACAAAAAAAGGAGAGATGTACAGCAATGAAAGAACCGGAGCAAGTCCAGTCTCTACCTTGCGTTAAGGATGCCCGGGGACGTCTGTTGCGGGATCTGCGAATTTCTGTGACTGACCGCTGTAATTTTCGCTGTCGATACTGTATGCCCAGAGAGGTATTTGATGAGAACTACACATTTTTGCCTCATTCGTCCCTTTTGACCTTTGAGGAGATTACACGCATTTCTCGTGCCTTCGCCGCATTCGGGGGTCATAAGTTACGGCTCACTGGTGGGGAACCCCTGCTTCGCCGAGACTTAGAGATCTTGATTGATATGTTGGTGCGAATTCCAGGGATTGATGACATTGCAATGACTACCAATGGGTCGCTGTTAACAGTCGAACGTGCTAGGTCCTTGAGAGATGCTGGGTTAACTCGAGTATCTGTCAGCTTGGATGCCTTGGATGATGACATTTTTATGGCTATGAATGATGTTCAGGTTCCAGTCACAAGAGTCTTGTCTGCCATTGAAGCAGCACAAACTGTCGGACTGAGCCCGGTGAAGGTGAACATGGTTGTCAGACGCGGGTTCAACGAAGGGCAGATTTTACCGATGGCAGCCCACTTTCGCGGCACCGAACAAGTTTTGCGCTTGATTGAATACATGGATGTGGGGAACAGCAACGGTTGGCGCATGGACGACGTTATCTCTGCGGAGCAAATGCTCGCCCTAATTGGGCAACATTGGCCTCTTCGTCCTTTGTCCGCTCAGATTTCTGGGGAAGTTGCCAGACGTTACGCTTATGTGGATGGAATGGGTGAAATTGGTATCATCGCTTCAGTGACACAACCCTTTTGCTCCGGGTGTAGTCGTATTCGGCTGACCTCGGACGGACAATTGTTCACCTGTCTGTTTGGTGACCAGGACTGGGACATGAGAGAAAGGGTACGACGGGGAGATGCCGACGAGGAGTTGGTGAATTTTCTTACTCAGATCTGGGGAAAGCGATCCGACCATTACTCAGAAGTCCGATTGGCTATCACTCCACAGCGAAACAAAATAGAAATGTCGCGGATTGGTGGTTAGTCAGGAGACCGACCTGTCGAGTGTTGCGGAATCCTAGCATTCTCCGTTTACCTGGGGTGGTGAATAGCGGGGAGATCGAGAATGCCGTATTGTCAAGAGAATGGTCGGCGTTGGTTTTCCATCAACATGATGTTGGCCTTAGAACTTATCAAACACAGGAACAACTTTTGGAAGTCCTTAGCTTCAAATAGTTAATCTTGTACGCCCCAGACAAAGGACTATGAGAGAATTGTACCTGGCAGCCTGAACATTTGTTGAACTTTGTGAAAGGGTCTACGGATATCTGAAGGAACATTTCTAGGATGGAGTTCTCATCTTTGAGCAGTTTTATCATCTCCCAGCACACCTCGAAACTACTGGACAATGACCTGTTAAACCGGGCGGATTATGCCATCACTTTGTGTGGTGATGCGGAGGAGCGTTGCCCCATGACGCCGCCCCATGTGAAACGGCTGCACTGGGGGTACGAGGACCCTGCACGGGCCACTGGCACGGAGGCAGAGGTGCTCGATAAGTTTCGGATAGTGAGAGATGCCATCCGGGATCAGGTGCAGGTGTTTCTCAGTTCCTTGATGGATGGCGCGGCAGTCCGATGAGGCTCGCGAATAAAGCCGGTTGGTTGGTGGGTTAGCAGGTGGGAGGTCCGCACATCGGCCCCGATGGGGGCATTATTCCCGTTGTAGCCTAATTTGGGACCGCCATGGGGTAGGGCTAGGCGGTCCCCGGGAAGAGTAAGGTTATTTTGAGGTGAGGCTGTATGCGAGTGTTTTAAATAGGAAGTCAACAAAAAGCTTAAGCTTCTTTTGCAATAACCTTCCACAAACCTTGTAGAAATACCAGCAAGGTTACAAACATGACGGCCACGCCAATCGCAGAAATCACATAACCGACGGAGTACAAAGGTTTGGGGTCGGCAAAGACGTAGGCTAACACGCCAATGAAAGTAATGAGGCTACCGCTAATTGCCCCCCAGGCGATGGTTTTTTCTTTGTTGTGTAAAACCAGGTTTGTAATTAAGAGAATTGCCATTAGAGCAGGGAGCATGTAAAACGCGAAGTCTTGATGGGCAAAGGTGAACACGGCGTCCGCTGCAGCACCTGGTGCATGCGGATCGCCAACGCCAAAGTAAACTTCGTTAAACTCGATGTAATATCCAGCAAGGACCACGGTTGCCACTAAGAGTAGCCAGGACCAAGCGACGGCGACCAGGGTATATCTTGAACTCGGGGATTCCAGAGAATTCCCCTTGTCTGACTTATTCAATATCAAACCCAACATTAACAATAGGCCACCTATCATCACACCGACGCCTGTTACCAAGTCGTCCCCAGCGAGGCCATTTACACCCCCTGGGCCAAAGGTGAACAAAGCTGGGGGTTCGGCTGCCGTAATGCCGCCCACCACATAGATGACAGTCATCAAGACCGTTCCCGCCATGACGAACCAGCCGCCGACTTGCGCCAGGGCTTTGGCACCCGCCTGAAGTGACAAATAACCAAAACGTTGGGCGACGACAGCAACCAAGAGGGCCAACACGGCGACCACAATTTCATGGGAGTGTGAGGTAATGAGATTGGCATCAAAATCGCCCAGTTTTTCTCCCACCAGGCTGGCCCAGGCTCCAAGCAGAGCTGGGTGGTCGCCAAAACTTAAAATCCATCCCGCAAGGTGGCCCATTAAGGCCGCAAACTCTAGCGAGAAGCCAGCAATAATGGCCAGCCAAAAGGGCATGCTGTGAGTCGTTTCCGAGGGATATTTGAGTTCTAAGAAAAACCCTACAAGCATGGCAATAAACACAGCATCTAGTAAGAAGAAGCCAATTACATGTAAGATGAGCCAAACCCAGTGAACCTGTAGTGTGGCGTCAAAAATACCGCCAAGACTGACAATAAGAGTAGAGAGGAGGGCGGAGGCCAAGGAGAACACGCGTACCCCATTCGAATGCAGTTTAAACACTTCACAGGCAACCAACACAATCAGTGCAGCCAAACCAACCAACAATCCGTGCAGATACATAACATGGGCATAGTTAGGATCCACTGCAGCACTTTTTTCCATCCAAAATGGATTAGATACAAATAGGCTTCCGATGGCAAACAGGGCTAACCAAATTCCAAGCCCCCAAATTGCTTGGTTCCACGTCACAGAACCAATGCGTGTTGGCACTGACATGCCAGGCTTAGGTTGTACTTGCATACTCAACTGAATCACTCCTTTCGTTGATACAGACCAACCAACCCTTTACAATGAATTTTTGGAGATATTACAGTAAATCAATTCAAGCAGACCTCGCCTCTCTTCTTAGCATGGCATTTTCAGTGCAGAGATGAGAGACACAATTTATCCATTTAGCAATAGTCTGATGAATACAGGGG
>QXHL01000034.1 GCA_003584005.1 Alicyclobacillaceae bacterium I2511 | reverse complement strand
TCGATGTATTGCTTGATGACATCAAGCGGAGCACCTCCCACAATTGTGATTGGATTTGTATTCCATAAGAATAGTATATCGTAGCAATCAATCTGCTACCGATTTAAAAAGAACAAAACATTCGCCTAACGGCGATCGCCTTATATCCCCAGCACTGAAGTGCGGGGCTTTACGGCGCGTTTGGTAATAAAAACAATGGTTTTATGCAGATTGCTCTGCAGTTGTAAAAGCTCTGCCTGCATATCCTCTCGAATCAACGGGTCTAGGGCACTGAAGGCTTCATCCATTAAGAGAATTTTCGGATTATTGGCCAATGCCCGTGCCAAGCCCACCCGCTGTTGCATGCCTCCACTGAGACTGTCTGGATACTGCCACGCCCAGTCATCAAGCCCCGCCAATGCCAATTTCTCATGGGCAATACGCTCCCGTTTGGCTCTCGGGATTTTTTGTAATTCTAACCCGAAAGCTACATTTTCCAGCACTGTCCGATGTGGTAACAAGGCAAACTGTTGAAAAACCATCGCCATTTTTTGCTGTCGAAAGCGCAATAAGGTGGATTTTCCACTTCCAGATAGACCCATTATTACAAACAGTCCCCCCCCGGTAAATGCTGAATGAGGCCCGGTGTACGCCCACAGTGGCCCCGGTTTGCGTACGAATATCTTCCCTGTCCAATCCCTGTTCTAACAGTTGCAACACAAGACGCTCTTGCTGTGAGCTCCCAAAGATCTTTGTGACTCCGTGCAACTCAATTTCCACATTCTCCGGTGTACGTCGATGGGCTACTGCATCTACTGAAATCGTCGTCTCGCTCCGCATAAACCCCTTCACCTCCTCAACGGTCCGTGCTGAAAAAATCTAAGCAACCACAAAAAGACCTCAAGACGCCTACGAAGTTAGCTGCCGGGTTCGGACCTTGAAGATTAGCCCTACAAACACCTGACTGTGTCCAATGTTGCCTGATGACACATGTGACACATCCACGAGTATTTGATTCACCCCAAAAGCTTGGTTCCCCCACTCTCCAGGAGGATTGTAAATCCCAGGAAAGGAGGGCTCCCACGTGATCTCGTGATATACTGAAACCAGAAAACGGATAGTCCCCCTTGGAATTGACAAAACACAACAAGGCCGTTGAATAGGAGGAATTCGCGTTGTCCAATCACAGTATGTTTGCAGCTGCGGCAGGGACCTTTGCAATTGGTGGAAATCTTCCGGTAAACCGACTGGGTTATGGCGCAATGCAGTTAACCGGCCCAGGAATTTGGGGAGAACCGCGCAATCCCGAAGCAGCGGTCCACGTCCTCCGACGCGCTGTGGAACTGGGCGTTAATTTCATTGATACGGCTGACTCCTATGGACCCTTTGTTTCGGAGCAAATCATAAAAAAGGCGCTTCACCCTTACCCAAAAGACTTGGTCATTGCCACTAAAGCTGGCCTGACCCGGCAGGGTCCAAACATCTGGCGCCCCGTTGGCAGACCCGAGTACTTACGGCAACAGGTCGAGTTGAGTTTGCGTCATCTTGGTGTGGAACAAATTGACCTCTTTCAGTTGCACCGTATTGATCCCAAGGTTCCCTTGGCTGATCAAATTGGCGAACTGACACTTTTGCAACAGGAGGGAAAGATTCGTTACCTTGGGTTAAGCGAGGTGAATGTGAAAGAATTGCAAGCAGCAAGCCAAATGGCAACCATTGTTTCAGTGCAGAACCTGTACAACCTCGCAAAACAGGATGCAGAGCCACTGCTCAAATATGTAGAATCACATAACATCGCGTTCATCCCGTGGTTTCCACTGGCAACTGGCGAACTCGCCAAAGAGGGGGGACCCCTGGAATCACTGGCCAAACAGCGCGGCGTAAAACCGGCACAGCTCGCACTCGCCTGGTTACTCAAGCGTTCCCCGGTCATGCTGCCCATTCCCGGAACATCCTCTGTGACCCATCTCGAGGAGAACATCGAGGCTGCCGAAATCGAACTGAGTGAGGAGGACTTTGCCAGCCTGTTAAAGACAGTCTAATTCTTCTATCGTCGAGTCAGGGGGTGTGATTATTGAAGGCACTCATTCATCAAGGTGAAAAGGGACTCGCCGGAGTCCGGTGGGCGGAAGTTGAGACACCCGTGCCAGGGCCCGGCGAGGTCCGCGTACAGGTTGTAGCCATGGGCTTAAACCATCGCGACCTACGCGTCTTGGATTGGCATTCTCCGTCCCAACCGGCGGTTGTGCTCGGATCGGACGGGGCAGGTGTGGTGGATGCGGTGGGTCCTGGGGTTTCCGAATGGTTTCCGGGGGACGAGGTGGTCATAGACCCCAGCCTCAATTGGTTGGATGGCCCGTTTCCTCCGGAAAATGTGGCAATTCTCGGTTTCCCGTCCAACGGAACGTTTGCTGAATACGTGGTGGTTCCCGCCTGTCAAATTGCTGCCAAGCCCTCCCATCTTCAATGGAGAGAAGCGGGCGTGTTGCCACTGGCCGGTCTAACCGCATACCGGGCCTTGTTTACCCGTGGTCAACTGCAAGCCGGGCAAACCGTTCTCCTGCCAGGAATAGGGGGCGGTGTGGCGACAATACTCCTGCGAATGGCAAAAGCCGCCGGAGCGAAGGTAGCGGTGTGTTCACGTAACGTGGACAAGCTGGCGCTTGCCAAAAAATTAGGGGCGGACGTAACTCTGCACAATGATGAAGATTGGGCATTGGCGCTGCGTGTGGCCGAGCCTGTTCAAGTGGGGAATTCGGCTGAAAAAGTGAACCTCATTGTGGACAGCGTCGGCCCTGCCTTGTGGGACAAGTACTGGGCTGTCTTAAAAACCGGGGGCACCCTAGTCCACTTCGGATCGACCACTGGAAATGAGGCGGTCCTCCCGTTGCGAGAGTTTTTCTTTGCCCACTGGAACCTGTTGGGCACCGCCATGGGCAGTCACGCGGAGTTTCTCGCCATGTTAGCCTTTGTGGAGCAGCACCAAATCAAACCGGTCATCGACAGAACGTTTGCCTTGTCGGAAGCCCCCCGGGCGCTTTCATACCTGGCGGAGGGCGTTCAATTTGGCAAGGTGGCCCTACACCTCGACTGAGGGGGGGCCCCACAGCAGAGGGGCCCCTACAAAACCCACTAAAGATGCCCATCACGAAACCTGATGCGCCGTTCCGCTCTGCAATGTTATTGCAATTCCACTCCGCTTTTTGCTATAATTCTGTGAAGACATGAGGGGTGCTTAACACGCGCTGAGAGGCTTTCTGCCAACCCTTGAACTTGGCCAGGCAATTCTGGCAAAGGACAATGTTCGGTAGCGACCCTATGTGGGTCGTTTTTATTTTTTTAACGTCCAATGCTCACTCGTGTGGCACACAGCCCCTCTCGTGTCTTATGAGCCTGACACCTGCAATTTTGACGTGTAAGGCTACAATTCATCGGGAGGTTACATACTTTGAGCATACGACAAACCCCAGATTCTGATTCCCCTTGGAAAATTGAACAAAACGGAATCAATCCGATTGAAACGTCTATACGGCATGGAACCCCTCACAATCTTTTCTGGGTCTGGTTCGCCGGTAACCTTTCCTTTACCTATATTGTCATTGGCGCTGTCATCTGGAGTTACGGTCTGTCTTTATGGCAAAGTCTTCTGGTCCTGGGGGTGGGACTTGCATCTTTTGCGGTGATTGGTTTCCTTGGCGTTCCCGGTCAACTGACGGGGCTTCCCACAATGGCCTATTCGGCGCACTACTTCGGCCGCAGAGGGAACCGTATTGTGGCCATCGTCTCATGGATTAACATGGTGGGATGGGAAACAGTGGTCCTCATTATTGCAAGCTATGCCATTGATACTCTGTTTCATTTAATATTCGGAGTACAATCCACCCCTTTGTGGCTCGTCCTGTCCCTGTCCATAGCAGCGCTGGCTGAACTCTCCTTAGCTTTTCTGGGTCACGCCACCATAGAATATTTGCAAAAATGGATCTCTTATATTTTTGGCTTTTTCACCTTGCTCATTCTTTTGGCTCTCCTTCCCCACGTATCCTGGCATGCTGTGTGGTTTCACATTCCGGGTCCCTGGCTCACAGGAGTTGTGCCCGCCATCACGGTTGTGATTGCTGTCAGTGCACTCTCATGGGTGACCACCGCTGCAGACTACACGCGCTATCTTCCGCTTCGTGTGCCCGGCAAACACATTGTGCAGGCAGCCACCTGGGGTTCCATTATTCCCACCGCCCTGCTCATGCTCGTTGGCATCTTATTGGCACAGTCAGCGCCTTCTTTAGCCAGCGTAGCCAACCCGGTTGAATTTCTGCTTGGCTGGCTCCCTGCATGGGCCCAGATTCCCTATGTGGTGACCACTATTGTAGGCATCATTGCGGGCGGTGTGCTCTGCGCTTACTCGTCCGGTCTAAGCCTGCTGGCCGCCGGCGTGAAAATTCGACGTTCGCGAACCATTGGCGTCGATGCTGTAGTCTCACTCGGAGTCAGCCTTTACATTCTCCTGGTTTCCCAAGGCTTTCTAAACAACTTTGAAGGATTTCTTAGTTTGATAGCTGCCTTACTTGCCCCATGGGTTGCTATTGCCCTGCTGAACATTCGAATGGTTGGTTCTCCGTCCACTAAAGCGGCTGTCCTTTCATGGGTTGTCGGCGCTACTTTAGCCATCGCTACAACGTCAACCGCCATTTTCACAGGTCCCTTGGCGCTGGGCATCTTTAGTGGGTCTTCTCTGGGATATTTCGTCGGGTTCCTGGTAACCCTCGCCATCTACTACTTTTGGATTCACCTGACAAAGTCTACAGAGCGTGTGACGACAGAGTAGCCCGCCCTAGCGAGAGGGTAACATGGCAGGGTAACATGGCGCGGACAGGAATCCTGTAAGACCCAAGCAGTGCAAACAGACAGTCCATGTTCTGGACTGTCTGTTGAGGTTCTTCATCTCTTGCAGAATTAGCGTTTTTTTCCTGTGGATAGTTTTTCTGCGTCACGCACGAATAGCGGAAAAAGGGAGACACCTACATCCCCGAAGGATTGGGGAGGCCCTCTTTAGTGGGAGGGGGACCAATTTGTACGGGCCTGGAATTAAGCGTCCTCCAGTCGCTAAATCATCAAATATCGAGCGATGAAACGCAAATAAGGGCGTGAAAGTCGCCTATTGCACGTTTACCCACCGTGTTTGCCCCGGATTTGCTGAAATAAGGGCCTGGCGGACGCCTATTTATGCGAAAAATGGCTTGAACATCCCCATAAGCGTCCTGTGGTCCCTTATTTGAGACCGTCGATTCAGTTCCCAAGAAAATCCTAGCTGGGGGTATGATTTGCAGAAGAAATCCCTATAGGAATGTGAATGTCCTACGAAACCCAGTGAATCGACAGTCTCAAACTGGTGCTTAACCTTGAAGGTCGGGCAACCGACGATGGGCAATCCGTCCCGGACGAATTCCGTCCCCAACGGAATATAAGCTTGACTGAAACACTTTTACCTCTCTATAATAAACTTCGAACTGGACAACAAAATTGGACAACAAAGAATCGTAATGAAGATTATGATTGCATATAAGATTGCATAGATTCGGTGTGGTGCTCTAGCAAAGCTGGAGAGAATAGGGAAGTGGGTGAAATTCCCACACGGTCCCGCCACTGTAACTGGTGAGCAACTGGGCCAGTCAAGGATTCAACGGGGTCTTTGACTGTAAAGTCACTGGAATACGATTCCGGGAAGACGCACAGATTGCAATGAACCAGAAGTCAGGAGACCTGCCTACCGAATTTGAATCCTCTCTTTTTCATATCAGGGGAGTAACCGTGGGGATGATGGAAAAGTCTCCAACTGTGATATTACACAGTTGGAGACTTTTTGTTGTCATAATAAAAGTAAAAGGTGGAGTATATTGTGAAAATATTAGAAACAACTCTTCAGCAAATTAACGATTTGGACAAAAAATCTATGGACGCAGCACGATTACGATTGAATCAACTGACGAAACCTCTTGGTAGCTTAGGCATACTAGAAGAACTCGCGGAACGCTTGGCCGGAATTTATGGCAATCCGTATCCTACCATTGGAGATAAAGTTGTAATTCTGATGGCTGGCGACCATGGTGTGGTGGATGAAGGTGTTACTGCATTTCCCCAGGAAGTCACAGCACAAATGGTCCTGAATTTTATCTCCGGCGGTGCGGGTATCAATGTGTTAGCTCGGCATGCTGGAGCCCGTGTTGTCGTGGTGGATGTAGGCATTGCCCAGCCCTTGGAACATCCAATACTAGTGCAACGCAGTATTAGACGCGGAACTTGGAACCTTGCCCAAGGGCCTGCGATGACTAGAGAAGAGGCAATTGCTGCTGTGGAAGCCGGCATTGAGGTTGCCACAACAGAAATTGCCCGGGGTGCGACCTTGCTTGCCACAGGGGATATGGGGATTGGCAATACAACCCCGAGTAGTGCCATTCTCGCTGTCATCAGTGGGTATCCAGTGGAAAAGTTAGTCGGACGAGGAACTGGGATCAATGACGAACGCTTGGCCCACAAGATTCAGGTGATTCAATCGGCAATTGCCTTAAATCATCCTATTCCCCAAGATGCGCTGGATGTGTTAGCCAAGGTTGGAGGGTTTGAGATTGGGGGATTAGCAGGCGTGGTCCTCGCTGCTGCGGCACATCAAATCCCCGTAATCATTGATGGTTTTATTTCTACCACTGCCGCACTCATTGCATCACACCTCCATCCGAAATCTACTCAATATATGATTGCGTCCCATGTATCTAAGGAACCAGGACACCGAATCCTTTTGGATTTGTTAGGCCTGCACCCCATGTTGCAGTTGAACATGCGCCTTGGCGAAGGAACAGGTGCTGCATTAGCCATGAATATCGTAGAAGCCGCGACAAAAATTCTGCGCGAAATGGCCACTTTTTCCGATGTGGGTATCTCTGAAGTCAATACCCACTCAGAAAGCTGATTTTTTCAGTCTACACTAATTTTACATTCACAGGGAAGGTGACCATGATGACTCAACATACAAACGGGAATCGGCCTTGGCACATTGAACAACACGGAATAAACACAATTCCAGAACTTGAAAAAAAAGGACACCCCCAAGATTTATTCTGGGTCTGGTTTGCTGCAAATATTGGCATTCTTGGCGTTTTATATGGAGGCATTATCGTCAGTTATCATTTGAGTTTTCTTCAATCCATTCTGACGGCAGCCATAGGATCCTTATCTTTTATTATTGTTGGGATTTTAAGTATTGCGGGCCGCGACGGAAGTGCCCCAATGTTAACCTTGTCACGAGCCGTGTTTGGTACGCGCGGGAACTTACTTCCGACAATTGTCAGCTGGGTGAACCTGCTAGGTTGGGAATCTGTCACCGTTATCACAGGCACCTTGTCATTTGAAGCCTTGCTTCAAACCATTTTTGGTGTTAACGCATCCCTTTATACAAGTATCGCGAGTATGGTCATCTTCATCGGACTGGTAGTCCTTTTTGGTCTATTGGGGCAAGCCACCCTCGTTATCATCCAGAAAATTGCAGCCTGGCTGTTTGGCCTGTTGACTTTCAGTGTGATTCTTCTTTTGTTACATGGGACCCACTGGAATGAAGTTTTCACAGAGCCTAGCGGAAGTTGGATCCGTGGTTTCCTCCCAGCCGTCTCAATGATAATTGCTGGAAACGGAATTAGTTGGGGAAATGCGGCGGCCGATTATAGCCGCTATCAGCCGCATACGGTTCCAAAACGAACCATCCTCTGGGTAGTGACCCTTGGAAGTTCTATTCCAGTATTTATTTTAATGATGGTTGGTGTACTTTTAACAAGCCGTGCCCCAGAGTTGGTCACGGCAGCCAATCCAATCGCAGCCATTGGAAGGCTGTTACCTGCTTGGATGGCCATCCCTTACTTAATTGCTGCAATCGGAGGGATGCTTACACAGGCAGACTTAGGCCTTTATTCCTCAGGGTTAAACCTGCTGGCGATGGGTGTGAAGGTTGCACGCCATAAAACGATTGTTATTGACGCGTTCATCATGGGTTTAATAACCGTCTATGTGCTGTTCATTCATCAAAATTTCATGGGTCCTTTTGAGTCTTTCTTGAGTCTTGGGGGGGCCGGACTTGCTGCTTGGGAGGCCACATTCATCGTGGATGGGTGGATGATTCGCAGAAAAACCGGATATCTCCCACGTATTTCTCATTCTACACAAAGAAAGTTTGGGTGGACGCACGAGATCAACGGAGTGGCTTTGCTTTGTTGGGGCATCGGAATAATGGTTGGGCTCCTCTTTACCAATTCTCCACTGTTTAACGGACCCTTAGCCATAGGAATCTTCGCAAATAGTAATCTAGGGGTTCTGTTTGCCTTTTTATCGAGTGGTCTGCTCTATGGTGCTATGGTTTATCCCCACCGCAATGAGCAGGTCCAGCCCAGACCACGCCCCATTCAACGTGACCCTGGGAACGTGGGGAAACCGTGATTCGCCCCATGACCCTTATCCGCCAGGTAATGAAGAAGGGACTGGTAGTCATCGGGAACATCCATATCCAGCAACACAGCTTCGTCCTCTACTGACACGTTGAAGGTATCGTGCACATACAGGCTTAACAACCCGCGCAACCCTTGGGGTCCAGAGTTCTGCAGAATTCCGTGGGCGTAACGCACCGAAATCAGGGGTGGGTGACCCCTGCGTCCGTGAAAAGTCGGGTAGAGGATTCCCTTGCCGGAAAAAGCGTAGTAATCGACCATCCGCTTTACCGTGGCAGCCGCAACCAACGGATGATCTACGGGGAGGAGAAAGAATGCCTCCACCTCCACCCCGAGCTTCCGTACGCCTGCCTGGACTGAGGAATACATGCCTGCTTCAAATTGGGTGTTGACAACCACCTTGACATCCATGGGCTTGAGGACTTCCGTCACAGCTTCCCCTCGGTAGCCCACAACCACTGTAATATCGCTAAGGCCTGCTTCTATAAAACAAGAAACGGCCCGTTCCACCGCAGTGTAGGGACCAAACTTCAGCAGCGGTTTGAAATCGCCCATGCGTGACGAAAGTCCGGCAGCCAAGATAATGGCGGCAATATGTTTGGAACCATCGGTACCTATTTTTCGGAAGCTATCCAACCCTCTGCTCTCCTCTTACCTTAATTAGCTCTGCCACAATACTCACTGCGATTTCTTCCGGTGTTTCCGCTGTTATGGGAAGACCAATAGGAGAGTAAACTCGGGCCAGTTGCGCTTCGGTCACCCCAGACTCGCGCAGAGCCTCATAGATAAGCCTGCGCTTCCTACTACTGCTGATGAGGCCAATATAACTGGCGCTGGTTTGCAGCGCCTGAGCCAGCACTGTCAAATCATGCTGATGTGCCCTGGTGACAATAACCAGGTAACTATCTGCAGATATCGGCAAGTCCTTGACACAATGTTCAAAGCCATCTGCCACCAGGATTTCGTCCGCCTCCGGAAAACGCCCCCGATTGGCGAATTCCTCGCGATCATCCAACACCACCGTGCGAAAATCCACCATGGAGGTCAGCTTTGCCACTTGTTGGGAGACATGTCCAGCCCCAAACAGGTAAACCGTTCTCAGGGTATGGACAGCTTCCAGCAGGTAACGAGTTCCACCCACCGTTACCTGCTGCGGATGCCCCCCTCGGACGGATTGCAACAGTGGATCCCGCCACACAGCCGGGAGACTGCTGCCGACTTGCCTTCCGTCCTTAAACAAGAGGCCTCTCTCAAGTCTGGCACCGTCGCCAGCTTGGCCTGGTAGTTCGGTAGCCAGCAACGCCTGCTGACCAGAGCGCTGCAAGCTTGCAGCGCTCTGGAAGAACTCCACATTGTGAGGAACATTGGCGGACAAAAAATCCACAAACACTTCAACTCGTCCACCACAAATCATGTCCGTTCCTGCCACATCGTTACCCGTAAGCTGAAACTCCTGAACGGCAGATTGGCCAGTTTGAAACCCTACCCTTGCGAGATTAAGGACGTGGGCTTCCAACAGACCGCCACCAATCGTTCCCACGATGGACCCATCCCGCCGTACCAGCATTTTCGTACCTGCAGTCCGGGGTGCAGACCCTTTTTTGCTCATAATGGTGGCCAACACCACGTCTTCGCCGCTGGAGAGTACCTGGGCACAAGTTTCATACAACTCATTCATCTTGCCTCTCCCCTTGTTTTACACAAACATCGGGTCTTTGATTGATCGCGTAACCACCGGAATTTCTTTCCCCTGAAGACCTGCCAACACTTTTTCCGGCAGCGCTGGCAGCTGCAGAATTCGCACACCACACGCGTTGTAAATGGCGTTGCCGATGGCGGCATGGGGTGCGGTGAGTGGCAGTTCGCCAGTCCCGGAAGCACCATATGGGCCCAGATCACGCGGACTGTCCAAGTAGATGATTTCAATATCGTCTGGAACATCCTTGATATATGGGATTCCACAGGAAAGCATGTCTCTGTGCTTTTTTAGGTCCTCGAAATTCTCTGTCAGCGCCAACCCAATCCCTTGGGCGATGCCCCCATACATCTGTCCGTCCAAAACCGTTTTGTTGGCAATACTGCCGACATCCGCAGCCAAGGTCATCTTCACAACCTGGACCTTACCCGTCTTGGTGTCCACTTCTACTTCCGCCAAAAAGACCCCGTACATGTAGGAAACAAAGGGTCTGCCCTGACCTGTGTCCACATCGCAGGCGGTCGCATCTGCAAAAGCCGTGTTCCACTGACCGATATATTTCGTGGGAACGCCCTTTGCCACCGCTTCGTCATAGGTCATGTAAGTCCCATCGTCTTTCTTTAGCGCGTTCACCAGTTGTCTACAACCGTTTACAACGGCGTTTCCAACTACAAATTGGGAGCGGCTGCCCCCCGCTGGGCCGCCTGCCGGAGCCAGGTTCATGTCATTCATGACCAGTTTGATTTGTTCCGGTTTAATGCCCATCGAGCGCAGGGTTTCGTGGGAAGTCGCCAAGAGCCCCATGTCCGCGCCCTGACCATGGTCTTCCCAGTTGGTACTCACCTGTACCCTGCCATCCTGTAGCAGTTCCGCCCACACTTCGGCGCCATCCGGCCCATCCAAGCCGCAGCCATAAACCCCCACAGACACCCCGACACCGCGCCTTTTCTCCGGTGTGGAATGAATTCTGGCCGCTTTCAAGGCAAGCTGGTACTTCGGTCGAATGATGTCAATGAGTTGCGTCATGGAGTACACTTCTGGCACCTGCCCAGACGGAAGTGTGTCGCCGGGGCGGTAGGCGTTAAGGTAACGGAGCTCCAGCGGATCCATATCCAGTTTCACAGCCAACATGTCCATCAATGTCTCGGAAGCAAACAGACTCTGGGGTGACCCGTACGCCCGGAATGCAGAACCCCACGCGTGATTGGTGGCCACCGTATAGCCAGCACCACGGATGTTCGCAATGCCATAGCCGGCACCGATGAATTGGGCGCCACGCCGAGTAAGAAGGTCCCCAAACTCTGAATACGGACCGTGATCAACCACCCAATTACTTTCCATGGCAATGATTTTGCCTTCCTTCGTAGCCCCAAATTTCAAATCGACAAAGAAGGGCGACCGTTTCCCGGTGTACGTGATTTGCTGGTAATAGTCTAAATTCAAAAAGCAGGGTAGTCCGGTAGCCATTGTGGCGGCCCCCACCAGCGCCTCAATGGTAGGACTGAACTTGTAGCCGAATGTACCCCCCACTCCCGGGAATTGAGACAAAAACAGGTTCTTGCCCGCGTCGAGTCCAAGTCCCGGTCCAATCATTAGCGCGTGCAGTTCCAACCCAATACTCTTCGACATAATTTGCACGTTGCCCTTATCATCGTAGTAGGCCACGGCCACGTCCGATTCAATAGGGAGGTGTGGCTGACGACCCACGTACAAGTTCTCTGCCGCCACCACCACATCTGCTTGTTCCATTAAAGGCGTGGTGTCTTCCCCCTTGATGATTCCCTGCCGGAAGTACACGTTGGGAGTACCAGGGTGAATCTCAATGGCGTCCGGCGCCATGGCGGCGGGTGCGCTCATATAAGCAGGGAGCACTTCCAACTCAACCTGGACTTTCGCCACAGCATCTTTTGCGTGTTCGTCAGTGTCGGCACAAACAATCGCCAGGGCGTCCCCAAATTGGAACACCTTTTCGTCACAAAGAATTGGTCGGTCCCAGCCGTCCCCTTTATTTGTGGGGAAAGTGATGAGCCCGGTGATGCGGTTCTTTCCTTTCACATCCTTATGGGTGACGACTTTATATACGCCAGGCATTTTTTCGGCCTCGGAAGTGTCAATGGAAAGAATGTTGGCATGAGAAACTTGGGCTTGAACTAGTTTGAGATGGAGGGTACCAGGGGGCATTTTGATGCCGAAGTCGCCCCCGTAATCTAAGGTACCGGTAGTTTTCCCCACCGCCGATGGTCGTGGGTAGTCTGTGCCCCAAATTTTCCCGTCTTCCGGCATCTTGAAGCTCAAATCCTGTACCGTGATTTCTCCGCGTACCAGCTTCGCAGCATCCATCACAGCATCCACAATCGGCTTGTACCCCGTGCAGCGACAAACATTCTTGTGCTTTTGAAACCAGTCGCGCACTTCCACCCTCGTTGGGGTGAGGGTTTCGTCCAATAGTGCCTTTCCGGAGACGATGAAGCCAGGGGTACAAAACCCGCACTGTGCAGCGCCATGCTTAACGAAAGCCAGTTGTAGTGCATGCATGCTATCTGGGGTACCGATGCCTTCGACTGTGGTAATAACGGCGTCGTCAGGGACATGTTTCATTTTGGTGACGCAGGAGAAAATCAGTTTTCCGTTCATGATGACATTGCAGGCACCGCACTGAGCCTTGTCGCAACTGACTTTCGTACCGGTCAGATGAAGCTGTCCACGGAGAACGTCGGCCAAAGTCATCTCTGGGTCAATAACCAACTTCATGTTTGCACCATTGATGTGAACCGGTTTCTTAATCAATCCATTCACCCCTTTGCAATTGTCTTAGTATTACAAAATTTTACTCTTGCCAATTGAACTAAGGAAGGTACTTTCGGGGGGGTTTTGATGATAGGTATGGACTAGTCCAATGGATGTTCGCCCATCACATGTGAAAAAATAGGCTCCACACATTATGGAGTATGAATTTTAGTGAAATTTTTAGTAAAACTCGGCATCAAACCCCCAATTCCTAGGCTGACAAGATATTCTCGAGTGATGGGTTCCTGTGCAAACACAAGGGGAAGCAGCTTGTCCAAAATATTCTCCTGCTGATAATAGACAAGTCCTGAGGAAATTCCCAAAATCACTGTTTCTCCTTTTTGAGCAACCATACTCATGGCATTCGGCAATAATGGAATGCCATACTTTAAAACGGTGTCCGCAACGCGACGAATCGCAAAAGGTGTGCGATCCGTTGGATCAACGCTCATCCCTCCGGTAACAATTACTACATCGTGTTCTTCCACCATAGAATGAAGAGCGGACACAATGAGGTCTTCATCATCGGGAACAATTTGCACGGTTCCCTGAGTCCCTCCGTACATTTGAACCTGCTTCTGAACAATCGGTGCCACGGCATCGGGAATGCGCCCTTCATAAACCTCCGTGCCAGTAATCAACAATCCCACGGTTAAAGGTAAAAAAGGGCGAATATCTATGGCAAATCCCGGATTGCCAATGTGTTTAATGATATTGGATAGGGAGACTGTGGACACCGTCAACGGAATCAAATCCACCACCGCGACCAACTCTTGTGTGCGCACCACACTGAGTGACGGCTTGGAGATAACTAAAGCGACATCTGTATGATTGACCCAGTGACAGGTGTCTGTTTGAATTTTTACCAGGCCCTCTGTTTTCGCCAATAAGAGTGTCTTCCCGGAATCTGCTTTTTTAATGGTTACTTGCGACCCAGCCAATGCTTGAGCGATTGCGAACGACGCGGGGCCTTCCTGAATCAAGTCTTGGCCATCCTCAAGAAGGCCATCCTCCTCAATATATATCAGGGTGTGTCCTGCATTTCGTAATAGTGAAAGATGCCGTTTTTCAATCAGGGTTCCTTTTGTAATTATGGATTGTACCGTGGTTGGAGTGACTTCCGTCACATCGTAGGCCAGTCGATGACCCAACGCCTGTTCAATAGGTACTGTTTTCATTTACACGATGGCTCCTTATTGTAAGTGTATGAAAAGTAAGTGTATGAAAAAAGCAATTTCTCGCAAACGCTGGTACCCGCTCTTAATTTTTTGTGCACTGCAGGCACTGCAGTGCACAAAGTTTTCAATGGGCTGTCATCTGCACCATCAGACCGCCCTTGCGAAAAAGTTCCATATCCCCTCCCTCTCCAACGGCTTGCCAAACAGAGGCGGCCTCTGTGACAATCATCCCACCCAGCACATCCACCCCGTACTGAAAAAGGATGGGCGTCATGGGTGTGCTGGGTCCGACAAGAATCACTCGGGATTTCCGCGCCAGTTGCAACAGACGCGGAAAGGTTTTATTGATGAGCGTGGTGGCTGTCATAAAGACAAAATCTTGTTCTGGCAGCAAGTACTCGCAAGCGGGGTCGGGTAAATCATCATCCTGCGGATGTCGTTCCAAAATACTCAGTTGACAAATGTCTTTCCAACTTTCAAGGCTAGGAAAATGTCCAATTACAGAGACGCGTTTCCCCACCACCTGATCGCGTAAAACCGTAAATGCATTGGCTTCCTCATAATGGGTGGGTAAAGCGCCGTTCCATTCCCGTACATGATTAACTTCATTTAAAACAGAGTTGATTGCGGCGAGTCCCAGTGCAGCATCTACCTCATTCCATGATTTTATTTGTTTCGCCAATTCCCGAACTGGCATCCCCACAATCGATCCAGCCAAACTGCTTCTGCGAGGTCCTTCAACCGTCGTCATGGCAATCCCGGTATTCTTCGATTGAACCAACGTCCAATTGAGACCAACCAAACACCGTTCTACGCGGAGGTCCGGCGGTACCGCTTCAATCAGTTCCTCATAGATCTGCCACAAGGGTATCCCCCACTTCACATCAACTTTACTTCAACCTTACATTAGATGAATTTAACATATTCTTCCCGATAGAATACTGTCAAGCGACGCGGATGGAGTTGGACGGAAAGTCATCTGATCTGTGTGTCGGAAAGGAGAACGCAAGAATTCGAGTTGTCGAAAGTTGTGGACCCTGATCCACCGAGGGGGGCTTCTTAGCCGCTACGAATCCAGAGTTTAAGCTACTGCATCAGCACTTCAAAACTCGTGTGGATAACCCGCTCAAGCCCAAACAGTCGCTCGTTGCTCCCTCACGACTCTTTTTCGCAACGCATAGAAAAGGCAAAAACTAATGAATGCCAAAATTAGGGCGCAAATATATGTTTTTAAAAACCAGTAAAATTACAAATAGGATTGATTTCAACCAGTCAAGTTTTACATATAAATCCTGTTGATATCACAAGCTTTGCCCGCATGAAGTTGGGCCTGGATCTTAGCATTGCAGCCAATATTCTTGCTCGAAAAGCTGATGTTCCCCCTCTCCAATCTAAAATCTGCTGATATTCCGAAAGAGCAGGTCTCATTTCGGATAGAGCCATACATGGTGATGGGAAAGTTCCATCAGTCAACCAGCACACTTGTCCACGATTACGAGGCTTTGCTAGTGAATCCGCCGCAAGCAGGCCTGCTGTACCGATTGTTAAATGAAGCGCAAAGAGAAGAACAGTTGACAGAAATTCAGCCAGTTTGGATCTCTTTCAAAAGAAGGGGACGAGGAAAAGATACGTCAAGTCCTTGACCGTCTCCAGGATGCCACAGTCGTTCAGGATATTCAAAATCAGTCAATCTACGACAGTCCCTTTGAGGAAGAAGTAGCCAATGCATTGCGCAGCCTTGGATATATCGTACATACTCAGGTTGGGTTCTCTGGGTATCGAATTGACCTAGCGATTGTCCACCCCCAAGACCCAACTCGGTATATCCTGGCGATTGAATGTGACGGTGCCATGTACCACTCTTCGAAAATCGCGCGGGAGCGCGATTTCTACCGCCTTATTCTTGGGCCACACGAGGTATACAATTTGAAGTCACCGCGACAAGAGAATGTAGGGAATAGTATGCCCTTAAAATCGCTCGGAAGGGAATATAAGAATAAGGCGATTCAGGGTAATTCACATGACACAGAAATGTGATCAAGAGTTCAAGCTCCACGCGGTTCAGTTGGCTGTGGAGGACGGGAAGGCAACCACTCAGGTGGCCCGAGAGCTCGGAATAGCGCACAAAGCGCTCATTATCTGAATATCCAACCTTACATTTCCTCGGCTTTGGGGTGTCCGTTCTCTTGACGAGACAAAACCGGTGAAGAGCGAAGGTATCCACAGACAAAAAATCCCGACTGTGAACAAGTCGGGAACCGAACGCCTCTTGTTTCAACGGGAGCTTAATTGCCGCTTGATTTGTTGAATTTCTTTAAGGGACAGGTCTGTCAGGTCCGCAATCTCCTCCAGGGCCATCCCTCGCAAGAGCATCTTTTTTGCTGTAGCCTGTTTCCCTTCTAACTTCCCTTCTAACTTCCCTTCTAACTTTCCTTCTAACTTTCCTTCCCGTTTCCCTTCTTCATACCCTTTCTCGGCTGCCTCATCCATCCACTTTTCCAAAATGCTTTCCATTTCAAATTCACGCTCCATTCTCTGCTTTTGCGCTTCACTCATTTGTGTGGATGCCAATCCGTACAGCAAGGCCGCTGTGTGACGTTTTAATTCTTCCTCAGGAATGGCTCGCACAATCTCCAAAATGGTGTCAATCTCTGGAGCCTGGTGCATAAAGACGAGAAAAGCTGTGTCCAATTCATCGTTCAAGTCCCAGTGACCTGCCGCCAAGTGTTGGCGCAATCTCCGTAAGGTCTGCTCGCCATCTCTGAGATAGATAAAAATGTTGGTGACTTGGTAGTGAAGCACCCCACCCTCCAACTGTTCCGGAGCCTGCTTGGAAGGTGTGGTATACAGCACAGCCGTTTGAATTTTCTGTCGCTTGGCATAAAAAAGTTGCGCGTCATACCAGAAAAAGCGATACAAAGCCGATTCTAAAGTCGACTGAAATTCCAAATGTAACAGACTATCATCCTCTAGGCGCACAACCCAGTCCAACAGCCCTTGTTTGACGTCCACCGTTTCAATGTTGGAAGACACCGACTCCACAATCCGGGGTAAATCCAACTCCAACCACTGTACAAACCCATCCTTGGCATACTCTGCAATGTGCTTATGGGTAATGTCTTTGCCAATTCGTGAGATAGTCAAACGGTTTGCTCTCCTTTATCCTCTTATTATAAAGGCTGGGGAACGGACCGTCTATGCATCTTCATCCCTCCACATGGAAAATCCCAGCCACTTGTGGGCACATCCGCCTCCAGAAGAGACGGCCTGGGAATTCAGCAGTTCAGTTTAGAGGACTCCTTTCAAGCGTTGAAGACAAACCTGGGAATGCGTCCGATATACCCTCACACCGCAGAAAGAACAGCGGCGCACCTGTTCATCTCCGTCATGGCGGGGAAAGGATTCATCCCATTCAAGCTTCAGACGTGCCTGAAGCCGTCCACCCTCGTTCTGTGAACACAATCATGAGGGATTTCCCGGAGTATTCAATCTCCAAGTAATCGTGCTCGATGGTCCAATCAATTTTTGTCATGATTTCTTCCAAGGTTAGGGCGGAAAAGCAACCGTAAATTGGACTATTATATTTCTAGGAGGAGGGAACCACTTTGACGAAACAACTAAAAGAAAGTGCACAGCGGGTACAAAATAAATTATTGGAATTGGGTTATGAAAACGAAGTGATGGAATTATCAGACAGTACACGAACTGCTCAAGAAGCTGCGGATGCTATTGGTTGTGTGGTGGCACAAATTGCAAAGTCGATTATTTTTCGCCTTAAACACACAGATAGCCCGCTATTAGTTGTTGCCAGCGGCATTAATCGTGTCAATGAAAAACAACTTTCCAATCAGTTAAACGATAAACTTGGAAAAGCTGACGCCGACTTTGTACGTGAACGCACAGGGTATGTAATAGGAGGGGTGCCGCCGTTTGGACACGTAGCAGACATTACGACAATAATTGATGAAGACCTCTTCCAGTTTAAAACAATTTGGGCGGCCGCAGGGCATCCTAAGGCGGTGTTTAAATTAACACCCAATCAATTAATTGAATTGACCAAAGGTCAAATTATGGCCATAAAATAAGCTCTTGTTTGTTTGCTGTGAAACTCAAGAGGTGCTTTAGCGAAAGAAGTCGCTTGGATGGGTGACATCTTCTTCCGCGAAAATGTGTGGTGGCCCACATTACACAATTTCAGCGGATTGCACCCGAAGTATGAAACCCCCGACTTCATGGAGAAATACCGTTATATTGACTTTACCTACATTCAGCCCCATCTCAAGATTGCCATCGATGGTTGGCATGTGCTCCGCTTCACCTACCAAGACATCAAGGCGAGTCCCCTACCTCGATTGGGCTTTCACCAGTAAGTTGTGCCTAGCTTTGCTAGGCGCGCAAGGGTCCCCCAGTCGCTAAATCATCAAATATCGTGGGATGAAACGCAAATAAGGGTGTGAAAGTCGTCTATTGCACGTTTTCCCACCGTGTTTGTACCGAATTTACTGAAATAAGGGCCTGGCGGACGCCTATTGATGCGGAAAGCGGCTTGAAAAGGCCTATAAGCGTCCTGGGGTCCCTTATTTGAAACGGCCGATTCAGTTCCCAAGAGAATCCTTGCTGGGGGATGTGAATTACAGAAGAAACCCCTATAGGGAATGTGAATATCCTACGATACCTAGTGTATCGACAGTCTCAATGTAGTGCTTATTTGGGTTGTACTCTCTCCGATACCCTTTCCCGCTGGCATCCAGATGGGTGCAGGGCCCCTGCTGGGAGCTCCTGCCTTAGCAATCACCGCGCCATGGAATAGCCTGGTCCATCCGAACATAGAAATGTGTCAATACAGCGCGATTACCCTTACATCTTCTCGTAGTGGCATAATTATACAATGTGGCCCTGTGGGGCCCTGTGTAGCCCTGTGGAGCCAACACCCACTGGGGTCTCCCCTGTGGAGCAGGCAAACGAGTCACACCGAGAAAGGGCGGGATTTGCATGGGAATATGGAACAGTCGCAAAATTGGCCTTGCCGTCGGCATGATTAGCGGTACGGAGTGGCTCGTCATTGCCACAGCCTTCCTTGGCCGCTTCATGCTGCAGTTTTATCAGACAACCATCGGCTACGCGGCGGCCCTTTTTGGCATGGACGCCACACAGATTGGCATCGCGTTTGCACTGTTTGGCGTGGCCTTCGGGCTAGCGGCATTTCTCGTGCACAAAATTGCACCAGCCCAATTACGCCGGACGGTGGGCATCTGTTTGCTCTTACTTGGTGCTACCATGCCTCTGTACCTCATCCTTCACGGCACAATTGAAGTGGACAGCATCATGACCTTTGACGGTCTTGTGACAGGCGTGTATATGGATGCACTGATGACAATGGGCGGCATGGCTTCGACAGACCCACACCAGCGCCAGATTGATCAATCAGCCTTTGCGTTTTGGGTCTCCACCGCGCTAATCATCGCCCCCTTCGCCACCGGAGCACTGCTTGCCCTGTTGGGCATCAAGAACATGTTTGCCCTCTTTGCCAGCATGGCGATTATCGCGCTCCCCTTTTTGGCTGCGCTTCACGGCAAGCACGCCCTGCAATACGTCGGACACCATTCTGAAGTGCGTGATGGCAAAGCAAAGAGTGGATTCGAATTCCTGTTCCGAAACAAGAACACCACGTTCAACGCCTCCTTAATCGCTGCCCTCGGCAACAAGATCCCCTATTTCATCGTGCTTTCATTTGGTGTCCTGTACGGTAGAAAATTGGGACTGTCGGCCCCGCAGGTTTTCTATTTAATCGGAGTCATGTTCGTTTTCAACGTCGGGGCGCGATTGGTAGTTATGCTGCAATCGCCGATTCGCAACAAGGTAAGGTATCTGGTAATCGCCATGGGATTTGCCGTTGCGGCCGCAATTCTGCTGCCGCTGGCAACGTTTATACACAGTTTATTCTACTTCGTTTTCCCATTTGCAGGTATCCCCGAAGGAATGCTGTGGCCGATTGGCCTGCAAATTGCAAACACCACCTTCAAAGCGCATGAGGTCGGCTCCTCCACGTCTTTCTTCAGTTCCGCCATGATGATTACTGCCGCTCTCATGCCTCTTGTAGGATGGTTTGGGATCCGAATGGGCTACAGCGCCACATTTGCGTTGTTTGGCCTCATCGTAGTGGTACTATTTGGGCTGCTACTGCGCTACATACACGCGAACGGACTGCACTTCGACGGAAACGCAGCCGCTACAGGGGACTCACGTAACGCTTGAAGCGCCGCGTTTTCCTGGCCATGTGAATTAAGCGTGCCACCACATAAGCCACAAGACTTAATGACGCCACCAAAAAGCCAATTGGAAGACTGGTATCATAGCCAATGATAATGGCAATCCAGACAGAACCCAAAGCAACAGCAATGGCATAACCCATGGCACCCCAAGGACTCTTGGCAAGATACCCCCCTGCCGCGGCTGGCCCAATCATGAGACTAAAGGCCAGAAGGGCTCCCACGACTGGGACAGTAAGACTTGCGTCGAGTGCAACCAACACGGCAAACGTAAGATTCATGGCTGTTAGGGAAACCCCACGCGCAGCCGCAAATTCTGGGACCGTTGACGACAGTAAGAGCGGGCGAAAGACAATTCCCACCACAATTACCAGCACGACACTTAAGACAGTGATAGCCATTGTTTCAGATGCACTGACGCCCAACAGTTGTCCAAATAACAATGCGAACACTTCCGGGGCATAGGTGTTGCCAATCGTCAAAAAAAGGTCTCCTAACCCGAGCGCCATGACCAAAGTTAACGCGGTGATGACGCCATTTTGACTGTGACGCCGCATAAATCCCATACTCAGGGCCATGGCAAGGGCAAACACGCTAAGTCCCAAAATTGAATTCGCACCTACCAAAAATGCTGCAGCCGCCCCGGCAAAGGCTCCCCGAGGCACGGCGTGCGCAACAAACGACTCACCGCGGAGGTTCACAAAAAAGCCAATCAGGGGAGATATAATCGCAACGGCACTGGCGCTAATCCAGGCGTGAATGAGAAACGGATAAGTAAAAAGACCTGGTTCAAAAATGTGCTGCCACAAATTTGTCATCCCTAAGCGCCCCCTTTACTGTGCTTCTTTACTGTGCTCGTTTGCTTTGCGGTTGTGGAATAAGCTGACTCAATATATAACTCAAGACCATAACCGTGACGATGAAAAAGCTCACTGGCCAACCGCGTCCCGTTGGCGGCCAGTAAAAGCTGTTGTATGCAAGCATAATGCCAAGCCAAGTATCCAGCAGGGCCAGCCCCGCCGCCATGAGCATTGTGTAGCCTAGCCGCCGTGTGTGGCGAATCGCTGTCGCTGCGGGCCCAATCAAGAGTGCAGTACTTAACAGAGCTCCCATTACCAATGCAGACTGTTCCACCGCCATGGTCATCGCAAAGAGAAATATAAGGCTGACAAGACGTACGCGCACACCCCGACTTTGAGCCGTCTCCAAACTAATGGTGGACAACAAAAGTGGGCGATAAATGAAGGCAATCAAAAACAGGGCCACACAGGAGAGACCCATCATCGGTACGACTAAATGACGGTTCACGGCAAAAATAGATCCAAATAGAATCTCCTGTGTGACGCCCGTGGTGCTGGACACTTGTGTAATCAGATAAATGAACAGTGCACTGAGGCCAAGCATTGCCGATAAGACAACCCCCGTTGTAACCTCCCGTTCACGGGAGCGTCGACTCAAGATGTCGACCGCAGTTCCCGCGACTAATCCTCCAGTGAGAAATCCCCAAATGGCCTGTATCCCCACTAGGGCGGCACCTGCCGCACCTGTACTCCCGACATCCCCCAATGCGTGCCCCAGAAAAGCCTGCCCCCGCAGGATTACAAAGACCCCAACGACAGCGGAAGTTATTGCGACAGCACTGCCAATGATTAAGGCTACTTGAACTTCTGTGCTCTGAAAAAATCCGGGAGCAATCAGATGTTGAAACCAATGCATTCCGGTTCCCCCCTTAAGGCATTTATTTTTAATTTAAGCCAGCGCATGACCATGTGCGATGGATTCGGAATGTGTGAGCGGAACCATTTCACCACTGGCGAAGACAAGAATACGCCCGTTGATTCGCAGCACCTCGACAGGCTGCCCATAAAGTTCTGTTAAAACTTCTGGCAGGATGACTTCATCGACACTTCCCACCACCGCTCGCCCTTGGGCAAGATAGAGGACTTGATCCATAACCCCCAGCAATGGATTCATATCATGGGCCACAAACATCACTGTCACATGGCTATCATGGGCAATTTCTGCGACTAATTGGATAATCTCATGACCACTATGAATATCCAGATTGGAAAGGGGCTCGTCCAAAAGCAAAATCTTTGGGTGGGTCAGCAAAGCCTGCGCAATCAGTAGACGTTGGCGCTCCCCGCCTGACAACGTACCGACAGGCTCATCTGCATAGCGGGTTGCTCCAACCCGGTCCAGCATGTCTTGGATGCGCTGTTGCCGGGCATGATTAGGAAATGCAAATCCCCACCGCTCCCCATCTAACCCTAACCCAACTAGATCGCGAGCCCGCAGGGGCATATCCGGATCGGCCACAAAGCTCTGTGGCACATATCCAATTTGTCGCTTTCCCCTACGGACTGGCGAACCAAAAACGTGCACTGTGCCGGAACTGGGACGGATGAGTCCTAAAATAAGCCGGATGAGCGTGGTCTTCCCCGCTCCATTTGGGCCTATTACGCCAACAAACGCCCCTTTATCGATATTGAATTGAAGTTCTCGAAGAATCGTATGCCCACTGAAAGCCATGTGAACCTGATTGAACGTAATCGCCGCTTCGGATGTCATTTCACTCCCTGCCTCCCTCAATGTAAAGTCACCATGGATGAGTGATTCTTTAACGCATTGTAAAAGGCGTTCGTTTCTGTGACCATCCATGATTGGTAGGAATAGTCTGGGGGCATGGTTTCATAGACTCCTACGACGGGAATGTGATTGGCCCGCGCTATTCCCAACAACGAGCTGGTCGTTGCGTCCACTGCTTGCTGGTTATACACAAACAGTTTCACCTGTCGTTGTTTTAAAAGGTTTTCCTCGACAGCAACATCTTGTGGTGAAGGGTCGACCCCATTCATGATGGCGGCCTGAAATGCCCAGGGCGTACGAATAGACAATCCACAAGCCTGTAGAAGATAGTCGGCGACAGGTTCTGTCACGGCCACTGGAGCCCCTGGAAATTCAGAGTGCACGCGCTGGACAGCTTGCGTCCAGGGCTGCAAAGACTGGATAAAGTGGGAAGCGTTTTGCTCGAAATACGTATGCTCCTGTGGATCCAGTTTACTTAAGTCCGCTGCTACAATGGGGGCCAGACGTGGCATAGTGCTAGGGTTATACCATAAATGGGGGTTGGGGGTGTTAGGCCCGTAACCGAGAACATTGGCAACCGTGACAACAATACGCCCTTTAACGGGGGATGCGGATTCGAGATGATTCATGAAGGAATCATACCCGATACCATTTTGCACAATGAGCTGGGCGGCACTCACAAAGCGGGCGTTTGCAGTATCCGCCTCATAAGTATGTGGGTCCACGTTAGGGTTCGTCATGATACTCTGTACAGAGACCGCTTTGCCACCAATCTGGGAAATCAGGTTGCCATATTCATTTTCAGCGCCGACTGCTGTAATCATGCCACTTGTCGATGGACCCCCGGCTGCAGGTGTACCCGCTGGACTGCCACAACCGGTTAGCACAACGCCAAACAAACTAAGTCCAACGCCAAACAAGGCATTTCTCCATCTCTGCATATTCATTTCCCCCTCAACCTACCCACACTTCATCAGTGTAGCCCCATAATTTCCGTTTTATCTGTTCGTAACTATTACGAATAACACCTGAATTAAATGTAATCATTACGCTTATGTTTGTCAAGAGGTTACAATCCATCCTATACCCTTTTATTCGACTTACCGGATACGCCGTAAAGCCCCGCGCTTTAGCGCTAGGGAACTAAAGCACTCGCCGTTAGTCGAATCGTCTGATTTTTTAATTGTATTAGATAAATCGTTTTGGTATATTAATTTTACGGAATATAAATCCAATCAAAACGGGGTCTACTATTGCAAATATCATGTCGACTGATGTCCAAAGTATTGTCGGCGCGTTCTCACTAGCGAAGGGGAGGAACGGTTGAAAACAATCCTTCACGAAGTGGCATAAGAGCGGCAAGTTCCCTTTTCTGCCGCCCGCCAAGTTCATGGCTTTTCTGCCGATGCTCTTGAAGCGGTGCCTTCCACCTTTGGCAGCTATCGGAGTCAGAGCGGGTCGTCCGAAAAAGAAAGTCTGCCCGAGCATCAGGCACAGGATGTTGTAGCCATGGCGCAAACCAACGCGAGAGCCTGCGAGAGTGCAAAGGTATAGGCTTTTAGAACTCCCTGGATTTATCCCTTAGCATTACCCATAAGTACCTCCAAAATAGTGCTGGACACATGTCATGATTTTTTGTAGACTTGGCTCATGGACACTCAAATTACACCAACGGCTTCAGGCCATCGTTACTGTGGGAGAATGTTCACCGAATCGGAACTTGAAACAATCCGGATGATCATCGCGTCTCCACAACAATATCCAACCAGGGCGTCCATTGCTCGCGCGCTGTGCGCTGATCTTGGTTGGTACAAACCTGACGGACTCCCCAAAGTCATGTCCGCTAGGGTTGCTCTTTTGCGGATGCAAGAGGATAGTCTCTTGTCCTTACCTGCACCGATACATTCATACACTCCTGTCCAAGGAGTGGTATTCACGGCTGCTTCTGACCCCCAACCGGAGGTACGTTGTTCCAATTCGGAAATTTCACGTCTCACGCTGTTTCGCGTGACCACCGTGGCAGATTCTAAGTTATGGAATGAATTAGTGGCGCGTCATCATTATCTGGGGTACAAACCGCTACCAGGTGCCCAGATCCGATACTTTGTCAAGCACGGAAATACACTGTTGGCCGCCCTCGGCTTCGGTGCTGCCGCCTGGAAAGTAGCGGCCCGAGACGCTTTTATCGGGTGGTCACCCGATGAGCGTACGGCTCACCTTCATTTGGTGGTCAACAACGCACGCTTCCTCATCCTGCCTTGGGTTCATGTGCCTAACTTGGCTTCTCGCATCCTCAGCCTAGCCGCCCGACAAGTGGTTCGCGACTGGCCGCAACTATATGGATATCAGCCGGTTCTCCTAGAGACATTTGTAGAACAGGAGCGATTTTCCGGCACCTGCTATAAAGCTGCCAATTGGCTCTATGCAGGTCAAACTACAGGGCGAGGCAAATTAGACCGTCATCACCGCCAGAACGTTCCTGTTAAAGATGTCTATTTGTATCCCTTACACCGCCATTTTCGACAGGTTTTGACCCCATCGGGGACCCACTGATGCTGTGGGCAGCCAAGGAATGCGCAACAGCCGATTTTGGTGACGTTCGTCTCTCACAGCGTCTGGTTTCCTTGGTTGCAGAACTGACTGAGCATCCGCAAAGCTCTTTACCCGAAGCCCTCGGTCAGTGGAGCTCCACCAAAGCGGCCTACCGTTTCTTCAGCAACGAGAAGGTAACGGTTAAGGCCATATATGATTCCCAGCGAGAGGCGACGTTAGATAAAATGCAGGATCAGTCGATCGTCTTGGCC